>CAZADG010000005.1:0-98197 GCA_964483865.1 uncultured Mycobacterium sp. | reverse complement strand
GGGCCGGCGCCGGAGCAGCCGGAGCAGCGTTCGGATCCACAGGAGCCGGGGCCGGTGCCGGAGCGGCGTTCGGATCCGCCGGGGCCGGGGCCGGGGCCGGAGCCGGCGCAGCATTGGGATCCGCCGGGGCCGGGGCCGGGGCCGGAGCAGCGTTCGGATCCGCCGGGGCCGGGGCCGGTGCAGCATTGGGATCCGCCGGGGCCGGGGCCGGGGCCGGGGCTGGAGCAGCGTTGGGATCCGCCGGCGGAGGAGGTGGAGCGGGGGCCGCCGGCGGGGCGGTCGTGGGAGCCGGCGGCGGGGGCACGGGATCGGCTGTCGCCGTGGTCGGCGGCAAGACGATCGCGATTGCGCTCGCACCTGCGGCGGCTGTGGCGGCCAAGGCCGTCCACAGCCCCGGGCGTCGTGAAGTCGGCTCCGACTGCGTCATGGCGAAAAACCTACCGTGTTACAGCCGTGAAGCAAGTTCGCGGTCGGCTGTGTCGGCTGCTGTTTTGCAACGATTCGGGCAAATCACACCGTAGGCCGCTGATCCGACCGAAAGCCTGCGTGCAAACTCACTGACTGCGTCTTCACGCTGAACCAGACCGAATCACCGATCGCCAGACGCAAGTCGGCAACTGCGTCCGGGGTCACATCAGCCGCGAGGCCAGGTAACCGGTCGTTCTGTTCGGCGGCCCGGACCCGGACCACCCCGCCGGCCAGTTCAAGCCCGGCAACACGTACCGGCAGGCAGTTACGCGGGCTTCCGTGAGGCTGTTCCCGGTACACCGCCACATCCGCCGGGGAGAACACCGCGACCGCGACACCACCAACCGCCAGGAACTCACCCTCGGCCCGCACGCCGTGCCACGACCGCCCGGCGCTGAGCATCGTCGACGGTCCGGTGACGACTCCGCGCACCACATTGACCCCGGCGATCCGGGCGCCGAACGCGCTGCGCGGAGCGGTAAGGATCTCGGCCACACTGCCGGATTCGGCGGTCCGACCGTCCTGCAGGACCAGCACCCGGTCGGCCAACCCGAGAACGTCGAGAAGGTCATGGGTGATGAGGACGGTCGCGCGGGTGCCCGCTTCCTTATCGTTCAGTACCTCGCGCAGCGCCGCGCGCACCGACGCTGCGGCCGCGACATCCAGACCGGCCAGTGGTTCGTCGAGCAGCAGGACATCCGGTTCGGCGGCCAGCGCGCGGGCCAGCGCCACCCGTTGGGCCTGACCGCCCGACAACTCTTCCGGCCGCCGATCGCTCAACGAGGTGGCGTTCAACCGCTCCAGCCAGTGCTGGGCGCGGCGCTGCCCGCCTGCAAAAGCCACATTGCCCTGCACGCTCATGTGCGGGAACAACAGCGGCTCTTGCTGCATGAGACCGACCCGCCGATGGTGAACGGGTACGTCAACTCCTGCGGTGGTGTCGGTCAGGGTCCGGTCCCCCACCCGTACCAGTGCCCGGTCGGCATGCAGCAGGCCGGCCACAACGGCAGCGGCCGACGATTTACCAGCCCCGTTGGGGCCCACCACGGCCAGTACCTCACCTGATTCGACGCTGAACGAGACGTCGAGGCCCCGCGCCGCCACCGTTACGGAAACGTCAAGCCCGGCCAACGTGGATCCCCGTGATGCGTCGTGATCCAAGGCCGAGCACGATCACCGCGGCTATCGCGATGAGCAGCACCGAGAGCGCAATCGCGGCATCGGGATCGGCCTCGCGCTGCAGGTAGATCTCCAGCGGCATGGTCCGCGTGACCCCCGGTCTGGACCCGGCGAAGGTAAGCGTGGCCCCGAACTCTCCCAGCGCCCGGGCAAAGGCCAGCACGGCACCGGACACCAGGCCGGGTCCCAGCAGTGGCAGCGTCACCCGCCACCAAACCCGGGAGGGCCCCGCGCCCAGGGTGGCGGCCACCCGGTCGTAACCGCTTCCCGCGGTCCGCGCCGCGCCTTCCAAGGCAATGACCAGGAAGGGCAACGACACGAAAGTTTGGGCAAGCACGACTGCCGCGGTACTGAACGCGATCCGGATCCCGGCGGCTTCGAGGTACTGACCCAGAAGTCCCAGCCGGCCGAAGACGTACAACAGAGCGAGGCCGCCCACTACCGGCGGCAGCACCAGAGGCAGCAGGACCAACGGACGCAACACCCGGACTGTCCGACCATGGTGTCGGGCCAGCACCAGCGCTAGTGGAACGCCGAGCACGAGGCACAGCAGGGTGCTGGCAGCCGAGGTACGCAGGCTGAGCAGAAGCGCGGTGGTCGAGGCCGGGCTGGTCACCAACGCCCCGAACCGCGTCCAGTCGGCCTTGACCACCAGTGCGACCAGCGGCAGACCGACGAACAGCAGACCGACCGCAGCCGGCAGGTACACCCAGCGGGGCAACGCTGCGGCCTGCGGCCCGTTCGACCTCATCAGCCGACCTTAGTGACTTTCCCCCCTGATGCCCGGGAGTCAACCAAGGATGTGCTGGTCACACGAGCCGACGCTAATGTCACCGCTGTGACGATCCGATTGGGCCTGCAGATCCCGAACTTCTCCTACGGAACATCGGTCGCGGAGTTGTTCCCCACCGTCCTCGCACAGGCCCGCGAGGCCGAGGCCGCCGGCTTCGACGCCGTCTTCCTCATGGACCACTTCTATCAGCTGCCCATGTTGGGTTCCCCCGAGCAGCCGATGCTGGAGGCCTACACCGCGCTCGGTGCGCTGGCCACCGCCACCGACAGGGTGCTGCTGGGCACGCTCGTCACCGGCAACACCTACCGCAACCCCACCCTGCTGGCCAAGATCATCACCACCCTCGACGTGATCAGCCAGGGCCGCGCGGTGCTCGGCATCGGAACCGGCTGGTTCGAACTCGAGCACAACCAGTTGGGTTTCGAGTTCGGCACCTTCACCGAGCGCTTCGCCAAGCTGGACGAGGCACTGCAGATCCTGCCGCCGATGATCGCAGGCGAGCGGGTCAGCTTCGCCGGGCAGTACTACCGCACCGAGGAGGCGATGGCGGAGCCCCGGTTCCGGGACCACATTCCGCTGATGATCGGCGGCAGCGGCGAGAAGAAGACGTTCGGGATAGCCGCCCGCCACTGTGACCACCTGAACATCATCGCCTCGTTCACCGAACTGCCCGGCAAAGTCGCGGCTCTGGCGAAACGCTGCGACGAAGCCGACCGCGATCCGGCCACCCTGGAGACGAGCGTGCTGCTGACGGCGGTGCCCGATCCCAAGTTCACCGAGGACATGGTGCCTCGCGCAATGCGCGGCCGGATGGCCGTGGGCAGCCCGGAACAGATCGCGGAAACGGTCCGGGCCAATGTGGTCGACGCCGGAATCGACGGAGTGATCCTGAATCTGCCTTCCTACGTCCCGGGTTCGATCACCAAGGTCGGCGAGGCGCTTCGGCCGGTTGTCGGAAACGGCTGATTAGAGTAATGCTGACAGTCCGTCGTTAACTCAGGAGCGAGAATGACCCATCCCGGCGCGACTCCGTCCGATAAGCACAAAGTCGTCATCATCGGCTCCGGCTTCGGCGGGCTCAACGCGGTCAAGAAACTCAAGCGGGCAGACGTCGACATCAAGATGATCGCCAAGACCACCCACCACCTGTTCCAGCCGCTGCTGTATCAGGTGGCCACCGGCATCATCTCCGAAGGGGAGATCGCCCCGCTGACGCGGGTGATCCTGCGAAAGCATAAGAACTGCCAGGTGCTGCTCGGCGAGGTCACCTACATCGACCTCGCCAACAAGACCGTCGACTCGGTGCTGCTGGGCCATACCTACCGGACGCCCTACGACTCGCTGATCGTGGCCGCCGGTGCCGGACAGTCCTACTTCGGCAACGATCACTTCGCCGAGTGGGCGCCGGGCATGAAAACCATCGACGACGCCCTAGAACTGCGGGGGCGCATCCTCGGTGCCTTCGAGCAGGCCGAACGCTCCAGCGATCCGGAGCGAAGGGCCAAACTGCTCACCTTCGTTGTGGTGGGCGCCGGCCCGACCGGCGTGGAGATGGCCGGCCAGATTGCCGAGCTCGCCGACCACACCCTCAAGGGCGCGTTCCGCCATATCGACTCCACCAAGGCCCGGGTCATTCTCCTCGACGCCGCCTCGGCGGTACTGCCGCCGATGGGCGAGAATTTGGGCAAGAAGGCGGCCGCGCGGCTCGAGAAACTCGGAGTCGAGATCCAGTTGGGCGCAATGGTCACCAACGTCGACCGCAACGGAATCAACGTCAAGTACGGCGACGGCCGCGAAGAGCGCATCGAGTGCCAGACCAAGGTGTGGTCGGCCGGTGTCGCCGCCAGCCCACTGGGTAAGCACATCGCCGACCAGTCCGGCGCGGAGGTCGACCGGGCCGGCCGGGTCAAGGTATTGCCCGATCTGACGGTTCCCGGCCACCCCGAGGTCTTCGTGGTCGGCGATATGGCGTTTGTGGAAGGCGTCCCCGGCCAGGCGCAGGGCGCCATCCAGGGCGCCCGCTACGCGGCCAGGCTCATCAAGGCGGAACTCAACGGCGCAGACCCGGCGGCCAGGGAGCCGTTCAAGTACTTCGACAAGGGATCGATGGCAACGGTCTCGCGTTACTCGGCGGTGGTCAAGGTCGGCCCACTGGAGTTCGGCGGGTTCATCGGCTGGCTCTCATGGCTGTTCCTGCACCTCATCTACCTGGTCGGGTTCAAGGCGCGGCTGACCACAGCCCTGTCCTGGATCGGAACCTTCATCGGCAGCCACCGCGGTCAGCTCACCATCACAGAGCAGCAGGCCTACGCACGCACCCGGATCGAGCAACTCCAGGAGATCGTCGAACGGGTCGAAGAGAACGAGATCACTCCGGACCCGCTCTACCAGAACCGCTGAGCCCGAACACCATACGAGGGGAAACCATGTCAGGTTCTCGTCCGTCGCGTCTTCGTGGCGCGGCTGCGGCCCTCGGTGCGGGTGTCATTCTGATCGCGCCCGGCGGCTTTCCCGCCCCCCAGGCGCAGGCCGATGATCTGCCGCCCAACTGCACCAGCGCCGACATGACCGGTGTCATGTCGGGGATCTCCGCGGCCATGTCGGCCTACCTGTTCACGCACCCTGATGTGAATGCCTTTTTCAGCGGTCTTCAGGGCCTGCCCAAGACCCAGGTGCGGGATGAGACCGAGGCGTACCTGAACGCCAATCCGAACGTTCGCGCCGAACTCGACGCCATCCGTCAGCCCTCCCGAGACTTCCGTGACCGTTGCAACCTTCCGCAGCGTGCACTGATTCTCGCCGACGTAATCTAGCTGCGGTTTCGGCCGCCGCGGCCCATCAGGCATGGTGAAACCCGACGAACTGGTCTACCGGCTGGTGCAGCAGCTGCCCAACCGGATGCTGTCGCTACGAACCATCGTGATCATGGCGGCGTTGTCGGTCGTCGTCCTCGTTCTCACGCTCGGCACCTGGGTATGGGTCGGCGTCACCAACGACCAATACAGCCAATTGGACCGGCGATTGGACTCGGTGAGCAGCCTGGGTGACTTCAGCATGCTGCTGTCCGAGCCGACAACGACGGACACGCCCAATCCGGACGGAAATCTGGTGCGCACCGTGAGGGCCGGATCGACAGCCGTGTCGATGCCCGCCGACATCGTGCTGCCGAAACTTGCCGATGGTTACGCGAACACCACGATCGACGGAGTGGAGTACCGGGTCCGCACCTTCTCGGTCGGTGTCGCGTCCATCGCACTCGGCGCACCGGTGGCGGAAACCCAACGCCGCATCGCTGAATTGCATTGGCGCGTCGTGGGAATCTGCGGCGGTGTCATCATCGGCACCGTCGTGGTGGGCTGGTTTTTCTCGTTGATCATGATCGATCCGTTCCGTCTGCTGGCCCAGCAGGCCCGCGCGATCAATGCACAGTCCAAGCCTGAAGAGGTCCAGGTGCGCGGCGTGCGGGAAGCCGTGGAAATTGGTGAGGCCGTCGAGGGCATGCTTGCCCGTATCGGCGATGAGCAGGCGAAAACCAAAGCAGCCCTGGAGTCCGCGCGAGATTTCGCTGCGGTGGCCTCACACGAGTTGCGCACCCCGCTGACGGCGATGCGCACCAATCTTGAGGTGCTCTCCACCCTGGACCTCCCCGACGAACAGCGCAAAGTGGTCATCGGAGACACCATGCGCACCCAGAGTCGCATCGAAGCCACCCTGAGCGCGCTGGAACGTCTGGCCCAGGGCGAGCTGACCACGGCGGACGACTTCGTCTCCTTCGATATCACCGAACTCCTCGACCGAGCCGCGCACGACGCCGAGCGAACCTACCCCAATCTGCGGGTCTTGCTGGTTCCCTCACCCGCGGTGCCGATGCTCGGCCTGCCGGCCGGGCTCCGCCTGGTGATCGACAACGCCATCGCCAACGCGGTCCGCCACGGCGGCGCCACCACCGTGCAACTCGCCGCAAACAGTTCCCACGGCGGGGTGCAGGTGACCGTCGACGACAACGGCAGGGGCGTACCGGAAGCGGAGCGTTCCGCGGTTTTCGAGCGGTTTGCCCGCGGCTCTACAGCCGGCCATTCCGGCTCCGGCCTCGGCTTGGCACTGGTCGCCCAACAGGCCGAACTCCACAGCGGCACAGCGGAATTGACCACCAGCCCGTTGGGTGGCGCTCGACTGTCCCTGCGGCTGGCTTCCGGTTCGGGCTAGATTCGTCTACGTCCGGGTTTCCAGGTTCTGCAGCCGGACGTGCCCGCGGGCGATCAGCCGCTCCCGGTCGTCGCGGATGGTCACCAGCCACAGCTGTTGAAGGCGACCGCGGTGCACCGGTTCGGACATTGCGTAGGCGGTGCCCCCGGTGACCGCCCGTAGGAAGTCGGTGTTGTTGTTGACCCCCACAACATTTCCGCCGCCGTTGGCCGACAGCCAGACGTAGGCCGAAACGCTGGCCAGCGACTCCACCACCGAGCACCAGACCCCGCCATGCACGATGCCCATCGGTTGCAGCAGAGTCGGCTTGACCGTCAGTTCCGCCTTCACTCCGTCGGGCGTCACCTCCGTGTAGGTCAAACCGATCTCGGAGTCGAAGGGAGCGGACAACTCGGGATTACGACCGGCGTCTGGGTGCACGCCTTCAGTGTCTACGCCTCGTGCAGGTCAGAGTCCCCCGGGTCCCTGAAACCGACCGACCTGCGGTTTCGCTGTTCAGGGCGACAGGCTCGGAACTTTCCGGGCGACCGACGAGTTAGAACGAGCAATTCCGGGGGTACGACGATGAGTAGTACCGGGGTACTCTCGAGCGCGAGGAGACGACGAAGACATGGCAAAGCTGACCGGTCTGGGGGAACTGGAACGCGCGGTCATGGACCACCTGTGGGCGGCTGACGATCCGCAGACCGTTCGCCAAGTTCACCAGGGCCTGCTCGCCCAGCGTGATCTCGCCTACACCACCGTGATGACGGTGTTGCAGCGACTCGCCCGCAAGAACCTGGTCGTGCAGATCCGACACGACCGTGCGCACCGCTACGCCGCCATCAACGGCCGCGATGAATTGGTGGCCGGCCTGATGGTTGACGCTCTGTCCCAGGCGGTCAACTCCGGGGACCGTCGATCCGCTCTGGTCCACTTCGTAGAACGGGTCGGGGCCGAGGAGGCCGACGCGCTGCGGCGGGCCCTCGCCGATCTTGAGACCAAACGACCGGAGCGGGACACCAAACATCGGATCTTGTAGCGGCCGCGCATTCCCTGGGGAAGACTGTCAGGCGTGTCAGCGCTGACCTTCGCCCTCCTCGCGGTAGCGCTCGCCGGGCCTGTTCCAGCGCTGCTGGCGCGGGCAACCTGGCCCATGCGCGCACCGCGGGCCGCGGTGGTGCTGTGGCAGGCGATCGCATTGGCCGCGGTCCTGTCGGCGTTCAGCGCAGGCCTGGCCCTCGCGGTCCGGTTGTTCGTCCCGGATGCCGAGGGACGGCCCACCGCCGTTATCAGCCAGCAGATCTCCGCGCTGGGCTGGCCGGTCTGGTTGGCATCGGTTGCCGTCCTGGCCGGCACCCTGCTCATCGGTGCCCGCCTCATCGTGGCGGCTGTCGAGGTCGCCATCGGGACCCGCCGCCGCCGCGCCCGGCACCGCATGATCGTCGACCTGCTCGGGGAGTCCCGCCGCGAACTCACCGGGGTCCGCGTGCTCGACGTGCCCGAACCGCTGGCCTACTGCCTGCCCGGGGTGCGCAGTCGCGTCGTGCTCAGTCGCGGCACGCTCGCGGCACTGGACAAGTCTGAGTTGGCCGCAATCCTGGGCCACGAGCGGGCCCACCTGCGCGCCCGCCACGACCTGGTGCTGGAGGCATTCATCGCGGTGCACACCGCTTTCCCGCGGTTCGTGCGCAGCGGCAGCGCACTGGACGCGGTACGCCTACTCGTCGAACTGCTGGCCGACGATGCCGCCCTGCGCGCCGCGGGCCCCACACCATTGGCGCGCGCCCTGGTCACCTGCGCCTGCGGCCCCACCCCTGTCGGGGCACTGGCCGCCGGCGGACCCAGCACGGTGATTCGGGTGCGCCGGCTGTCCGGCCCCCCCAACAGCAGGGCGGTCGCGCTGGCCGCCTACTGCACAGCAGCCGCGGTCCTGGTCATTCCGACCGTCGCGGTCGTCGTTCCCTGGCTGACCGAACTTCACCGGCTTTGGCCATAACAAGAAAGGCGATCAATTGAGCTCGACGCAGAAGGCGACCGCACAGATCGGCGTGACCGGCCTGGCGGTCATGGGTTCCAACATCGCCCGCAACTTCGCCCGCCACGGCTACACCGTCGCGCTGCACAACCGCTCGATCGGACGTACCGACGCGCTGCTCGCCGAGCACGGCGGCGAAGGAAGCTTCGTGCGCTCGGAGACCATCGAGGAGTTCCTGGCGGCGCTGGAGAAGCCACGACGCGTCCTGATCATGGTGAAGGCCGGTGAGGCTACCGACGCGGTGATCAACGAACTCGCCGACGCCATGGAGCCCGGCGACATCATCATCGACGGGGGCAACGCTCTCTACACCGACACCATCCGCCGCGAGAGGGCCATGGCCGACCGCGGCCTGCACTTCGTCGGGGCCGGCATCTCCGGCGGGGAGGAGGGTGCGCTCAACGGTCCCTCGATCATGCCCGGCGGCCCGAAGAAGTCCTACGAGTCCCTCGGTCCCCTACTCGAAGAGATCTCCGCGCACGTCGACGGCGTGCCGTGCTGCACCCACATCGGGCCCGACGGCGCAGGTCACTTCGTCAAGATGGTGCACAACGGCATCGAGTACTCCGACATGCAGCTCATCGCCGAGGCCTATCAACTGCTGCGGGACGGCCTCGGCCTGACCGCGGCGGAGATCGCCGACGTCTTCACCGCGTGGAACTCCGGAGACCTCGACAGCTTCCTGGTCGAGATCACCGCCGAGGTGCTGCGCCAGGTCGACGCCAAGACCGGCAAACCGTTGGTGGATGTCATCGTCGACGAGGCCGAGCAGAAGGGCACCGGCCGCTGGACCGTCAAGTCGGCACTGGACCTCGGCGTGCCGGTCACCGGCATCGCCGAGGCGGTGTTCGCCCGGGCGCTCTCCGGATCGGTTCCGCAGCGCCGGGCGGTGGCCGGATTCGCCTCTGGCAAGCTGGGTCAGAAGCCAACGGATGCAGAGCAATTCGTCGAAGACGTCCGTCAGGCCCTGTACGCCTCGAAGATCATCGCCTACGCGCAGGGCTTCAACCAGATCCAGGCCGGATCCGATGAGTACGACTGGGGTATCACCCCGGGCGACCTGGCCACCATCTGGCGGGGTGGCTGCATCATCAGGGCCAAGTTCCTCAACCGGATCAAGGACGCATACGACGCCAATCCCGCGCTGCCGACCCTGATCGCCGATCCGTACTTCCGCAATGCGGTCGAGTCGGCCGTCGACGGCTGGCGGCGCGTGGTGGTGACCGCGACCGAATTGGGCATCCCGATCCCCGGCTTCGCTTCCGCACTGTCCTACTACGACGGCCTGCGCGCCGCGCGTCTGCCCGCGGCGCTGGTCCAGGGGCAGCGCGACTTTTTCGGCGCCCATACCTACGGACGCATCGATGCCGATCCCGCCGCGCGGTTCCACACCCAGTGGAGCGGGGACCGGACCGAGGTGCAGGCTTAGAGCGTGCGTTTTCTTGATGGCCATGCCCCTGCCCATGACCTGACCTACAACGACGTCTTCGTCGTCCCCAACCGATCCGACGTCACCTCCCGGTTCGACGTGGATCTGTCGACCGCCGACGGCACCGGGACCACCATCCCGGTGGTGGTGGCCAATATGACTGCGGTGGCCGGTCGGCGGATGGCCGAGACGGTCGCCCGTCGGGGCGGCATCGTGGTGCTCCCCCAGGACCTGCCCGCCGACGCGGTCAGGAAGACGGTGGATTTCGTCAAAAGTCGACACCTGGTGGCCGACACCCCGGTAACCCTGGCCGCCGATGACTCCGTGTCCGACGCGGTGGCGCTGATCCATAAGCGCGCGCACGGTGCGGCAGTGGTCGTCGACGGGAACCGGCCCATCGGACTAGTGACCGAGGCTGCGACCACCGGGGTGGATCGTTTCGCCCGGGTCCGGGATGTCGCGATCGCCGACTTCGTCACCGCTCCCCTCGACGCCGATCCCCGCCACGTCTTCGAACTACTGGAGAACAACCCGGTCGGGGTTGCGGTACTGACCGCGCCGGACGGGTCGCTGGGCGGGGTGCTCACCCGGACGGGGGCGGTGCGTGCGGGTATCTACTCCCCCGCCCTGGATGCCTCGAACCGGCTGCGGGTGGCGGCGGCGGTCGGGATCAACGGAGATGTTTCGGCGAAGGCCCGCGCACTGGTCCATGCCGGTGTCGACGTCCTGGTCATCGACACCGCCCACGGCCATCAGGTCAAGATGCTGGAGGCCATCAAGGCCGTCGCCGCACTGGACCTCGGGGTGCCACTGGCGGCCGGCAACGTGGTGTCGGCCGAAGGCACCCGGGACCTCATCGCGGCAGGCGCCTCGATCGTGAAGGTCGGCGTGGGCCCGGGGGCGATGTGCACCACCCGGATGATGACCGGGGTAGGCCGCCCGCAGTTCTCCGCTGTGGTCGAGTGCGCCGCTGCGGCAAAGGAACTAGGCGGTCACGTCTGGGCCGACGGCGGCGTCCGCCATCCCCGCGACGTGGCCCTGGCACTGGCGGCCGGCGCCGCCAACGTGATGATCGGCTCGTGGTTCGCGGGTACCTACGAATCGCCGGGCGATCTGATGTTCGACCGTGATGGGCAGCCCTTCAAGGAGAGCTACGGCATGGCCTCGAAACGCGCTGTCGCCGCCCGCACCGCCGCCGACAGTTCATTCGACCGGGCCCGCAAGGCGCTGTTCGAGGAGGGCATCTCCAGTTCGCGGATGGCGCTGGACCCGGACCGCGGCGGGGTTGAGGATCTGCTGGATCACATCACCTCCGGGGTGCGCAGCACCTGCACCTACGTGGGCGCGCACACGCTGGCCGAACTGCACGATCAGGCAGTTCTGGGCGTCCAGTCCAGCGCAGGCTTCGCCGAGGGCCATCCACTGCCGACCGGCTGGTAGTCCACCTGCGGCGATGCAACCGCTAGCATGAGATGCCTCCGTTCGACCTCATCGTTATCGTTCATCATCGTCGTTCACCGAGTGAAAGGGACCACGTGCCGCAGGTGCCCGTCGGGGCCCAGGACGCTTCAGCGGCCTGTTGGACCGAGGAAACCGCTTCTGGGCCGGAGTCCGAACCCTGTTCTAGGCGGCCGGGACCTCGCCCCGGCGGCCAAACTCCGGTGGCCCGATGAGCGTCACCAACGTGGTAGTCAGCCTGTTTGCCATCGTCGCCCTGACGCTGGGAACCGCGGTATTCGTCGCGGCGGAGTTCTCGTTGACAGCGCTGGAACGAAGTACCGTCGATGCGAACGCCCGTTCCGGTGACCGTCGGGACCGGTTCGTACAACGGGCACATCGCACGCTGTCATTCCAATTGTCCGGCGCCCAACTCGGTATCTCGATCACCACATTGGCTACCGGATTTCTGGCCGAACCGGTGCTGGCCCGACTCCTGAGCCCGGTGCTGAGCCTTCTCGGACTTCCTTCGCGGGCGGTTCCCGGGCTGGCCCTGGTCCTGGCGATTCTTCTTGCGACGTCGTTGTCGATGGTTTTCGGCGAACTGGTGCCGAAAAATCTCGCGGTGGCGCGCCCTGTTCAGACCGCCCGAGCCAGTTCGGGTCCTCAGCTTGCATTTTCCTGGCTGTTCACCCCGGCGATCAGGCTGACCAACGGGATCGCCAACTGGATTCTTCGGCGTCTCGGGATAGAACCCGCCGAGGAGCTCAGGTCAGCGCGCTCGGTCCAGGAACTCGGCTCACTCGTCAGGAGTTCGGCCGAACGCGGCGCGATCGACGCGGGCACCGCGGAATTGGTCGACAGATCCTTACAGTTCGGCGCCCGGATCGCTGAGGAGTTCATGACCCCTCGAACCGAGATCGAGGTGTTGCAGATCAATGACACGATCGCCGATCTCCAGCGCGTGGCGATCGCGACCGGTTTCTCCCGCTTTCCGGTAGTCGACGGCGACCTCGACGAGACAGTTGGGATCGTGCACGTCAAGCAGATCTTCCAGGTGCCACCCGCCGAGCGCGCTCAGACCCGACTCGAACCCCTGGCCGTCCCGGTGCCCAGGGTGCCGTCCACGCTGGACGGCGACGCGCTGATGAGCCAGGTTCGAGCCAACGGGCTGCAGGTCGCGCTGATTGTCGACGAATACGGCGGCACGGCCGGCATGGTCACCGTCGAGGACCTCATCGAGGAGATCGTCGGCGACGTCCGGGACGAGCACGACGACTCCACGCCCGACGTGCTGCCATCCGGAAACGGTTGGGAGGTGGCCGGTCTGCTCCGGATCGACGAGGTGGCCGCCGCGACCGGCTTCCGGGGCCCCGAAGGCGAATACGAAACCATCGGCGGGCTGGTCCTGGAACGCCTCGGACACATCCCGGTGCCCGGCGAGTCCGTCGATCTCGGTGTGACGGACACCGATGGATCCAGCCGGGATCGCCTCGTCTGGCGCGCCACTGTGAACGCCATGGACGGGCGTCGGATCGATCGGCTGACCCTGACCCGCGACCATGAGGCCGGTCACGACGAGGGCGGTGGCCACTGATGGGTTCGGAGATCTTCGGTGTGCTGCTCACCGTCTTCCTACTGATCGCCAACGCGTTCTTCGTCGGGTCCGAGTTCGCCTTGATCTCGGCGCGCCGCGACCGGCTGGAAGCACTCGCCGCACAGGGCAAAAAACGAGCCGTCACCGTGATGGAAGCCGGCGAACAACTGTCACTGATGCTGGCAGGCGCCCAGTTGGGAATCACCATCTGCTCGATTCTTCTCGGCCGTGTCGGCGAGCCTGCCATCGCTCACCTACTGGAGAAGCCGTTCGGCCTCCTGGGGGTACCCGACGCGGTCCTGCACACCGTCTCCTTCCTGGTGGCGCTGGCCATGGTGGTCACCCTGCACGTGCTGCTCGGCGAAATGGTTCCGAAGAACATCGCCATCGCCGGTCCCGAGTCCACCGCCATGCTGCTGGTCCCGTTTTATCTGGCCTACGTTCGGATGGCGCGGCCGCTGATCGCGTTCTACAACGTGGCGGCCAACGCGATCCTGCGCCTATTCGGGGTGGAGGTCAAAGATGAGCTCGAGGTCACAGTATCGACCGTCGAGCTCGCCGAGATGATCGCCGAGTCCCGGTCGGAGGGTTTGCTGGACCCCGAAGAGCACATTCGGCTCTCCCGGGCCCTGCAGATTCGCAACCGGGTGGCCGGAGACGTCGCGGTGCCTCTGGATCAGATCCGCACCTTGCGGGCAGCCGCGCCGGGTTCTGGCCCGACAGTGGCCGACATCGAGCGCGCCCTTGCAGCCACCGGCTATTCGCGGTTCCCTGTGGTGGACGACACCGGCGGGTTCCTCGGGTTCGTCCATATCAAGGACACCATGCACCTCGTCGACCATCCCGGCTCGGTGGTGAGTGCCGATGCGGTGCGCTACCTGCCACGTTTGTCCGCCACCATGCCGTTGCCCGCGGCGCTGACCCGACTGCGCCAGGACAATAGCCACCTCGCCCTGCTCACCGGTCCCGACGGGACAGTATGCGGAATGGTGACGCTGGAGGATCTGGTCGAGGACCTCGTGGGGACCGTCCGCGACGGCACCCACCGTGGTTGAGACGGACTGGCCGGAGCGGGCCGCGGCCCATCGCACCCGGGTTGACGAGTTCACCGCCGCGCACCCGGCACGCGCACATGGCGGGGACAGCCACCCGGTGTGGGATTTCCTGTTCACCTACTACAGCCTGCGTCCGCGCCGGCTGCGCGTGTGGCATCCCGGCTACGGCGCGGTCCTGTCCGGTCCTGGCGCCGAGGCCTACCTGAACCGGGGCGGCTACGTCGCGACACCCGATGGTGTCACCGTCAGCGGGCAGTACCTGCAGTCGCGGCTGCCGACCGTGCGGTTCATCGCCCGTCTGCTGCGGGCGACGGCGTCGCGGCCGGCGAGATTCGGCTGCTTCGGGCTGCACGAGTGGGCCATGGTCTACCGAGCGGGGGCAGTTCGGCACGCCGCAGTGCCGCTGCGACTAGGCCCGGCACAGACCGATGCCGTAGTCGAGTCGATGCCGTTGCGCTGCAGTCATTTCGATGCGTTCAGGTTTTTCACCGCGCCGGCAACCCGCCGCAACGAGTCTCAGCTAACCAGATCGGGGCAGGTCGACTCTGAGCAGCCGGGCTGCCTGCACGCGACGATGGATCTGTACAAGTGGTGCTACAAGCTGGGGCCACTGGTGAACTCCGAGCTACTCATGGACAGCCTGGAATTGGCCGCCGCCGCCCGCGAGCTGGACATGCGAGCCAGCCCTTATGACCTGGCTGAATACGGGTTTGAGCCGGTTGCGGTCGAGGAACCCGCTGGTCGTGCCGACTACGTCCGGCGTCAGGGTCTGCTCACCGAGCGTGCCGCGCCGATCCGCGCGGCGCTGCTGACCCAGTGCCAGCGACTACTTGCCGCGCAGGACCGGCGGATAGGATCAAGCGACTTTCCTTGAGGGAGGAACCAATGACCGATCGGGTCGTCGTGGGTGGTTTGCGGGTGGCCAGGCCGCTCTACGACTTCATCACCAATGAGGCCCTGCCCGGCTCCGGCGTCGACCCGGAGAGTTTCTGGGCGGGCGTGGACAAGGTGGTCACCGACCTCACGCCACGCAACGACGAGCTGCTGGCCCGCCGCGCCGACCTGCAGGCCCAGATCGACCGGTGGCACCGCCAGCGCGTGATCGGCGGGTTCGCGACGGCCGACTACCAGCGTTTCCTGACCGAGATCGGCTACCTGCAGCCGGAGCCGGCCGACTTCACCATCACCACGCCGGGGGTGGACCCGGAGATCACCTCGACCGCCGGTCCACAACTGGTCGTGCCGATCCTCAACGCCCGATTCGCCCTCAACGCCGCCAATGCCCGCTGGGGTTCGCTCTACGACGCCCTCTACGGAACCGACGTCATCAGCGAGGAGGGCGGCGCAGGCAAGGGCAGCAGCTACAACACCATCCGCGGCGACAAGGTCATCGCCTACGCCCGCAGGTTCCTCGACGATGCGGTTCCGTTGATGGACGCCAGTTACCTCGACGTGGCGAGGTTCCTGGTCGAGGACGGCCGCTTGGAGGTGGGCCTGCGCAACGACGACGTGACCGGCCTCGCCGACCCGGGTCAGTTCGCCGGATACACCGGCGACCCGTCCGCACCCGACTCGGTTCTGCTGGTCAATCACGGCCTGCACATCGAGATCCTGATCGACCGGAACTCCCCCATCGGCTCGACCGACCCGGCGGGCATCAAGGACGTCGTCCTGGAGTCCGCGGTGACCACGATCATGGATTTCGAGGATTCGGTGGCAGCCGTCGATGCCGACGACAAGGTGCTTGGTTACCGGAACTGGTTGGGGCTCAACAGAGGTGACCTCGCCGAGGAGGTCAGCAAGGGCGGCAAGTCCTTCACCCGGGTGCTCAACGGCGACCGTTCCTACAGTTCACCCGACGGCACGGAACTGGTCCTGCCGGGCCGCAGCCTGCTGTTCGTCCGCAACGTCGGCCACCTGATGACCAATGACGCCGTCGTCTTCGGCGAGGGCGAGCACGACGGCCGCGAGGTCTACGAAGGCCTCCAGGACGCCCTGTTCACCAGCCTTATCGCGATGCACGGTCTGAACGGCCAGAACAGCCGTACCGGCTCGATCTACATCGTCAAGCCCAAGATGCACGGGCCCGAGGAAGTGGCTTTCGCCTGTGAGTTGTTCAGCCGCGTCGAAGACGTCCTCGGCCTGCCGCCGAACACCATCAAGATCGGCATCATGGACGAGGAACGCCGCACCACCCTCAACCTCAAGGCGTGCGTCAAGGCCGCCGCGGACCGGGTCGTGTTCATCAACACCGGATTCCTGGACCGCACCGGCGACGAGATTCACACCTCGATGGAGGCCGGACCGATGGTCCGCAAGGGTGCGATGAAGACCCAGCCGTGGATTCTGGCCTACGAGGACCAGAACGTCGACGTGGGTCTGGCATGCGGATTCTCCGGGCGGGCACAGATCGGCAAGGGTATGTGGGCGATGACCGATCTGATGGCCGACATGGTCGAGCAGAAGATCGGCCAACCGCGGGCCGGTGCCACCACCGCCTGGGTGCCCTCCCCCACCGCCGCGACCCTGCACGCCATGCACTATCACTACGTCGACGTCGACGCGGTGCAGCGCGAACTGGCGGGCAAGCGCCGCACCACCATCGAGCAACTGCTCACCATTCCATTGGCCCAGCGCGACCTCGCCTGGACGCCGGCCGAGATCCACGAGGAAGTCGACAACAACTGTCAGTCGATACTCGGCTACGTGGTCCGCTGGATCGACGCCGGTGTGGGCTGCTCCAAAGTTCCCGACATCCACGATGTGGCACTGATGGAAGACCGAGCCACCTTGCGGATTTCCAGCCAGTTGCTGGCCAACTGGCTGCACCACGGCGTGATCACCGAAGAGGACGTCACAGCCAGTCTGCGACGGATGGCCGCGGTGGTCGACGAGCAGAACGCCGGTGACCCCTCCTACCACCCGATGGCACCCGATCCGGGGGGGAGCATCGCCTTCCAGGCGGCCCGGGAACTGATCCTGGCCGGCGCAGCCCAGCCCAGTGGCTACACCGAGCCGATCCTGCATCGCCGGCGCCGCGAATACAAACAGAGTCTGGGTTTGTAGACGGATGGGTAGGCACAGCGTCCCCTCCGAGGGCGAATCCGGAGAGCCCGCACGACGCCGCCGCGCCGACGGAGGCCGGCGCGGGGTGAGCATGGGTGTCATCGCCGCACTGGTCGCGGTGGTGGTCTTGGTGGGCGGGATCATCCTTTGGCGGTTCTTCGGCAACTCCCTTTCCCGTCGTTCCAGCGATGCCGCTCAACAGTGCTTACTGGGAACGGCAACCGTGGCGGTCGTCGCCGACCCCTCGATCGCAGGCCCCATTGCCGCATTCGCCGATTCATTCGACGACAAAGCCAGCCCGGTGGGCGACAAATGCGTGGATGTCGTTGTCACACAAGCTGACTCGGAAGCCGTCCTCAAGGGACTGACCGGTACCTGGCCGGCTGAACTCGGTGAGCGTCCGGCGCTCTGGCTGCCTGCCAGTTCGGTGCAGTCGGCCCGGCTGCAGTCCGCCGCAGGCAAACAGGTGGTCAGCGACGCACGGCCGCTGGTCACCTCCCCGGTGGTGCTGGCGGTGCGTCCCGACCTGAAGAAGGCCCTGGATCAGGAGGGGTGGTCCGCGCTGCCCGGGTTGCAGAACGACCCGGCCGCCCTCGACGCCCGTGACCTCGCGGGGTGGGGCCCGCTGCGTCTGGCCCTGCCCCCGGTCGGTTCGGCCGACGCCGCCTTCCTGGCCACCGAAGCCGTTGCGGCGACCTCTGCCCCGCCGAACACCCCGCCCACGGCGGGCATCCCGGCGGCGAGCGCGCTGCTGGCCGGTCAGCCCCGCCTGCCGGAAAACACCCTCGACGCTGCCTGGGCTGCGCTGACCGCGCCAGGCCTGCCCGCCAACGGCGGGGTGCACGCCGTGGCCATGACCGAACAGCAGCTTTACGCCCGATCCACCGATATGCCGAACTCCGCCGACATCGTCGCGGAATGGATGCCCAGCGGACCCGCGGCAGTAGCCGACTACCCGACAGTGCTGCTGGCCGGCCCCTGGCTGGTCGACGAACAAATCGCCGGGGCAAGCGAGTTCGCCCGGTTCCTGGGTAAGGACGACCAGTTGGAGGAGCTTGCCAAAGCGGGCTTCCGCGCCGAGGGCGTTCGCCCGCAGAGCAATGACGTCGTCGATTTCCCGCCGATGGCCGCCGCACACACCACCGCCGACGACGCGATGCGCGCAGCGATCGCCGGCCTTGTGAGTCCGTCGCCCGGTGGCACCACGACCGTGGTGCTCAACGAAGGCCTCACCGGTGACGAGGGCGGTAGATCGCGCCTGTCCAACGTCACCGCAGCACTGCGTGACCGGATCAACGCCATGCCGCCCAATGCGGCCGTCGGACTGTGGACCTTCAACAAGATCGACAGCGCCGCAGCGGTGACCACCGGTCCGCTGTCCGATCCGGTCGGCCCGGGGCCCCGCTCAGCCGCGATCACCGGCGTGCTCGACAACACATCGCCAACCAGTGGCGGCGGTGTCTCGTTCACGACGCTGCGCGAGGCCTACCGCGATGCAGTGGCAAATTACCGCCCGGGGCAGCGTAATTCAGTACTGATCATCACCCAGGGTCCGCACACCGACCAAAGCCTGGACGGCCCGGGTCTGCAGGACGTCATCAAGGGACTGCAAGATCCGCAGCGGCCGGTTGCGATCAACGTCATCGACTTCAGCGGTGACCCTGACCGGCCGACCTGGGAGGCGGTGGCAGCGCTATCCGGCGGCAGATATCAGGAAGTCGCGAATTCAGCCTCCCCCGATCTGGTGGGAGCTATCGCGCAGCTGATGTCCTGAATTCAGCGGTCCTGCAGCAACCACTTTGCCGCAGCGGCGAATTCGTGGGGAACTTCGATCTGTGGATAGTGGCCGACATCGGGCACTTCAATGACTTCCGCGGTCGGCCGTAGTTCGCGTAGGCCGGCCAGAACCGACGTGGTAGCGACGGGATCGCCGGTGGCCCAGAGGAAGCTGAGCGGCTTGGGCCAGTCCCGCACGGCGCCATGCCAGCGCGGCGCGAACTCGACCCGCTCGCCGAGATAGGCGCTGAGCAGGTGCATGATTCGGCGGCCGCCGTTGTACTCGATAAGGGACCACTGCGCCGCCGACTCCTCTCTGGTGAGCGGATGTTGCGCGCTGAAAAGTTTCGCGAAACCCCTTCGGAATCCAAACTCATTGGTCAGCCGTGCGGCCAGCGGCCCCAGCGGACCGCGCAGGATCTTCTGGATGGGGCGCAGGCTGGCTCGTTCCAGGATCACGCTGCCGTTGGTCAGCACGGCCTTGCGCAGTTCGAACGGCAGCCGCCCGTTGAGGTCTCGCGCCAACAGTTCGGTCGCCACCGAGGTGCCCATATCGTGGGCGATCAGCACCACCGGTCCGGCGGCCTCTGCAGCAACCACCTGTTCGACGATGTCGGCCTGCTCCAGCAGGCTGTAGCGGTGCGGCCGGGGCTTGTCAGACAGTCCGAAGCCGAGGAAGTCCAGGGCGAGCCAGCCCTGATCGCCAAACCGGTCGGTGACAGCGCGAAAGTCGTAAGAGCTTGAGGGAAATCCGTGCAACAAGAGCACGGTGGGTCCGCTACCGGGGGCGGATCGGACGAACACTGAACCGTTTGGCGTCGACAGCATCCTGCCGGCGTCCCGCCATTGTCGAACCGACTCGGGAAACATGCTGTTCACCGTTGTGCCATCAGTTGTGGGCGAAAGCTTCGACCGGTGGGCACGAGCACACCAGATTGCGATCGCCGTAGGCGCCGTCGATCCGGCGCACTGACGGCCACACCTTGGGCCGGAAGCCCTTGCCCAGCGGATAGGCGGCCTGCTCGCGGGTGTAGGGGTGGTCCCACTGCTCGATCATCAGGCACTCGGCGGTATGGGGAGCGTTGCGCAATGGGTTGTCGTCCGCGGGCCATTTCCCTGAGCCGACGTGGTCGATCTCGGCGCGGATCGCGATCATCGCCTCACAGAAAGCGTCGACCTCGGCAAGGGTCTCGCTCTCAGTGGGTTCGACCATCAGTGTTCCGGCCACCGGAAAGCTCATGGTCGGCGCGTGGAATCCGTAGTCCGCCAATCGTTTGGCCACATCGTCGACACTGACACCGGTGGCCTTGGTGATCGGGCGCAGGTCCAAGATGCATTCGTGGGCCACCATGCCGTTCTCGCCCGTGTAGAGCACCGGGTAGTACTCGTCGAGACGGCGGGCGATGTAGTTCGCCGAGGCGATCGCCGCCAGCGAGGCCTTGCGCAAGCCGTCCGCCCCCATCATCCGAATGTAGGCCCAGGTGATCGGCAGGATGGAGGCCGACCCGTAGGGCGCCGCGGACACCGGCGCACCCTGCGGTAGTTCGGGAGCCAACGGGTGCCCCGGCAGATACGGCGCAAGGTGGGCCCGAACCGCGACCGGTCCGATGCCCGGGCCGCCGCCGCCATGTGGAATGCAGAAGGTCTTGTGCAGGTTCAGGTGGCTGACGTCGCCACCGAACTTGCCGGGCCGCGCCAGACCTACCAGAGCGTTCAGATTGGCGCCGTCGACGTACACCTGACCGCCGGCGTCATGGACCGCGGCACAGATATCGGCGATGTCGTGCTCGTACACGCCGTGGGTGGAGGGGTAGGTGATCATCAGCGCCGCCAGCGAATCCGCGTACTGATCGACCTTTGCCCGCAGTTCGTCGAGGTCCACGTCGCCGTTCTCCCGGCAGCCCACCACCACCACCCGCATGCCGACCATGGCGGCCGAGGCTGCGTTGGTACCGTGCGCGCTGGAGGGGATCAGACAGACGTTGCGGTGCGACTCCCCCCGCTCGGCGTGGTAGGCGCGGATCGCCAGCAGTCCGGCGTATTCGCCTTGCGAACCGGCGTTGGGCTGCAGTGAGATCGCGTCGTATCCGGTGATACCGGTGAGCCACTGGTGAAGGTCCGCGATCAACCGTCGCAGACCCGATGCGTCGTCGGCCGGCGCGAACGGGTGCAGTCGGCCGAACTCCGGCCAGGTGATCGACTGCATCTCGGCGGCCGCGTTGAGTTTCATGGTGCACGAGCCGAGCGGGATCATCGTCCGGTCCAGCGCCAGGTCCTTGTCGGCCAGCGACCGCAGGTATCGCATCATCGCGGTCTCGGTTCGGTACCGGTGAAACGCGGGGTGTGTGAGAAATTCCGTTGTGCGATTTTCGATTTCGGACACGCTGAACGTTCCGCTGACGCCGGCGCCGAACGCCTCCAGAACGACCGCGACGTGCTCATCGGTGGTCGCTTCGTCACACGAAATCGAGATATGGTCGGCGTCCGGCCGCCAGATGTTGATGCCCCGCTTGCGGGCCGCATCCTGAATTGCGACAGCCCGGCCGGGAACGCGGGCCAGCACCGTGTCGAAGAAGGTGTCGTGCACCACCTCGACACCGGCCGCGATAAGCCCGGCGGCGACTCTGCAGGCGTGTCCGTGTACCCGGCGGGCAATGGCGGTGAGGCCGTCGGGGCCGTGATAGCTGGCGTACATGGCGGCCATGACCGCCAACAGCACCTGGGCGGTGCAGATGTTCGAGGTCGCCTTGTCGCGGCGGATGTGCTGCTCGCGGGTTTGCAGCGACAGCCGGTACGCAGGCGCGCCGTCGGCATCCTGAGACACTCCGACCAGACGACCCGGCAATTGGCGAGCGTGGGTGGTGTGGACGGCCAGATAGCCGGCATGGGGACCGCCGTATCCCATCGGCACGCCGAACCGCTGGGCCGTTCCGAACGCCACGTCGGCGCCCACCTCTCCGGGCGGCGCAACGAGGGTGCAGGCCAGCAGGTCGGCGCCCAGCGCCACCAGCGCCCCGCGGGCGTGAGCCCGCTCGACCAGTCCGGACCAGTCGGTGACCCTGCCGCTGGCACCCGGCACCTGGGCGATCACCCCGAAGAACTCCCCGTCGGGTAGTCCGTTGCGAAGATCGGTGCTGACCAGTTCGATGCCCAGGGGTTCGGCACGGGTGGCCAAGATGGCGGCAGTGGCGGGGAAGATGTCGGAGTCGACGGCCAGCCGGTTCGATGAGCCCCGGGTGGCACGGTGCATGAGGGTCATGGCCTCGGCAGCGGCGGTGGCCTCGTCGAGCATCGAGGCGTTGGCGATGTCCAGGCCGGTCAGGTCGGAGATCATCGTCTGGAAATTCAGCAGCGCTTCGAGCCGGCCTTGGCTGATCTCCGGCTGATAGGGCGTGTACGCCGTGTACCAGGCCGGGTTCTCCATGATGTTGCGCAGTAGCACCGGCGGGGTGAGGGTGTCGTAGTAGCCCTGGCCGATCATCGACACCGCGACGGTGTTGGCGTCGGCCATCGTCCGCAGTTCGGCCAGCGCCTGGTGTTCGCCGGCCGGAGTCGGCAGCGATTCCAGCCCCGGCGCGACATCATGGCCGGTCAGCACGTCGAGGATGCCTTCCGGTAGGGCCTTGGCAGCCAGGTCGTCGAGGGATTCCACCCCGATGACGCCCAGCATGACCGCGAGGTCCTCGGCATCCGGGCCGATATGGCGGCGAGCAAAAGAGTTGTGATCAGGCATCAGGCTCCTCGGGGGACGGACGTGGCCGGGTCGGACGTCCCCTCCCTCTGTCGTCGGTGCCTGAGAGATTCAGCGCTGCAGCGCCTTTCCCCATGGGCGGGATGCACCGGCTCACGTCCGGACAACCACTTTCCAGAGGCATGGTTCCGCGCACGGTCCGGGGGCCTGAGAGGTTAGCGGAGAGGTGTTGCTCCTTCGGCGTCCACGGCTGGATGCCGCAGAACTCTCCCGTGCGAGGTCGATGCGCTCACGATTCTAGCCGGGGCGCGGGACATACTGCTCGCCGCCACGATTGGGGTCGAGCTGGGCGGTGAATCCGAGCTGAAAAGCTCTAACCGATCTTGCGGTCCCGGCTCTTGCGCCGGGACGCAAGTTCGTCCTCCGGCGCGGCGATCGACTCGCCGCCGTCGGCGCGCTCACCCGGGAAGTCGGCGATGGCGCCGGTCAACTCACGCATGGCACCGCTGACGGCGATTCCGAACACCCCCTGACCGCCCTGCAGCAGGTCAACCACCTCTTCGGCCGAGGTGCACTCGTACACTGTGGTGCCATCGGAGAATAGGGTGATGTTGGCGAGATCCTGCACCCCGCGCTGACGCAGATGGTCGACTGCGACGCGGATGTTGTGCAACGAGATCCCGGTGTCCAGCAACCGCTTGACGATCTTGAGAACCAGGATGTCCTTGAACGAGTACAGCCGCTGACTGCCGGAACCGGCGGCCCCGCGGATGGAGGGCACGACCAGCGAGGTGCGCGCCCAGTAGTCCAACTGGCGGTAGGTGATGCCGGCGATCTGACAGGCGCTGGGCCCGCGGTAACCGACCAAGTCGTCCGGCACCGAATCATCCGGGAAGAGCCCGCCCTGCACCGGAGAACTCACTGCCGCCACCGACGCGGTGGGGGCAGCGAAATCGAGCTGCTCCTGACGTGGCTCGTCACCCACGATGATTCCTCTCGCCATTCCAGCCAGCCGCTCGCCTGCCGCGTCACGCTCGCAAGTCATCTGAGCATACGCCTGCAGACGGGCGGTCGTGGCTCCTGCCGCAACCCAAGTCGCATCCGAAGTATGAGCAGGACGAATCAGAGTCGACGTGTCGCGCTGGCGTGTCGGGACAGCCAGTCACACAGATGAGACTCATCCGTGACGTGGGGTCTGCTCAGCCGGCTTTGAAGTCGTCCGGGGAGATGCTGTCGAGGAATTCCTTGAACTTCTCCACCTCATCCTCACGCACCGCTCCGGCCGACTCCTCGTCGTTTTCATCGGGTACCAGCAGCCCGGCCTCGTCGAGGACCGCCTCCTCGACGTAGATCGGCACACCCATTCGTAGCGCGATGGCGACCGAATCTGACGGCCGGGCTGAGACCCGGACGTCGTGGTCGAAGATCAGGTCGGCGTAGAAAGTGCCCTCCTGCAGATCCACGATGCGGACCTCTTTGAGCGAATGCCCAAGCGCCCCAATCACATCCCGGAACAAATCATGAGTTAGCGGACGTGCGGGCTCCACACCCTGCTGCTCGAGAATGATCGCGTTGGCCTCGTTGGGCCCAATCCAGATCGGCAGGTAGCGATCACCGGTGGCCTCGCGCAGCAGCAGCACCGGCTGATTGGCAGGTTGTTCGACACGAACCCCGACGACTCGTACCTCAGCCATCCGCGGACCTCCGCCCACTCGCGTCTTTCGCGTCCCGTACCGACACTCAGGAAGTCTAGTCCTCAGCGGTCCAGTACGTCTCGCACGGCGGACTTGATCAGTGAGGTGTGCAGCGTAATGGCCAACGCGGCGACCTCGCGGGCCAGGTCGTCGGCCCGGTCGCGGGCGCCGGTGCGGTCGGCCTTGCTCACCGGACCGGCGATCTGGGCGATGAGATCGGACTGCCGGTCGGCAGCCGAACGGAATGCCCGCAGGTGGCGAGGTTCCACTCCGTACTCTGCCAGCGCTGCCGCGCACTGGGCGATGGTCACGGCGTGCTCGTCGAAGAATCCGCCCGGTCCGGTGGTGATGATGCCGGCCCGGCACAGCGCGGTGATCAGCGTTGGAGATACTTCGGACCGCGCGAGCAGATCCTCGCGACTGATACGCACCGGTTTGGGCGCGCCGGCCGCCCTGACGGTGTCGCCATCGCCGCTCACCGTGACCAGCCGCGGCGCTGGATAGGGCGAGACCGGCAGTTCCCCGTCAGGTTGGGCATCCAGCTGGGACTTGATGACTTTCAGCGGTAGATACTGGTCGCGCTGAGCGGTGAGGATGAACCGCAGCCGGGCACAGTCATAGGCAGTGAACCGCCGGTAGCCGGAAGGACTGCGCTCCGGAGTGACCAGACCCTCGGACTCGAGGAACCGGATCTTGGAGATGGTCACATCAGGGAAGTCCGGCCGCAGCAGATCCAACACCGCGCCGATGGACATTCCGGCCGGTGCGGGACTATCGGGCGCGGTCACTGGCTGCCGGCACCGCCCTCCCCGCCTCGCGGTCCGGTCAAGAACACCAGCCGGAATTTGCCGATCTGAACCTCGTCGCCATTGGACAGGGCGGCGGAGTCGACCGGTTCGCGGTTGACGTAGGTCCCGTTGAGGCTTCCGACGTCGACGACGTGGAACTCACCGCCGTCGGCGCGGAACTCGGCGTGCCGACGGCTGACCGTGACATCGTCGAGGAAGATGTCGGAATCGGGGTGCCGGCCGGCCGAGGTGGTCGGCTGATCCAGCAGGAAACGCGAACCCGCGTTAGGCCCGCGCTTGACGACCAGCAGGGCCGAACCCGAGGGCAGGCCCTCGACGCCGGACACCGCGGTCTCACCGGCGGGGCTGGTGGGCGCCTCGAGGTCGTTGAGGAAGTCGGCGCGGAACACCGAGGTCGTTTCGACGGTCAGCTCCTCCGAGCTGTCGCCGGTCCCCGACTGCCAATCCTTCTCAGTCACTCGCTACTCCTACCTTCAATGGCTGCGCTGCCGCTTGACTCGACCGTACCGTTCAGCGGCCGCCGGTGTCCCGACCACTGCAGGATCATCCGTCTCGCGGGCACCCTAACAACTCACTTCCCTGGAGATTTCAGCAGATTCCTCAGTTCAGGATGGACCCGTAGGCCTCGGGGTCCAGCAGAGCAGCCCAACCCTGCTCGAGCGCGACGGAATCGGCCTGGAGTTCCAGCAGCCAGCCCTCACCATAGGGATCGGAATTGATCAACTGCGGGCTGGCATCGAGGTCGGTGTTGACGGCAACCACCGTTGCCGACAGCGGCGCGTAGAGATCGGAAACCGACTTGGTCGACTCGACCTCGCCGAACGACTCTCCAGCGGTGATCGCAGCCCCCACTTCCGGCAACTGGACATAGACCACATCGCCCAGCGAGGACTGCGCAAAGTCGGTGATACCGACCCGGACGGTGTCCGCACCGGTCCGGCGGATCCACTCGTGCTCGGCGGTGTAACGCAGGTCAGCGGGAATGTCGCTCACGGTGCTCCTCTGATCACGGTCATTCTGACGGGCTGAGCGTAGCTTCAGGCGGCTTGGTGGCGCACTATTCTCACAGTCGTTGAACCACCATCCGTACCTGGACGAGGTACAGCACCGCCGACCACAGATACATCCCGGCGCCCCAGATCACGAAGGCCCATCCGATCGCCCCCACCACGCGGCTCCAGCCAGAATCCCACTGCCCCAACAGGATCAGCGGGAATCCCGACATCAACGCGAACGTCGCTGCCTTGCCGATATAGGTGACCGGAAGTGCCGTCACCCCCCGTCTGCGTACGACCGGCAACATCGCAGCCAGCAGCACATCGCGGCCGAGCAGAAGAGCAACGAACCACCACGGAACCACCCCGGCCAATGCCAGGCCCAGTGGGACCGCAACCATGTAGACCCGATCCACCAACGGGTCCAGCAACTCCCCCAGCCGCGACGACTGATTGGCGACCAGTCGGGCGATCTTGCCATCGGCCCAGTCCGAAACCCCGCTGAACATCAGAATGGCCACCGCGGGTCCGTAATGGTGCCGGGCCAGCAGCAGATACAGGAAAACCGGAACCAGAGCGAGTCGGATGACGCTGAGGATGTTGGGAATCGTCAGGATCCGACCTTGCATGGGATGAACCTAGCGGAACACCCCAGGCAGACTGAGCGCCGAAAGCGTGTCATCCTGCATCGGGTTGTCGTGGACCATGTAGGTCCACGTCGACGTCGGGCGGGCCAGTTTAGACAGGTCGAGTCCGGGCTCTTCGGCAAGGACGTTAGCCGTCTCAAAGGTCTGCTGGGAGGCCTCGATGGCATCGGCGGCGAGATGGGTGAAGGCGTCGACGGCCATCCGGTGGAACTCGTCGAGCGGATTCTGCCGCCCGAGCGCCCGCAGATGGATGCTCTCCCGGATATCGGACAGGTAGGCCAGATGGTCGGCCCATCCACGGTCAAGGTGGTACAGCATGATGTTGCGGCAGATCCGTTCCAGGTCGTCCTCGGAGATTTGTTCAGCGAGTTCGTCGTACCGTTCGGGAGAAAGTTCCTGCAGTTCCGCACGCGCGGTCGAGGTGCTCAGCAGGGTGTTGCGGCGCTCCACGATGATCCCCCGTTGCTGGGCGATGAGTTGGTTGTAGCGCCACGTGTTGGCGTGCACGTCAAGCAATCTGCCCTCGGCGATCCGCTGGGCATGGTCGAGCAGCTGGGTGGCTTTAGTGCTGGTGATCCGCCCGGTCTCGTCGCATTCGGTGGGCAGTTTGGGGTTCTCCAGGTTGGCGACGACGACGTCGTCCTCCCAACTGGAGAAGAAGACCGTCGAGCCGGGATCGCCTTGGCGGCCGGCGCGTCCGCGAAGCTGGTTGTCCAGACGCTCGGTGTTGTGTCGGCCGGTGCCGACCACGTGCAGTCCGCCGAGCTCGGCGACCGCCGACTTCAGCGGCGAATCGTCGTCGGCCTCCGATCCGCCCAGTCGGATGTCGGTACCGCGGCCTGCCATCTGGGTGGACACCGTGACCGATCCGAGCCTCCCCGCCTCGGCGATGACGCGGGCCTCCTCTTCGTCGTTCTTGGCGTTGAGGACCACTGCCGGCACGCCGCGGCGCACCAGCCGCTCGTGCAGATCTTCGGATTCCGCGACGTCCTGGGTGCCGACCAGAATCGGCTGGCCGGTTGCGTGCACCTCGATGATGTGGTCGACGATGGCGTCGTTCTTGGCTCCGGCGGTGATGTAGACCCGGTCGGGCTCGTCCTCCCGGACGGTCGGGGTGTTCGGCGGGATCGGTGAGACACCCAGCTTGTAGAACTGGCGCAGCTGTTCGCCTGCAGCCAGCGCGGTGCCGGTCATCCCGCACACCGTCGGATACCGGTTGACCAGTGCCTGGACGGTGATGGTGTCGAGCACCTCACCTGTCTCGGTGGTCTCGATTCCCTCCTTGACCTCGACTGCGGCCTGTAGGCCGTCCGGCCAGCGCTGCAGGGCGGCGATCCGGCCTCGGGAGGCGTTGATGAGTTGAACGGCCCCGTCCCGAACGATGTAGTGCACATCCCGCTGCAGCAGCACGTGGGCGTGCAGAGCGACGTTGACCTCGGTCAGCGTGGTACCGACATGTTCCTCGGAGTACAGGTCGATCCCGCCCAGCGCCTTCTCCACCTTCTGCGCGCCCACTTCGGTGAGATGGACGTTGCGGTTGTCCGAGTCGGTGTCGTAATCCACCCCGGCGGTCAATTCGCCGACCAGCCGGACGATCTGGACCTTGGGTGTCTCACGGTGCGTCGTGCCGGCCAGCACCAGTGGCACCAGGGCCTCATCCACCAGGACCGAGTCGGCTTCGTCGATCAGGGCGACGTCGGGGTTCGGCGAGACGAGATCGTCGACGTCTGTGACGAGCTGATCACGCAGCACGTCGAAGCCGATCTCGTTGACCGATGCGTACGTGACGTCGCACTGATATGCCGCGCGGCGTTGCTCGCGGGTGGACTCCTCGGTGATCCAGCCGACCGTCAGGCCGAGTGCGGTGATCAGCGGGCTCATCCACTCGGCGTCGCGCCGGGCCAGGTAGTCGTTGATGGTGACCACGTGGACCCGCCGTCCGGCAAGCGCATACCCCGCGGCGGCAATGGCACCGGACAGTGTCTTGCCCTCGCCGGTGGCCATTTCGACGACGTCGCCAGCCATCATCCGCAGCGCTCCGAGCAACTGCACGTCGAACGGCCGCAGACCGGTCGTGCGCTCGGCGGCCACCCGGGCGATGGCGAGGAACTGCGGGACGTCCGCCGAATCGGCCAACTCTCTGAGTTCCAAGAGCTGCGCGGCCTTGACCAGTTGCTCGTCGTCGAGACCGCGGGCCTTCTCGTCGAACTGCGCCGAGGCCTCCACCTCGGCCATGGTCTGGGCCTTGACCTTCTCGGTGGAGGCGCCCAGCAGCCGCCAGAAGCCGCGGCTGACCCGGCCCTGTCCGGTGGAGTCGGTCTTGGGAGTCTTCGAGGAACTTCTGGCCACCGGTCAACGGTACCGTTCGGCCGTCACGCCAGATTGGATCTGCGGGGGTAGGCCACCGTCGGGTCGGTCAGTGTGTTCACCACCGCCGGCAGTCCGCACTCGAAGGCGCGTCGCAGCGCCGGCCGAAGTTGGTCCGGGCTGCTGACCAGTTCGCCGTGGCCGCCGAGCGCCCGCACCACCTCGTCATAGCGGGTGCCCGGCCGCAGGTCGGCCACGACCGAATAGCCGTAGAGCATCTCCATCGGATGCTTCTCCAGGGCCCATATGCCGTTGTTGCCGATCACCGACACGACGTGCACCCCGTGTCGGACCAGGGTGTCCCACTCCATGCCGGAGAACCCGAAAGCGCCGTCACCTTGGAGCAACACCACCTGGCGGTCCGGCCGGGCAAGTTTGGCGGCCAGGGCGTAACCCGGCCCTGACCCGAGGCAGCCGAACGGGCCGCTGTCCAGCCAGGCACCGGGCACATAGCTGTCGATGACCCGCCCAGCGTAGGAGCCGAAGTCGCCGGCGTCGATGACGATGATCGCGTCGCGGTCCAGCAGCGGCATCAGTTCGGCGTAGACCCGCATCGGATGCAGCGGGGTCCGGTCGTCGGCCAATTCGGAGGCTTCCGCGGCGCGGGCTGCGGCCTCGATCGTTCGCAGCCCGCCGACCCACTCCTCGTGCTCGGTCGGGGTGGCCTCGGCCAGTGCAGTCAGTGTGGCGCGAAGATCGCCGTACAACCCGGCGGCCACCGCGCGGGGCGGGTCACGGTCAGGTTCGCGCCGCTCCGCGACGATCAGTTCGGTGTGCGGGCCGAACACGCCGCCGAAGCCCAGTCGGAAGTCCATCGGCACGCCGACGACCAGGGCCACATCGGCCTGGGATAGGGCGGCCGAGCGGGCGCGCGAAAACGCCAGATCCCGGTCGGCGCCGACGACGCCGCGGGCCATTCCGTTTGCCAGCACCGGTATTCGCAGTTTCTCGGCCAGGTGCAACAACTCGTTTTCGGCGTGGGCCCACCACACGTTGGTGCCGGCCATGATCACCGGCCGCCGGGCCTTGGACAGCAGCGAGACCGCGCGGTCGAGGGCGGCGCCGTCAGCACGGGGCTGCCCGGGCAATTCGGTCAGCGCACCCGGTTCGTCGCGGTCGGTCGCCTCGCCGAACACGTGATCCATCGGGAAGTCGACGAACCCGACCCCCGAGGGTGCTGCCACCGACGCCCGCAGCGCGTCATCGATCCGGTCCCCGGCCGCGGCCGCGGACTCGGCGGTCGCCGCGTAACGGGTCAGCGGGGCGACGAAGGGCACGTGGTCGATCTCCTGCAGCGAGCCCATCCCCCAGCGCAGCGCCGGTGCGCGGCCGGCCAGCACCAGCATCGGGGACTGGTTCTGGCTCGCGGCAGCCATGGCACTCATCCCGTTGGTGACACCCGGGCCGGCGGTGAGAGCCACCACGCCGGGAACTCGGGTCACCTTGGACCAACCCTCGGCGGCGAAAGCAGCGGTCTGTTCGTGACGGGTGTCGACCAGCCGGATGCCCTCGCTGCGGCAGCCGTCGTAGATCGAGAACAGGTGGCCTCCGGACAGGGTGAACACGGTGTCGATACCGCTGGCTTTGAGTCGCCGGGCGATCAAGCGGCCGGCGTGGACGGTGTCGGGTTCCCCGCTATGTCGTGCGTCGTCGATCCCCATCGCCCGAGACTAACCAGCGCTGCGGTAGCTTCGCGAGAACTGCCGTGCAGGTGAGGAGAGCGCGTTGGAACCGTACGAGCCGTCAATGGACTGGGGAAGTGAACTTCTCCCGTCGCTACTGTGGATTCTGCGCTACTGGGCAGTTGCCGCGGTGATCACCCTGGTGGTGTTGTACCTACTGGCCCGTTTCACCGTCTGGGGACGGCAGTACTGGCGGATCACCGGTGACTACTTCACGGGGCGGTCGGCGATCAAGGTCTGGGTCTGGCTGGCAGTGCTGCTGCTGTCGGTGATGATCTCGGTGCGGATCAGCGTGCTGCTCAGCTATTTCAGCAACGACCTCTACACCTCCCTGCAGGTTGCGTTCGAAGCCACCAGCGCCAAGGAAGATGCCATCCGGGCCGACGCCATTCACGGCTTCTGGGTGTCGCTCGGCATTTTCGGCATTCTGGCCACCATCTACGTCAGCCAGGTGATGCTCGACATCTACCTCACCCAGCGCTTCATCATCCGGTGGCGCACCTGGCTCACCTACCGGCTGACCGGTGAATGGCTCAGTGACCGTGCGTACTACCGATGCCGATTCACCGAGGCGAACACCGACAACCCCGATCAGCGTATCCAGCAGGACATCGACGTGTTCACCACCGGAGTCAGCGGCTCCCCGAACTCACCCACCGTGGGAACCGGTTCGGTGCTGATCTTCGGTGCCATCTCATCGGTGTGTACCGTCATCGCCTTCATCCCGATCCTGTGGAATCTCTCCGGCCCGGTGACGGTTTTCGGCGTCACACTGGACCGCGCTCTGTTCTGGGTGGCGTTCGTGTACGTGTTCTTCGCGACGGTGGTGGCGTTCTGGATCGGCCGCCCGCTGATCCGGCTGAGCTTCCGCAACGAGTTGACCAACGCCGCCTTCCGCTACGCGCTGGTTCGCCTGCGGGATGCCGCCGAGGCCGTGGGGTTCTACCGGGGCGAGGGCACCGAACGCGGAATCCTCAAGAAGAGGTTCGACAGCATCATCGCCAATTACCGCCGTTTCGTCCGGCGCACCCTGGGCCTGACGGGGTGGAACCTGTCGATGAGCCAGATCATCACCCCGTTGCCGCTCATCGTTCAGGCCCCGCGGCTGTTCAAGGGCGAGATGGATTTCGGCGACGTCACCCAATCCGCGAGCGCCTTCTCCAACATCAGCGACTCGCTGTCGTTCTTCCGCAACGCCTATGACCAGTTCGCCTCGTACCGAGCGTCGATCATCCGTCTCTACGGAATGGTGGAGGCCAACCAGTTGTCCCGTGAGATGCCCAGCCTGGAAACCCTGCCCAGCACCGATGGATCGCTGCGACTCGATCGCGTCGAGGTCCGTACACCCGACGGCAGCCAACTTCTGGACCCGTTGGATCTGCGCCTGGAACCCGGCGACAGCATGGTGGTCACCGGCCGCTCCGGGGCCGGCAAGACCACACTGCTGCGCAGCATCGCCCAGATGTGGCCCTACACAACGGGATCAGTGAGCCGTCCGATGGATGGTCACGAGACGATGTTCCTGTCCCAGTTGCCCTATGTGCCATTGGGCGATCTGCGGACGGTGGTCTCCTACCCCGCAAAGTCCGGCGAGATTGTCGACGAGGAGCTCCAGCGGGCACTGTCCAAGGTCGCCCTGAGCCATCTGAACTCGCGACTGAACGAGGAGGAGGACTGGGCCAAGGTTCTCTCACCAGGGGAACAGCAGCGAGTCGCCTTTGCCCGGATTCTGCTCACCAGGCCCAAAGTCGTGTTCCTCGACGAAGCCACCTCGGCTCTGGACGAGGGCCTGGAGTACGTGGTCTACGACCTGCTTCGCACCGAACTGCCCGACAGCATCGTCGTCAGTGTCAGCCACCGGCCGGCAGTGGATCGGTATCACAAGCAGCACCTCGAACTCCTCGGCGACGGCGCCTGGCGCCTCGGCCGGGTCAAGGGCAGCGAACCCGCACCGGTCTGAGGGCTTTGCTGCCATGCTGTGCGGCAAGGCGGAGGTGAAAGCCCATGGAGATGTACGAGCCCTCACTGGACTGGGCGAACGAGATCCCGCATTCGCTGCTGTGGACCGCTAAGGCATGGCTGGTCACCGCAGTCGTCACGGTGATCGTGCTGGTGCTGCTGGCACGCTACACCACCTGGGGGCGGCAGTTCTGGCGGGTGACCGGAGGTTACTTCCGCGGACCCGGCAGCGCCCGGGTCTGGGCGGGACTGGGCGTTTTGCTGTTCTTGACGCTGATCACGGTTCGACTGCAGGTCCTGCTCAGCTATCAGGCCAACGACCTTTATTCATCACTGCAGGTGGCCTTCGAAGGCGCTGGATCCGGTAACGACGCGGTACGCGCCTCCGGGGTGACTGGGTTCTGGACCGCCATTGTGACGTTCGGCGTTATCGCCGCACTGTTCGTCGGGCGGCAGATCCTCGACATCTACCTGACCCAAAACTTCATCATCCGCTGGCGGGTATGGCTCACCGACAAACTCACGGATGACTGGCTCGACGATGAATCGTTCTATCGGGGCCGGTTTCTCGAGAACCCGGTCGATAACCCCGACCAGCGCATCCAGTTGGACATCGACGCGTTCACCGCTTCGACCGGAACGGGCGAGAACACCCCGACGGCGGGTACCACCACGACACTGCTGTTCGGCGCCATCAACGCGATGGTCTCGGTCGTGGCGTTCACCCCGATCCTGTGGAATCTGTCCGGTCCGCTGACGTTCTTCGGGATCACGCTGAATCACGCGCTGTTCTGGATCGCGTTGATGTACGTCTTCGCCACTACGGTGGTCGCGTTCTGGATCGGCCGTCCGCTGATTCGGTTCAGCTTCCGCAACGAACTGACCAACGCCGCCTTCCGCTATGCGCTGGTGCGCATGCGCGACGCTGCTGAGTCGATCAGCTTCTACCGTGGCGAGGAAGCCGAAAAGAGCGTTCTCCAAACACGTTTCGCGGCGATCATCACCAACTATCGCGGTTACGTGGTTCGCACTCTCGCACTCCTGGGCTGGAATCAGACGATCAGCCAGTTCATCAATCCGCTACCACTGGTCGTGCAGGCCCAGCGGCTTTTCAAGGGTCAGATCAGCTTCGGCGATGTAACCCAATCGGCCAGTGCATTCAGCAGCGTCCACGACTCGCTGTCGTTCTTCCGATCGGTGTATGACTACTTCGCTGCCTACCGAGCTACCATCATCCGTCTCGACGGGCTCGTCAGCGCCAATGAACAGGCTCGCGAGCTGCCCAGACTGACCGCTGAGCACAGCACCGACGGCTCGCTCGAGCTGCGCGACATCGAGGTTCGAAACCCGCGAGGCACAACGCTGCTCACCGGGCTGAACCTGAGGCTCGATCCTGGCGAATCCCTGGTCATCACCGGGGCGTCGGGGTGCGGGCGCACCACCTTGTTGCGCAGCGTCGCCCGACTGTGGCCCTACGCCAGCGGGACACTGCGGAGGCCCGACGGGGACCGCGACTCCATGTTCCTCTCACAGGTCCCCTATCTGCCCCTCGGCGACCTGCGGGCGGTGCTGTCCTATCCGAGTCGGGAGTGCACCATCTCAGACGACGACCTGATGGCCGCACTCGACGCGGTCGCTCTGGGCCATCTGTGCAACCGACTAGACGAGATCCAGGATTGGTCCAAGGTGCTCTCCCCCGGGGAGCAACAAAGGATCGCCTTCGCGCGGGTGTTGCTTCAACAGCCTGACCTGATCTTCCTCGACGAATCGACATCGGCGATCGACGAGGGTCAGGAGTTCGCGATCTACCGGATGTTGCGCGAACGTTTACCCCGCAGCATCATCGTGTCGGTCACCCACCGGGGTTCGGTCCACCAGCACCATGTGCATCATCTACGGTTGAACGGCGACGGCACCTGGGACCTGCAGCGCAATGACGAGACCGTCGGCGTCTAGCAACGCCGGGCCGCGTGTACTCCCGCTCGACGGCCGAAGAAGGATCCCGAGCCCAATTGCGTTCCGCTGGAATAGCCCTTGCCGTCCTGAGCGAGGTTTGAGGCACACGCGCCGGCCGCATACAGGCCGGCAATCGCGTGGCCGTCCTGGTCGAGCACCCGGCCGTCCACGTCGGTCGCCAACCCCCCGACGGTGAACCCGGAGTACATCGCCTTGCCCAACGAGAGGTCGAACGCGGCCCACGGCCCACGGTCCTGTGCGGCAAGGAATTCCGGCTGCTTATGGAAGTCGGGATCCTCTCCCCTGGCGGCGTGCTCGTTGTAGCGGTTCAGGGTGGCCACCAGTTTTCCCGCTGGGATGCCGAGCGCAGATTCCATCTCCTCGACCGTCTCCCAACCGTCGATGAACTTGATGAGCGGAAACTCCGGGCGCTGCAGGTGCTCCTCGTCGACGATCAGGTAGGCGACGCTGTCGGGTTGGTCCATCACGAAACCCGATGTGCGCGAATGATAGGAATCCTCGGACACGAAGCGCTCGCCGAGGTTGTTGACGATGATCCCGGTGAGCAGCACCGCAGGTGGATAAACCGGTGCGGTGATGAATGCCTGATCCATGTGTTTGGTAGCGCCGCCTACCGAGATTCCCAGTCGGATGCCGAGCCCGTCGTCGTAGGTATTGCCCAGCACGAAGGGCTTCTCGGCGAGTTTCGGCGTGTAGGCGGCGACCATCTCTGAGTTCATCACGAAACCGCCTGCGGCGATCACCACGGCGCCGGAACGGATCGCCCCGGTCTCACCGAAGTGTTTCCAGGCCACCCCGGCGACAGCGCCGTCATCGACGATCAGGTGTGTCGCGCCGGTCTCGTAGCGGATCACTACGCCCAGTTCGGCCGCCCGCTTGAGCAGCAGATCGATCACCATGGCCGCGCCCTGGGTGTCACCGGGCACCGGCACCTTATGTCCGCGGGGCGCGGGTGCCGCGAAATCCTTGAAGGGCCAGACCTTTTCGTTCCCGGTGTACATCAGCCCCTGAGTTCCTGGCTGAATCACCGCCTTCTCCGGATAGTAGCTGCGCTCGAAGTGCACGCCGAGGTCCTCAAGCCAGTTGAAGTGCTCGACGCTGCCCTCGCAATAGACCCGGATCTTGTCGAGTTCGGGCTCGCGCGACATGGCGACGAGATACTTGTACATCTCTTCGGGGCTGTCGGGATGACCGGTGGCCTGCTGCACCGCGGTGCCGCCGCCGAGGTAGAAGTGACCGCCGGCCAGTGCAGTGGTGCCGCCGGCCACCGCCGCTCGTTCCAGCACGAGCACCCGCGCCCCAGCCGCTGCGGCCGAGACCGCTGCACACCCGCCGGCGATGCCGAAGCCGATCACCACGACGTCGACGTCGTCTGAGTAATCGCTCAGCGCCGAGGCGTTGATGACTGCTGGGATGTCGCGCCCGCTCACCTGTCGAGGATATCGACTCGCGAGAACGTGTTCTAGTTCTTAGCCTGCGGCGACGCTGACGACAGCGGCCCCGTTGTCCTGCCGGACCTGGTCGCCGGTGGCCTTCCAGGACACCGCGGCGGGCAGGTGCCCCCAGGTGCTGTTGAACAGTCCGGCCATCACCGCCGTGCCGTCGGCGGCCAGGGTGTAGACCGGGCCACCGGAGTCGCCGCGCTGACTGACCACGCCGTTGGTCATGGTGAACCAGCCGTTGTTGACCCGTTCGACGGTTCCGCAACTCTCGCCTGTCACCACCCCGAAATGACAGATCGGCTGGCCGGCGACCAACACCGCGTTGGGATCGACCACCAGTCGACGGCCGCCGGGCAGTACTGAATTGATGGTGACCTCTTTGACCAGGCTGATGATTTCGTAATCGGAGATCACCTGATCGGTGCGAACCACAGCACCGTTGGGAGTGTTGTCGCGAGAGGAGGTCACGGTCCCGATCAACCGGCCGGTGCGGTCGGTGACGGTGCCGTTGCCACGACAGTGACCGGCCGAATAGCCGGTACGGGTGACGGGATCGATGAACCCGAGAGTGCAGACGGTGCTGCCCTGACGGATTTCCATACCCGGGAACACCTCGATATCTCCATCGGCCGCGGCGGCCGGCGACAGCGCGGTCAGCACTGCTCCGGCCGCCGCCGCGACGATGGGGGCGGATCGCAGAAAACCTGGCACAATACACCCCGATCGGTCGGCGATCCGTCAACCGACGCGATCGCAAAAACGTGTCGAGGTGTGTATCGGCCTGTTGGGCCAATCGTTACCGACTAGTTATCAGGACCGCCCATCAGCAGGTCAGGGGATGGTGATGACCTGACCGACCTCGATGTGATCCGGATTGGCGATGTTGTTGGCCTGAGCCAGCTCCATGTACCGGTTGCCGTCACCGAGGTACTGCTTGGCGATGTTGAACAGAGTGTCGCCGGCCACCACGGTGTGGGTCTTCTTCTCGACGGCCACCGGAGCGACCTCGACGACCTCGACCTCTTCAACGACCGGCGGCGGCGGGGCGTCGGTCTCGGTGCGCGACGACCAGGCCGCGCCGTCGGCCGCGTACAGAACGACATTGCGATCGTCCTGCAGGACGAGCTTGACGTCCTTCTTACCCTTGGTGTCGCTGTGCCACTTCGGGGTGTCCCCGGCGTAGAGCACGAAGTTGCCGTCGGTCTGCACCTCGGCACGGTCGATGCCCTGGTTGTCGGTTCCGGTGGCCCAAACAGCCTCCCCCCGAGCGGCCAAGACGAGGTTGCCGTCGTCCTGCAGAGTCAGGGTGTAGGCGCCGTTGCTGGAAGTGAGCGAGGCGCCCCGCCCCAGCTTCTGTCCTGCGGTGAGTGTGTCTCCCACGCTTGATTTCCTCCTGTAGATACCGCCTTCTACTAGGCGGGCGTTCGCGAGCCTACTGGAACGTCATGAGTCGAAGCCCAGCCCCGCCCGGTCGAGGGTTCGCAGGAGTATGTTCCGCCGACCACCGCGATGATCGGCACGGTCCAGCGACCACCGGGTGGCCTGAATACCGGCGCTGGCCAGCGGCTCGGGCGGGAACGGCAGCGGCTTCTTGCGGACCATCTCCAGCTCGGTCCGCTCGGTGCGCTGTCCGTCGAGCAGGTCGAGGCAGACGTCGGCCGCGAACCGGGCGGCGCCGACGCCCAGCCCGGTGAACCCGTTCACGTAGGCGATACGGCCCTTGCCGGCCATCCCCCAGTGCGCGCAGAACCGGGTATTGGTGTCGATCGGTCCGGACCAACGGTGACCGAAACGCACATCGGTGAGTTGCGGGAAGGTGAGGAAGAAGTGGCGGGCGATCTTGCGGAACGACTTAGGCCGGTCTTCCCGGGCCGGATCGACACGACGCCCGTAGTAATACGCCGCGTCGTAGCCGCCCCAGAGAATCCGATTGTCGGCAGAAAGCCGGTAGTAGTGGAACTGGTTGGCGGAGTCGGAAATGCCCTGTCGGCCCTGCCATCCGATCCGGTCCAGTTGGGATGCGGTCAGCGGCTGGGTGCCGAGCACATAGTCATACACCGGAATGGTGTGCAGCCGGTTGCGGCGCAGCAGACTCGGAAAGACGTTGGTGGCGAGGATGACCCGTTGAGCAGTGACGCTGCCGTCCGGCGTCTGCACCACCACCCTCGAGCCTTGACGCTTCACTGCCTCCGCAGGGGTGTGCTCATGGATCCGCACGCCCTTCTCCGCACAGACCCGCGCCAGTTCAAAGACCAAGCGGGCGGGGTTGACCAGAGCGCAGGAATCGGCCGACAGAAGCCCGGCCCGATAGGTCGGCGAATTCACTTGGGCCTGAACCTGTTCGGCGTTCAGGAACGCGCCTTCACCATCGTCGGCCGCGTCACGCAGCCACTGCACCTGGTGTGGTTCGGTCGCGACGTCCAGCATGCCGTTCCGTTCCCACTCCACGTCCATCCCGTACTTCTCGATATCGGCCTGCATGCCGTCGAGGTTCTCCATGCCCAACCGCTCAAGCTGGTCGAATTCGTCTGGCCAACGGGTCTTTCCGTTATGCGCACCGTGGGTCAGGCTGGCGTCGACGAAGCCGCCGTTGCGGCCGGAGGCCGCCCAGCCCACGCGCTGGGCCTCAATCAGGGCGATCTGTGCGCCGGGGTTGCGTTCGGCGGCGTGCAGTGCCGCCCACAGACCGGTGTATCCACCGCCGACGACCAGCAGATCGCAGGTCAGCGGGCCCGCCAGTCGGGGATATTCCGGTCGCTCGCCCGACACGGCCGGGTCGAGCCACATCGAACCGAAGACGGCCGGCGCCAGGGCCTCGGTGACCAGAGCCTTATCGATGGGTCGATCGAAAACAATGCTCATAGCCTCTTATGGTGCCAGGCATTCACTTCGTGAAACGCGCCAGCACCGGTCCGGCGATCGCCAGGATGAATACGTAGGGCGTCGCGACGGCCGCAAGGGTTCCGACGCCCGTGCCGACCAGCCCGATGATCACCAGCGAGAACTCACCGCGGGCGATCAGCGCGACGCCGGCACGCCGTTGGCCGGCCCGGGCCGCACCCTCCCTGTGGGCGGCGTAGGCGCCGGTGATGATCTTGGTGACCGCAGTGACGGCGGCAAGCGCCAGGGCGAACGGCAGCATGGGCAGCAGGTCTGCCGGGGCCACCGCCAACCCGATCGCGACGAAGAACACCGCTGCGAACAGGTCGCGGAGCGGGCTGAGGACGGTACGGGCGCGATCTGCGGTCGGACCGGTCAGCGTTAAACCGACCAGAAATGCGCCGACTGCCGCCGAGGCGTGCAGCTGCTCGGCGACGGCCGCCACGATCAGCGTCAGACCCAGAATCCTCAGCAGCAGTTGCTCGTCCTCGGGGTGCCCGAGCGCTCGGCCGACGTGGTGGCCCCAGCGGAAAGACACCAGGAAGGCCAGCCCGAGGGCACCGAGCGCCACTGCGGTCCACACCATCGCTTCGACCAGCGTTCCGCCGGAGGCGAGCACCGTGAGCACCGGCAAGTAGGCCGCCATCGCGAAGTCCTCGAGAACGAGGACCGACAGCACAGCAGGGGTCTCCCGGTTGCCGAGCCGGTTCAGGTCACCAAGCAAGCGGGCGATCACGCCCGAGGAGGAGATGTAGGTGATGCCCGCGAGCGCCACGATTCCGACCGCATCCAGCCCCAGCAACCAGCCGGCCACCGCCCCGGGCACTGCATTGAGGACGAGGTCGACGGCTGCCGAGGGAAGGTGGCGGCGCAGCGATTCGGAGAACTCCGCCACCGAGAACTCCAGGCCCAGGGTGAGCAACAGCAGCACCACCCCGATTGACGCCCCGGTCTGGACGAATTCCGCCGCCGAGGCCACCGGTGCGACGCCGCCGGTGCCGAGGAACAGACCGGTCAACAGATACAGCGGTATCGGGGACAGCCCGTAGCGCCGGGCCACCGACCCGAGCACGGTGAGCACGAGGAGGATTGCCCCGAGCTCGAAAAGCAGTGGCGCCGAGACAGCCACCTAATCAGCCCTGATCGACGAGCTGCCGGACCGCCTCGATGCCCTCGTCCGTGCCGATCACGACCAGCACGTCTCGCGCCTGCAGGATCTGCTCAGGTCCGGGCGAAGCCAGGACCTGATCGCCCCGAACGATAGCGACGATCGACGCACCGGTACGGGTGCGGGCCCTGGTGTCCCCCAGCGGCCTTCCGTCGTACCGGGAACCCCCGTTCACCATGACCTGGCCGGCGCTGAGTCCCGGCACCTCCTTGGTGAGGTCCGCGTAGCCCTCCACCATCCGCGGCGCGCCGAGGATCTGGGCCATCGCGTCGGCCTCCTGGTCAGTCAGCCTGAACACCCGCCGCGCACTGTCGGGGTCGCCGGGCAGAGCGCAGACGAACACCTCGAACTCACCGCCGCGGCGGGCGATCACCGCGATCCGTTCGCCGTCCCGGTTCTCGAACTCGTAGCGCAGCCCCACGCCGGGCAGCTTGGTCTCCCTGACTTCCATCGGTCTAGCTTGCCCTAACCGGTGCCGGCTGAGTCGGCGCAGACGGTGCGGGCGTCCACCCGGGCGGACCGAAAATGTAGCCGAGCCTGTCCCGCCACCGTCCGGCCGAACGCACGTCACGGGCGATCGCGACGTACTCATGAGTCTCCAGGTTCCAGATGTTGAAGCTGTTCACCGGTTTGGTCAGTCCGTAGTGCGGCCGGAAAAGTTCCCGCTGGAAGGTTCCGAACAAGCGGTCCCAGATGATGAGAATGCCGCCGTAGTTGCGGTCCAGGTACTCGGGGTCGGTGCCATGGTGGACCCGGTGGTGCGACGGGGTGTTGAAGAGGAATTCGATCGGGCGCGGCAGTGTCCCGATCCGCTCGGTGTGGATCCAGAATTGGTAGACCAGGCTGATCGAGAAGCTGGTGAACACCATCCACGGCGGGACTCCCAACAGCGGCAACGGAATCCACATGATCAACTCGCCGCTGTTGTTCCACTTCTGCCGCAATGCGGTGGCGAAGTTGAAGTAGCGGCTGGAGTGGTGAGCCTGATGTGTCGCCCAGATCAGCCGCACCCGATGCGCGATCCGGTGGTAGGCGTAGAACAGCACATCGACGCCCACCAGTGCGATCACCCAGGTGTACCAGCGCTGCGGGGAGAGGTGCCACGGTGCCACGTAGGCGTAGAGGGCGGCATACCCCAGGAGCCCAACGAACTTCCAGGCTCCCATCGTCGCGACCGACACCAGACCCATCAGGATCGAAGCCCGGGCGTCACGGGCCAGATACGATCCGCGCGCGGGGCGGTCGGACCCACGCGGGGGGGCCGCCGCGTCGAGGTGCTCGAGTTTGCGGGCTGCCGTCCACTCGAGTGTCAGCAGCAGCAGAAAGAACGGGATGGCGAAGAGCACCGGATCACGCATCGGCGGCGGCAGGACAGACAGCATGTCCGCAAGTCGATCCACCTGAGCACCTCCGTCTCAGAGTTTAGTCCGGCCGGCGGGTCGCTATCGTCGTCATCCATGCGGAGATGGGCGTTGCTGATGGGCGCGATCCTCACCGAGGTCACCGGAACGCTGGCCCTGCGCGCATTCCAGGACCAGCGTTGGTGGCTGATCCTCGTGGTGTCCGGCTATGCGGCGTCGTTTTATCTGCTCACCAGGGTTCTGCGGGCCGGTGTGCCGGTCGGGGTCGCCTACGGCATTTGGGGCGCATCCGGCACCGCGATCACCGCGGTGCTGGCCGCCCTGATTTTCGACGACCCCTTCACGTCGGCGATCGTCCTCGGAATCGGGCTGATCATCGCCGGGGTGTTGCTCGTGGAGTTCGGGTCGCATCCCCCGACCGCTCCGGCGGTCGAGCCGTGATGTGGCTGACCCTGGCCGCCGGGATCGTGCTGGAGGTGCTCTCCACGCTGGGGTTGCGGGCCTCGGACGGGTTCCGGAAACGGGCATGGATCGCCCCCGTGGTCATCGGTTACGTCGCCTCATTCGCCTTCATCTCCTGGACCCTGTCGCTGGGAATGCCGGTGGGGATCGCCTACGGGGTGTGGTCGGCCAGTGGGGTGGCGCTGGTGGCACTGATGGGTAAGGTGCTGTTCGCCGAACCGCTGACGCCGATGATGCTGGCCGGCATCGCGCTGATCATCGCCGGCGTTCTCACCATCGAACTTACCGGTGCGGCCGACTGACCTGGGCTTAGATGGCGGTATGGCAGAACCGACGTTGACCGCCCTGGCCGACCGGTTGGGCGTGGCGTGCGCCTACCACGACTGGACCGGAAACTTCCTGACCGTTGAACGATCTACTGTGGTGGCTGTTCTGGCCGCACTGGGCGTCCGGGCGGATACCGAAGACGATTGCGCTGCTTCGCTTTTGGAGTTGGACCGCCGGCACTGGTCCCGAGCACTGCCGCCAACGATCGTGTCCCGTACCGGCCAGGAGGCATCGTTCTGGGTGCACGTCACCCACGGTGATCCGGCGCACGTCTGGGTACGACTAGAGGACGGCACGGTCCGCAGCGGTATTCGCCAGACCGACAACTTCACTCCCCCGTTCGATCTTGACGGCCGCCTCGTCGGAGAGGCCACCTTCGTGCTGCCGGGTGATCTTCCGCTGGGTTACCACCGCGTCCATCTCCGCTCTGGCGATCACGAGTTCGACACCCCGCTCATCATCACACCGTCCTGGCTGGGTCTGCCCGCTCGGATGGGACAGCGGCGGGTCTGGGGGTTGGCCACCCAGCTTTACAGTGTCCGTTCCCGAGGCTCGTGGGGCATCGGTGACCTCACCGACCTCACCGACCTGGCGGTCTGGGCGGGATCGCGTCACCAGGCCGGCTACGTCCTGGTCAACCCGTTGCACGCCGCCGCGCCGGTCGCGCCCATGGAACCCTCGCCCTACCTACCCACCTCACGGCGGTTCGTGAACCCGATCTATCTGCGGGTCGAGGACATCGGCGAGTTCGCCTGGCTGCCCAAGCGCGACCGGGTGCACAACCGGCGCAAGAGTGTGCAGCGCCGAGCCCGAAAGCACGACGGAATCGACCGCGACGGCATCTGGGACGCCAAGCGCAAAGCCCTGAACCTGGTGTATCGGGTGCCCCGCTCGGCCGGCCGCGAACTGGCGTTCGAGGCCTACAAGCAGCGCGAGGGCACCGCCCTCGATGACTTCGCGACCTGGTGTGCGATCGCCGAGAAGCACGGCGGGGACTGGCGGCACTGGCCCACCGCGTTACAGCACCCGGCCAACCCACAGGTGGCCGAATTCGCCGACCGGCATCAGCGCACGGTGGACTTCCATCGCTGGCTGCAGTGGCAACTCGACGAGCAACTGGGCCACGCACAGTCCCAGGCGCTGCGCACCGGCATGCCGCTGGGCATCATGCACGACCTCGCCGTCGGGGTGCACCCGAGCGGAGCCGACGCCTGGTCACTGCAGGATGTGCTGGCACTGGGTGTGACCGCGGGCGCCCCACCCGACGAGTTCAATCAGCTCGGCCAGGACTGGTCGCAGCCGCCGTGGCGGCCCGACCAACTCGAAGAGCTCGGCTATCAACCGTTTCGGGAACTGATCGCGGCGATCCTGCGCCATGCCGGCGGGGTGCGCATCGACCACGTCATCGGCTTGTTCCGGCTGTGGTGGATTCCGGAGGGCGCGCCGCCCACCGCCGGCACCTACGTCCGCTACAACCACGACGCCATGATCGGAATCGTCGCACTGGAGGCGCATCGGGCCGGTGCGGTGGTGGTCGGTGAGGATCTGGGCACCGTCGAGCCGTGGGTACGCGACTACCTTCGCGACCGGGGTGTGTTGGGAACGTCGATTCTCTGGTTCGAGATGGATGAGGGCAGCCGAGGGCCGCTGGCTGCCGAACACTGGCGCGAACTGTGCCTGTCCTCGGTGACCACTCATGACCTCCCGCCAACCCCGGGCTATCTGGATGGCGAACACGTCCGGCTGCGAGGCGAGCTGGGGCTGCTGACCCGACCGGTGGAGGACGAACTCGCCGACGACCGCGCCCAGCAGGCAGCCTGGATGGACGAGCTGCGGCGGGTCGGCCTACTCGGCGCCGAAGCCGACGAGGAGGACGTGATCATCGGCCTATACCGGTACCTGGGCCGGACCCGCTCCAGACTGCTGGCTTTGGCGCTGACCGACGCGGTCGGTGAGCGGCGCACCCAGAATCAGCCCGGCACCACCGACGAGTACCCGAACTGGCGGGTGCCCCTGGGCGGGCCGGATGGTCGACACCTGTCATTGGAAGAGGTCTTCACCGACCGGCGCGCGGCCGCACTGGCCGATGCACTCCTCGCCGCCACCGAGCCTCACGTGTGACGCGTGCCGACACTGAGCGCGGGACTGTTGCTCTACCGTGGCAGCGCTGCGGCCATGGAGGTTCTCATCGGACATCCCGGCGGCCCGTTCTGGGCGCACAAGGACGACGGCGCCTGGTCGATACCGAAGGGCGAACACACCGTGGGCGCAGACCCCTGGGAGGCGGCGCGGCGCGAGTTCGGCGAGGAACTCGGCTGCCCGGCGCCGGACGGCCCGCGACTGGACCTGGGCACGGCCAGACAGCCCAGCGGCAAGATCCTGACCGTGTTCGCCGTGGCCGCCGATCTGGACGTCGACGACGTCCGCAGCAACACCTTCACCCTCGAATGGCCGAAAGGCTCAGGGCACCTTCAGGAATTCCCGGAACTGGACCGGGTGGCCTGGCAGCCCGTCGAACGGGCGCGGGTCAAACTCCTCAACGGCCAACGGGTTTTTCTGGACCGGCTGCTGCAGGAAATCGGTTAGCGGACGCCCTGGGCGGCCTCGGCCAGTGCCTCGCGGGCGGCGCGGCGGCGAAGCTCGATGGACTCGCCGATCTGGCGGGCCATCCTCGGGTCCTGCTGCACGACCGCGTCCATCGCCTCCCGCGGAACTGCGACGATGGTGGTGTCGCTGAGTGCGACGACTCCGGTGATCATCCGTTGGCGGGTCAGCGCGGTACCGCCGATGTAGTCACCGGGCCCCAACTCGCCCAGCGGCAGCTGCCGTCCGCCCTCGGCGTAGGTGAACATGCCGACGGTGCCCTCGGCGATGAAGCCGACCGCCTGGGGGGTGCTGTTGACCGGCTGGATGATCTCTCCCTCGGCGAACAGCAGGCGACGTGCGCCGGCGGCCATGGTGTCGGCTGCCTGGGGGCTCAATCCGAAGGTGGCCGCGACCTCCCGAATGGCGGCGTCCACGTAGGCGCGATCCGACTTTCGCCCGAGTTTGCCGTTGTCAATGTGCACCCCGGCCCGCTGCGCCGCATACCAGGCGCGGTGCACCATCAGTGCGCGCGTGCTCCCCTCGTCGGCCGGTGAGGCGACCGGCACCGAGACCTTGTACTTGCCCTCGCCAAGGGCGACGACCTTCGCCGGCGCGCCGACGAGCTTGCTGGGCAATGCGTCGGCGACCGACCGTAGTGCCGTCGCGACGACGCCCGGGGGATCCTCCGGGGCGAATGTCAGTGTTGCCGCGGACACGAACGCGACTCCGGAGGCTCGGGAGAGGTTGGTGAACGACCCCGTCGCGAGCATGGCGTTGGGGACGATCTGGATGCCGTTTCCGGTGTCGATGTGAATGGCGCGCCAGTTGACCTCGACCACGCGCCCCTTGCCCGCGGAGGTGTCCAGCCAGTCGCCGATCCGGAAGGGCTGCTCGAAGAGCAGCAGCAGACCGGAGATCACCGGACCGACCGCGCCCTGGACAGCGAGGCCGATGACCACGGAGGTCACACCGACCGCGGTGATGAGGCCGCCGATATTTGCTCCCCACACCCAGGACAGCAGCATCCCGATGCCGATGATGATGAGGATCAACCGGCCCAGGTCGATGAAAATCCCTGGCAGGCGCTCCCGCCAACTCCCGCTTCGGGCTCCGCCGAACAGAGCCGCGTTCGCGCCCGACAGCAGCATCAGCATGATCAGGAAGCCGAACACCGTGGCGGTGACCTTTGACCAGGTGGGATTGGCGTCGGTCTCTTCAACCTGGTGGATCAGCAGGTACGCCGCGAATGCGGGCAACACCCAGTTCCGCAGCAGCAGAACGGGTTTGGCGTAGGCGCTGCCACGACGCACCAGCACGGTGTGCAACTCGTGAAGCACCAGCAGTGCCAGCGGCAGGCCGATCACGACAGTCAGAACGGGCCAGAACCACGGTTGGCCGGTGATGGAGCCCATCGGATTAGACCGCCTGCCTGATGCCGACGTCGAGGCGCCAGACAGCCTCGGTGCCCGATGCGCCGGTGATGGTGCCGGCTTCGCTGAACGGGTAAATGCCCGCCACCGAGCCGTGCACCCGGTCGCTGACGAAGATGCCGGCGGTCTTGGTGGCCGCGTGGACGCGGTGCGCCAGGTCGACGGCTTCCCCCCACAGCGCGTAGATGGTGGAGCGCTCCCCCACCAGACCGCTGGTCACCGGTCCGCTGTCGATGCCGACCCGCAGTGACAGGTGAGCGTCGTGCTGGTCGTTGAACCGCCCGACGATCTCAGTGAGTTCCTTGGCGAACGCGATGGTCCGGCTGGCGTGGTCAACCCTGGGCACCACCAGGCCACAGGTCGCCAGCAGGCCGTTGTCCTGCATGCTGCGTACCTGCTCGACACCATGCCGTTCGGCGGCACCGTCGAAGGCCTCGACCAGCGCATTGAGCATCGCGACCGACTGCTCGGACGGCAAGGTGCGGGAGAAGTCGTCGAACCCGAGCAACTGCGCGTAGATCACCGAGACGTCGCGGTGCTGGGTGCTGATGTTCTCCTCGCCCTCGCGGTAGCGCTGGGCCACCGGTTCGGGCATCAGGCTGCGCAGCAGTTCGTCGTTCTCGTGCTGTTGTTCGTCGATAAGCTGCTGCTTGGTCTGCAGGCTGGTGCTCATATCGTTGAATGCCGATGCCAGTTCGCCGAATTCATCCCTGGAGTCGACCGGAACGGTGAAGCCCAGTTCGCCGCCGCTGACTCTGCGCACCGCTTCGGCAAGCTTCTTGACCGGCCGGGTGAGGACCCGGGCGAACAGCAGGGACAGCAGGCACACCGCCAGGACGATCGCGGCGGTGGACAGGGCGACGTTGCGGGCGAAGCGCGCCACCGGGGCCAACGCCTCAGACTTGTTGATCTTGGCGATGATGGCCCAGTCCAGGCCCGGGATACCGAGCGGCTCATAGGCGATCAGGGCTTCCGGCCCCAGATAGCTCTTGGCGATCAGAACGCCGGTTTGACCGGCGAACGCCTTCTCGGCCGCCGCGCTGCGGACCGGTTGCAACATCACGCTGTCGCCGACTTCGACCTCACGTTTGGCGACGGCCTCAGGGGTTCCGTTGGCCACCGCGCCGGTGACGAACTTCTCCGGGTTCTCCAGCAGTTCCCGAGACACCGAGCGCATCAGTTTGTCCCGCCCGACCAGGTAGGTCTCCCCGGTCTTGCCCAGCCCCTCCTCGACCCAACCCCGGTCGCCGGTCATCACCGTGTTGATGCCCTCGGACGACAGCTGCAATGCCAGTACGCCGTGGATTCCGGCGCCGTCGCCGATCGGGGTGACCACCCAGGGGGTCGGGGCCCCATAGGCCGGGGCGTAGTTCTCGAAGTCGGTGAAGATCACCTCGTCGACCGACGTCGCGCGCATGGCTCTGCGGTAGGCGTCGGCCAGATTGGTGGTGGTGTAGGGCGCATTGAGCACATTGGCGCCCAGTTCGGCCCCCTTGTAGGCGGTGTAGACGATGTTGCCCTCGGTATCGAGCAGCAGGGCGTCGTCAAAGTTGAACCGTGCCACGAAGTCGGCGAAGAACGGCTGATAGCGGGCGTTGAGCTTGCTCCACTCACTGGGGTCACCGGCCGACATCATCGTGAGGGCCGCCTCGAAGTCGCCTTTCGACGGTGCCGTGTAGGCGGCCTGCAGGTAGGTCTGAGCGTTCGACGTCGGCTTGTACAGATCCGGATCTGCTTTCGTCCCGAGCCCCTTTTCGAGTTTGGGGCCGAACACCGCGTTGTAGTAGTTGGCGACCGCCTCGTTCGCGTTGGGCGGCAGCGGAGTCTTCTGCAGTTCGGCGAAGGCGGCGGTGAAATCCTTGACGGCGTTGATGGTCGCGCTGGAGTGGGTCAGCACAGTGGCGGCATCGCTGATGCTCTCGTAGTAGCTGGTGATCTGCCGGTCCCGTGACTCGCGAAGCTGGACCAGGCGCTGGAACTCGGTCGTACGCAGCGACGTGGTGCCGGAGACGTAGCCGAGCACCCCGGCGATGAGCACCGAGAACACACTCACCACCAGCATCATGATGAGCAGCTTCGACTGGAAACCCAGCGACCGCAGGCGGCGTAACTCGGGTAGTCGGACCACAGATGGCCTCACATTCGTTGATCTGCCGCGTCGGACGGCCGGATATTAACCCAGATACGGCACTCGGACGGCCCGTACCATCAAGCCGATGACAGCCTCGGCGACCGACACCCCGCTGTGGCTGTTCGCCGACCAACTGGGCCCACGGGCCTACGGCGGGGAGCACGCACACCGTCCGGTTCTACTGGTCGAGGCGGCCTCGGCCTTGCGTCGGCGGCGCTCTCACCGCCAGAAACTGCACCTGGTCCTCTCCGGCCTGCGGCACACCGCAGCCGACCTGGGTGAGCGCGCCACCCTGATCAGCGCCGACAATTACACGGAGGCACTGCGGAACTACGGTCGTCCGGTCCTGGTGCACGAACCCACCTCGCACAGCGCGGAGCGGTTCGTACAGCGGCTGCGCCGCGACGGATTGGTGGCCGACGTTCTGCCCAACCCCACCTTCGCGCTGTCCCGCGCGGAGTTCCAGCGATGGGCACGCCTGAAAGACGGCCGCAGCCGGAACAAGTTCCGGATGGAGGACTTCTACCGCGAGCAGCGTCGTCGGTTCGGGGTGCTGATGGACGGTCCTGAGCCGGTGGGTGGTCGGTGGAACTTCGACACCGAAAACCGGGAGCCGCCACCCAAGGGGGCCTCGGTGCTCGACGTCCCGCCGCCGTACCGACCCGTCGAGGATGACATCGACGAGGGGGTTCGCCGGGACCTCGACGCGATGGCGCTCGACACCGTCGGCGTGGACGGTCCCCGGCTGTTCGCCGTCACCCCTGCCGAGGCCCGGCAAGCGCTGGAACACTTCATCGCCCACCGGTTGGCCGACTTCGGCCGCTACGAGGACGCCATGCTCAGCCAGGACTGGGCCATGTCACATTCCCTGCTCTCGGTGCCGTTGAACCTGGGGGTACTCCACCCACTCGACGCGGTACACGCCGCCGAGCAGGCCTATCGCAACGGCTCGGCCCCAGTTGCCGCGGTTGAGGGCTTCGTCCGCCAGATCCTGGGCTGGCGGGAGTACATGTGGCAGCTCTACTGGCATTTCGGTCCGGAGTACCTGGATGGCAACCACCTCGAAGCCCACAACCCGCTACCGGACTGGTGGACCGACCTGGACGCCGACGCGGTCGATGCCGAATGCCTGCACCAGGCCCTGGCGGGAGTCCGTGACCGCGGCTGGGCCCATCACATCCAGCGCCTGATGGTGCTGGGCAATCACGCCCTTCAGCGGGGATATCAGCCGCGGGCGCTCTCGGACTGGTTCGCCACCGCTTTCGTCGACGGTTACGCCTGGGTGATGCCCACCAATGTCATCGGCATGAGCCAGCACGCCGACGGAGGAAAGGTGGCAACCAAGCCCTACACCTCCGGCGGCGCCTACATCAGCAAGATGAGCGACCACTGCAAGAGTTGCCGGTTCGACGCGAAAAAGCGACTGGGCGAGGACGCCTGCCCGTTCACCGCCGGCTACTGGGCCTTCACCCATCGCCACGCCGACCTGCTGGCGTCGAACATGCGGACCGCCCGGGCCGTGTCGTCGATGAAACGCCTCGCCGATCTGGACGCAGTGTTGGAGCAGGAACGCCACCGAGAGGCCTTCTGAGACCTCGGGGTGAAACGTCGTCGGGGGCGGCGGCGATAGAAGGTGAGCTATGTTCGAACCAGTAAAGGAAGGTTTCGACGTGCGAAAACTCATGCTCGTAGCCGGCGGGGTTGCCGCGGCGGCACTGGCTCTGGGCTTGGGTGCCGGCTCGGGGCAGGCCTCCCCGGGGGACTCCAACACGACCCTCAACGTGGTCGGCGAACCCTACGCAAGGGCGGTGGCGATACTGCGGGCCCAGGGTGTGAAGGCGAGCTTCGGCGGCGCGGTCGGCAGCGACGTCCCGCAGGCACAGTGCATCGTGAGCAGTCAGAAAGTGCTCACCGCCTCCCACAAGATGCAGTTGAATCTCGACTGCACCGCCGAGGCCCAGCCACAGGCGCCTGCCGCTACGTCGGCCCCCGGCACCTCCGGGCAGTCCACCTCAGGCGCACCGGCCGGGGACACCGCCCGGCCCACCCCCGGTGCCCCCGGCGTGGTGACCGTGGCGCCAAAACCGGTCGGCTGAAATCAGCTCAACTTCACCGCGCATCCCCGACACCTCGGGTGTGCCCGGCTAAACTCACCGTCATGCTGCGGCCACGCCGTTTCACCCGGGAGATCGATCCGGGTCCGGTCCAGATTCAGGCGCGTAACGTCGCGTTCGACCCGTCGGATTCCCCGCTGCACTGGATCCCCGAGCATCCGGTGGCCTCGCATATGGTGAGCCTGCTCAACGTGGTGCTGCCGGCGGCCGAGCGGTGGTTCGTCACCACCTACAACGAGGCCCTTCCCCTCGTCAAAGACGAGCGACTGGCCGAGGACATGCGGGGTTTCATCGGCCAGGAGGCCGTCCACGCCGAAGCACACGAGCGGATGCTGCACGAGTTCATGGAGACCCGCGGGGTCAATCCCAAGCCGATCCTCACCCAGGTCGACTACATCGTCGGCAAGGTTCTGGCTCCCAGCACGTCAACAGACCCGGGACGCCGGTACAACCAGCTCTGCGAACGGCTGTGGCTCATCGCCGGCATCGAGCACTACACCGCCGTGCTGGGCGACTTCGCGCTCAACTGTGCGTGGGACGACTTCAACGCAGATCCGACGATGGTCGATCTGTTCCGCTGGCACGGCAGCGAGGAAGTCGAGCACCGCTGCGTCGCTCACGACGTCGCCACCTACTTCCACGACTCCTACGCCGCCCGCATCCGGGCGATGGTCTTGGCGATGGCCTTGCTGGCGTCCTTTTTCGAACGCAGCCTCTGGTACCTGTGCCGCAAGGACCCCGAGGTCCACCTGAGCTGGCTCGAGATGCAACACACAAGGATCAACGACTCGAAGCTGAATCTGTTGCCGTCCTACCGCACCCTGTTCGGCACCAACACGCTGGCCTACTTTCGCCGGAACTACTCGCCACTGCATGTCGGGTCCACGGCGCAGGCCGTTGCCTACCTGGCCACCTCCCCCGCCGCCCGCGCCGCCCACCTCTAGATGGTGCTGCGCCGCGTGCGTTCCGCGCCTGCCCCGCTGCTGGGTTTGGCCGATGCGGCGATCACCGGTTTCTGGTCGGTCACCGGGTGGCGCCGCCCCACGCTGCCAGCCCAACGAGACCGCACGCTGACCCTCACCGTTGTCGACCGGCAGGTCGTCGCGCGTGACGAGAATGTCGTCGCCCTCACCCTCGGCTCCTCCGACCGGACCACTCTTCCCCCGTGGCACCCCGGTGCGCATGTGGATATTCACCTACCGAGCGGACGGGTCAGGCAGTACTCCCTGTGCGGCGACCCCTCGGTGCGAGCCGAGTACCGAATTGCGGTGCGCCGCATACCGGACGGCGGCGGGGGATCGATCGAGGTTCATGACGGGCTACCGGTGGGCTCGACGGTCACCACCAGCGGTCCACGCAACGCCTTCCCCCTCAGTGTGCCCGGCTACGGGTCACCCACCCGGCGGCTGAGGTTCATCGCGGGCGGCATCGGCATCACCCCCATACTGCCGATGCTGGGCATGGCGGAAAGACTCGGCGTGGACTGGTCGATGATCTATGTGGGACGCAGCGCCGAGAGCATTCCCTTCATCAGCGAGTTACAACGGTTCGGGCAGCGCGTCAGGGTGCGCACCGATGACACAGAAGGCACTCCCACAGCGGAGGATCTGCTGGGCGAATGCCCCTCCGGCACAACCGTATACGCGTGCGGTCCGGCCGACATGCTGAGCCTGGTACGCAAACGGCTGATTGGGCGGGAGGACGTCGAACTACACTTCGAGCGCTTCGCCGCCGCTCCAGTAATCGACGGCGCCCCCTTCACCGCCGTGGCGCGCTCCGTTCAGACCGAGGTCCGGGTGGCCGCCGACGAGACCCTGCTGGCGGCACTGCGGCGCGCCGGAATCAACCCGCCGTACTCATGCCAGCAGGGATTCTGTGGTACCTGCCGAACCCGCGTACTCAACGGCGTTGTGCAGCATCGGGATACGCTGCTCACCAACCTGGAACGGGATAGCGGGATGATGCTCACCTGCATCTCGCGCGCCGCTGCGGGGGAACGCCTGACGCTTGATCTGTAGCGCTTTCGACCGCGTTCAGGCGTCCCACGCGGAGGCCACCTGGGTGGCGACGTCGATGACCTTTGCCTGTTGGGCGGCCGGACTGTCTATCTCCTCGGCCACATAGGCGGCGACGAAGCGACGGATCTCGCCATCCACCCCCCCGATGATCCGAACGATCTCTCCCCGAAGCGACTTCGACGTCACGTGGACCGCGATGTCCGAAGGACGCGGCTTGGCGATATCGATGACGATCAGCAGCGGTTCCGCGGCCCGGGCGGTAGCCCGCAACGCGATGTCTCCGTCCACCATGAAGCGCTGTTTGTCCAGTCGCAAGTCCACGATCAGCTCGATGAGCAGCGGGATCCGCACCGCGAAGGTGATGGTGTCGCCGAGGCTGCGCCGTACATGGGGCGCCTGGATCTGGACTCGTGCGGTGACCTTCGCCAGCCCGGCCGGGCCCTGGGCCATCGGACCCATCGTGATTTCCCCGCCGGCGATGTCACCGATCGCCGCAGCGACACGCTCCTCGGTCACGGCCTCTTCGAAGAACAGACGACCGAACTCCTCGTAGGAGACGAAGTTGTGCGTATGCATAGCGCCTCAACTGTCTCATGTCCGTGGTCGGCAGCCGAGCGCGGCACGCTAACGAATCACGCAACCGCCATCCCTCTCCCCCGTTCTGGCCCTCCACCAGTTCGGGGTCAGCAAGCTCCGAGGGGGTTGAGCCAACTCTCCCCGCGCGGCACCCACCGGTTGTCGGGAACCCCTGTCACAACTCCAGCATGACCGTGACCGGTCCGTCATTGACCAGTTCAACCTGCATGTGCGCACCGAAGACGCCGGTCGCCACCTCGGCCCCCAACTCCCGAAGTCCCGATGCCAAGGCGTCGACCAGTGGCTCGGCCAACGGTGCCGGAGCGGCCGCGTTCCAGGACGGTCGGCGCCCCTTGACCGTGTTGGCATAAAGCGTGAACTGGCTAACCACCAGTATCGGTGCACCAACATCGGAGGCGGAGTGCTGTCCGTCGAGAATCCTTAACTGCCAGATCTTTTCCGCCATTCGTCGGGCCACCGAGGGATCATCGTCATGGGTGACGCCGACCAGAGCCACCAGCCCCTGACTCTCGGGCATGATCGCACCGACCACTTGGCCATCCACCCTCACCGAGGCAGCGGTGACGCGTTGAACCAGGACCCGCACGTTAGTCCGCGACCCGAAGACCGAATTGCCCAACAGTCTGGTTCTCCGCTGCTATGGCCCGCAATCCAACCGGGCCAGTCCGCTGTCCGTCAGGGAACGACGGGAAACACCGAGGCATGGGACCATCCTGCCCGATGTGAGGGAGGACACGTCGGCAAAACCTATTCGACTTCTTCTGCATTGTTTCGGATTGCCTCATCGACATAACGCTCACGACACGCGGCGATAAAATCCACTGTTAAGAAGCGGATTTGCTGTATCGGATTTGTCTCACAGACCGTAACACGTTGCCAGGAAACAAGGTTCACCATCCCAATCAGGGCTAATTCCTTCAAAAGTGATGACCAGCACAGGTTTTGGATGAATGACAAAAGTGTTGTTAGCGTTTTTCCCATGTTTGCTCTCGCGGCCTTGATGTCGCTTATTTCGCAAGTGTCGGGAACGCCGTACATTCCGGGTGGCGATACGCCGGCCGGCACGGACTGCTCCGGGCTGGCGTCGTGGGTCGCCAACGTAGCCTCCGGCAGACCGGCTTTCGGCAGCAGATTCAATACCGGCAACATGGAGTCGGCGCTGCTGGCTCGGGGCTTTCACTACGGCACCGCGGCCAACTCGGTGGTGATCGGCTGGAACGGCGGCCATGCGGCGGTAACACTTCCCGATGGCACCCCGGTGTCCAGTGGTGAAAGCGGCAGCGGTGTTCGAATCGGCGGCGGAGGCGCCTACCAGCCGCAGTTCACCCGACATATGTATCTACCGGTCGAGGCCCAGGAGATGAACACCGAACCAACCCCGAGCGTCGAACCGGCGGCTCCGGCCCCGGCCGAGCTGCCGCCCCCGGCTCAAGCGCCCGCTCCGGCCGAGGCGCCCGCGCCGGCCGAGGCGCCCCACGCGCCCGCTCCCGAGCCGGCCACGCAGGCTCCTGCACCCGAACCGGCCGTGCAGCAGGCGTCCGTGATCGACCTCGCGGGATCGGGGCCACTGCCTGGTCCCCCACCGGCCCTCTAAGGGGCTCCGGCGCGGCTGCGCACCCGCCCGGAAGACTCGGACGCGGAGGGGGTTAGATAGAACCCGCACCCGACGAACCGCAGGTAGGAGCAGCTATGTCGATTGTCGAAGCCGACGGATCCACCAAGTTCCAGCAGGAGGTGGCCGATCTCCAGCGGTACTTCGACAGTCCGCGGTTCGCCAGCATCACCCGCCTCTACACCGCCCGCCAGGTTGCCGAACAGCGCGGCACGATCCCGGTGGACTACACCGTCGCTCGGGAGACCTCCGCCGCCTTCTACTCCCGGCTGCGCGAACTTTTCGGCGAGCGCAAGTCCATCACCACCTTCGGCCCGTACTCCCCCGGCCAGGCGGTGGCCATGAAGCGCTGCGGCATCGAAGGCATCTATCTCGGCGGATGGGCCACGTCGGCCAAGGGGTCCACCACCGAGGACCCCGGACCGGACTTGGCGAGCTACCCGCTGAGCCAGGTTCCCGACGAGGCGGCCGGCCTGGTGCGTGCGCTGCTGACCGCCGACCGCAACCAGCAGTATCTGCGTCTGCAGATGACCCCCGAACAGCGGAGTGCAACGCCCGCAGTCGATTACCGGCCGTTCATCATCGCCGACGCCGATACGGGGCACGGCGGAGATCCTCATGTTCGCAACCTGATTCGGCGTTTCGTCGAAGCAGGAGTGACCGGCTATCACATCGAGGACCAGCGACCGGGGACCAAGAAGTGCGGCCATCAGGGCGGTAAGGTGCTGGTGCCCTCCGACGAACAGATCAAGCGGCTCAACACCGCTCGATTCCAGCTGGACATCATGGGGGTACCCGGCATCATCGTGGCGCGCACCGACGCCGAGGCGGCCAACTTGATCGACGGCCGGGCCGATGAGCGCGACCAGCCGTTCCTGCTCGGCGTCACCAACCTCGCCGTGCCGCCGTACAAGTCCTGCTTCCTGGCCATGCTGCGCCGCTTCCACGGCCAGGGCGTCACCGAACTCAACGGGCATCTGCTCTACGCACTGCCGGAGGGCGAATACGCTGCGGCTGACGCCTGGCTGGCCGGCCGCGGCATCACCAAGCTCGTCGACGAGGCCGCGGCCGCCTGGACCTCCAGCCGCGAAGGTTCGCTGGACGTTCTCTTCGACCGGGTGGAGTCGCAGTTCGTCGATGCCTGGCAGTCCGACGCCGGACTGGACACCTACGGCAACGCGGTCGCCGAGGTGCTGCGTTTCAAGGACGGCGAGGGCGAGGCGCTATCGATGAAGCCCGCCGACTGGGTCGAGTTCGCGCGGACCGCCTCGCTGTATGCCGCCCGGCAGAAGGCTGCCGAACTCGGGGTGGATGCCCCGTGGGACTGCGAGCTGGCCCGGACACCGGAGGGCTACTACCAGGTACGTGGTGGGATTCCTTATGCCATCGCGAAATCGCTTGCGGCAGCGCCGTTCGCGGATCTGCTGTGGATGGAAACCAAGACCGCCGATCTTGCCGATGCCCGAGAGTTCGCCGAGGCCGTCCACGCGGTGTACCCGGACAAGATGCTCGCCTACAACCTCTCGCCCTCGTTCAACTGGGATACCACCGGCATGAGCGAGGACGAGATGCGGGCCTTCCCCGAGGAACTCGGCAAATTGGGGTTCGTCTTCAACTTCATGACCTACGGCGGCCATCAGGTCGATGGTGTGGCAGCCGAGGAGTTCGCGACCGCGCTGCGTCAGGACGGCATGTTGGCACTGGCCCGGCTGCAGCGCAAGATGCGGCTGGTCGAATCCCCCTACCGCACACCGCAGACGCTGGTGGGCGGGCCGCGTAGCGATGCGGCACTGGCGGCCTCATCGGGTCGCACCGCGACCACCAAGTCGATGGGCAAGGGCTCCACCCAGGTGCAACATCTGGTCCAAACCGAAGTTCCCAAGAAGCTGCTCGAGGACTGGCTGGCCTTGTGGAGCGAGTACTACAAACTCGGCGAGCGGTTGCGGGTCCAGTTGCGACCGCGCCGCGCCGGCTCGAACCTGCTCGAGCTGAGCATTTTCGGCGACAACGATGACGAGAAGCTGGCCGATGTTGTCTTCGATCCGATCACCGACAGGCAGGGCCGCAGCATCCTGACGGTGCGCGATCAGAACACCTATTCCGCCAAGATGCGACAAAAGCGGCTGATGACGCTGGTCCACCTGTGGCTGGTACACCGGTTCAAGGCCGACGCCGTCTACTACGTGACCCCGACCGAGGACAACAAGTACCAGACCGAGAAGATGCAGGCGCACGGAATTTTCAGCAACGTCAACAAGGACGTCGGCGAGATCATCGTGGCCGACATCAACCAGGCCCGGATCGCCGAACTCCTCGAGGCGGATCACAAGGCGCTGCAGAGACTTATCCGCAAAGAGGACTGAACCGGTTCAGCACCCGGAGAGGACTTCGGCCAGCGCCTTCTTCTCTTTGGCCGACAGCCACAGCCCGTAGGCGGTCTTGACGTCAATCTGGCGTGCGACGAAATCGCAGCGGAAGGCCCGGTTCGGCGGCAGCCAGGACGCGGCGTCTCGGAATGCCTTGTCGAAATTCGCTTTTGGGCTGACCGCCAGGAGATTTCGCGGGTCGTTGGCGAAGTCCAGGCGCCGCTGCGGATCCCAGGCGCGCGCCCCCTTGTACCAGGCGTCGGCCAGCGACACCACGTGGTCTATCTCGACGGTGTTGGAGGTCTGCGGTCCCCGGACGAATCCGATCACCGTTGCGGTGTAGGGATCGACCAGGGAACCGCTCTGCGCGAAACAGGTAAATGGCCGCACCACAAGGTCTTTGAGATCGCGGCGCAGGATATCGTCGCGGGTGTTGCAGCCGTTGTGACCGAACTCGACGTTGACGTCGTCGCTCCAGGCCTCGCCGAACTGGGACCGCTGGAAGTCCGAGGTGCGGTCCCATCCCCGAACCGGCAGATCCTGCAGCTGTTGACGGGCAATGTCGTAGCGCGGGGTCGGCGCGGTGGGGACGGCTGCGGACACGGTGGACGATGTGCCTGACGGTTCCGGTGCGCGCCACGTCGGCGACGGCCCGGAAACCGGTTCGGCAGAGCGGTCCTGCCACAGCAGCACCCCGGCTACTGCACCGACGACCAGCACCGCCAACAGCGCGCCCAGGCCACGCCGCCGCCAACGCCTATTCACTAGGGCGTGAAGGGAATGGGATCGACGGTGGTGTGCAGCGGCATCTCGAGGGCGATGTCAGAGATTGTGATCCAGCCGTAGCTCCAGGCGTTGGCGTAGTTGACCGACGAACTGGTGATCTGCAGGGTCAACGAGTCGCCGGCCTCAGCGGTGTAGGCGATGTTCTCCAAGTCGATGCTGACCGTGTGCGTTCTTCCGTCCAGATCGACCTGGATCGGAGTGACGATATTGCTGAGCACCAGCCCTGAGACGTTATCGACCAACTGCGCGTACACCGTGTGGCCGGTTCCCAGGCCGGAGTAGGTGAAAGTGAGCGTCGGAGCACCGACCACCTGGTTGCCTGTCGGCACTGTCACGGCGGTGTTGACCGCGTTCCATGCTCTACCTGCGTTGACGATCGAAAACGGCAGATCCCTGATCGGATACGGTCCCGACCCGCCGCCGGCAGGCCACAGTGGCAGGAAACCGCCCCGGCCGGTGGCGGTGTACTCGCCCTGGGTGAAGGCCGGATCCCAGGGCAGATAATCAGAGTTGTAGTACAGGCCCTTCTGGTCGAACCATTGGAAAGTCTTGATCTTGTCGGTGGCTGCCGTCGAGGACTTCGCGACGTACTGATCCATCCACATCAGGTTCTGGATGATCCCGTACTGGTCCTGTTCGACTGGCTTGTTGGGGATGTCGCAGTCGCCATGACCGCCGCAGAACCAGAACAGTTTCAGCGGCGGATCCGCCGGACTCGTCGCAATGGTCTGGGCGTTGGCGACCGACTCCGACAACGGGAACAGGGTGTCGTGGATGCCCTGGAAAAGCATGGTCGGGGCCTGCTGCTTACTCAGCAGGACGGTAGGCCCGACGCTGGCAAGCACTGCCTCCGAACTTGGGCTGAGCTTTCCGAACAGGTCTCCCTGCAGGATGCCGAGGTAGATCGCCGGATTCACCCGGGCCCCGGTGAAGGCCAGCGCCGCGGCCAGAATCGTGGCCCACCCGGTCTTGAAGGCACCGTCCGGGTAGAGCGAACCGATGAGGGAATTCCAGGCGATTTCCGGGGCGATGGCGTCGATCCGGGGATCAACGGTGGTCAACTGGATTCCACCGCCGTAGGAGCCGCCCGTCATCCCGACCAACGGGTCGCCCGCTTCGGTCTTCACCTGTGCCCGTGCGACATTGGTATCACTGGTAAGCCAGGAGATGATTGAGGAGACGTCCCGCCCCTCGAAGAAAGGATTGTCAATCTGCAACTGGCCTTCGGAGGCGAACTCACCGCGCGGATCCCAGGTGACGACGTTGTAGCCGCCACCTCCGTTGTACTCCAGACCGCCGGGCAGCGTGGACTTGAAGAAGTCGTCGCGCAGCGGGGCGATTCCCGGCGTCAGACTGCCGAATTGGTTGGCCGGGAACAGCTGTCCGTACCGGGTCAGCGGATCGGTGTTGGCCGCGCAGGCCAGTCCCGATGCGGCGAGAACGGTCGGAGCGTCCGCCACGTCGCCGGTGGCGACGTTGGTGGCCGGGAAGTAGTTCACACTGATCAAGGTGCCGTCGAAGGAGGGCATCTTGTAGGTGAAGGCGGTTGGCCGTTGGGCAGCCAACGTGTTCGGAAGAATATCTGTGAAGTCCACGATCTTGGCCTGGCCGATGATCGGTGACAGCAGGTCGCCGACGATCGGAATCCGATGGATGATGGCCAGAACCTGGGGCACCAAAAGCGCGCCGAGACCGCCGAACAACTTCTCGATCGTCTGGTCGAACCTCGACATCTCCATGGCCATGATCGCGAAATTCTCGGTGGCACCCGCGGTCGTCAATGTGCTGCTGTCGGGCAGGTAGGTGAATCCGCCCTCGGATCCGTAGAAGTTGCTCAGCGGCAACAATGGGCCGCCGCCGATCTTGCCGCCGGCATCAGGTCTGCGAACCACCACGTACCTGATCGGTAGTCCCCTACTGGAGGAGGCGTTCACCGATCCGATGAGCACTCCGGGCAACTCGGTCTTGGCGTTGTCGGGGCCGAGCGGTCCGCCCCAGACGACGGTCGGGTTGGCGCTGATGCGCTTGTCGAAGATCGACGAGGCAGTCTGTCGGCGCGCCATGGCCAGCGCCGCCCACGACAGCGGCGACTCCGTGGACGGCAGACGGTCCGGTGCGGCCGTCGGCTGATGGCCGGGGGTCGGTGCCACTGTCACCACGGCGGCGGCCGCGCTCGTCGACGTGGGCGCCGCCGCCGGAACCACCGGCGGAACGGCGGGCACGGCAGCAGCGTTCGAGACGATTTCGCGGGTTACCGGGGCGGCGCGCGTGGCGGCGACGGCCGGAGTGCTCCGCGATTGAGATTTGTTGCGGCCGCTGCCTCTCGACGTTGTCGCGGTGTCGGGCCGGCCAACATTTCGGGCGGGACCGAGCCGGGCTTCTGACTGTCTCGCGGCCCCGCGGGCGGCCTGCGCCGAACTGGTCTCGTCTTTGCCGGTGTCCGCCGACGCCACGGTACCGCCGCCGTATACGGTGAGGCCGACCCCCAACGCGACCGCAAGTCCGCCGACCCGGCCAACGAATCGCGCAGCACCCATACCGATTGCCTCTTCCGTCCCAAATCACCCGCCAGCGGACGCGATGGGTGACACAGGGTAACCACACCGGGGCCGCCGAACAGTGCTTTTTGCCTCAACGGCAGCAGCGTGTCGGGTCCGGCCGACCTTGCCGAAAGCGGCACCGCCGCGCCGGTGCCGTTGCTACCTTGCGGTGCATGAGCGTCGAGGTGAAGCCAACGCCGTTACTCGGTGAGTGCTCCGCAGAGTTCTTCGGAACCATGCTGCTGATTTTGTTCGGGTGCGGTGTAGTCGCCCAGGTGGTGACCGGGGGCACCCCGCTCTCGACGGCACCGGGGACTACCGGTGACTACAACTCCGTTGCCTGGGGATGGGGTCTGGGAGTGGCCATGGCGGTCTACGTCGCCGGCCGGCTCAGCGGCGCGCATCTCAACCCCGCCGTGACCGTTGCGCTGGCGACCTTCAAGGGATTCCCGGCTCGCAAGATCGCGCCCTACATTTGCGCTCAAGTTCTCGGTGCCTTCGCCGGGGCCCTGCTGGTCCGGTTCAACTACAGCGATCTCATCCATAAGGCTGACCCGCAGCACACCAAGGCAACCCAGGGCATCTTCTCGACCTCGCCGGACAGCGGGGTATCGCTGGCCACCGCGTTCTCCGACCAGGTCATCGGGACCGCCATCCTGGTGGCCGTCATCTTCGCCCTGACCAGTGCGGTGAACAACCCCCCGCTGGCCAACACCGGCCCGCTGATCATCGGTCTGCTGGTGGTCGCCATCGGTTTGGGCTGGGGCGCCAACGCCGGCTACGCCATCAACCCGGCTCGCGACTTCGGCCCGAGACTAGCGTCGTGGATCACCGGTTACAACGACGCCTGGTTCTCCGCAAACGGTCCGGAACTGTACTTCTGGGTTCCCATCGTGGCCCCGCTGATCGGCGGACTGATCGGCGGCGGGCTGTTCGTGTTCTGCATCGAGCGATTCCTGCCGGCGGCGATCATCAACCCGGCCGAGATCGGCGTCGTCGAACCCACACCGCTGCGCTGACCGGGATGTCACCGGACCCGTGACCCGGCTGGACAGTTTCTTCGAGATCACCGCCCGCGGCTCCACCGTGGGGGCGGAGGTCCGCGGCGGCATGGTGACGTTCATCGCGATGGCCTACATCATCGTGCTGAACCCGATCATCCTGGCCGGTCCCAAAGACGTTGCCGGCAACCAACTGCAGTTCGCCCAGGTGTCGGCGGTCACCGCGCTGACGGCCGGAGTGATGACCATCCTGTTCGGTGTCATCGCCCGACTGCCGTTCGCTTTCGCCGCCGGTCTGGGCATCAACTCGTTCCTCGCCAGCTCGGTTGTGGGGATCTGCACCTGGCCCGAGGCGATGGGCCTGGTGGTGATCAACGGTCTGCTGATCGTCGGATTGGCCGTAACCGGACTGCGACGCTTGGTATTCGACGCGGTGCCGCTTCAACTCAAGCTGGCGATAACCGCCGGCATCGGGTTGTTCATCCTCTTCATCGGCTTGGTCGATGCCGGCGTCGTCGGCTCCACCGGGATGCCCTCACCACCGGTCGGACTGGGCGCCGACGGTCGCGGATCGATCACCACGGTCCCCGCACTGGTCTTCGTCCTGACCCTTCTGGTGACCGGGATTCTGGTCGCCCGCCGGGTGCGCGGCGGCATCCTCATCGGATTGGCAGCCGGGACCGTGCTCGCCGTGATCGTGGAGGCGATCTGGCATCTCGGCTCATCGGTCGACAACCCCGGGGGTTGGCGGTTGTCGGTACCCGCGCTGTCCGGATCGCCGTTCGCGCTGCCGGATCTGTCTCTGGTCGGAGCATTCAGCCTCGACAGTTTCAGCAGGATCGGCGTACTGGCAGCCGCTGTGCTGGTTTTCACCCTGGTGTTCACCAACTTCTTCGACGCACTGGGAACACTCACCGGCCTATCCCGCGAAGCCGGTCTGGCCGACTCAGCCGGGACGTTCCCGCGGCTTCCCGCCGCACTGGTCGTCGAAGGTGCCGGCGCGGTCGTCGGCGGTGCCACCTCGGCATCGTCGAACACCGTGTTCATCGAGTCCGGTGCCGGCATCGAGGAGGGTGCTCGGACAGGCTTGGCCAACGTGGTGACCGGGGCACTTTTCCTGGCCGCGATGTTCGTCGCTCCATTGGCCTCGATCGTGCCCACCGAGGTCGCCGCCGCCGCCCTCGTCATCGTCGGCGCGATGATGTTCTCCCAGCTTCGCCATATCGATCTCGCGGAATTCTCGGTCACCCTGCCCGTGGTCCTGACGGTCGCCGTCATGCCGCTGAGCTATTCGATCGCCAACGGCATCGGGGTCGGGTTCGTCAGTTGGGTGGTACTGCGGTCCGCGGCCGGCAAGCGGCGGGAAATCAGCCCGCTGCTCTGGGTCGTCGCGGCCGGTTTTCTTGCCTACTTCGCCCGTGGGGCGATCTCGTCCCTGGCCGGACTGTGATGCGGCACAATGCGGCCATGAGCGATGTGACCATCAAAACCCTTACCGACGGCCCCCTCGAGGTGACCGGCGAAGTCGAGATCCTCGCCGCGGACGGCTCGGTGGTGAAGCAGACCGCGAAGAGCTTCCTGTGCCGCTGCGGGCATTCGGAGAACAAACCGTTCTGCGACGGGGCGCACAAACGGGAGGGTTTCACCGCTCCCTAACACGCACGATCCGGTGCCTGAGACTACGATCACGCCATGACCATGACGCGCAAGCTCGTTCTCGGCGGCAGCGCCGCACTGGTGGCGATCGGTGCCCTGGCCGGGTGCAGCCCGACCACCGAGAAGGACGCACCCACGACGAGTTCGACCACGACTGCGCCGAGTTCCAGCGCTCCGGCAGTCACGCCCACCGAGAAGGCCGTCGGGCCGAGCAACGGCAACTCCTACTCGCCGAAGGTGCCCAATCCGCCGGGAACGAGCTGCAAGGAAATCGTCAACGGCGTCTGCCAACGCTGAGACTGCCGTGAGGTCGGTTCCCTACGCGCCCATCGTCGCAGTGGCGCTCGCGATGTGGGGTGTTCCCGCGGCGCACGCAGATCCCGCCCCGGACTGGGACGGGTGGTACCGGATCACCTTCCACACCGATCAGAAACAGGGCACCAGCATCGCAGCCGGTCAATCGGAGGAGCCCTACACCGCCTGGTACCGGGTCACGACGGACTGCTCATCGGGTACCTGCGTGGCAACCATCGTGACCGGACCGGCGACCAAGGACAACGTCGCATCGTCGACCACGTTCGACTGGACCGGCTCACAGTGGTCGCGGACCAACAACTGGCGGTGGGATTGCCTGCTGCCCGATAGCACCATCACCTACGATCCGGCCAGTTCGACGACGACCTACTCACCGCAGGCGGACGGGTCTTTGACGGGCACCTTCGCCACCAACATCGGCTCGGGCGCTTGTCAGGGAACGGTCTACATCCCGCTCACCGCGGTTCCGGGTAATCCCTGATCAGATCGGCATCCGGTTGCCGTAGAACTCCTGATCCTCGTTATAGCCGCCCTGCCCGGCACCGAGGTGGCCGAACGACTCGACGAACTCGATGGCTTGGATCCACTTCACCTGTTTGAAGCCCAGTTCGATCTCGTTGCGTAACCGCAACGGCGCGCCGTGGGATTCGTTGAGGGGCTCACCGTTCATCTCGTAGGCCAGGATGGTCAAGTCGTGGTACATGCTCTCGATCGGATGACAGTCGTAGTAGCGGCCGCCGACCGAACCGTCGGCGAACGAGTAGAAAACCACCCACTTGGCGTTCGCGGCGGGCCGTACCAGTTTGCAGACCTCACGCATCGGCACGCCCGCCCACTTGGCCACACCCGACCAACCCTGGATGCAGAAGTGTTGAGTGATCTGCTCCTGCCTGGGCATCTCAAGCAGTTGTCGGTAACTGAGTTCGACCGGGTTGTCGACCAGTCCCCCCACCCGCAATCTGTACTCGGCCCAACCGGTGGACTGCAGCGTGGCGTACTCCGCCGACTGGGGCCGTTCGCCGTTCGTCCAGAAGAACGGCGAGATATCGGTTTCGGCGTACTGCGCCGTGGGATTCGACTGCTCGGCCCTTCCTTTGAGCCAGCCGACGAGGAACCGGCCGGCCTTCTGGACCGCACGCGGGTGTCTGATGGTCAACGGTGAAGCGACTAGCCAGAACGCGATGACGACGGCCATCCAGGCGAGGTACAGCGCAACCCCGACCCAGGAGTTGGTGTCGGTGCCCAGTGTCATGTGGTTGACGTTGCCGACGAATCCGGTGACGAAAATCATCAGCGTGTGGACCGCGGTGAACACCAGCATCCACACCAGCACACCGAAGTGCAACGTCCGGGCCACCTGACGATTGAACGGACCGGCGCCGGTGCCGAAGCGACCTGCCACCACCGGTGCCTGCAACAGGCCGGTCACCAGCGCGACGGGCGCCGCGATGAACACCGTGATGAAGTAGGCCAGCAATTGCAGCGCGTTGTAGGTGCTGAAGCCGGAATTCTGCGGGAGTTCCAGCGAGAGGTACTGCAGTGCCGTCGACAACGCGTTCGGGAACACATCCAGGGACGTCGGCACCAACCGCTTCCACTCGTCGGTGCTGAACAGCAGCACGTAGAAGACCACGCCGTTCACCAGCCACAGCAGGTCGAACGAAAAATGCCACCAGCGCGCCAAACCCACCGAATGACGAAACCCTGGCAGCCCCAGGTGTTTCGGCAGCGCGACTGAGTCCTCCTTGGCGGTCCACACCGAGCCTGCATCGTCGCTGTCCCGGCGGTCGGTCGGAACCGGGCCCCGCAAACGCAACCATTCGGAGTCCGGTCTGCTGCCGGAGTTCAGATAGAGCCGCGGATGGTCGGCGAGTATCTGCAGGCCGGCCCGGATGATGAACACCATGAACAGCAGGTTCAGAAAGTGTTGCCAGCGCAGCCACCAGGGGAAGCCGGTGGTGACCGGTTGCACGTAGTGGGTCGAGGTGCCCGGGTACCTGGCCACGAAGCTCTGAAACCACTCGTGCTGAGCCATTTCCCGGACCACCGCGATCGACAGCACCAGAGCCAGGATTCCCAGAGGTACCAGCCACAGGCTGGAGAACCAGCGCCTGCCGATCCGGACGGCGGGCAGTTGTGCCCGCGTCTGCGGAATTCCGCCGGCCCAGTCATCGACGACAATCGGCCCGTTTCGGTGGCCCTGGTTGTAGAACGGGAGCAGCGAATCAGCGAGTGGATCAGGCTCATGTCGATTCATCAGACGCTCCTCCGACCCCCATCATGCTATGTGCCGGGAGGCGCCGATTCCGGGCAAAATGCCGATCCCCCGGTGCTAGGTTGACCCGGTCAGTCGGGAGCGCTTTTCGCTGGGCAGGAAGGTTCACATGGGTCAGACCGACGCGGACGTGGACTGGGAGACGTTGCACGAGGCGGCCGTCGCGGCAACCGCCAACTCCTACTCCCCCTACTCAAACTTTCCCGTCGGTGTTGCAGGATTCGTCGACGACGGCCGGGTCGTGTCCGGCGCCAACGTGGAGAACGCCTCCTACGGGATCACGCTGTGCGCCGAATGCTCAATGGTCTCTGCCCTCTACGCCACCGGCGGCGGACGGCTCACCTCGGTGTACTGCGTCGACGGCAACGGGGATCCACTGATGCCGTGCGGCCGCTGCCGACAGCTGCTCTACGAGCACGGCGGCCCGGACCTGCTGGTGATGACCCCGCAGGGTGTTCAGACCATGGCACAGATACTCCCCCAGGCGTTCGGCCCCTGGGACCTCGTGGAGAGGACAGTCCGCTCATCATGACCAGTACCGCTGCGGTGAACCCCGGGGGGCAGCAGAAGGCCAGTAAGGCGGCGTGGGCGATCCTGGCCGCCATGGGTTTCGGTGCACTGATCGCCCAGATGTTCAGCACCGTGATCGGTCCGGCACTGCCGACCATCAAAGAGGATCTCGCACTGGGGCTTTCCGCTCAGACGTGGACGATCACCGCCTACAGCCTGGCGTTCGGTGCCGCCCTGGTGGCCGGCGGGCGGATGGGTGATCTTGTCGGCGAGGTCAAGATGATCGTCATCGGTTTCGTCATCTTCGGCGGTGGCCTGCTGATGTCTGCCATCGCGACCGGCGGTCCGCTGATGATCAGCGGCCGGGCCATTCAAGGCATCGGCATCGGCATCTCCGCACCCGCAACACTGTCCATCGTCGTGAACTCCTTCCCGCTTCGGCAACGCGGATTGGCAGTTGGCGTCTGGGGTTTCGCGCACGGGTTCGGCCTGCTACTGGGTCCGCTCTTCGCCGCCTGGATGATGGACATCGCCAGTTGGCGCTGGGTGTTCTGGGTCGCCCTGCCACTGACCGCTCTGGTCATCGTCGTCACGCTGGCCGCCACCCGCGGCTACAAGAGCGTGATCGCCACCGGGAGGTACGACTGGGTCGGCCTGCTTCTCGGGGCCACCGGGATCACCCTGCTCACCTACGGCCTGCAGAACTCCTCGGTGAGTTGGTCGGCGACCGCTACGTGGGGTTCCATCGTCGCCGGCATCGTCCTGCTCGGCATCTTCGGTGTCTTCGAAACCAAAATCACCTATCCACTGGTGGATTTCGGACTCTGGAAGGAGCGCCTGTTCTCCGGCGGCTTCTTCGCCGAGAGTGCCGTCGGTTTCGTCTACATCCCGTTCCTGGTGTTCGTCGGATCCCTCTACTTCATCAATGTGCTGGGCTACAGCCCGGGCAAGGCCGCCAACGTCATCTTGATCACCACGGGTATCTGCATGATTTTCGAGCCACCGGCCGGCCGATGGGTCGACAAGGTCGGACCGGGGCTACCGATCACCGTGGCGCTTCTCCTGCAGGCCACCGCTCTGGCCTGGATGGGGCTGGCCTTCGGGCCGAACACCAGCCTGGCGCAGATGGTGATTCCGTTGGCGCTCATGGGCATCGGGGTCGGCATCTCGCTGCCGGCCTGCAACACCGCCGGCATGTCTGCAGTCGACGCCGAACGGGCCGGCATGGGGTCGGGCCTGATGCAGATGACCTTCAACATCCCCGCCGCCCTGGGCGTCGGCCTGGTGACCTCGATCATCGGCACGCTGACCGCCTCCAAGGTCGGCCCCGGACTCAGTACGGATCTCCGCGACACCGCAGCGCAATACGCCGACGCGGTTCAGGACGGCGATATGGGCCGCGCCGACGGGCTGCTGTCAGGTCTTCCCCAGGATTCGGTCGACGCCATCAAGAACGCCGTCGTCGGTGCCACCTCCAGCGCGATCACCACCTCGATGCTGGTGCTGGCCGGCGTTGCGCTGGCGGGAGCCGTCTTCGCCTGGGTGGTGATCGGCCGCCGTCGAACCCCGGATCACATCCAGGTGACCCAGGCGGCCGAGGTCTGAAGCCGTCGCGTGTGTAGCGGTTACAGCGCCAGTGCCTCGGCGACGCTGGCCCGCAGTGCCCCCAACTCCGAGTCCGCTGTGGCACGCGCCTCGGCGACGTCCGACTTCACCGGGACTATGACCTGCAGATAGCACTTGAGCTTGGGTTCGGTGCCGCTGGGCCGCACGATAACCCGGGCATTGTCCAGTGTGAACCGGAGCCCGTCGGTGGGCGGCAGGCCGTCCACACCCCTCTCCAGGTCGTCCATCGCCCGCACCGTGCGACCAGCCAACACAGCCGGCGGGTTGGCCCGCAGTCGCGCCATCGCGTTGGAAATCAGTGATAGGTCCGAAACCCGCACCGACAGTTGACTTGTCGCGTACAGGCCATACTTGCGCGCCAGGCCGTCCAGCACATCCTGTGGCCCGCGGCCCTCGGCTTTCAGCGCGGCGGCCATCTCCAGCATCAGCAGCGAGGCGGTGATACCGTCCTTGTCCTTGACCGCTTCGGGGTCACAGCAGTAGCCAAGCGCCTCTTCGTACCCGAACCGCAGACCGGGCACCCTGGAGATCCATTTGAAACCGGTCAGCGTGGTGACGTAACCAAGCCCCGCATCGTCGGCGATGCGTTCCAGCAGAGAGCCCGACACGATCGACTGGGCATATACCCCACTGGCGGAAGACCCATCGCGACGGGAGCGTTCGGCGATCCACCAGGCCAGCAGTGCCCCCACTTCGTCGCCGGTCAGCATCCGGTAGTCCCCGCCGGCACGGATGCCGGCCGCGCACCGGTCGGCGTCCGGATCGTTGGCGATGATGATGTCCGCGTCCTGCGTTCTGGCGTCGGCCAGCGAAAGGTCCATCGCGCCGGGTTCTTCAGGGTTGGGAAAGTTCACCGTGGGAAAACGCCCGTCCGGGGCGAACTGAGCCACGACCGCGGTCGGCTCCGCGAAGCCGGCCTCCCGTACCGTGCGCATGAACACCTCGCCGCCGACCCCGTGCATGGCGGTGTAGACCGCCGAAACGTCACGCGGGCCATTGCCGAGCAGTGACACCGCTCGCGCCACGTAGGAGTCCACGACCGTGCCGTCCAGGACGCGGAAGTCGTCGGACTGGGCAATGGAACCCACCTGCCCGACCGCGGCGATACAGGCTGAGATCTCCGAATCCGCCGGCGGGACGATCTGGCTGCCGTCTCCGAGATACACCTTGTAACCGTTGTCGTCCGGCGGATTGTGCGACGCGGTGACCATAACCCCTGCGGCACAATCCAATTCGCGGACGGCGAAGGCCAGCACCGGCGTCGGCAGCGCCTTGGGCAGGACCATCGCCGTGATACCGGCGCCGGCCATGATGCGCGCGGTGTCACGGGCAAAGACATCGGAGTTGCGGCGGGCGTCATAGCCGACGACGACCCGGAGTCGCCCGTTGGGAGAATTGCGACCCTTGGTGATCAGGTAGGCCGCCAGTCCGGCGGCCGCCCGTGCGACGACGACCCGGTTCATCCGGTTGCTGCCCGGCCCCAGCCTGCCGCGCAGACCGGCGGTGCCGAACTGCAGGGTGCCGTCGAAGGCGTCGGCGAGTTCGGCGGTCGCGTCGGCCTCTCCGGCCTCAACACGGGCGATCAGCGCTGACAGTTCGGCAGCGGTGTCTGCGTCGGGATCCTCGGCCAGCCAGGTCCGGGCGGTGTCGAGCAGGGCGGCCCGCGCTTCTGCGGCCATCAGTAGCCGCCCGCCGCCGCTTCGCCACCCGAGACGATCGCCACCGAGGACGACGCCCCGATCCGGTCCGCGCCGGCCTTGAGCATCGCCCTGGCGTCTTCGCGGGTCCGCACCGCGCCGGAGGCCTTGACGCCCAACGCTTCTCCCACCATGGCGCGCATCAGGGCGATATCGTGCGCATTGGCCCCGCCGCCACCGAACCCGGTCGAGGTCTTCACGTAGGCCGCACCGGTTCGCGCGGCGATCAGGCAGGCGATGGCCTTCTGGTCGTCATTGAGCATGCTGGTCTCGAGAATGACTTTGACCGGGGCGGGCCGGGCCGCGCCGACCACCCCGAGGATGTCGTCGTACACCGCCGCGAGGTCACCCGACAGCAAGCCACCGATATCGATCACCATATCGACCTCGTCGGCACCTTCGGCCACCGCGATCCGCGCCTCCTCCGCTTTGGCCAGCCGCGTCATCGCGCCCAGCGGAAAACCGACCACCGTACAGACCAGGACGCCGGATCCGGCGAGCCGTTCTGCCGCCGTGGGTACCCATCGGGTGTTGACGCACACCGAGGCGAACTTGTGCTCGATCGCCTCCCGGCAGAGGGTCTCGACGGCACTCAACGTGGCATCGGCCTTCAGCAGGGTGTGGTCGATCCGTCCGGCGAGGGTGTCGGACGAGCGGAGGGCTTTGACGACGTCGACGCCGTCGGGGATCGGGCCGAGTGCTGCGCTCACCGCCTCGTTGGCCCGGTTGAACAAGGCCGAGTAGTCAGCGATGTAGTTGTTCATGTGGGATTCCTTTTAGTCTGGGAGCAGGCTCGCTTTGAGGTAGTTGAACAGCGCGACACCGGAGTCCTCGCTGAATTTGTGCAATTCTTCGGGAGTTGCGGTGACCTGGTCACCCTCGAGTCGGTTGAGCAGGGTGCAGCAGATCATCGCGAACTTCGGGAATCCCCAGTGGTTGAGATAGCCGGCGAGCATCGCGCCCTCCATCTCGATATTGCGCACACCGTTCCGGTCGAGCCACTCCAGCCAGGCCATCTTGGTCTCCGGCGTCTCGAAACACACTGCGCCGTCGAGCCGGAACTGCTCGAGGAAGAACTCGTTGCCGGCCACCGTCTTGCCGGACACCACCTCGAAGTCGGTGTGGTCATTGGCGGCGATGATCGCGTCGTAGGTGGCGGACGGGAAATGCCCGTCGAACCAGTACTCCCCGTCGCCGCCACGCAGAAGTCGGTACGGCTTGAGGTCGGCCATCAGGCCCTCCGAGGAAACCACCACGGTGCCGCCGGGCAGTCCCACCCCGCCGCTGGTTCCGACCCGGCACCAGAACACCTCGGCCAACGCGTCGAGATCCCCGCGTTTGAGGAAGAACACCAGCCGCATCAGTTCCTGCAGCGCGATCGAGGCGCTGGGCATCCCCATCCCGTGGGAGGCGAAGAGCACGCCGCCGGTGTAGCGGGTGACGAAGCGGTCCTCTTTGGGGAAGGCGACGATCGGCGTTCCGCCGTTGAGTGCGCTCCAGCGGTCGGCGAATTCCTTGATCCGTCCACCCGAGCCGGCCATGATCACGGCCCGAACGTCCCGCAAATTCTCCAGGATCGGGTCGGTGGAGGCGACACCGAAGTGGTAGTAAACGTCCTCGTGGCTGCCGTCGAGCACCCCGTCAAGGAATGCATGGTTGATATTGCCGCTCTTCACTCCCGACCTCCGTCGTCGACCGCGACGAAATCTACGCGCTGAACCCTTGCCCCCGCCGCGAATTGACGTTCTCTGCGGCACCACCGGGATGGGGTAGATTCTTGTTCCAATGTGCCTGCGCAAATGCAGGAGATGGGGGTCCCATGTCGACATCCAGTGGCGCCGCGCGGGTAGGCGCAGCCGCTTTCTTCCTGGGTTTCGCCGTGGTCGGATCACTGGCCGGCCAGTCCCCGATCGCAGCCGCCAACCCCCCCGACAGCTCCGTCGCGGACCGGGGCGGCAGCGGCGATGCCGCCGGACAAGCCCGTACCGCCCGGGGGCCCAGAGCGGTGTCCCCGCGCGGCAACCGGGAGCGCAGCACGGCGCCCCGCGCCGCGGCGACCGGCGAAGCCGCCGGAACTCGGATCAAGGTTCCGGCACGCAGCGGTTCGCGCATCCAGTCGTCGGTCAACTCCCCCGCAACCGCTGCCCTCGCGGTTCCCGACCTCCCAGTAGCAACGCCGGTGAGTCCGCCGGCCGTCGCAGCCACCCCGGCCGCACCGCTGATCGAGGCCACCGCACCTGCTGCTCTGGCGGTGGGCACCCCGGCCGCCAAGGCCACGTCGCTGTCCAGCTCGTTCCGGGGGCTCATCGAAGGTGCCGCGCTGCTGTGGCGCCGTCGCCTATTCAATGAAGCACCCGATGTCAGCCCGGTTCAGTTGACCGGTCTGAGTGACGGCCCGATCACCGGCAGCATCGGGGCGGTAGATCCCGAAGGGGATCCGCTTGTTTACGCCGTCACCGGAGATCCGCGGTTCGGCACGGTGACGATCAGCCAGGACGGAAACTACACCTACATCCCTGGCGCGGACTTCGGCGGCAGCGATAGCTTCGTGGTTGCGGTCACCGATACCGGCCGGCATATCAACCTGCTGAATCTCAGGCGCCCGAAGAGTACCGATGCCAGTGTCTCGGTGGCCCAGGGAGAGCAGGCGCCGCTGCTGCGCTTCCAATTCGTCTATGGCTCGGGATCCCAGTTCTGGTCCCCGGAGGCCCGCGCCGCCCTGGAGTCCGCCGCCGCGAATCTGGCGACATACTTCGCGGTGTCCTCACCAGTGACAGTCACCTATGCGGTCACCGGCGAGTTCGCCCCGCTGTCGGGGACGCTGGCCTCTGCCGGCAGTGAATTCATCGATCCCGGAGCGGGATTCATGCAAACGGTGGTCCAGAAGAAGATCCAGACCGGGATCGACGGCAACGGCGCGGCGGCCGACGGCGAGATCACCTGGAACTTCGGGCCCCCCTGGGGCTACGGCAACGTGGCCAATACGCAGTACGACTTCCAGTCCACTGCGATGCACGAATTAGTTCACACCCTCGGATTCCTGTCCTACGCCGACCGGGCCGGGAACAACACCGGCCAGACCTGGACGATCTACGACCGCTATCTGGTCAACTCCGCCGGTACCGCCGTCATCGGCAGCAACTACAAGTGGAACACCGCCTACAACACAAATCTGACGGGCGGCAACGGCGGACTGTACTTCGGGGGCCCCAGAGCCGTCGCGGTCTACGGTGGCTTGGTTCCGCTGTACACGCCGTTCCCCTACGCGTCCGGCAGTTCGCTGTCCCACCTCGATGATGGCTCGTTCACCGGCACCAACGAGAAGCTGATGACGGCGGTCAGCGGCCAGGGCACGGGTGTTCAGGCACTCAGCCCCCTCGAGTTGGGCATCTTGGCCGACATCGGATACCAGCTCAATCCGGCTTCGGGAACCTCGGCGCTGATGTTCGTCGGCTTCATCGTCAGCCGTCGACCGCGCCGCAAGGCGAATCGCGCGCCGGAATCAGCATCGGCGACATGACTGCGCGCGAGACCCTCCCGGACGAGGAGCTCGCAGCCTGGCCGGACGACGGCTACGACGGCTACGACGGCTACGACGGCTACGGCGATGACGTCCACTGGGACAGCTACCCCAGTCCCGCACCGATGGCACCGGCGCGTCCGGCGCAGCCGTGGTACCGCAGTCCCCACCTGCTGGTGCTGCTGATCGGATTGGCCGCGGCGGTGCTGGTCGTTGCCACGGCGCTGCTCGTGACCGGTAGGACCTCCGGCGAGATTCCGACGACACCGCGACTGGAGACCAGGACCTTGACTCCGGTTCCCTCGGCCAGGGCGAGTTCCCCTCCTTCGAGCACCGTAGCGTCGTCGAGTTCCAGCACCCCGCCATCCCCGACACCGGAGCAATCCACCGAACCGACCACCGGGTCGGCCCCCGAACCGGCTGAGCCTGCCGCGTCGGCCGCCGCGCCTCCTGCGGCCGCCCCGACGAGGAGTCCCCAGGGCCCGCGCATCAACGTCACACGCACACCGATGAGCTTCACGCCCGGCAAGGTCGGCTGACGCCCACCCGCGACTTAGTCTCGTAACGGGCGATAACCGGACCACACGGGCCGGCATTTGGGATGCTGGAAGCGTGCCCCGCCTTCCTCGCCGGATCGCCTCGGAGTTGAACTCCAAGTTGCGAAGCCCGGAAACCGCCGCCTTCGTGGCCGGGGTCGAGAGCAGTCTGACAAAGCGACGCCGTGAGCAGAAGATCAAGACGGGTGCATTCCGCGGGATGCACGTAGTCGTCTATCGCGGGTTCGTCGCCGACGACGTCGCCAAGGTCCGGGTACGGGTGATCGAAGCCCCGGAGCTTCCTGGTGACAGCCGGATCCCCTACTGGGAAGTGGCACAGGCGAATCTGCGCAGGCACGCCGCTCTGGACATCGTCGGCGCCGAGGTCGAACTTCGCATCGGCAAGCACAGCGCCACCGAGGTCACCGACAGCCATGGATATGCGAATTTCTCGCTGCCCGTCCCGGATCTGCGGGCCGGCTGGCACGCGGCGCACGCCATCGTCGCCCCGGTCGAGGACGGTGAGTCGGCCTCGGGCACCGGCAGGGTGGTCAAGCCGTCGCTGAAAGCCCCCTTTCTGGTGATCTCAGATATCGACGACACGATTCTGCTGACCGGCCTCACGGAGGGGGCCGCCATGATCGCTCGAACGGTGCTGCGGGAAGCCAGCGAACGGGCCGCGATTCCGGGTATGGCGTCGTTCTACCGGGGTCTGGCCCGCGGAGTGCCCTCCGGTTCCGGCCATCGCAAACCGGTGCCGACGTTCTTCTACGTCTCCACCGGGACATGGTCGTTCTACCCTGCGCTCCAGGAGTTCGTTCAGTTGCGCGGGTTTCCGGTGGGCCCGATGTTCCTGACCGATTGGGGTCCCACCGAGCGCTATCTGCGGCGAAGTGGAGCCGAACACAAGCGGACCGCCATTCGTCGGCTCCTCGAGGCCTACCCGACGATGACGTTCGTGCTCATCGGAGACAGCGGTCAGCGCGACGCGCTGACCTACGAGGAGATGGCCCGGGAGTTCCCCGGGCGGGTCGCGCTGATTCTGATCCGGCAGGTTGGGGATGACGAGGACGAACGCAATATCGAATTACGTTCACGCGCAACAGAACTGCGCAACGCCGGCATTCCGCTGCATCTGGTGGCGGACGCGTCTGTTGCAGCCGAACTGGCCCACGGCCTCGGGCTTTGCGACGAGGAGACACTCGTCGAAGTCCGATCCGAACTCAGAACCTGAGTTACTCAGGCGATCGCGTAGTCCGACAAGGCGAATTCCTTCTGCTCTTTGAGCGCACTGCGGACCGATGTCGGCCGGAACAGCGGCGCTTCGCCGGATTCGCTGAACCAGTAGGAGCGGGATCCCGCGCATCCGCCCAGCATGAACACCGAGTCGTCGAGTAGATCGGTCATCCGGTCCAGGAAGCGCGCGTTTGCTTCTTCGGTCACCTCGAAGGTTGACGCGCCGCGGCGCTTCAACTCACCGAACAGTCGGTCCATGTGCCGCATCTGGCACTCGACGGTGTCGAACCACGACATACCGATCCAGGAGTACGGACTCGACATCGACATGAAGTTGGGGAATGCGGGGACCGTGACACCCTCGTAGGCTTGAAACCTGTTCTCCCGCCACCACTTTCCGAGATTGCGGCCGTCGCGGCCGATCACCTCGATCGCCGGCAGGTTGGCGTTCCACACATCGAAGCCGGTCGCCAGGACCAAGGTGTCGATCACCCGCTTGGTGCCGTCTTTGGCGACGATTCCGTCCGGTTCGATCCGATCGATCCCGGCGGTCTCCAGATGGACATTGGGCTTGTTGAAAGTCCGGTAGTAGGTATTGGACAGGGTCGGCCGCTTGCAACCGTAGGCATAGTCAGGCTTCATCGCGCGGCGAACGTTCTTGTCGCGGATCGAGAGGAAGCGGTGCACGCCGGCGGCGTAGGTCACGCCCTTGTTGACCGCCTTGAAGTAGCGGTACTTCCACATCGCGATCTGAACCATCAGGTCAGTGACGGTATCGGTGGTCCGTCGCAGTGCGTATTGCGCCCGCGGCGCGCGTGCGAACCCCCGTTGCACCCACAACCCGATACCGAAATCGGGCTTGGGCAGCACCCAGATCGGGGTCCGCTGGTAGACCGTCAGGTCGGCGGTCTCCTTGGCGATCTCCGGAATGATCTGCACCGCGCTGGATCCGGTCCCGATGACCGCTGCGCGCCGGCCGCGCATCGAGTAGCTGTCATCCCATTGGGCGGCGTGCAGCACCTTCCCTTCGAAGGTGTCGATCCCTGGAATGTCAGGCCATTTCGGCTGGGACAGGTAACCCGTTGCGGCGATGAGGAACTGGGCGGTCAGCGTCTCGCCACCGACGAGGGTGATCACCCAGTTCTTGGCGTCCTCGTCCCACTCGGCGCCGTCGACGGTGGTGTTGAGCCGCATGTACCGCCGCAGGTTGTACTTGTCGGCGACGTGTTCCGCGTAACGCTTCAACTCCGCGCCGGGGGCATAGAGCCGCGACCAGTACGGATTGGGTTCGAACCAGTAGGAGTACGTGGTCGAGGGGATATCGACAGCCAGACCCGGGTAATGGTTGACGTGCCAGGTGCCGCCCACGTCGTCCACGCGGTCGATGATGGCCAGGTTGTCGTAACCCATCCGGTTCAGCTGGACCGCCGCCCCCATGCCGCCGAAGCCGGCGCCGATGATGACCGCATCGAACTGTTCGCTGCTCATTGGCCGATCCTAAGTGGTGTGTTACCCGCGGGATTCAGCTGCTGCCCGGCTCCTGGCGGACTGTCCGGTCCGGTCCGACGGGGTCTTGGCGGCCTCGGCGGTTCGGGCCGCCCGGCGGTTGGAGACGCGGGTGTCCGAAGGTTCCGGCGCTTCGCTCGTCGGAGCAGGCGCAGCCGGTGTGATGACCGCGGCGGCGGTCTTGGCGACGCGCGCCTGGGCCTGCTTGGCACGACCGGTCAACGACGCACGGTCGGTCGGCGCCCGCTCGGCAACCTCAGGCTCCGCCGGGGCGATCGCGGTCGCCGGCGCCGTCTCCTGGGCAGTGGTGGCCGCCACCGCCTCGGCCGGTGTGGGAGCCGGCACCGCTGCCGACGGCCAGGGCTGCTCGGTGGCCCCCGGCGGCCAGGCCGGATTGAGCGGGTTGCAGTCCGGACACAGCCACGGCAGGAAAGGTTTGAACAGCGGGGTCAGTGCCGTGTACGGCCAACCCTTGAGCAGGAAGCTCATCGGGACGAACGGGTAGAAGTCCAGCTTGCTCGCTTTGGCGAAGCGCGTGAGCGAGGAGACCACCTCCGAGACGGTGACCGGCTCCGGCCGGTTCGTCGACGGATCGGCCTTGAGGTAGTTCATCACCGAGTTCGGCACATCGAAGGGGTTGAGCTGCAGGTAGGCCTCGGACCAGGGCACTTCCCGGTCGATGTTGCCCGGGTAGCCCGCGGGCAGTGGGTTGCCCATCGAGCCCTCCAAGGGACTGACCGGGTCGGTGATGAACGGGAACTTGATGCCGTTGATCATCGCCGTCGGGGGGACGTGGAACATGGTGGAGAGAAGGGCGAGGGGGTCCTGGCAGACCGGGCCTGCTGTTCCCGTGCAACCCTCGTTCATCGTCAGATTCGCCTTGCCCCACCAGGTCAGCGCCTCGCCGAATGGCTGAGAGACCGGCTTGAACGGGATGAGAAGGTTCATCAGGGCGGCGACCTTGGGCGGGTCGGCCGGGTCGAACCCGAGGACGTTGGTCGGGGTGTAGACCCACCAACTCCCGGTGACCTCGAACCCGTAGGACAGTTCGTTGAGCCCGTCGACCAGCGCACGCGGAACGCTGACGATCGCATTCACGATGTTGGCCGGCACGTTGCGCCACGCTCCGGCGTCGGGGTTGTAGACCACGGGCGTGTACGTCTGTTTGGCCCAGATGTCGCAGCCCTCGATGTTGTAGCCCGAGCAGGCCGATCCGACAGCCGCGGCGAGGCTCACCGCGCTTTCCACCACCCGGATCTCGGTCTGCTGCGTGGGCGGGGTGACCCCTGCCGCGGTCACAACCCCGGCGCCCACCAGAGCGACGCCCGCAGTGAGACAGGAACGGACGGCAGCAGCCATTGGGGGGCCTTCCAGGTAGGGGATCTCAGGAAACTGTCAGCTTTGACAGTAACGAAATACCCAGCTCACGGCAAACCCGTGAGTTACCCAGTGTGTTGCGACCCGCTTGAGATAAGTCCCAGCTAAGGGGCCGGCGCCGTCTCACAGCCCGCGCCCTCCGAGCCACCCGTCTATCCGCTCCGCCACCGCCGCCCAGCCCGGCTCAAGCATCATGTCGTGGCCCATGGGGAAGAATTCTGGTTCGGTGCGGTAGGCGCGCGCGGTGGCACGCACCTCCCTTTGGCTGACCGCACCGTCCTCGAGTGCGCCGAGAACGAGCAGGGGCGCCGACACCCGTCCGGGCTTCGGCAACTTGAGCAGACCGTCGACTCCCTGCCGAGCGCTCTCCTCGGAGAGTCTGGCGGCGTAGCGGCGGACCACGTCCTCGGGTGTCTGCGGCGAGAAGAACCGCTCTCTGGCCAGTTCCGGGGTGTTGACGTAACGCAGCGACTCACCGGTGACCGTCAACTTGGCGAAGTGCCACGGATGCCGCCTGATCCAGCGCAGGCCCGAACCCAAGTAGCCCTGCGGCGGCGATGAGGCCAGCAGCACCCCGGCCGGTGCATCGTTGGACTGTAGGTACATCTGCACGATGGCGCCCCCCATCGAGTGACCGATCACCACCGGCGGGGTCGGCAGAGAGCGGGCCACCGAGATGACGTCCTCGAGGTAGTCGGTGAAGGTGAGATCCCGCAGTTTCTTGTCCGTTCCGCTATTGCCGTGGCCGCGGAAGCTCACGGCAACGGCGCGGTATCCCCGGTCGGCAAAGAAGCCCGTGAAATTCTCGTCCCAGCACCACGCGCCGTGCCACGCTCCGTGCACGAAGAGCAGTGGCGCCGGGTGCGACGGGCCGGCGGTCCCGCGGTCGATGACTTCAAGCATTGGCATCAGGGTAGGCGGCGGCGCATATCGTTGGTCACCATGAGTCTTCCCACAGCCGCCGCCGACACCACCGTCGTCGTCACCGGCGCCTCCTCGGGGATCGGCGCCGAGATCGCCCGCGGTCTGGCGGGTCTGGGCTACGGCCTGGTGCTGGTGGCCCGCCGCGCCGACCGCCTCACCGAACTCGCCGACGAACTGACCCGGCAGCACTCCGTGGGTGTTGAGGTGATGTCGCTGGACCTCGGCGACGACGCGGATCGGGTAAGGCTGGTCGGGCACATCACCGCGCAGCGGCCGGCCGGCCTGGTCAACAGCGCGGGCTTCGGCACCGACGGGCTGTTCCAGAACCTTCCACTGCAGCGCGAGACCGAGCAGGTGACCGTCAATGCCCTGGCGTTGATGGAACTCACCCACGCGGCACTGCCGGCAATGACCGCGGCGGGTGCGGGAGCAGTGCTCAACGTCGGCTCCATCGCCGGATTCCAGCCGCTGCCCGGCGCGGCGGTCTACTCAGCCACCAAAGCGTTCGTGCAGACATTCTCCGAGGCCGTGCATGAAGGTCTGCGCGGGACCGGGGTGTCGTGCACGACGCTGTGCCCCGGACCCGTGCCGACCGAGTGGTGGGAGGTCGCCGGCGCCGCGATGACGCCGGAGTCCGGCCTGGGAGCGTTCACCACCTCGGCCCGCGAGGTGGCCGATGCGGCCATCGCCGGGATGCTGGAGGGAAAACGCCTGGTGGTCCCAGGCCTCGGCGCCAAACTGATGGGTGCGGGTGGCCGACTCACGCCGCGCGGGATCTTGCTTCCCGCCCTTCGCCGCGCGGCAACCCGTCGCCGTTAGCGACCAGAGGTCAACGCGTCAGCCAGACCCGGTTGCCGAAGGTGTTGAGGTGGACCACCTCACCGACAGGCCTGCGGGTGGTCGGGCCGTAGCGACCTCGTGGCCAGCCCATTGGCACGACGCAGATCGGAGTGACCGACGTCGGCAGGCCCAGGGCCCGTCGAGCCGAAGCCTGGCTCCACAGCGGCAGGGTAATGAGTGAGGCGCCGAGTCCCATGCTGCGGGCTGCCAGCAGGATGTTCTGCACGCTGGGGTAGATGGAACCGAAGAAACCCGAGAGCACCGCATGCGGCATCGGCAGGTAGGGGATCTTGCCCTCCCGGACGCTCATCCTCAGGCAAGCCACGACCATGACAGGAATCTCGGCGAAGTGATCAACCTGCCACTGCACAGCGCGCGCCGTCTTGGCCATCGACTCGTCGGTCTCGGCGATTTTGCGAACGGTGCTGCGGTAGTAAAGATCCCATCCCTGCCGGTAGCGCTTGCCGAGCTTTCGCTTCACCGCCGGGTCCTTGACGACGATGAATTCCCAGTTCTGCCCGTTTGACCCGGTCGGCGCGCGCAGCGACAACTCGATGCATCGCAGAACCAGATCGTCGTCGACCGGGTCGGGGCGCACCCGGCGGACGGCACGCTGGGTCATCATCGCCTCGACCATGGCCTCGTCGAGACGGGACAGGGCTTCGGCGGTGGTCGGGATCGGCCCCGACCCGTCAGCGAGTTTTCCGTCAGGCATTCGCGAGGACCCACCTTGTCGTGAAGCGTTGCACCTCGGGGATCTCCTGGGTGATCCGGCCGCTGATGTATTTCTCGACCGGTCCGCCGATCAACGGCACGTTCATGGCGACCGTCCCGGTGAACCGGAGTACCGACCCCGCTGTGGTGGGCGATACCTCGGCCGTTGCACGACCCGAAATCGGCGCTCCTGACGTCGTCATGACGACATCGCCGTGCAGCACCCCACCATCGGTGAAGTGCCAGGTCTCCCTCCGCAGCACCTTCAAGTCGCCGGGAACCGCTTTGGCGATCAAACCCGGCAGCACATCGTTGCGGAGGTCCTGGGTTGTGCCGACCACCACCGAACCGCCCTCGACGACCAGAGAATCCAGCCTGATGCTGTCGCCGCCGAACACGGCCAAGCGGTCCCGCCAGTAGTCGGCGTTGCCGAAGGCCGAATGGACCTCGGCGACCGTAGCCGACGATTCGGTCGAGACGTCGAAACCCCGAGGCACTCCGGAGCTACTCCGGCGCCGACGCCGACACGCTGTCGGAGAGTTGGGCGGCGAACCGCCGGCTCTGCTCGAGCTGCGCCTCGCTGATGTTGGTGGTCGGTATCCGCAGTCCGAGGTAGCGCTCGCGGTACTCCCCCGAACCCAGATAACTGGTCAGCGACAGCATCGACCGAACCTGATCGCCGGGATAGTCGAAGTGGATCCCACCGACGTAACTCCCGCCGGCCTTCTCGGCCAGCTTGCGCACCGCATTGAGGTTTTCCTTCCAGTAACGCCGGCAGACGGCGAACACCGCAAACGGCGTTCCGGCGAGCAGCGGAGGCGCCTCGGCTGATTTCAGGAAGGACCGCAGCGGCATGCTGACGTCACGCCACCAGGTCGGTGACCCGATGCAGATCAGGTCGTAGTCGGTGCGGCGCACCTCGTCGGGGGTGCGGATCTGACCGGTGGCCTTCCTCGTCTGGGCGGGCAGCATCCCCAGGAAATCCCGCCACACATGAGTCATCGGGAAACGCGAGAACCGTTCGGCGTAGCGCGGGTCGGTGAATTCGATCGGCGCAGTGGAGACGTCCCAGCCCCGCTCCCGGAAAACCTCCCCCGCTGCCTCCAGCACCTTCCGCGCCTGGCCCGTGTAGCTGTAGTACAACAGCAGGACGCGTCGCGGCGAGCCGGAACTTTCTTTGCCTTCAGCCACCGGCCGCACCCCTTTCGGAACCCTGACTTGCGCCGGATGTCGCACTCCCCAGCAACTACGCATACTCTCACACGAGTGAGCGACAAAGTTGCCGTGAACCTCGACGGCCCGGCGAAGACCATGCTTACGACCCTCTACCTGAAGGCCCTCGACGCCGATCTCGAGCGCCCGGTGCTCGGTGACCGCTACGCACGCGAGGCCATCGCGAAACTCGACCTGGACTGGCGCGAACTCGGTGTCGGGGCCGGGTGGGCGCCATTGTGCACGGTGCGCACCGCCCAGTACGACATCTGGACGCGCCGTTTCCTGGCGGCCAACCCACACTGCACCGTTGTGCATCTGGGCTGTGGGCTCGACCCGAGGGTGTTCCGGATCGATCCCGGTCCCGGCGTCGAGTGGTACGACGTCGACTTTCCGGAAGTGATCGCCTTGCGCGAGCAGGTTTATCCGGCCCGTGCGCACTACCACCTCACCCCCAGTTCGGCGACCGATCCGACCTGGCTGGACCGGATTCCAGCAGACCGGCCGGTGCTGTTCATCGCCGAGGGCATCAGCATGTACCTCACTGAGGACCAGGGCATCGAATTGCTGCGCCACGTGGTGGATCGGTTTCCCCGTGGCGAACTGCAGATCGACTTCTTCAACTGGCTGGCCATCAAGTCGCAGAAGACCCAGACGCTGGTTCGCAACTCCAATTCCACGCTGTACTGGGCGGTCAACTCGCCACAGGACATTCTGAGCCGGGTGCCGGGTGTCCGACTGAAGGAGTCCGCCACCTTCTTCGATGCCAGCACCTTCGCCAGGGTGACGGCCCGCTTCCGGGCGGTGAAACGCGCCGCCCGCATTGCGCCGGCGCTACGCAAAGCGGCGCAGTACCACGTCTATGAGTTCGGGCCCGCACCGCTCGTTGAGTGAAGCGCGACGCAGAGTTCCAGTCGCACGTCGTCGTCTGCGAGAGGCCTCATTCGACGCAGTCAGCCGTGGCGCGCAGCAACCTCGTGGAGCAGTTTCTCGATGGCGTCGACGCGCTTCTCGGGGTCCGGGCCGTGCGAGTGGTACTCGATCATCAGGGCGCCGGCGAAGATCTTGCTGGTGTAGATCTCGATCCCGGCGCCCACGGCGAAGTAAAGTTCGCCGTGCGTTCCGACGAACCTCATGTCCGGCGGAGACGGCAGAGGCGGCACGATCCCGTTATCGGTGAACATCACCACGTCGGGCAATCCGGGCGGGTTACCCACATACTGCGGGCTGAAGTGCAGGAATGACTGCTGGATCACGCCTTCGGCGATGTCCTGCTTGAACGTGTCGTTGATATCCCGGGCCAGGTCGACGACGTCGGTGTTCTTGCGGATCGTGGCCAGATAGGTGGCGATCCCGACCGGGTTGGTGGCGTCGGTCGCCGACACCGGGGGCGAGAGCAGGTAGCGCAGATCCACCGGGTAGACGTAGGGAACCGGGATGTTCGGAGTGCCCCGGACCTGCCACTCCGCGGTCAGTACGACCGCCGACAGCAGGGCGTTCAGACCGATTTTCTTCGATCGGCAGAATTCGATGATGCGCTCGGTCTCCTCGATGCCCAACGTGCAGGACACCATCGGAACCAGTTGCGGCAGTGCGGGATTGACCTCGGCAGCGGCGCGCCTTGACGGCGGCAGGTCGTAGACGAACATCGCACCCAGCATCCGCTCAAGTCCGGATCGGGCCACCTTTTCCACACCACGGTCGGCGAGCACCTTCTCCAGCGAGTCAGGTGCCGGGTGCACGGTGACCGCCGGGGGGTTCCCGGTGGTCACCAGTTCGGTGTAGGTGGCAAACAGTTCCTCGATGAGACTGAAACTGTGGTGCCCGTCGGCCAGGGCGTGGTGAAGGTAGAGCGTCGGCTGTGGCGGCTGGCCGTCGCGGACGATGACCCGCAGGCCGGCCAGCGATGCCGTCTGGTCGAAGAGCGGTTTCGGCGCAGCGTCATCCGGGCCCAGTTCGATCACCTCGATACCGGGATGCTCCAGGTCGTCGAGGACGATTTCCCAGCGCCCGTCAGACCCCTTCTCCAGGTGCCCGCCGAGAACAGGGTGGGACTGCAGCAGCAGATCGAAGGCGTCGGCGAGAGCGTCGACGTCCAAGGATCCTTCGATGTGCGCAGCCAAACCGACGAAGTTCTGGGTCTCGGCGAACATCTCCTCGCTGCGCGCGAGCTTGCGGATGCCCGATGAAGGAAACACCCGCTAGACCCCCCGGCAATCAGTCACGTCTGCTGGCCTTTCGGTATCCGGCCACCAACGGGACAGCAATGACGGCCGCTATTCCCGCGGACCATAGCAGTGTGCCGAGCACCGGCGCGAGAACGGGTCCGCCGAGCGCCAGCCCGCGCATCGCATCGATGACGCAGCTGTAGGGCTGGTGCTCGACGAAGGGCTGCAACCATTTCGGGAACTGCTCGAGCGGGACGAATCCGGTGCTGAAGAAGAACAGCACCGCGGCGATCACCTCGGTTGCCTGCGGCACGATGGTGTTCGCCGCGTACAACCCGATTGTCATGACCACCGCCGAGAAGGCGACGCCGAAGAAGGCCGGCATGACCAGCCAGGCCACCGCCTGGGGAAATCCCTGGGTGAAGCGGAAACCCAGCAGCATGCCGACGCACATGACGAAGGCGGTGATCGCCACGATCCGAATCCACTCGGCGATCAGGCGCGAGACCAGACCCGACGCGCGGTTGGACGGAACCACCCAGAACCGGGACAGCAGGCCGTCGTCGCGTTCGCGCATCATGCTCACCGTGACGATGATGGCGCCGGAGGTGGCGCCGATCAGGGACACCAGTGGGACGGTGCCGTAAAGGGCGCTGTGACCGGTGGCCGCTTTGATGCCGTTGCCCAGCACCACGTTCAGCGCCACCAGCAGGCCGGCCGGAAAGAGCAGAGACTGCGCGACGGTGGCAGGGTCAGAACTCCACCGCCGCAGCACCCGGGCGGTGAGGATCGGAATCTCAGTGATCATGCTCATGGACGCCTCGCCGCCACCCGGGCGTGCAGCCAGGTGAAGACCACGATGCCGCCGGCTATCCAGGCCAGCCCCGGTCCGATGACCGACCAGGAGACCGGCGGTGCCGCTGTGGTGGTGTCACCGGCCAACGCGCGCAGACCGTTGAGCCACTGGGAAAGCGGTTGGTCGCGGACGAAGGGCTGGATCCACCGGGGGAACTGCTCGACCGGTTGCAGACCGACGGATGCCAGCCCCAGAGTCACCTGCGGTACCAGGAGCAGCGGGGCGGTTGCCTCGGGGTTGCGGGTGGCCGCGCCGATCAGGTCACCCATCAGTGCCAGCACGACGCCGATCAACAGGCACAGCAGGATGAACCCGATCGTGTGCAGCAGGCCGCCATGGAAACGAAAGCCGATGATGTGGCCGCAGACCAGCGATACCACCAGTGCCACGGTGCAGCGGTACATGCTGGCCGTCATGCGGGCGGCCAACGGCGTCAGGGCGACCATGGGCATGGACCGGAACCGCCGGTTGATGCCCTGAAGGGCATCCAATGCCGACCGGAAGGCCGCGGCGACGGCGGCGAAGGAGATGGCCTGAAGAACGATCAGAGGGGTGAGGTACTGCGCATAGCTGCTCATCGGCTGGACCGCGCCGAGAATGTTCTTCAGTGGAAGGTAGAAGCCCACCGTGAAGACGATGGAACCCAGGACCTGGGTGAGCAATTCGCCATTGGTCAGGGTCGGGGAAATCATCCGGGTGGTCAGCGTCCACCACTGTTGCCGGGTGGACGGCATCGGCCGGGCCGACGCCGGGATGGCACCTGCGTTCACCGCAGCGCCTGAGCATCCAGTACCACGGTGGGGTCGGCATCCCGGCCGTCCTGCTGGCCGGTCAGCTTGAGGAACACCTCGTCCAACGAGGGTCGCCGCAGAGCGATGTCCTGCAGTTCGATATCGGCGGCGCTGAGTAGATTCAGGGCCGCGATGAGCGTATTGGCCCCGTCCGGCGCGGGCATCGAGAGGCGGTCCGCACCTTCGGTCAGCGCGGCCCGGTTGCCGTCGGCGAGCAGCTGGGCGAGCACGGCGGCCGCCGCGGGCACATCTTTGAGGTCACGCGGCACGATCTCGCAGTAGGTTCCACCGGTGCGCTCCTTGAGGGAGTTCGCGGTCCCTTCGGCGATGACGGTTCCCTTGTCGATCACGATGATGCGGTCACTGAGGGAATCCGCCTCCTCCAGATACTGGGTGGTCAGCAACGTGGCGATTCCCTCGGATTTGAAGTCCGACACCAGTTCCCAGATGGCCAGCCGGCTGCGGGGGTCCAGCCCGGTGGTCGGCTCGTCGAGGAAAACCACCTCCGGACGGACCACCAAACCGCAGGCGATGTCGATGCGCCGACGCATACCGCCGGAATAGTTCTTGACGCTGCGATCACCGGCCTCGACGAGGTCGAATCGCTCCAGCAGTTCCGCCGCCCGGTCTTTGGCCTCGGCCTTCTTCAGTCCTTGCAGTCGGCCGAACATCACCAGGTTCTGCCGGCCGGTGAGCATGTCGTCGAGGGCGACGTGCTGACCGGTGAGCATGATGGAACGGCGCACGCCGGCCGGATCGGTGCGCACGTCATGGCCGGCCACCTCCACCTTTCCCGAGTCTGGGGTCGCCAGGGTCGACAGGATGTCCACCGTCGTGGTCTTTCCGGCCCCGTTGGGCCCGAGCAGGCCGAGAACCTCGCCACGACCGACCTCGAAACTGATCCCGCGCAACGCCGTGACGGTTCCAAAGGTCTTCGTCAGACCCTCGACGACAACGGCTTTGTCTGAGCTGGACGACCTATGTTTGCCGGACATGCAGGCGTCTCCTATTCGACGTCGGTGGACGACAGGTCCACGAGCGCCAATTCGTCCTCCGCAGAGTCGATTTCACTCGCGGTCAGCAGTTCGGTGGTCAGTTCGTGCAGTGCCGTCGCGAACTCCCGTGACAACGACTCGACGTCGGTGCGGCCCAGTCGGCGGCTGTCGTACCACCAGTCGACATGCAGCGCCCCGGAGTGACGGTAGACCCGCAATTCGATCGCGTGACCGAGACCCGGCACCGACTCCCGCACCGGCAGGGCCGGATCGGTGTCGAACCGGACCGGCTCCTGATCGGACTGCCCGGTAGGAGCGTCCGGAATCGTCCCCAGGTTGGACAGGAAGATGTCGGCCGGCCGGGTCGCCCCGAGCAGTCGGGCCGTCGGCGCGTACACGTAACGCAGCAGCCCGTATCCGATTCCGTGGTGCGGAACGCCCTGCAGGGATGCCGCGACGTCGTCGAGCAGGTCCTGCGCGCTGGCGCTGCGCGACGCCGCGCAGGGGATCACGACCGGATAGATGGTGGTGAACCAACCGACCGTTCGGCGGACGTCGACGTCGGGCCGCAGCACTGAGCGGCCCTGTCCGCCCAACTCCACGGCCAGTCGGCCGTCTCCGACGGTCGACCCCACCGCGCGTCCGAGGGCGGCCAGCAGGAGGTCGTCAAGCGGCACCTTCAGCAGTCGTCGGGCTTCATCGAGATCTGCGGTCTGCTCGACCGTCAGAGCCGCTGGCAGTCGGGCCAGGTCGGGCGCACCCGGGGGCGTCGATGCGGGTCCGGCCACGCTCAGAGTGGCTTTCTGGACAACATCCAGCCAGTGGTCCCTGGTCTCCAGCACCGCCGGATGCATGGCCAGGGCCGCGCTGCGCTGCAGCCATTCCGGCCAGGATGTGGTCACCGGTTCGAGCGAAATCGGCGCGCCGGCCAGCTGTTGGGCGAATGCGGTGAAGACATCGGTGAGCAGGATGTCGCGTGAGGCGTTGTCCCCGGCGATCCCGTGCAGGCTCAACACCAGGTAGGCCCGTTCGCGCCCGCTGAGGTAGGTGGCGTTCAACGGTCCGCCGAGTAGATGGTGCTCGCTCATCTGCTCGGTCAGAACCGCCATCACCGCGGCGCGTTCCTCCGGACTGCCGGGCGCGATTCCCTCCGGTAACGACGTCGCAGTCAGTGCGGCGAACTCCTCGGGTTCACCGAGCAGCTGATCCCAGATTCCTCCGTGATCGACCAGCCGAAGCCGCAGCGCGTCATGGTGATTGGTCACGGCGGTCAACACCGCCCGGATGTCGTCCAGTGAGATGTCGGGACGCAGTTGCAGGATCAGCGGAACCCGCCAGCTGCCGACATCACGCAACCCGTACTCCAGGAAGTAGGCGACGTTCGGCGGAATCGGCGGGTGCGCGGCGTCGTCCGGGGATTGACGGGCCAGGCTGCCCTCGGCGTAGCGTGCGGTCACCGCACGGGCCAACGATGCCAGCGTCTGGTTCTCGTAGATGTCCTGCGGGGTGAGGTCCAACCCCTCCTTGCTTGCGGTCATCGCCACGCTGATCGCGACCAGTGAGTCGCCACCCACGTCGAAGAAGTTGGTGTTGCGGTCGATGGTTGCGATCCCGAGACACTGCGACCAGATGCGTTGCAGGCTGGCTTCCATCTGCGAGGTGGTGGTCGCCGCTGCCACGGTACCGGCGGCCGGGGTCGATCCCGCAGCTTCCCCGGACCCACCGCCCGTCATCCGGTTGGCCGCGTTGTACTCCACCCAGTGGCGTTGCCGCTCGAAGGGATAGCCGGGCAGCGACAGCAGGGTGCGCTGTCCGCCGGTGCGCGAGGTCCAGTCGACCTCGACACCGGCCGCCCACAACTGGCCGAGCGCCAGCAGGAAGGTGTCGTGATCGCTGCGGTTCTGGGCCTGGTGGCGCATCATCCGTACCGCCCGGTGCCCGGCCGCCCAATCCGGATGCCGCATCGCCGAGGCGGTCAGGGTTCCGCCCGGGCCCACCTCCACGAAGACCCGGCTCGGGTCCGCCAGCAGCGCACCGAGTTCGTCGGAGAACCGGACGGTCTGCCGGATCTGGCGCGCCCACGTCGCGGGATCGGTCGCCTCCCCGGCCGACATCCACGTTCCGGTCACGTTGGACAGCAACGGGATCTGCGGCTCGCGCACATCCAGCCGAGAAAGGAATGCGGTGAACTCCGGCACCACCGGGTTCATCAGCCGGGAGTGGAATGCATGTGCGGTCCGCACCCGGCGCGCCACGATACCGCTCTCGGCGAGCCGGGCCTGGAAGTCCCGGATGCTCTGCTCTGAACCGGCCACGACGCAGCTACCCGGATCGTTGATCGCCGCCAGGTCGACGTCGTTGCCGAGATGTTCGGCCAGGGCATCCGGGGCCAACGCCACCGCAACCATCACGCCGCGAGCCGAGGCATGCATCAGGCGCGCGCGCATGGAGACCGCCTTGACCGCGGTCGGCAGATCGAAGACGCCCGCCAGGGTTGCCGCGACCCATTCACCGATGCTGTGTCCGGCCAGTGCCGCCGGGCGGACACCGTAGGACTCGATCAGTTTGGCGAGCGCGTACTCCACGGCGAACAGCGCCGGTTGTGCCCGGTCCGTGCGCTCGAGGTTGCGTCCGGTGCCGTCGAACACCTCGGCACGCAGATCGAAACCCATTTCCGCGCCGAAAGCGGCCGCGCAGGCGTCGAAATGCTCGCGGAACACCGGCTCGCACTCGTGCAGACCGCGGGCCATGCCGATGTACTGGGCGCCCTGACCGGGGAAGACGAAAACAATTCTGTCGCTGCTCGATTCGGCAGCGGGCGCCTCGCCGACGAACACGTTGTCGTGCTCGGGAGCACCCAGGACGGTTGCCGCGTCTTCCTGGTCGTTAACCACCGCCGCCAGCCGGATCGGCTCGCGCCGGCGTCGAGTCAGGGTGTAGGCGGCGTCCGGGAGGCTGAGCTCCTCCGCGTCCGACATCTCCGCAGCCAGCGCGGCACGCGCCCCGTTGAGAGCATCGGCGGTGCGGGCGGACAGCAGTAACACCTGGGGGCCGGGGCTGGCCTCGGGTTCCTCGACGGCCGGCGCCTCTTCGAGAATGACGTGGGCGTTGGTGCCCCCGACCCCGAAGGAACTGACCCCGGCGCGCAGTGGCCCGTCCCACTCCCACGGCCCATCCTCGCCACGGACCACGAACGGCCCCCGGTCGATGTGCAATTCCGGGTTCGGGCTGGTGTAGTGCAGCGTCGCCGGAAGGGCCCGGTGCTTGAGGCACAGAATCGTCTTGATGAGACCCGCGATCCCGGCCGCGGTCTCGAGGTGTCCGATGTTGGATTTCACCGATCCGACGTAGCACGGCCCCGTCCGGTCCTCGGTAGAGAATGAGAAGGCCTGCCGCAGGCCCTCGATTTCGATGGGGTCGCCCAGCGGGGTACCGGTTCCGTGGGTCTCGACATAGCTCACCGTTGAGGCGTCGACTTCGGCCACCGCATGGGCCTCGGCGATGACCTCGGCCTGACCGGCGGCGTTTGGCGCGGCGTAGTTCATCTTCGTCGAGCCGTCGTTGTTGAGCGCCGAGCCCCGGATGACGGCATGGATTCGGTCACCGTCGTCAAGCGCATCCTGCAGCGACTTGAGAACGAGCACACCGACCCCGCTGCCGAAGATCGTTCCGTCCGAACGGATGTCGAAAGGACGACAATGTCCGGTGGGGGACACCATGGAGCCGGCTTCAAACCAATATCCGACGCGGTGCGGAACCCGGATGGAGGATCCCCCCGCCAGCGCCATCTCGCACTCGCCGTTGAGAATGGCCTGGCAAGCCAGGTGCACGGCGACCAGCGACGAGGAGCACGCGGTCTGCACCGACAGGGCCGGGCCGCGCAGGTTCAGTTGGTGGGCGACCCGGGTGGCCAGGTGGTCCTTGTCGTTGCTCAGCGACAGCGCCACCATGTCGAAGCTGGCGCCCTGGCCGATCACCAGGTTCGGGTCGTAATTCGACATCAGGTTGTGCAAGAGGTAGCCACTGGTGGAACTTGTCCCGAACACACCGACCGTTTTGTCGCTGTCGGCCGGGTCGTAGCCGGCGTCTTCCAGCGCATGCCATGCGGACTGGAGGAAAAGTCGGTGCTGAGGGTCGAGCATGCGGGCGGCCTGCGGGGTGAATCCGAAGAAGTCCGCGTCGAACTCCTCGATCCCGGGAAGCAGCGCCGCACGACGCACATAGGACCGGTTGGCCAGGGCCTTCTCCCCCACCCCGGCGCTGATCAGGTCGTCGTGGGAGAGGTCGACGATCGACTCGACACCGCCGCGGAGGTTGCGCCAGAACTCCGACAACGACCTCGCGCCGGGGAACCGCCCGGCCATCCCGACCACCGCGATTGCGTTGGGCGAGGGCGGGTTCGACGAGTAGCCACTACTGGGTGTCACGGTCGTTGTCTTACCTTTCGGCGTGCTGCGGCCTGTTGGCGGGCGGCGGCACGTTGTTGTGCGCGATCACGAACGGCGTTGGGTCGGTCCGCGGTGGCCTCGGCGAGACCGAGTTGACGGATCAGGTCGACGGCCAGGTCGGCCAGGGTCGCGCCTTGCAGGATAAGCGCCACCGGTGGCTCCACCCCGAAGTCGGCACGAACGGTGTTGCGCATCCGGACCGCCATCAGGGAGTCCATGCCCAGTTCCGTCAGCGGTTGGTCGATCTCGATGGCGCCATCGGCCGCGAAACCCATCACCGCCGAGATCCTCTTGCGCAGCCGCGCGGTCACGACCCGTTCGATCTGGTCGGCATCCAGGCCGCGCAGCGAATCCGGTCCGGCCCAGTCGTCGTCGGCGTCAGTGAGTTCCAGTTCCCCGGCCAGGTTGGTGAAGTAACCCAGCTCGCGGATCTCCGGGAAGGCCTCGGCCACCCGGTCCAGACGCAACCGAGCCACACCGACCTTGGTGAAGTCGCCTGCCAGTACGGTGTCGAGCGCTTCGAGGCCCTCGGCGGGCGCCATCGGGTCCATCACGCTGAAGCTGATTTCGCGGGCCAGGCCGACATCGGCCCACTGTCCCCAATTGATCGCGGTGGCCGGCAAACCGGCGGCCCGGCGCCATTCGACCAGCGCATCCAGACAGGCATTGGCGCACGCATAGGACAGCTGCCCGGGAGAACCGAGCAGAGAAGCCACCGAGGAGAAGCCGGCCCACCAGTCCAATTCCCGGTCCGCGGTGGCCTGGTGCAGACGCAGCGCACCGGCCGCCTTCGGCGCCCAGATCCGGTCCAGGCTCTCCTTGGTCAGCCCGGCCACCAATTCGTCGTCGAGCACGGCCGCGGAATGGATGACCCCCCGCAGCGATCGGCCGGTCTGCTCGGCGACCGAGACGAGGCGGTCCGCCACCCCCGGCTCGGCCACGTCGCCGAGTTCGACGACGATCTCGGTGCGCTCGCCCAGTTCGGCGATGACGTCCCGGGCGGATTCCGACGGGGCACTGCGCCCATTGAGAACCACCCGGCCCGCGCCGCCTTCCACCAGCCAACGGGCCACCGCGAGGCCGATGCCGCCCAGACCGCCGGTGACGATATAGGAGCCGTCCGGACGCACCACGTGATCGCGCAGCTTCTCGGGCAGCCGAGCTCGGGACAACCGCTCGGCGAACCGGCGTCCGGCACGCCAGGCCACCACGTCGTCGTTACCGGACAGGCCCAGTTCGACGGTCAGGGCGGCCGCGGCGGCGTCGGCGGCGTCCAGATCGACCAGCGTGGCCCGTAGCGCCGGGTGCTCGTAGGCGAGGACGCGGACCAGTCCGCGCAGGGCGCCGGCGACGGGGTTGCTGTCCTCAGAACCCTCGACGACCAGGCCGCCGCGGGTAACCAGCCACAGTCGGGGCGGTTTGCCGTGCCAGCCACTGGTGATCGCGCGCACCGTGGCGGCCACCGACCAGACCAGTTCCCGGGCATGGGTCAGCTCGGCTTCCAGGTCGACCCCCACGGAGGGGCACTGGCCGATCACCACAACACCGGCCGGCGGCAGCGCCGGGTCGCCGGCGGCTTCGGCGAACGCGGCCTGCACAGCGGTCTCGTCATAGATGTCGGCGGTGATCACCCGCCGCTTCCGAGACAGGAAACCCACCCCGAATTCCGCTGCTGCCGAGTCGGGTCCGTCGGTCAGGACCAGCCAGCTGCCCTGCGGATCGGCGCCGGGCGGCGCCGGCGCTTCCTCCCAGACGGTGCTGAAGATCTTCTGGGACAACGGGAGCGGGACGGTTCGACGCTGGACTCGCCGAAGATAGACACCGGTCACCTGGGCGGTGAGGTTGCCCGCGTCATCCATCAGGGTGATCTGGCCCACCGCGTCGCCGCCGCCGTCGGCAATGCTGACCAGTTCGGCCCGGCACCGGGCCCGTCGCCCGACCTCGCCGAAAACCCGGATGGACTCCATCGCCACCGGCAGGTAGGTGACATCGGCGGAGTCCGAAAGGAGCTCGGCCGGCATTGCGGCGGCCAGCGACTGCAGTGCGGCGTCGAGCATCACCGGGTGCAGAACGGCGCCGCGGTACGGAGTCGCCTCGTCGGGCAGGGCGATCTCGGTCTCGGTCCAGCCACCGTCGGTGCGGAGGATGCGGGTCAGCGCGGCGAAGGCCTGGCCGTGGTAAGCGCCGGTGCGGCGCAGGGCAGTGTAGAAGTCTTTGGTGGCCAGCGTGGTTCCGCCGGACGTTGCCGCGGTCGGGGCGGATGGGACCTCGCCGCTGGCGCGGGCGACCCGGGCCACGGCGTGGCGCGTCCAGTGCCCACCGAGCCCCCGGGAGTGCACTTCGACCCGGGCGGCGGCTCTGTCTTTTTCGTCCCTGTGGCCCTTGTCGTCCTCCCACACCAACTGGGTGGTCAGCCGGGTCTGCTCATCCAACGGCAGCATCTGCTCGACTTCCAGGCGGATCACCTCGATGTCGCGGGCCGGGAGTCCGAATGCCGCACAGCCTGCAGCCAGGGCGATTTCGGCGAAGCCCGCCCCGGGCATCACCGGTTGTCCGTGGACCTTGTGATCCTTGAGCCACGGGTTGTGTTCGGTTCCGACGTCTGCCTGCCACACGTGCGTGGCACCGCCGGGGAGTTCGACGTGCATGCCGAGCAGTGGGTGGGCTCCGGTGAACTCCCGACCCGCGGACGCGGTCTGCATCCAGTAGCGGGTGTGCAGCCAGGCCCTGGGTGGCAGGTCGATGAGCAGGTCGCGCTTGCCGGCCGGTTCGGTGTTCACCGGCGGCCGCACGAGTGCGAGGTTGGTGTGGAAGGTCAGTGTCTCGGGGTGGTCGCGGTTCACGGTTCCCGACACCCGGGCTTTGGTGGCTGTCTCGCCGATGGCACGAGTGAGCAGTGGGTGCGGGCTGATCTCGATGAACGTGCTGCCGTGGTCGGTGGCCGCCTCCTGGACCGCCCGGCTGAACCGGACCGGATTACGCAGGTTTGCCACCCAGTAGTCGGCGCCGAAAATCGTTGTGTTGGGCGGGTATTCAGCCGTGTTGATCACCGGGATCTTCGGTCCGGCCGGATTCAGGTAGGCCAGCGCCGTTCGCAGTTCGCCCAGGATCGGGTCGATGGTGGCGTGGTGGGATGCCACATCCACCTCGACGCGGCGGGCAAGCAGGCCCTTGGCGTCGACCTTCGCGATCAGTTCGTCGACCTGGTCGGGCGGGCCCGCGATCACCGACTGGCTGGGCGAGGCGTACACGGCAACCGACACATCGGGGTAGTCCGCGATCATTCGCTCGGCCGCCGCGGCGTCCAGTTCCAGCGCGGCCATCGCGCCCTGCCCGGACAGCCGTGACATCAGCCGGGAGCGGGTGGCGATCACGTCCAGACCCTCGGCGGGGGTCAACGCGCCGGCAACCACCGCCGCAGTGACCTCGCCCATCGAGTGGCCGATGACCGCGTCGGGCTCCACGCCGTAGGAACGCCACAGTTGGGTGAGCGCAAGTTGAATGCCCACCAGCACCGGCTGGATCCGGGCGATCCCGGTCAGTGGCTCCCCGAGTTCCAGCACATGGCGCAGGGAGAAGCCGACCTTATCGACGAAGACCGGCTCCAGGGCGTCGACCGCCGCGGCGAAAGCTGGTTCGTCGACCAGCAACTGCTTGCCCATTCCGGGCCACTGCGCGCCCTGGCCGGAGTAGACGAAGACCGTTCCGGGGCCGGGTGAGGCCTCATGACAGGCGACCACGCCGGCACCGGGGTGTCCGGCGGCGAGCGCCCGAAGTCCGATGACCGCGTCGTCATGGCCGCGGGCCGACACCGTGGCCACCGTCGCGAACATGCTGCGGTGGTTGAGAGATGCGGCGACGTCGACGAGGGGAACCTTGGCCCCGGGCCCTTCCATCCAGTCCGCCAGCACCCGGGCGTTCGCAGCGACTCGCTGCGGGCTCTTTCCGGAGACCACCAGGGTGGTGATGACGGGGCCGTCGGTCGACGGCGCCGCCGGGGCTGGACCCTGCTCCAGGATCACGTGGGCGTTGGTGCCGCCCATGCCGAACGACGAGACCGCAGCCCGCCGCGGACCATCAGTGGCCGGCCACGGCACCGACTCGGTGGGCACGAACAGTCGGGTGCCGGACGGATCGATGGCCGGGTTCCACTGGGTGAAGTGAAGATTGGGGGGGATGCGGGAATGCCGCAGTGCCAGCACCGCTTTGATCAGACCGGTGATTCCCGCCGCGGCTTCGAGATGGCCGAAATTTGTCTTCACCGCGCCCAGTGCACAGGGCACGTCGCCGCGGCCGTATACCGCTGCCAGAGCGTCGAATTCGATCGGGTCACCCAGTGGGGTGCCGGTGCCGTGCGTTTCGACGAGGTTCACCGACGCCGCCTTCACGTCGGCCGAGCGCAGCGCGCGGTTGATCACGTCGCGCTGAGCCGGCGCGTTCGGCGCGGTGAGTCCGTTGGAGCGGCCGTCCTGGTTGACCGCCGAGCCGCGCACCACCGCCAGCACCCGGTCACCGTCACGGACAGCGTCGGTAAGCCGCTTGAGCACCACTATGCCCGCGCCCTCACCGCGCACGAAGCCGTCGGCGTCTGCGTCGAACGCGTTGCACTTGCCACGCGGTGACAACATGCCCCACTTGCCCAGCGCGAGTTGGGTTTCCGGGCGCAAGCTGAGGTTCACCCCGCCAGCCAGAGCCAGATCGCTCTCGCGCATCCGCAGGCTGTTACAGGCCAGGTGCACCGAGATCAGCGAGGAGGAACAGGCGGTGTCCACCGCGACCGCCGGTCCGCGCAGACCGAGCAGGTAGGCGATCCGGCCGACGGTGACGCTGTGTGCGTTACCGGTGGCGGAGTAGGCGTCGATGGTCTCCGGGTTGCCCCCGGCTGCGGTCTGATACTCGTTGTAGTACACGCCGAGCATCACCGCGGTCTGCGTTTCACTGAGTTGATCGGGACGCAGTCCGGCGTTCTCCAGCGCCTCCCAGGCGACTTCCAGCGCGACCCGCTGCTGCGGGTCCATCGCGACCGCCTCGCGCGGGGAGATGCCGAAGAAGTCGGCGTCGAAGCCCGCGATATCGGACAGGTAGGCACCCCACTTGGTGGGCATCCGGCCCGGCGCCATCGGATCGGGGTCGTAGAACGCCTCGGCGTCCCAGCGATCCGGCGGAACGACGGTGACCGCGTCAGCGCCCCTGTCGAGGAACTCCCAGTACTGCTCCGGCCCGCTGACACCGCCGGGCAGCCGGCAACCGATGCCGATCACCGCGATCGGCTCGGCGCCGGCGACCCGCGAGGACTTGTCGAACTGCTCGACCAGCGCCGCGCGCTGCTCGGCGGTCATCGCCGAGATCCTGTCGAAGATCGTCTTGATCGCGCTCATCGCGTCTCTTCTTCCACGCTGTCGAACAGGGCGTCCAGCACGCCGCCCGACTCCTCGGTCGTCTCCTCGGCGGGCCCGGGCTCCGGTTCCCGATCAGGGATCAGCAGCCCCGCCACGTGCGCCGCGAACGAGGCCAGAGTCGGGTTGTTCCAGAGCATTGTCGCCGACAGCTCGATTTCCACGAACTGCTTGGCATCGCGGAGCAGCGTCATCGCGGTCATCGAGTCGAGTCCGAGCTCGGGGAATGACCGGTCGACGTCCAAGGCCGACTCCGGCATCCCCAGTTCGCGGGCCAGGATCGCCCGAAGCCGGCTGGTGAGTTCGCCGGTCGCCTCGGGGCGGGTCATCTCCGCCCAGACCGGCATGTCATCGGGACTCGGATCGGGTTCAGCCGGGGTGCCGCCGTTGGTGTGCGACGACTCCGCGTGCCCGGCATCGAGGAGCGGGGTGAGGATGGGCATCGGGGCGCGCATGCCGAACGCCTGCGCCAGTCCGGACCAGTCGGCGTCCACCACCACCGATCGGGCCCCGGCATCCGGGCTCAGCACCGCGGGCATCGTCCGGATGGCCACCTCGTTGGGCATCGGGATGAGCCCGGCGGCCTTGGTCGACGGTTGGGCGTCGGCCCAGGTCTTCCACAGCCCCCAGTTCACGACGGTGCCGGCCAGTCCGAGCCCTCGGCGGGCGTAGGCCAGCGTGTCCAGGAAGGCGTTGGCGGCGGTGTAGTGGGCCAGCCAGCGCGAACCCAGGAGCCCGGCGATCGAGGAGAACAGCACGAAATGCCGCACCGGCGTGGACAGCGTGAGTCGGTGAAGTACCGCCGCGGCGTCCAACTTGGGCCGGAACATGGCGCTGACGTCGGCATCCGTCATCTCGGTGAGCAGCACCTCGCCACCCGCCAGGGCCGCCACGTACACGCCCTCGAGCGGCGGGAGGTCAGCGCCGAACCGCGTGAAGAGGTCTGCCATTGCGGCCTCGTCGGCGGCGTCGGCGGCCACCTCCACCAGAGTGGTGCCCAAGGCCGTCAGGTGGTCGGCCAGTTCGGGCGTCTGCCCGCCGCCGCGTCGGGAAACCGCGACGATGGTCGAGGCTCCCATCTCAGCCAGTTGCCGGATCAGGTAGGGCCCGATGTTGCCGGTGGCACCGATCACCAGATGGCTTGAGCTGCTGTCGAACCGGATCGGAGCAGCCCCACCGACGGCCCCGGGCGCAGCAGTGTGGACCAGGCGTGCGACGTGCCGCAGTCCCTTCCGGCGGACGGCCACATCGTCGTCTCCCGCCCCGCTGATCTCCTCGGCGAGGATCCGCGCCACCAGTTCCGCGGGCGTCGACTCGTCGACATCGACCATGCCGGCCCAGATCTCCGGATGTTCGAGTCGGATGGTGCGCCCAGTGCCCCAGACCACAGCTTGGACCGGATCAGCGGTATCGCCATCCTCGATCGGCTGGGCATTGCGGGTCAGAACCATCAGCCTCGGCGGCTCGGCCATCGCGGCAAGCACGGTGACCAGACGTCGCAGGGAGTGGAAATGACGGTATGCGGCGGGGACGTCCACCCCGGTGGCCGCCGGCGGCGCGTACAGCACATAGTCCACGCCTGCCAGTGCCGCGTGCAGCGCATCCTGGGTGCCGTGATCCAGTTCAACGGCGTCCAGGACGCGGGAGTCGGGGCCCAGCGCCGTCGCGAGCCCGCCGCCCTGAGCAGGATCGGAGATCACCAGCCACTGGCTGTCGCTGTGGCGCGCCGCGGGCAGGTTTCGCACCGGCCAGGTGAGTTCGTAGAACCAGCCGTCGGTGTCGGCGCCGGAGTGGCCGTGCGGACCCCCGGATGCAACCGCCGAATCTGCCGCACCAGATCCCCTGCGCTGCGGGTCCTTGGCAGCAGCGGGCGCCTCGATCCAGTGGTGGGTGTGGTGCCAGGGGGTGGTCGGCAGCACGATGTGCGGCTCAGC
>CAZADG010000004.1:77198-101637 GCA_964483865.1 uncultured Mycobacterium sp. | reverse complement strand
GCGGTTCCTTGTTCTTGGCGAACCATTCCTCGTTGTCGTTGAAGTCCTCTTTGTAATCGACCACCAGACCGCTGGCGGTCTGGAAGGCGGCCACGAAACCGTCCGCCATGTACAGCGGCCAGTTGGAGATCCGCAACTTGCCCGAAGCTGGGCCGCCGTCGTCGGTGGGGGCCTGCGGCTTGTCGGAACCACCCGAACCGGTGGCCGATTTGTTGTCCGAGCTACAGGCTGCCAGGAATGACGGGCCGAGGATGAGAGCTGCCGCCGCGGCGGCACCCCCGCCCATGAACCGCCGGCGCGAGGCCATCTGGGCGAGCACGCGGGGGTCGATATCTGCCATGGGTGTGCCTTTCATCTCGGGTCAGACTGCATCAGGGTGCGGGCGAGGAGTCGTCGAGCATCTCCTCGAGGTCCTCAGGAGTGGGAATGTCGGCGGCCGGCAACACTAGCGAGGCGTCCGGAACCCAGCCGGCGAACACGTCGTCGCCCGGCCGCAGCAGCGGCAGATCCTGTTCGGGGCCGACGTGGGCGATGATCGGGGAGCCGTCGGGGGCCTGCAGCGACAGTCGCAGCACCGGGCCCTGGAAGGTCAGGTCGACAACCTTCGCCGGCACCGCGGAGGTGTCACCGGCGGGTTGACCCATCGACACCCGCACCCGTTCCGGGCGCACCATCACGGTGGCCTGGCCGCCGTTCTCGATGGTGGTGTCCCCGGGGCGCGCCTTGAGCGTGGCTCCCAGCACGTCGACCTCGACGTAGTCCCGGTTGGCCCGTCCGGTCTGCCGACCGTGCCACAGGTTCGCCTGGCCGATGAAACCTGCGACAAACACGCTCGCGGGACGGTCGTAGATCTCGGTCGGGGTGCCGATCTGCTCGACGTTGCCGGCGTTCATGACCGCGATGCGGTCACTCATCGTGAGCGCTTCCTCCTGGTCGTGGGTCACGTAGACGAACGTGATACCGACCTCGCGCTGGATGCGCTTGAGTTCGAACTGCATGACGTGGCGCAGTTTGAGGTCCAGCGCACCGAGTGGCTCGTCGAGCAGCAGGGCGCTGGGATAGTTGACCAGAGCACGGGCCAACGCCACCCGCTGCTGCTGACCGCCGGACAGCTGGGCGGGCTTACGCAGTGCGAAGTCGGTGAGCCGAACCACCTCGATCATCTCGTCGACGCGCTTCTTGACCTCGGCCTTATCTTTCTTACGACTGCGTGGGCCGTAAGCGACGTTGTCCCACACCGTCATATGGGGGAACAGCGCGTAGTGCTGGAAGACGGTGTTGACGTTGCGCTTGTGCGGCGGTGTTCGCGAGACGTCGACGCCCTCAAGTCGGATGGCGCCCGAAGTCGGGCTCTCAAAGCCCGCGATCATCCGCAGGGTCGTGGTCTTGCCGCACCCGGATGGGCCGAGCATCGAGAAGAACTCGCCGGCGCCGATCGAGAAGTCCGCATCGGCCACTGCGACGTAGTCCTCGAATCGCTTGGTGACGTGGTCGATCTCGATGACAGGTGGGCCCGGGGTGGCCGGGGGTTGTGGGGAGCCGCGCTGCGGCAGGCTCTGCCCGGTGCTCAGTCGTGGGGCGGCGGCGCCGGTCTCGGTCAGGACCGTCCTCCTCTAATCCAGGGCCCTTTCGGTACTCCGGGGTAAACAATCGCCCATTTCGGAGTCCCGCGCAACACATTGGGCAACCGATTCCGCAAAAAACCCGATGCCGACTGTGCGATTTCGCGCGCGACACGCCGCCGCAGCGTGGAAATCGGCACACTCGACGGTGATGCGGGGTCCTCACATGTGCGCGCCGCCGTCGATCCTCACCTCCGTGCCGGTGACGAAGAAGCATTCGGGACTGCCCAACATCGCCACCACCGCGGCCACGGCGGACGGATCGGCGAAGTGAATTCCCTCCGGTAGCGGTAAGGCGGGGGCAACACGGGCAAACAGCCTGAAGTCGGCGTCGGCGGGCAGGCCAGGGCCGACGCTCCGTTTGGACTGGCCGGACCCGTCGGTCATACCCGAGGAGATCGACCCGGGCTGTACCGAGTTGAACCGGATGCCCTCCTTGGCGAACTCGGCGGCCAACGCGTGCGTCATGGCGAGGATGCCCCCCTTTGAGGCGGCGTAGGCGGCCATATAGGGATGGGCGAAGTTCGCCGCGGTGGAACTGAAGTTGACCACCGCCGGCGCGTTACCGTGCCGCAGTGCCGGCAGGGCCGTCCTGGTGACCAGGAAGGTCCCGACCAGATTGACTTTCAGGACCTGCTCGAAATCGGCCAGCGTGGTCTCCACAAAATGGGCGGAACGAATGATTCCGGCCACGTTGACGAGGGTGTCCAGTCCGCCGAGGGTCTCGAGTGCCAGGCCTACCCCGGTCGTCACCGAATCCTCGTCGGCGATATCCATCGGCACCGTCGTCAGGCGACCTGAACCGGGACCGCCGGGCGCAGCAGCCTTGGCCTCGGTGTCGGCAAGGCCGTCGGTGCTGACGTCGGCTGCCACCACGTGGCCACCCTCGGCAAGAATCCTCAGCACGCACGCCTGGCCGATCCCCGAACCGCCACCGGTGATCAGAACCCGTCGATCGGTGTATCTCTGCACGACCTCATTGTGCGCGCCACTTACGGAGATTCGACGCACTCCCGCCGTGTTGATCGCCTACATTCGGGGGAGTTGTCGGCACCGGTCGGCACATCAGTTCGTGGACGGAAAGAGCGCCCAGGCCGATGGCGGACAAAGCGGATCGCTGGTCTCCCGGGATCGCCTTGGGCAAGGGCATCAGCAGTCCGATGGAATCCGTCGGCGGGCTCTTCGCGATGTCCACCGACGCCGTCCGGTTCGTTTTCCGGCGGCCGTTCCAGTGGCGGGAGTTCCTGGAGCAGTCCTGGTTTGTCGCCCGAGTCTCCCTGGCACCTACTCTGCTGGTGGCAATCCCGTTCACCGTGCTGGTGAGTTTCACCCTCAACATCCTGCTGCGCGAACTGGGCGCCGCCGACTTGTCCGGGGCAGGTGCGGCATTTGGGGCGGTGACCCAGGTCGGCCCATTGGTGACGGTGCTGATCGTCGCTGGCGCAGGAGCCACCGCCATGTGCGCAGACCTCGGCTCGCGGACCATCCGCGAGGAGATCGACGCCATGGAAGTGCTGGGCATCAACCCGGTGCAACGACTGGTCACCCCGCGCATGCTGGCCTCTGGTCTGGTGGCCCTGCTGCTCAATTCGCTGGTGGTCATCATCGGCATCCTGGGCGGCTACGTGTTCTCGGTGTTCGTCCAACAGGTCAACCCGGGTGCCTTCGCCGCCGGTATCACCCTGCTCACCGGGGTCCCCGAGGTCATCATTTCCTGCGTCAAAGCCGCGCTATTCGGTCTGATCGCCGGCCTGGTGGCCTGCTATCGGGGACTGATGATTTCCGGTGGCGGCGCCAAAGCGGTCGGCAACGCCGTCAACGAGACCGTCGTCTACGCCTTCATGGCACTGTTCGTCGTCAACGTGGTCGTCACGGCCATCGGCATCCGGCTCACCACGGGCTGATCGGGGATCCGATACCGATGAGCAACCTTGCCGTGCTGAAGGCGAACTACCCGCGGCTTTTCCGCCGGTTGGCGCTGCCGGTCGGGTTCTTCAGCCGGATCGGTGACCACACTCTGTTCTACGGCAAAGCCATCGCCGGGATACCGTTCGCCGCGGTGCGCTACCGCCGCGAGGTGATTCGTCTCATCGCCGAGATCAGCATGGGCGCGGGCACCCTGGCGATGATCGGCGGCACGGTTGCCATCGTCGGATTCCTCACTCTGGCCGCCGGCGGCACACTTGCGGTGCAGGGCTATTCGTCGCTGGGAAACATCGGTATCGAAGCACTCACCGGTTTTCTGGCCGCGTTCATCAACGTGCGGATCTCCGCTCCCGTGGTGGCCGGGATCGGGCTGGCGGCAACCTTCGGTGCCGGGGTGACCGCTCAACTCGGGGCGATGCGCATCAACGAGGAGATCGACGCGCTGGAGTCGATGGCCATTCAGCCGGTCGAATACCTGGTATCGACCCGACTGCTTGCCGGACTGGTCGCCATCACACCGCTGTACTCCATCGCGGTGATCCTGTCCTTTCTGGCGAGCCAGTTCGTGACGGTGGCTCTGTTCGGACAGTCCGGCGGCCTCTACAACCACTACTTCAACACCTTCCTCAACCCGCTGGACCTGCTGTGGTCGTTCCTGCAGGCGGTGCTGATGGCGATCGCGATCCTGCTGATCCACACCTACTTCGGATACTTCGCCTCCGGTGGTCCGTCCGGGGTCGGCCTCGCGGTGGGTAATGCGGTCCGGACCTCGCTGATCGTGGTGGTCTCGGTGACTCTGCTCGTCTCACTGGCGGTTTACGGTTCCAACGGCAACTTCAACCTGGCCGGGTGACCATGTCGAAGAAGGCGTCGAAGAAGGCATCGTTGTGGTCCCGATACTCCCGTCCGCTGGCCGGTGTGCTCACTGTGCTCGCCCTGACGCTGATGTTCGCGGTCGCGGTGGGCCTGTTCCAGGGCCGTTTCACCACGACAGTGCCGGTCACCGTTGTCGCTGACCGGGCCGGGCTGGTCATGTACCCCGACGCCAAGGTCAAGCTCAACGGGGCCCCGGTGGGCAAGGTGGCCTCCATCGAACCGCTGCCGGACGGCGGGGCCGCGCTGCACCTGGCCATCGACCCCGCCTCGATCGATGCCATCCCATCCAACGTCGGCGCCGAGATCACCTCCTCGACGGTGTTCGGGTCCAAGTTCGTCGAGTTGATCCCGCCGCCGACGCCCTCGCCCGACGCGTTGCGGGCCGGCACCAGGATTCAGGGTGGCGACAAGGTCACCGTCGAAATCAACACAGTGTTCGAGAAATTGGTGGGTGTGCTCGCCGAAGTCGAACCCGCCAAGCTCAACCAGACCCTCGGCGCCATCTCGACCTCACTCAGCGGCCGCGGCGAGGAATTCGGCGAAGCTCTGGTCGATCTCGACAGTGCGCTGGCGAAACTAAACCCGTCGCTGGACAACCTCAACCAGGTCCTGGAGATCTCGCCGACGGTATTCAACTCACTGGCTGACTCGTCAACCGACCTGCTGGCCACCGTCGACAATGTCACTCGGATCAGCGACACGGTGGTCGATCAACGGGACGGACTGGACGCACTACTGCTCAGCGCAATCGGCTTGGCCGACATCGGGACCGACGTGCTCAGCGAGAACCGCCGACCGCTGGCCGATGTGATCCAACTGCTGGTTCCCACAACCGACCTGACAAACCAATACCACCCGGCGCTGTACTGCGGGGTAGCCGGCCTGCTCCCACTGGCCAACGGACCTGGGCTGGCGATGCCGGGAGCCACCCTGCTGCAGGGTTTCTTCCTCGGGCGGGAGCGCTATCGCTACCCGGGCAACCTGCCCAAGGTGGCCGCCACCGGCGGACCGCAGTGCACCGACCTGCCGAACGTCGCCTACGAACAACGCCCGCCGTACGTGGTGACCGATATCGGCGCCAACCAGGCTCAGTACGGAAACCAGGGCATCCTGCTGAACTCCGACGCGCTCAAACAGGCTCTGTTCGGGCCGCTGGACGGCCCTCCGCGCAATACCGCACAGATCGGTATGCCCGGATGAAGCCACTGCGCACAACCGGTCTCAAGGTCGGGGTCTTCATGGGGGTGATGCTGCTGCTCACCGCCGCACTGTTCGCCATCTTCGGCCAGTACCGTGGGGGTGCCCAGCATTCCTACACGGCGGTTTTCGACGACGTGTCCAGTTTGAAGTCCGGCGACTCGGTGCGCGTCGCGGGGGTAAGGGTCGGCACGGTGAAAAACGTTTCGCTGCAGCCCGACAACACCGTCACCGTAGGCTTCGGTGCCGACCGCGACATCGTGCTGACCTCGGGCACCACCGCGGCGGTCCGCTACCTGAACCTGGTCGGAGACCGCTATCTGGAACTGCTGGACGCCCCGGGATCGACCGAGATCCAGCCGCCCGGTTCGGTGATCCCCGCCGAGCGGACCCAGCCCGCGCTGGACCTCGATCTCCTGCTGGGCGGCCTGAAACCCGTTGTGCAGGGACTCAATCCGCAGGCCGTCAATGCCCTTACCAACTCGCTGATTCAGATCCTGCAGGGACAGGACACCAACATCGAGTCGCTGTTCTCCAAGACCTCGGCGTTCTCCACCGCACTGGCCGACAACAGCCAGACCGTGCAACAACTCATCGACAACCTCAACGCGGTTGTCGCCACCATCGACAGGGATGGCAACAAATTCTCCGGAGCGGTGGACAAACTGGAGCAATTGATCAGCGGACTGGCCGCCGACCGGGACCCCATCGGAACCGCCATCACCGCACTGGAGAGCGGCAGCGCGTCACTGACCGATCTGCTGAACGAGGCCCGCCCACCCCTGGCCGGAACCGTCGACCAACTGGCCAGGCTGGCGCCGATTCTCGACAGCGATCAGGGAACCCTCGACATCGCCCTGCAGAAGGCGCCGGCGAATTACCGCAAGTTGGTGCGGTTGGGGTCCTACGGCAGTTGGATCAACCAGTATCTGTGCGGGATGTCGGTACGGGTCACCGACCTGCAGGGCCGGACCGCGCACTTCCCGTGGATCATGCAGCACACCGGAAGGTGTGCGGAACCGTGATAACGACACGCAGGCCCGCATGCTGAAATACCGCGGTTCCCACCTCATCCGCTCCGGCTTCATCGGAGTGGTGCTCATCATTCTGCTCATCACCGTCGGACTGCAGTCTCAACAACTCCTGACGAAGGCCACCTCGGTTCGCCATCAGGCGTTGTTCACCGAAGCGGCCGGATTGGCACCGGGCAACGACGTCAAGGTCTCCGGCGTCAAAGTCGGCACGGTGTCCAGCGTCGCGCTGCAACAGGGCAGGGCGCTGGTGACTTTCATGGTCAGCGGCAAGGTGAGACTCGGAGCGGATACCACCGCCCACATCCGCACCGGCACCCTGCTGGGCCAGCGGGTGCTCACTCTGGAATCCAACGGTCAAGGTAGGTTGCTCCCGTCCGAGGTGATCCCGGTATCGCGCACCGGTTCGCCCTACTCGCTGACGGATGCCCTCGGTGACTTCGCAGCGAATACCTCCCAGACCGACACCGGGGCGCTCAACCAGTCGCTGGACACCCTCACCGCCACGATCGACAAGGTGGCCCCGCAACTCGGACCAACCTTCGACGGCATCAGCCGAATCTCCAAGGCGCTCAATGAACGCAACGAATCATTGTCGGGTCTGCTCAAGACGGCCTCCGACGTCACCGGTATCCTGGCGCAGCGGAGCGGCCAGGTGAACACGCTCATCCTCAATGCCAACGAACTGCTCAGCGTGCTCGAGCAACGGCGCTACGCGATCGTCAATCTGCTGGCCAACACCTCAGCACTGTCCCAGCAGTTGCGCGGCCTGGTCGCGGACAACGAACAGGAACTCGCACCGGCCTTGGAGAAGCTGAACTCGGTGACCGCGATGTTGCAACGCAACAACGACAACATCGGCAAAGCGATGGCCGGCCTGGCCAAGTTCCAACTGACCCAGGCCGAGGCGGTCAACGGCGGTTTTTACTACAACGCTTTCGTGGCCAACCTCAGCCCAGCCCAGACGCTGCAACCGTTCTTCGACTACGCACTGGGCTTCCGGCGCGGCGTCAACGCCGGACAGCCACCCGATAACGCCGGACCCCGGGCGGAATTCCCATTCCCCTACAACGGAATTCCTCAGCCGAATGAGACCTGGGGTCCACCACCGGGGCCGCCATGATGACCCGCAACCGACGCAACCTCGCTCTCGCCGTGGTGCTGGCCTTGCTCATCGCCGGCGGTGTAGGCGTGCTGGTCCGCAACACCGTCAACAAGCCGACCACCATCACGGCCGTCTTCACCAGTGCGACCGCGATCTATCCCGGCGACGAAGTCCGGGTGGTCGGTGTCCGGGTCGGCACGATCAAGGCAATTGAACCTCAGGGCACCACGGCGAAGGTGACACTGGCCGTCGACGGGTCGGTCCCGATCCCCGCCGACGCCCGCGCCGTGATCGTCGCCCAGAACCTGGTCGGCTCGCGGTATGTGCAACTGGCACCGGCATTTGGAGCCGACGGGAACACGAGTGGCCCAACGCTTTCCGACGGCGCCGTGATCGACACCGATCGAACCGCGGTGCCGGTGGAGTGGGACCAGATCAAAACCCAACTCACGCGGTTAGCTACCGATCTGGGCCCCAGCGCCGGGGTATCGACCTCCTCGGTCGGCCGGTTCATCGACAGCGCCGCCAACGCCATGGACGGAAACGGCGACAAACTCCGGGAGACCATCCGGCAGTTGTCCGGCTTGAGCCGGATCTTGGCCGAGGGCAGCGGGGACATCAGCGGAATCATCACTAATCTGCAGACCTTCGTCACGGTACTGCGCGACAGCAATACCCAGATCGTGCAGTTCCAGGACCGTCTGGCAACCGTCTCCAGTGTCCTCGACGGCAGCCGCTCCGACCTCGACGCAGCCCTGACCAACCTCTCCAGCGCAGTGGTCGACGTCAAGCGCTTCGTGGAGGGCAGCCGGCAGCAGACCTCCGAACAGGTCGAGCGACTTGCCGACGTCGTGCGAAATCTCAGCGACAACCAGATGGCACTGAAAAACCTTCTGCACGTCGCCCCCAACGCGATCGGCAACAGCTACAACATCTACAACCCGGATATCCAAAGCGCGCTCGGTGGTTTCGCTCTGGCGAACTTCTCCAACCCGCTGCAGGTCGTCTGTGCGGCGATCGGCGCCATCGAGAACGCCACCGCCAGCGAAACCGGCAAGCTGTGCTCCCAGTATCTCGGCCCGGCACTGCGACTGCTCAACTTCAACTACCTGCCGATGCCCACCAACGTCTATCTGGGGAAGTCGCCCAGTCCGTGGAACCTGATCTACTCCGAACCGAGACTGGCCCCCGGCGGTGACGGCACCGGCCCGACGGTCGAGATCCCCCCGGATATCTCGGCGTATACCGGCCTGAATGGCGATGTCCCACCCCCGCCCGGATGGGGCGGCCCGGTCGGTCCGCGGGGCGCCTATTCACCGGCGGGCCTGCCGGCCGATCCACAACCGGCGCTCTATCCTGGCGCACCCGTTCCCGCAGGTGTTCCCCACGGTCTAGCACCGGCAGGCCCGGCAACCCTGCCGGGGATGCTGATGCCCGCCCAACTGCCTGCCGAATCGGCCGCGCCGGTGCTTCCGCCGGGTGCTCCGGTACCCCCGCCGCCGCCGGTGCCGTTGCCTCAGGGAGTGGGGGCTACTCCATGACCAGAACGTCCATGACCAGAACGACGCAGTCGATGCTCGCCGCGGTCTCTCTTGCGGCAACCCTTAGCGGCTGCGGATTCGGCGGCGTGAATTCACTGCCGTTACCGGGTGCGGTAGGTCGCGGCGCTGACGCCGCCACCTACCACGTCGAACTCGCCAATGTCAGCACCCTGGAACCCAATTCGCCGGTCCTAGTGGGCGACGTCGTCGTCGGCAGCGTCAACAACATGACAGTGCGGGATTGGCACGCCGATGTCCAGATATCCGTCAAACCCGGAGTGGTGATTCCGGCCAACGCGGTCGCGACCGTGGGCCAGACCAGCCTGCTGGGCTCGATGCACCTGGCCCTGAACCCGCCGCTGGGTCAGGCACCGGAGGGCCGCCTCGCCCCGGGGGCCACCCTCGGGTTGAACAAGACCTCGACCTATCCCTCCACCGAGCAGACCCTGTCCGCGCTCTCGGTCGTCATCAACGGAGGGGGAGTAGGGCAGCTCGGCGATATCGTCAATGAACTCAACCGTGCTCTGGGCGGCCGTGAACCTCAGATCAGGGATCTGCTGGTGCAACTCAACGATTTCGTCGGAGTGCTGGCCGAGCAGCGCGACAGCATCAACGCGACGGTGGTCTCACTGAACCGGGTGGCCGGCACCTTCGCGGGCCAGACTGATGTGCTGAGCCGCGCGCTGGATCGCATCCCGCCGGCGCTCGACGTGCTGGTCGCCGAACGCCCCCGCCTGACCGCGGCCCTCGACCGACTCGGCAGGTTCAGTGCGGTGGCCACCGATCTGGTCAACGAAACCCAGGCCGATCTGGTGCGCAACCTCCGCAATCTGGAACCCACTCTGCGTTCGCTGGCCGACGTCGGCCCCGACCTGAACAAGGCACTCGCGTACTTCACCGCATTCCCGTACGGCCAATCCACCATCGACCGGGCCATCCGCGGTGATTACCTCAATCAGTACATCATCTTCGACTTCACCATCCCCCGGCTCAAGAAGACCCTCATGCTCGGTACCAGCTGGGGACAGGAGGGCGCGAAACTCGTTCCTGCACCGGGTGATCCGTGGTACGCGACCTACACCTACGACCCGCTGAATGCCCCATTCAGCCCGCCGCCGGCCGCGGTCGCCGATATCACCGGGGAGGCTTACCAGAACACCACTCCTGAAGCCGTTCCTGCGGGAACGCCTGACGGTGGGCCGCTGGCCCCGCCGCCAACGTCGAACCCGGAACTAGATCTTGCCCCTATGGACGGCGGTGGCAACTGATGCTCACCCGCTTCGTCCGGATCCAGCTGTTCCTCTTCACCGTCGCCTCCATCATCGGCATCGTCGCGATGGTCTTGGTGTACATGCAGCTGCCCACCCTGCTGGGCATCGGCCGAATGACGGTCAAGCTCGAGTTGCCCAGGACCGGCGGGCTCTACCAGTTCTCCAATGTGACCTATCGCGGGGTCCAGATCGGCAAGGTGACCGACGTGCGGGCCGCTCGGTCTGGGGCAGTGGCAACCCTGTCTCTGGCCACCTCGCCGAAGATTCCGGCCGATCTGCAGGCCAGCGTGCTCAGTGTCTCGGCGGTGGGCGAGCAGTACGTCGACCTGCTGCCGCGGACTGACTCCGGCCCCTATCTGCGCGACGGATCGGTCATCACCGCGGAGAACACCACCGTGCCCCAGAAGGTCGGGCCGATGCTCGACCAGGTGAGCGCTCTGTTGCAGACCATCCCGAAGGAGAAGTTGTCCGCGCTTCTCGACGAATCGTTCAAGGGTCTCAATGGCACTGGTGATGACCTTTCGGCTCTGTTGAACTCGGCGTCGACGGTCGCGGCCGACTTCGACGAGGTCGGGGACCGGGCCCGCACGCTGATCGACGACGGCAAGCAACTTCTGGACGCCCAGGCGGCCGCATCGGAGGCGCTGCGCGTCTGGTCCCGCAGCCTGGCCGGGGTGACCAGCCAACTCAGCACCAACGACCCGCAAGTCCGGTCGCTGCTCACCCACGCGCCCGGCGCCCTCGACGAGACCTCCCGTTTGCTCAATTCGGTCAAGCCGACCCTGCCGGTACTGCTGGCCAACCTGACCACGGTGGGACAGATCGCGGTGACCTACCGCCCCTCGCTGGAGCAACTGCTGGTGCTGCTGCCGCCCTACATCGCCTCGGTGCAGGCCGTCGGCCTACCGCGGAACAATCCCACCGGCTTCACCCAGGGCGACTTCACCTTGACCATCGGTGATCCACCGGCCTGCACGGTCGGGTTTCTGCCGCCGTCGTCGTGGCGTTCGCCAGCCGACCTTTCCGATATCGACACCCCCGACGGCCTGTACTGCAAGCTGCCGCAGGACTCTCCGATCGCGGTACGCGGTGCACGCAACTACCCGTGCATGGGGCAACCGGGCAAGCGCGCTCCCACGGTCGAAATGTGCGAGAGCGACCGGAACTTCGAGCCGCTGGCTATGCGCCAGCACGCACTCGGCCCGTACCCGTTCGACCCGAACCTGATTTCACAGGGCATTCCGCCGGATGACCGGGTCACCTTCAACGACCACATCTACGGCCCGTTGGAGGGCACACCGATGCCCGCGGGACCACCACCTGCCGCGGGCACCGCCCCGCCGCCCCCGAGTGGTCCTGTCGTGGCACCGAGTGCATTCGCACCGGAAAGCGGGGGGCCGTCGGTGGCCATCGCCACCTATGACCCGCAGACCGGTCAGTTCGCGACTCCGGATGGAACGGTGGCTCGCCAGACCGATGTGGTGGACGGCGGCGCGCCGCGTGCCTGGACCGATCTGCTTCCGACCGGTTAGATCTTGACGAGCTTGAACGGCATGGTGATGTGTATCGCCAGGCTGCGTCCGCACGCTCCACTCGGCCCGGTGGTCGCGTCCTCACCCACCAGCGTGTTCGACGTCGGGTCGGTGGTGGACCCATCCGGCGTCATCGCTTTGAATCGAAACACCTGAAACCCATCGGCGGTGGAACCGTCCGGGCACGGAATCCATCGCGGCACGACGTGTTTGACGTACCACTCACCGCCGGTCTGATAGATCGGCGCGGTCCAGCCCTGGTTACTGGTCACCGTTCCGGTGCATTCGGTGGGATAGGAGCATTGCGACTCGATCGTCCAGACGGCGCGCACACTGACCTGGTCGTGGAAGATGTCGTTGCTCTTCGCCCACTCGCCGTTGGAGGTAGCGGTGTAGGTGCCGTTGAGCGACCCATTACCCGCCGCGTGCGCGGGCGCAACGATCGCACCGGCGGCGATGACGATCGACGCCAATCCGGTCGCGATCCCACGCATCATGGTGATCAGTATCGCTGTTGAGGGGCTGTCGCACACAAGACTTGCGGTCACCAGCTCGTCACATCCGTCACTGCCGTCACACAAACTGCTAGTCTGCACGGAAACAGATTCCCCGACTGAACAGCGGGAACGGCGCTGAGAGGACGGCAATGGCGCAACTGTCGGAGCGATCCGCTCCGGAGGAGCCGGCGACTGGGCCCGAACGGCGTTCGAAGTTCCGCCTGCGCCGCCGCCGGGGACTGCTCAGCAGAATCAGCATCCAGTCGAAGCTGATCCTGATGCTCGTGATTTGCACCGTGCTGGCGGCGGCGATCGTCGGCGGCATCGCGTACCAGAGCGGACGCAATTCGCTGCGCACTGCAGCCGTCAACCGTCTGGTCGAAATCCGGGAGTCGCAGAAGCGTTCCTTAGACGCTCAGCTGACCGATCTGCGTAGCGCGTTGGTCACCTACACCCACGGCACCATGACGCAGAACGCCCTGCGCGAATTCACCTCAGGCTTTGATCAGTTAGCCAATGCACAAATCACCCCGCAGATGACCAAAGCCATCGCCGATTACTACGCCTTTTTCGCCGCGGAGACCGAAAAGTACAGCGGAACCCGCCTCGACATCGCTGCGCTGCTGCCCACCTCGAACGCCGAACGGTATCTGCAGGCGACCTACACGTCGAAGTTCCCGACCGATGCCCTGGCCATCGCGATGGACGACGAACGCGACGGCAGCGCGTGGTCGGCCGCCAACGCCAAATACCAGGGGTTCTATCGGGAGATCGTGACCGGGTTCGCCTTCGAGGACGCCCTGCTTCTCGACGGCCGCGGCAACGTGGTCTACAGCGCCTACAAGAACACCGACTTGGGTACCAACATCCTCGACGGTCCCTATAACGGTTCCAAACTCCGCTCCGCCTACATCGAGGCCATGTCGAGCAACAAGGCCGACCGGGTGGTGCTCACCGACTTCGAGTTCTATCAGCCAGCCACCATGGCTCCCACCGCCTGGATGGTCGCCCCGATTCCGGCTATCGGCAAGGCCGAAGGCGTTCTGGCCCTGCAGTTCCCGATCACCAAGATCAACAAGGTGATGACCTTCGACAGGCAGTGGGCCGCGGCAGGAATGGGAGACACCGGCGAAACCATCCTGGCCGGCGAAGAGTTCCTCATGCGTTCGGACTCGAGGATGTTCCTGGAGGACGCGGAGAAGTATCGGCAGATGGTGATCGACGCGGGCACCCCGCCGGACATCCCGGACCTCGCCATCCGGCAGGGCGGGACAACTCTGGTCCAACCGGTCACCCCAGACGGCCACAGGGAAGCGCAGAAGGGCTACTCCGGGACTGTTGTCACACGGGATTACCTTGGCCGGCAGAGCATTCAGGCCTACGCACCCATCGGCGCGAAAGCAGGTCTGCGCTGGTCGATCGTGGCGAAAATTGACACCAGAGAAGCCTTCGCCCGCGAGGCCGTTTTCGCGCGGACGGTGGTGCTCACAACCACCGGCATCATCTTCCTGGTCTGCCTGCTGGCGGTCATATTGGCCCAGGTCTTCCTTCGTCCGCTACGGAGGCTGGAGGCCGGCGTTCAACGGATCAGCGCCGGTGATTACAACGTCGACATCCCGGTGGAGACCCGCGACGAGATCGGTGACCTCACCGGCATGTTCAACGAAATGAGCCGCAGCCTTTCGGTCAAGGAAGAACTGCTCAACGAGCAGCGCGGCCAGATCCGGCGTCTGCTGCACTCGGTGATGCCCGTTCCGATCGCCGAGAAGATCGGGAAAGGCGAAGAGATCGCCGCCCGGGAGCATCCCCATGCCACGGTCGTCTATGCCGACATCGCGGGCCTGGACCGGATTCAGGCCGATCTGGAGGCGGGCGAGTCGCTGCGGATCGTTAACGAGATCTTCCGCCAATTCGACGCCGCTGCAGCTGAATTCGACGTGGAACGGGTCCGTACGGTGCGTAACGGCTTCCTCGGCAGTTGCGGATTGACCACACCCCGGTTGGACAGCATCCACCGTACCGTCGATTTCGCCCTCGAATGCCAGCGGATCATCGAGCGGTTCAACAACGAGGCTGCACTGAACCTGAGCCTGCGGGTCGGTATCGACACCGGCAGTGTCCGAAGTGGTCTGGTCGGGGAAGCCGGCCCGGTCTTCGACATGTGGGGCAACGTGGTGAACCTCGCGCAACGGATCAAGAACAACGTTCCTCAGGCGGGTATCTACGTCACCTCCCGGGTCTTCAACGCGATTTCCGAGACGATGTCCTTCACCGACGCAGGCTTTGTCGACGCCGACGGCTCCCGGGAACGCATCTGGCGACTGACGGAGCCCCAGTAATGTCCAGCTTGTTGACCTCGCCGTGGTTCTACTGGGCGGTTGGGATCGCCATCGGCCTGCCGGTGCTGCTCATCGTGCTCACCGAGTGGCAGCACTCGCTTCGACGCCGGGGCAGCGCCCTGATCGGTCCGGTCAACCTGCTCCGGAACTATCTGCTGCCACTGGGCGCACTGCTGATGGCCATGATCGGCGCCACCCAGATGCCGGCCGGTTCCACCCCGGTGCGCATCGTCAGCACGCTGGTGGCGACCGTCGTGCTGCTGCTGATGCTTTCCGGCATCAAGGCCTCGCTGTTCTCCAGCGCACCGGAAACCAGCTGGCGCCGGCGCATGCCAACGATCTTCCTCGACGTATCCCGGTTCGCGCTGATCGCGGTCGGGATCGCGCTGATCTTCGCCTACATCTGGGGCGCCAATATCGGCGGGCTCTTCACCGCCCTCGGCATCGGCTCGATCGTCATCGGCCTGACTCTGCAGAACTCGGTCGGGCAGATCATCTCCGGACTGCTGATGCTCTTCGAGCAACCCTTCCGGATCGGCGACTGGGTCGACACACCCAAAGGCTCCGGCCGGGTCATCGAAGTCAATTGGCGCGCCGTGCACCTTAAGACCTCCGAAGGTGTGCTCATCACCCCCAACTCCGTTCTGGCCGGCGCGGCGTTCACCAACCTGAGCCGGCCCGCTGGGCAACACGCAACCCGCGTCGTCAGCGTCTTCGCCGTGGAGGACCGCCCCGACCAGGTGTGCGCCATGTTGGAGCGGGTGGCATCGCAGCTTCCCGAGTGCCACCCCGATCTGGCCCCGGTGGCCTTGCCCATCGGAGATCTGAAGTACCGCACCAAGATTCCGCTGCGCTCGCCCGGAGACGACGGGGACGCCGAGGCCAGGTTCCGGCGCTGGATCTGGTACGCGGCACGCCGGGAGGGCCTGCACCTCGACGAGGCTGACGACGGCTTCGCTGACCCCGAACTGCTCGTCGAAGCGATCCGCACCGTTGTGGCGCCGGGGCTCGGCCTCTCCAGCGAGCAGCAGCGCGGAATGCTCCCGCACGCGACCATCGAACGGTACGCGGGCGGTGAAATCATTCTCGAAACCGGAGTCGTGCCGGATGCGATGCGGTTTTTGATCTCGGGCACCGTGGTGTTCACCGCTGACGCGGATGACGGCACTCGCACCGAGGTGGGATCGATCGGGCCGGGCGAGTTCCTCGGTCAGGCCGCGTTGATCCGCCAGCCGGTGAACGGCTCATCCGTCGCCTACGATGAGGTCACGCTCGTTCGCGTCGAGCGTGACGCGATTGAGCTTGTCGTACAGAAGAATCCGCTGCTGCTGAAGGAGTTCGGGCGGTCTCTGGATGAGCGGCGAACCTCGGTGCTGCGAGCCCTGGCAGACCGTCCAGAACAAGGCCGGCCGACCGATAGCGCGTCCGAAGGCAGCGTCGGGACCTAGCCCCACTCGTGGTTCATCGCCCGCACATCGGTGGCCTCGGCGGCCGAGACCTCGCGCAGTCGCGGCCTGCTGGCGGCGATCAGCAACAGTCCGATCACGGCGGCCACCGCGCCGAGCACGAAGGTGGCGGTATAGCTGCTCTCGGGCGGGTAGCCCTGAGGATTGCGGCTAAGCAGCACCGCCACGATGGCCGCGGCCACCGCGGCTCCGACCGTGCGGGCGATTGCGTTGATGCTCGTGGCGACGCCGGTCTCGTCCACCTCGACCTCGCGGATAACCAGGGCGGGCAGGGCGCCGTAGGCCAGGCTGATGTAGGCGTTGACCAGCAGGCTGGCCAGGATCACCTGCCAGACCGTGGCGTGCGCGATCGCGAGCATCGCGAAACCGACGACCCCAAGAGCGGTGCCGACGATCAGCACCGGCCGTGCGCCGTAGCGGTCGATGTAACGGCCGCTCATCAGGGCCGTCAAGAACCCGGCAAGTGCGCCCGGCAGAAGATACCCGGCGCTGGCCTGCAGGACGGTGGCGCCGAATCCGTAGCCGGTGGCGGTGGGCGCCTGCACCAATCCGGTCAGACCGAGGAAGGCGAAGTACAACCCCATGCCGACGGCCACCGTGGCGATGTTGGTCAGCAGGATGGGCCGCCGGGTGAGCATCACCGTCGAAACCAGTGGCTGGGTGCACCGACGCTCCCACCACCACCAGAGCGCAAGAACGCCCGCACCGCCGAACCCGGCCGCCACTGTCCGCACCGACGTCCACCCCCAGACGTTCCCCTGGGTGATGGCCAACAACGCCCCGGACAGGCCCGCCGCCAACCCGGCCGCACCCACCCAGTCCACCGTCCCCGTGGCGCTGTGCGGACGGCCCGGGACGACGATGACTACAGCGACGACAACCACCACCACGAAGGCCGTGGTGAACCAGAACACCCGGTGGTAGCCGGCATCGCCGCGCATCAACAGGCCGGTGATCACCAACCCCATCCCGCCGCCGAAACCGAGCACCCCGGACAGCACGGCCATCGCTCGCATCAACCGGTCGGCCGGCAATTCCTCCCGCAGGATCGACACCCCGATCGGGTAGAGCGCGAAAGACGCACCCTGCAGCACCCGCGCGACGATCAGCAGCGGCAACGACGACGTGGCGGCACCCAGTACCGAACCGGCCAGCACCAGCAGCAGCACCGCCACCAGAACCCGCTTCTTGACGTGCAGGTCGGCCAGTCGGCCCAACAGCGGGGTACTGGCGGCCGCCGCGAGCAGGTTCGCGGTGACCACCCAACTGACGTCGATCGTGGAGACGCCGAGTTGACGGGCCATCACTGCCAGGACAGGCACCACACCGGTCTGGAGCACCGCGACGGTCAGCGCCACCACGCTCATAGTGGCGATCAGAAGACGGGGGGAGCGGTATCTACCCACTTGCGGCGCCATGGAGGTCACCTCGACATCCGACACCGCACATCCCTTCGTCCCGACCCCCGGTCGATTATGTCGCCTGTGCAACGATGCCGGTGTGTTCAGGGCTGTCACGCATTTCTTCGCCGAGGCCGGTGGCGCTTTCCATCCAACCGAGTCCGCGCTGAGCCGGTGGGGCAATGACTCGCTCAACGGACCTGCCATCGTCGGACTGGCAGCCCGAGTCCTTGAGCGCGAGTACGGAATCGATGGATTTCTGCCTACCCGGCTCACCGCAGACCTATTCAGGGCGGCGCGCCGAGTACCCACCGAAGTTCGGTTCAGACTGGTCCGGGATGGCCGCCGCATCCGCAACTCCGAGTGCGAGGTGTTCCAGGACGGGACCGTCGTCGCGCGGGCCGGCATGGTTCAGTACCGCCGGAGTGAGCCGCCCCCAGGTGAGGAATGGGTGGCATCGGCGTCGTTCACGGCGCCGGCGGGGGTGACCGGTACGGCGTACCTCATCGGCAGCGACGACGCCGGGTGGAGCGACGCCGGCTCCGAACATCAGAACACCGCGCGCAAGCGTGTCTATCACCGCACCATCGACGTGGTCGAAGGGGAACGCGCCAGTCCTTTCGTGCGCGCCGTCGTCGCGGCCGAGGCGACTAGCCTGGTGACCAACCTCGGCACCCGCGGGATCGGCTACATCAACGGCGACCTGACCGTGGGGCTGTCCAGACTCCCGGCGGGGGATTACATTGGCGTTCAGGCAGATTCGCATTGGTGCTCGGATGGCATCGCGGTGGGTGCGGCCACCCTGTTCGATGACGTCGGCCCGTTCGGCACGGCGATGGTGACGGCAATCGCCAACCCGGCCGCGCAGATCGACTTCGGCAGCCCGGACGCGCCGCCCGGAATCCGGGTCTGAGACAAGGGAGAACTGCGGATATGGACGGGTTTTTGCGGGACGATGACATCGAGGTGCAGTCGGCCGGGGCCTCCGTCTCCGGACGGCTGACCATTCCCCGACATCCGCGCGGGATCGTCGTGTTCGCCCACGGCAGCGGCAGCAGTCGGCACAGCCCCCGAAACAGGTTCGTGGCGCAGGTGTTGCAGTCGGCGGGTCTGGCGACCTTGCTGTTCGATCTGCTCACCGATGCCGAGGAACAGGACCGGGCGAACGTGTTCGACATCGAATTGCTGTCGGCCCGACTCGTCGGCGTCACCCACTGGCTGCGCACCGCCGCCGACACCGCCGGCTTGCCGGTCGGATACTTCGGGGCCAGCACCGGTGCGGGTGCGGCTCTGCGTGCAGCCGCCGAGACCGATGTGTTCGCGGTGGTGTCCCGCGGCGGACGGCCGGATCTGGCCGGGGCCTTCCTCGGGAAGGTCCGTGCCCCGACCCTGCTGATCGTCGGCAGCCGCGACGAACAGGTACTCGAACTCAATCGGGCCGCCGCCGCGGCAATGACGGCGCGATGCGAGATCGCCATCGTCGAGGGCGCCACCCATCTGTTCGAGGAACCCGGCACGCTGGAACAGGTTGCGGGATTGGCTCGGCAGTGGTTCACGGACCACCTGACACCGATTCCGGTGCAGCAGTGAGCACCCGCGACGCCGTCGTGATCGACGCCGACCAGCTCAGGCGCGAACTCGCCACGGGCCACGGCCCGGCGATCATTGACGTGCGCTGGCGCCTGGACAAACCCGATGGCCGTGACGACTATCTGGCCGGCCATCTGCCAGGGGCGGTGTATGTCTCGCTGGAAGACGACTTGACCGACCACAGCCGCACGGGTCTGGGCCGTCACCCACTACCGACCGGTGCCGCGATCCAGGCGGCAGCGCGGCGTTGGGGGATCCGACAAGGTCAGTCCGTCGTCGCCTACGACGACTGGAACCGCGCCGGGTCGAGCCGCGCCTGGTGGGTGCTCACCGCGGCCGGACTACCCGATGTACGCATCCTCGACGGCGGACTACCGGCATGGCGGGCGGCCGGGGGAGAACTGCACACCGGTCCGGTCTCTCCGTCGTCCGGCAATGTCACTGTCCTTCATGACGACCTCTACCAAGGCGCGGGAGCGACGTTGACCGCGGACCAGATCGCAGAAGGTGTCGTCGGACCACTGATCGACGCGCGGGCGCCCGAACGCTATCGCGGAGAGGTCGAACCGATCGACCCGGTGGCCGGACACATTCCCGGCGCACGCAATCTCCCGGCCACCGCGATGCTCGATACCGACGGCGTCTTCCAGATGGAATCGGCGATCGCCGAACTGCTCAAGAAAACCGGGGTCGACCAACGCCAACCGATCGGGGTGTACTGCGGATCCGGTGTGACCGCATCAGTGGTGCTGGCCGCCCTGCAAATCGCCGGTCTGGCCGGGTCGCTGTTCCCGGGTTCGTGGTCGCAGTGGAGCAGTGAGGACCGGCCCGTCCAGAAGGGTCCGACCGGGTAGCCGGGCTATGCTGCCAACTCAGGTAACGCCCGGTGGAGGGTTGGCAGAAATGACGGCGGCACGCATGACGACGGCTGGTTTGGTTGGACGGGTGGGTGGCCTGGCGGTCGCACTAGGCGCGGGCGTGGTGATCAGCCTCGCCGTCTCTGCGCCGGCATCGGCGGACACCCCTCGGGGCGGGCCGGATTCGCCGTCCGCCGAGCGCAACGCCGCCGCCAAGCCCCGGGCCGCCGCTCCCGGCAACAGGGCGAACCGCAACACGGCCGCCCGCCCCCCGCGACCGGCGGCCACACTGACCGCCAGATCCGTCCGAAACTCCGCCCCTTCCGCGAGGCCGCAGGTGACGCCGGAGGCGAAGGTTGCCCCCGTCGCACCGGCGGTGCCGGCGCCCGAACCGGCACTGCCCGCCGCGGCGGTCGCCACCGCAACGATGACAGCGCCTGCTGAGAAGCCCAAGTCGGTGCGGTCTCTGTTCGGCTGGGGGGACCCCCGCGGACGGCTGATTACCATCTACAAAGGCACCCACTTCGCCATCCCCAACAGTTTCGGCTTCTTCATCAAGCAGGTTTCCGGCACCGGAACCTTCACGCCCAACACGGTTTACGACCTCAAGGACGAAGACCAATTCGACTGGAACAAGTTCACCGGAATCGCCTTCACCCCGCTGGAGCCCGACCGCAACTCGGCCATGGTGGGCTGGCGGTACAACCTGAGGACAGCGGAATTCGAGATTGCGCCGTTCTACAACGTCGACAAGAAGCGGATCCTGCCCAATGAACTGACCGAGGTTATCTCGGTGCCGGCCGATGAAACATTCGACTACTTCGTCGACTACACCGGAGTCACTATCAGCTACGGCGGCAAGACGGTCTTCAAGCCTTACCCGGAAGGGCTGACACCGAGCGTGTGGACGGCGGCCCGGGTCAGCGGTTGGTTCGGCGGTAACGAGGTGGCGCCGCGCACGGTGTCCTACTACCTCAAGCTGAACCGATGAAAAGACCCGTCCTGATGGGTCTGCTGATCGCATCGGTGGCTGCACTGATCGGTCTGTTCTTCGTCATGCGCACCGCGGTGGACACCATCGGCGAGCATGCCGCCCCGGAGGCGGTGCGCAACGTCACCATCGATCTCGACGGACAGACCTTCGCCCTGAAAAACGGCGTTGCCACACGAGAATCCGCGCCGGGCTCAGCGGCGACGAACACCGTGCGCATCGTCGGTGAACCCGTCGTAGGCGATGCCACCGGCGAGGGGGAGCTCGACGCCGCACTGCTGATCGCCAACGATTCCGGGGGCAGCGGCACGTTCTACTACGCCGTGCTGGCCGTCAACCGCGGGGGCGCCTACCAGGCGACCAACGCCGTTGCATTGGGCGACCGGATCACGCCGAAGGGCATCGACTTCACCAACGGCCACTTCGTCTACAACTTCCTCGACCGCAAGTCCGGTGAGCCGATGAACGTCAGACCCAGCGTCGAGGAACACGTCAAGGTGAACATCGATCCGGCATCCAGCCGCATCTCCGTCGGCTGAAAATATCAGCGGGTCTGCGCCGCGAAGAACTGCGCCGTCGCTCCGGAGGCGTCTACCGCGAAACTGGTACGCCCCACCACGTCGGCGGGCAGCGAGAACCGGCCCGCCGGCCAGGTGTGCCCGCCCCCGTTGATGCTGACCAGCAGCACCTCCGTTCCGCCAGCGCAACCGGTGGCTGAGGACTCCTGAATTTCACCGGTCGCCGCTGGATCGTTGACCAGTGGACCGGGGCAGCGGTTGATCTCCCGCCAGCGCTCGGCCAGGGCCGGCGCCGAGACGATATCGCTGGCACCGCCGCGGCCCATCATGGTGCCACCGTTAAACGGCACCACCGGGTCGGCCGTACCGTGCACTGCCATCACCGACACCGGACGCGACGGGGCGCAGGGGAGTGCGGCGCCCATGGTTCCGGCCACCGGGGCCATGGCGCTCACCAGGTCGGCCCGCTCACAGACCAAGCGGTTGGCCATGAACGCCCCCGCCGACATCCCGGTAACGAAGACCCGACCCGGGGGAATCTGGTAGGTCCGGGACAACTGCTCGATCAGGGCGGACAGGAAACCCACGTCATCAACGCCTTGGCGGTCGGGGAGCGAGGCGCCGCGGCCGTCCGCCCAGGTGGTGTCTATGCCGTCCGGATAGGCGACGACGAAGCCGAACTGGTCGGCGACGGCGTCGTACCCGGTCAGGGCGGCCTGCTGGCCACCGTTCATGCCAGCACCGTGGAGGTTGATCACCAAGCCACTGGGCGGACCGGGCGGGACATGCAGGACGTAGCTGCGTTGCAGGCCACCGAAGGCGAGCACGCCGGGCGGATCAGCCGCGGCCGGTGCGCCGGAGAACCCACCGACAACCAGCGCGGCGGTCAGCAGTGCCGTCAGACGAGTCATCACCTGGACAGTTTGCCAGGTCGGCACTCAACCGCGCGCGTTCAGTCCTGTGAGGGGCGGGCCCGGTCCTGTTGGGTGTCCTGTTCGATGAATTCGATCAACACCCGGGTCACCTCGGGCGAATAGAGCAGGGACAGGTGACCGAGGCCGTCGATGGCGACGTCATCGCCGCCACGGGCTGACAGTTCGCATGTGGTCGGCGGGTGAACGATGTTGTCGTGGGTGGAGTAGACGCTCAACGTCGGCGAGGCCACCGGACGGTCACGCCGTTCGATGTGGAACTCGCCGCCCTCGCGGAGTTCCTTGGCCACCTTGCCCAGAATCGGCCCCCGCCACTTCACCCCGTTGTGCGGGGTGCCGATGGTGATGCAATGGGCCACCCGGCCCAATCCACTGGGGGAGTGCGAATACTCCAGGCACACCAGTCCACCGAGCGAGTGCGCAACCAGAGTCACCTGTCGGGCTGAGGTCTCGGCACAGACCCGTTCGACGAACCGGTCCAACCGGGGGACATTGCGGTCAACGGAGTCGAACCACGGGTAGTTGAAGCCGTACAGCGGACCCTTACCGACCTTGCGGAATTGCTTTGCCATCCACCAGAAGTCGGCGCGGTTCTGGAAGTACCCGTGCACGAAGATCACCGGGATACCGTCACCGTCGCCGAACCGCCGACCGATGAAGAAATAGATCGGAATCAACGGTTGGGTGATGAGGACGTAGTACAACTCGCGCAACATCGCCTTGACCTGACTCTGACCCGGACGGCGTTCGACGTGGGCGGCCATCAGGAAGAACGAGCCCAACAGGTAGACCAGCGCGCCCGCCAACAGGAGGGCGACGACTACCAGACCAAGTACCTCAGCAGCCTTGAGCGACACGGCCGGAATAGTAACCTGCCCCGTGCCGTAATCCGCGAAGAAAGGCCAGTTGCCGCTGGCGACAACGGGGCAGCTCACTCGTCAAATCGTCACAGTGACGTTTTAGCCCTGAAGGCGCCGGCGCACGCGAGCCTCGGGTAGGGGTTGCTCAGAGCGCATCCGACTCCTGTCCTACTAATTGAGGACTCGCGATCATCAACAGAGGGGCCGGTTTGCCCGATATCTTCCGCCTCGCACCGGCGGGAGAGTCGAAGGCATGCAACGAGATTCACACAATGACGACGAGGAGTCCGACATGCCGACCAACCTAGACACCGAGAGCGAACCTACTCAGTACGCCAGTTACGCGGGCAGGCCTGGAGAGATGTATTGCGAGAACGCGTACGACGGCACCGAAACTGCATTCGATGCGGATTCCGGAAGCGGCCAAATCAGTCACACATGGCCGGGCGCAATCGCGTTAGCCGGAGCTGTCCTCGCGACGGCGTTCCTCCTAGCGTTTCTGACGCTCGGCATGGTGCGCACGACCGACCAGTTTGAGGTGAAACCCACACCGGTCATCCACTCGGTGACCACGGTTCCAGCCGAGCGGGAGGCTGTCGACCGCCCCGACGCAGGCCAGAATGATAGACAGACCCTCACGATTGCACCGACTTCCCAGCGGCCGGCAATGACGACCGTTCGGCCGGCGCCCGACCGGACCGCGACGATCACCGTCACAACGTCCGAGCCGCCACCGGCCACCATGACCAACCCACTAGAGCCGCCACCGGCCACCATGACCAACCCACTAGAGCCGCCACCGGCCACCATGACCAACCCACTAGAGCCGCCACCGGCCACCATGACCAACCCACTGGAGCCGCCACCGGCCACCATGACCAACCCACT
>CAZADG010000004.1:56342-77098 GCA_964483865.1 uncultured Mycobacterium sp. | reverse complement strand
CGGCCACCATGACCAACCCACTGGAGCCGCCACCGGCCACCATGACCAACCCACTGGAGCCGCCACCGGCCACCATGACCAACCCACTAGAGCCGCCACCGGCCACCATGACCAACCCACTGGAGCCGCCGACCGAAGGGCCCGTCGAGTCAGTTGATTAGCCCGCGGGGGCCGAGGCGCCAACGCCCTATATTCGTCACAGTGACGTTTTGCGGCGGACCGGACCAGAGGATCGGCGGGGCGGACCGATGGGGCCCGAGAGGACTTCGGCCGGACCCCAAAGCGGGATGACGAGCTGCGCGCAGCGAACGAAGAACACCATCGAGAACACTCAAACCCTGGGTGGCGACCGGAGATGCATGTGCCAGAACGGGAAGGCCGGGCGGGCCGATACCAAGTCGCGGGCGACGCTTAGGGTGCGCCGGCCAAGCGTCCCGATGTTGTCCCACGTCCGATTTGTGCCGATAAGCCACATTATGTCAGATACAGAATGCCCGGCTGTCCAGCTGAAATCCCCCGGACTACACGACATGATCGTCTCACTTCATCGATCTCGAGCCGCCACCCGACGTTGATCACAGGCCCTGGCTGTAGCGTGGTCGACCGTGATCAATACCCGCATACCCTCCGCAGCGGCCCTATGTGGCGCCGTGCTCGTCCTTACCTTGAGTGCGTGCAGCACCAAGACCGAGAACTCCGCCGACAAGCGCACTGAGGTGACCTCCTCCACCGTTATCCCCGCCGCGGGCGGGGCGTGCCCCACTGCCGCCCCGGCCACAGATGCCGCCGCCCAGTGGACCCTTCCCGGTGCCACCGGCAGTGTCGCGGTCACCGGATCCACCGACACCGCGGCCCCCAAAGTCGACGTGACCAAGCCGTTCAGTGTGACTGAGACCCAGGTCCAGACGCTCACGGCCGGCAGCGGACCCGTCGTTGCCCCCACCGCAACCGTTTCGGTGTGCTACATGGGCGTCAACGGCCGCGACGGCTCGGTGTTCGACAGCAGTTACCAGCGCGGTGAGGCGGTTGACTTCCCCCTGGACGGGGTGGTGCCCGGCTTCCAGAAGGCAATCACCGGTCAGAAGGTAGGTTCCACCGTCGCCGTGGCGATGACCTCAGCCGACGGCTATCCGAACGGTCAGCCGCGCGCGGGCATCGAACCCGGAGACAGCCTGATCTTCGCGATCAAGATTCTCGGCGCCAGCTAGAACCAAGGAGTGAACGCTCCGAACCCAGGGCCGACCTGCTGGTGATGCTGCCGCCGTTCATCCAACGGCAAGTTAGCTTCTAAGCTACTTTTGCGCGCGAATCAGTCGACATTGGGGAGGTTCGGTGGGCATGCCGACAGGATTCGACGCCAACGCCTTTCGGCTTGACGGAAAAGTCGCCGTCGTCACCGGCGCCGGCGCCGGAATCGGGAGGGCCATAGCGGAATTGTTCGCCTCGGCGGGGGCCGCCGTGGCAGTCAGCGACCGCGACGGCGACGCCGCGGCAGTCGTGGCCGACTCCATCCGATCTGCCGGCGGCCATGCCGCCGCCACCGCCTGCGATGTCACCACCGAGAGCGCCCCGGGGCGATCAAGACCCACTCCCTGTCAACGGTTCTCACCCCCGAGATCGAACAGCACATGCTCGCCAAAACACCGTTGGCCAGGCTGGGGCAGCCGGACGACATCGCCAACGCCGCCCTGTTCCTGTGCTCCCCGGCTGCCTCATGGGTCAGCGGACAGGTACTGACCGTCAGCGGCGGTGGGGTCCAGGAACTGAACTAGGCGCCAATCCCTCAGGAGAGCAATAACTTTCGATCCATTCCCGGACTTGCACCGCACCTTCGCTGGCGCGGGCGCCAAAGTGGCGTTGGCCCGGCCATGGCCGCAGCGCGCCGGCGCTAGGCGCGAGCTCACGTCGATTCGACGCTAGGCGCGCACGCGGGTCCCCGCCTCACCCGAAACGATCTTGTCGATATCGGCCAACGAGCCGATGACCGCCTCTTTCCCGGTCCTCTGGGTGAACTGGCAGGCTGCAGCGACCTTCGGACCCATCGAACCGGCTGGCAGGTTCATGCTGGCCACCTCATCGACGGTCACCGCACCCAAGCGCGTCTGTTCGGGTGTCCCCCAGTCGGTGTAGACCCCGTCGACGTCAGTGGCGATCACCAACATGTCGGCGTCGAGTTCCTCCGCCAGCAGCGAGGCCGCGAGATCCTTGTCGATCACCGCTTCTACGCCGTGCAGTTTGCCGTCCTCCCCGTACATGGTCGGGATCCCTCCCCCGCCCGCACAGATCACGATGCAACCCTGCTCTACCAGAGTTCGGATCGGCCGAATCTCGAAGATGCGCTGCGGTTTCGGGCTCGCTACGACGCGGCGGAAGTGCTCGCCGTCCGGCGCGATCGACCATCCCTTGTCGGCGGCGAGTTTCTCCGCCGTCGCCTTGTCGTAGATCGGCCCGATCGGCTTGGTCGGGTTCACGAACGCCGGATCCTGCGGGTCGACCTCGATCATGGTCAGCAGCGTGGCGAACGGCTGCTCGAACGGCAGCAGATTGCCGAGTTCCTGCTCGATGACGTACCCGATCATCGCCTCGGTCTCCGCACCCAACACGTCGAGCGGATACGGGCCCACTTCGGTGTAGGCAGCGTCCTGCAATGCCAGCAGACCGACCTGCGGGCCGTTGCCGTGCGCGATGACTAACTGGTTGCCCGCGGCGATAGCGGCGATCCGCTCGGCCGCCACCCTGATGTTGGCACGCTGGTTCTCGGCGGTCATCGGCTGGCCGCGTTGCAGCAGCGCGTTGCCGCCCAGTGCGATAACGATCCTCATCTGCGTTGCCCTCAGGCCAGCGACGAGACCAAAACGGCCTTGATGGTGTGCATCCGATTCTCGGCTTGTTCGAAGCAGATGTTGACCGGACTCTCGAATACGTCCTCGGTGACCTCGATGCCGTTCTTCAATTCGGGGTAATGCGCGGCGATTTGAGCTCCGACCTTGGTCGAGGAATTGTGGAATGCCGGCAGGCAGTGCATGAATCGCACCCGCGGATTGCCCGCCGCCTCAATGAGTTCGGTGTTGACCTGATACGGCATCAGCAACGTGATGCGCTCACCCCAGGACTCAATCGGCTCGCCCATCGACACCCAGACATCGGTGTGGATGAAGTCCACCCCCTCGACACCTTTCTTCACATCGTCGGTGATTGTGATGCGGGCGCCGGATTCCTTGGCAAAGCCCTCGCACAATTTGACCAGTTCAGAGTCGGGTTGCAGTTCCTTGGGGGCCAGGATCCGGACGTCCATGCCGAGCTTGGAGCCGACTAGCAGCAGCGAGTTGCCCATGTTGTTACGGCCGTCGCCAACGAAGACATAGGAGATCTCGTGCAGTGGTTTGGCGCAGAATTCGGTCATGGTGAGCACATCGGCCAGCATCTGGGTGGGGTGGTACTCGTCGGTCAGACCATTGAAGACGGGGACGCCGGCATATTTTGCCAGTTCCTCGACGACCTCCTGGCTGAACCCGCGGTACTCGATCGCGTCGTACATGCGGCCGAGCACCCGGGCGGTGTCCTTCATCGACTCCTTGTGCCCGATCTGGGACGAGGTGGGGTCGATGTAGGTGACGTGGGCACCTTCGTCATAGGCCGCCACCTCGAAGGCGCACCGGGTGCGGGTCGAGGTCTTCTCGAAGATCAGGGCGATGTTCTTGCCCGCCAGGCTGTTTCGCTTACCGCCGGAGTATTTGGCGCGCTTGAGATCCCGGGACAGGTCCAGCAGATAAAGCAGCTCCCGCTCAGTGTGGTGTACCAGGCTCAGCAGGTGACGATTCTTCAGATTGACGGCCATGCGTTCAAGCTCCTTGTCTTGGGGTTCGGATCAGTAGACGGGGTCGCGCAGGATCGGGCAGGTCATGCAGCGGCCACCGCCCCGGCCCCGACCGAGTTCGCTGGCGTCGATGGTGATGACCTCGATGCCGGCCTTGCGTAATGCGGTGTTGGTCAGCGTATTGCGGTCGTAGCCGATGACGACGCCCGGTTCGATGGCGACGACGTTGTTAGCGTCGTTCCACTGCTCACGCTGGACCGCGTAGACGTCGCCGGCAGTGTCGACCACCCGAAACGTGATACCGAGAGCGTCGCCGACAACCTCCACCAGGCTCTTGTTCTCGACCTCCACAGTCAATCCTGCCGGCGCCTTGTCGTCGGGGCGCAGGCTGATCGGGACGACATTGTCGATGACCGGCGCGAAGGCGGTCAGCACATCGCGGTCGCAGAAGGTGAACACGGTGTCGAGGTGCATCGCGGCGCGACTCTTTGGCAGGCCCGCGATGATGACCCGTTCGGCCGCACCGGCCTTGAAAAGATTTTGCGCGACCTTCACGATGGCCTGCCGTGATGACCGCTCCCCCATCCCGATCAGGACATTGCCCTTGCCGATCGGCATCACGTCGCCGCCCTCCAGGGTGACCGCGCCGTAGTCGTGCGGCTCCCCGTCCGGATCGCCCAGCCAGACCTCGTAGTCCGCGCCGGCGAAAGCCGAATGGAACTTGTAGACCGCGGTGGTCAGCAGGGTCTCCTGCCTGCGTGCAGACCAGTACATCGGGTTGAGGGTGACGCCGTTGAAGATCCACGACGAGTTGTCCCGCATGAACTGGGTGTTGGGCAGCGGCTTGATGATGAAGCCACCGACGCTCATCTCCCCAAAGGCGTGGATGAATGAGCCGGCCACCTCCTTGGGTACCTCGTGGAACGGGATGCCGCCAATGAGCAACTCGCCGAGTTTGGCAGCGTCCATGTCGTCGAGCCACGGGCGCATCTCCTTGGCGATGCCCGGACCGACCTGTTCATCGGTGATCCTGCGGTCCAGAACCCAGGTGCGTGCAGTCTTGTCGACCATGATGTCGTTGAGCAGTTCCTGCATGTCGAGGACCTCGACATCGCGGTCCTCCATCTTGGCGACGAAGTCGTAGTGGTCGCGGCGGGCCTGCTGGGTCCACAGCACGTCGTCGTAAAGCAACTCGTCAGCCGAGTCGGGCGTCAGGCGGTCGTGGGCCAGCCCCGGCGGGCACACCATCACGCGGCGCAACTTGCCGATCTCAGACCAGACTCCAACGCGCGGTTCCTTGTCGGTCATCTCCGTTCCTTTCGAGAATCGAGTCGCATTAGAGGACTGTGATGCTTCCGTTGATGATCTCGTAGAGCCCGAACAGAGCTGCCGCAGCAACGACACCGAAGACAATTAGCTCAGCCGGGGTGAAGACCTTCAGGTTTCTTTCCTTGCGGGCCCAGACGAACAGGGTCGTCCCGGCGAAGTAGAACAGCGCGGCAGTCAGCAGGTACTCGACGCCGCCTGCGTACACCAGCCAGATGGCGTAGACCAGCGCCACGCCGCCGATCACCAGATCGCGGGTGCGGCCCCGACCGTTCTGGTAGGTCTCGCCCCAGACCGCAAGCAGCACCTGATAGGCCGCCGACCAGAGGTAGGGCAGCAGGATCAGCGACGTCGCCAACAAGACGAGCGTCAGATACGTGCTATCGGCGAACAGCGTCAGGATCAGAACCGCCTGGATGCAGCCATTGGTGAGCCACAGCGCACCAGCCGGCGAGTGGTGGGAATTCTCGTGCGCGAGGAACGACGGCATCACGTGGTCGAGGGCCGGCAATTGCATGATCTCGGCGCACAGCATCACCCAGGCGATCAGCGCGCCAAGCAGCGAGATGATCAGACCGATCGAAATGAAGGTGGAGCCCCAACTGCCGACCTGTTGCTTCATCAGTCCGGCCATCGAGGGGTCGGGCAAGCCCGCCAGTTCGGCTTGCTTCATGAGACCGTAGGACAGGAAGTTCACCAGCAGCAGCAGGGCCAGTACGCCAAGAAAGCCGAGGACGGTGGCCCGACCGACGTCGCTTCGGCTCTTGGCCCGCTTGGAATAGACTGCGGCGCCCTCGATTCCGATGAAGACCCAGACCGTCACCAACATCATGTTCTTCACCTGATGCATGGTGCTGCCCAGCGACTCACCGTCGATGGTGGTCTGGTGACCCCAGATATCAGCGCTGAACAGACCGGCGTTGAATCCGATCGCGGCGATCGCGATGAAGGTCAGGATCGGCACCACCTTGGCGATGGTGACGATCGTGTTGACGAAGGCGGCGGTCTGCACGCCGCGCAGTGTCAGGTAGTGAACGATCCACAGCAGGATCGAGGCCCCGATGATGGCCGGCAGGGTGGTGCCGCCGTCGAAAGCCGGGATGAACGTACCCAGCGTTGCGAAGAGCAGCACCAGGTAGGCGACGTTGCCCATCCATGCTGATGCCCAGTAACCGAACGCCGAGGTGAAGCCGATGTAGTTGCCGAACCCAGCCTTGGCGTAGCCGTAGACACCGCCGTCGACCTCGGGTTTGCGCTGAGCCAGCGTCTGAAAGACGAAGGCCAGCATCAGCATGCCGATCCCAGTGATGACCCAGCCGATGAACAGTGGTCCCGGGGAGGCGCTGCCGGCCATCTGTGAGGGCAGCGCGAAGATTCCACTGCCGATCATCGAACCCACCACGATGGCGGTCAGTGCCGCCAGACCAAGCCCGGCCCGGGGGGCGGCCGGCCGGGACGGCGGAGTTGTCACATCGGTTTCAGTCATCAGTTCCCTCCCGAACCGCCAGATCCCTCCCGAACCGCCAGATTTGACTCAGCGGACATTGACCACATCGGGACTGAGGATCTTCGCCCCGTCGGGATTGCCCTTGTCGGCGCTATTTCGGGCGCGTGCCGACCTCCAGTGCGGCAAGTTCGGAGGTGCCGTCGAACAAAAGCCGTCCGTTCTCCCGGACCGTGCATCGCAATCGGCCCCCGAGATGCTCGAAATCGGTGTCGATGTTGCGCCGCTCCGCGGGAAGCGGCACCGGAAGCACGTGTGGCGGCAGATGGGTACCGTCACCGTCCAGTTCGATCTCGTAGCGCCGGGACCGTCCGCGGATCACCCACCGGTTATCTCCGACCTGCGAGCGCACCAACAGTGGTGGCGTCATTCGGATCACCTTGGTGCCGATCCGCACCACCACCCCATTGACCTCGCGGGCGATCGGACCGAGTGAGAGCAGACCGCCGGAAAAGGCCACGCAGATGTCGGCATCGCCAAAATCGTGCGCCTGACCCCACCACCAGCGCAGCGGAAAACCCTTGCCCCAGTTGCGTTCCGCGTAGAGCTTGGCATTCTCGAAAGTCCACCTCTCACCCCCGTACTCCACGGTGCCGCTGGCCCGGCCGCCGAGGTAATAGGGGTGCCAGTACTGGTTGAGGAACGGGATGGCCGAGAACACGCCGCCGCCGCCGAAGGCTTTGGGCCACAACACCCGATCACTGAACTCCATAGCCAGTGTCAGATCGCCGAGTTCGAACCGGACCCGGTCGGCACCTGCGGTGAAACGTCCGGCGCCGTCACCGGCGGTGACGCTGAACGGGCTGTGCTCGGCGCGGGCCCCGGACAGCGCCGCCGAGCGAACCACCCGACCCGGATGCACGCCGACCGCAGTGGTCGACCAGTCGCCGGCCGGGTGGCGGTTGACGCTGCACAGCGCGATCAGCACCCGGCCGCTGGCCTCGTCGGATACCCGCCAGAACCAGCCCTCCATCTCGGTGCCGTGCGAGGGCAGAGGATTTCCGAACGGCACGTCGGCGCCCGTGCGGCGGTAGATCTCAATCGGATTCGTAGCCATGTGAGTCACCCTTTCAGGGATCCATCGATGTACTGCATGCGGCAGGCCCGGCGGGCCAGCTTCCCACTGGTAGTCCGCGGGATCGCCCCGGCCGGCAGGAATCGGATGTCGGCCGGGGTGATTCCGTATCGCTGCGACACCGCACTTCTAATCGCCTCGACCGCCGCAGAGGGATCGGAACGTTTTGTTCCGGTTGCTCTTTCGGCGATGATCACCAGGCGATCGTCACCGGCCTCGATCGCCGCGATATACCCGCGCCGAACCAGCCCGGAGGCGTTTGCGGCAGTCGCTTCGATCTCCTGCGGGTAGAAGTTGCGCCCACCTACCTTCACCATGTCGACGATGCGGCCGGTGACATACAGCTCGCCGTCGTAGAACATGCCCAGGTCGCCGGTGCGCAACCAGGTCTCCCCGGCCCCGACACCGTCGGCCCGACTGCCGGTCGACAGCCGCGACCCGAGGTGGGCGCCGAACGCCTCCCGGGTCTCCTCCGGGCGCCGCCAGTAGCCCCGACCGACATTGTCGCCATGCAGCCAGAATTCCCCCACCGAACCGTCGGGCAGCTCGTCGCCGGTGTCCGGGTCGACGACAACAGCGCGCAAGCTGCGGGCGACCACACCGCACGACACATGGGCCACCGCGTTGGGCGCCCCGGAGCCGACCGCGACGGCCCGGCCCTCAGCCAGTAGATCGCCGTCGAAGTACGTCGCCCTCGCGACGGCGTCCGGAGCGATGTTGGCGATGAACAACGTCGCCTCGGCGATGCCGTAGGAGGGTTTCATCGCGGTGGCCGGCAGTCCGTGCGGGCCGAATGCCTCATTGAAGGCCTCGATCGCGGCCATGCTCACCGGCTCGGATCCGATGATCGCCACAACGTTGGCAAGATCGAGGTCTTCCGCCCGATCCTCTCCTTCTGCAGGAACGCCCCGCTGGGCCGCCCACTCGTAGGCGAAGTTCGGGGCGGCGGTGACCACCCGCCCTTCCTTCGAGGCGTCGGACAGTGCCCGGATCCACCGCTGCGGCCGGCGGACGAATGCGGTGGGGGCCATCAGGGTGGAATGTCCGCCGTAGGTGGCCGGAAAGCCGATCATCGACAGGCCCATGTCGTGGTAGAGCGGTAACCAACTGACGCCGTGGGTGTTTCGATTGAGCAGGTCGATCGACAGGATCATCTGGACCAGGTTCGTCACGAAAGCCCGGTGAGTGATTTCGATACCGACCGGCGCACGGGTAGCGCCGGAGCTGTACTGGAGATGTGCGACGTCATCCATGTCGACCTCGACCGGGACGAATTCGGAGGCTGCCGCATCAGCGACGGTGTCGATCACGACCACCGGCGGCGATGCTCCCGCCGTCCTGCCGAGAAAACCCGTGACCGCGTCCAGGGCGCTCCGGGTGGTCAGCAGCAGTGCCGGTTGGGCATCGCGGAGTGCCACCTCGAGTCGTTCGGCGTGCCCGGGGAGTTCGGGTGCGAACAGCGGAACCGCGATCTGGCCCGCCTTGAGTACCGCGAAGAACGCGGCGACATAGTCCAATCCCTGCGGCGCCAGGATCGCCACCCGGTCGCCTGCCTGCACCGACTGTTGGATCCGGGCGGCGATCGCTCGCATCCGGACGTCCAACTGGGCCCAGGTGATCTCGGACAGTAAGCCACCCGCCGGCGAGGAGGCGCGGGAGAAATCCAGGTAACGGTAGGCCACCGTATCGCCTACGTTGTGGACGTTGCGGTCGATCAGCGACACCAGCGTGGTCCCCGCAGGCAACGCGATCTCGCCGCGCGAGTCAACGCAGTCCTCGATGTTGAGCAGGCCTTTCGGCGCTTCGAACGCCCGGCGGCCGCCCTGCTCCATGACCGTGAGTGTAAGTGCCACCGTTATGGTGAGCCCCATGTCGCCGAGTTGGATCGCCCGCCTGGTCCGACTCGACGGCAGCGGGAACAGCTTCCGTACGTCCAATGCACTGGGTGCCGGACCACGCCTGTTCGGCGGGCTGATCGCCGCACAGGCGCTGGCCGCCGCCGCGGCCACCGTAGAACCGGACCGCTTGCCGCAGTCCCTGCACGCCTATTTCATCAAGGGAGGCCGCGTCGGTGTCGACGTCGAGTACACCGTTGAGACCACCCGCGACGGACGCTCGTTCAACACCCGCCGGGTCACCGCGGCCCAGGGAGGTGTGCCGATCTTCGAGATGCTGGCCTCCTTTCACCGCGCCGAGGAAACCCTCGATTGGCAGCAGCACGCCCTCCCTGGGCTACCGTTTGCCGAGGCGACCAACGTGGTCACTCCCCCGGAACGGTGGGGTGACTATTTCGAAGCCCGGGTGGCCGCAGGTGAGCCACGGGAGTGGCCGATCCAGCCGTTCTGGTTCCGGTCGCGGGAGCCCGTCGAGGACGACCCGGTGTTACGGGCCTGCGCGCTGACCTTCGTCTCCGACCTCGGCCTGGTGTCCACCGCCCGCCCGCCCGGCCACGATGAGCCCGGGCCGGGGGGTGCGGCCAGTCTGGACCACGCGCTGTGGCTGCACCGCCCGGTCGACCCACACCAGTGGCACTGCTACGACGCGGTCGGGGTCAGCCACCGCGATGCCCGCGGCCTCGCCTTCGGCACCATTCAGGACCGCTCGGGCATCCGGGTAGCCAGCGTCGCGCAGGAGTCGCTCTGGCGGATTTGACCTGTCCGACAAATCGGGTGTTTAAACCGGGCGGGGTATGGGGAATAAGAGCGCATTCGGCCGAACATTCGGCCGGGCGATCGAACCCGAAAGGCACGAATCATGACCGTTGACTACGACGCACCACGTCGCGTGCCGGTTGACGCCGACGAGTCGCTCGATGACTTGGCCGCGCGGCGAAACGACGCTTCCACGGCCGTCCTCGACATCGACGAAACCGACGTCGCCGAATCCTATGAACTACCGGGAGCAGACCTGTCCGATGAGGAACTGGTCGTGCGGGTCGTACCCAAGCAGCGCGACGAGTTCACCTGCAGCAGCTGTTTCCTTGTCCACCACAGAAGCAGACTGGCCCAGGGCCGCAACGGCGAGTCGATCTGCACCGACTGCGCCTAGCGCGACAGCGCCCACATCAGCGCCAGCTGGACGAACCTGCTGTTTAGGCGATGATCCGGACCAGGTAGGGAGCCATGTCGGTGGTTCGCACCGGCGACACCGTCACGACGTCGGCCACCTCGAGCATCTGGTTGTTGCCGAGAAACATCGTCACCGTCGTGGTGCCCTCGGGGCCGTAGAAGATCAGGTCACCGGGCAGCGCCTGGGCAGGGGTGACCTTCTGGCCGACGTTGTACATCGCTCCCGACGATCGCGGCAGCTTGGCGTTGACGCCGGCGTAGACGTACTGGATGAGGCCGGATGAATCGAACCCGACGATGCCCGCGCCCTCGCCCTTGCCGAGGCTGGGGCCCTCGATGCCGCCCCCGGCCCACGAGAATGGAACGCCGCGCTGGGCAAGGCCCCGCGCGATGACGAGATTGACGGCCTGCTCGCGGGATACCGGGGCTGCCGATGCCACACCGGTTCCCAGCGTGAGTCCCAGTGCCGTAAGGATCACCAGCACCAGGCCGACCAGTGTCCTCTGGGCCGCACCTACGCGCTTCATGTCCATTCCACCTCTCCGAGCCTTGTCCGGTACCTCCGGAACTGCGGCCCTTTCACAACAGTCACTAGAACCACTTTTACAACAAGGGATTCCGGCCCACTAGCCCCGCTCGGATCGCCGCAGGGCGAGATGCCGAACCGTGACGCAACGGTGTCGTGTCGGCATCCAAACGACTCCGAACGGTTGCCGACCGTCGGCGCCTGCACCGACTCGGTATCCAGATCATCGATCGGGCCGAAATCGCGATCTGTGCGCAGAATCATTGCGTCGGACGACAGAATCGAAGCGTCGGACGGCCCGGTAAACTTCGCCCCCATGACCACCACCGAAACGGCCTTGCCGAATGGGCAAACCATCGAAGCCGCCATCTCCGAGGGCCGACGGGCCTACGAACTCGACCGTCAGCACGTCTTCCACTCCTGGTCGGCACAGGCGCAGATCAACCCCATGACGATCGTCGCGGCCGATGGCGCCTATGTCTGGGACGGCGAGGGTAACAAGCTGCTGGATTACTCCGGCCAGCTGGTCTTCACCAACATCGGACACCAGCACCCGAAGGTGGTTGCCGCGATCGCCGAGCAGGCGGCCAAGCTGTGCACCATCGCCCCGCAACACGTCAACGCCGCCCGCTCCGAGGCCGCCCGGCTCATCGCCGAGCGCACTCCCGGCGACTTGAATCATGTGTTCTTCACCAACGCGGGGGCCGACGCCGTCGAGCATGCAGTGCGGATGGCCCGGCTGCACACCGGCCGGCGAAAGGTGCTCTCCCGCTACCGCTCCTACCACGGCGGCACCGACACCGCCATCAATCTGACCGGTGACCCCCGCCGTTACCCCAACGACTACGGCAGCGCGGGCGTCGTTCACTTCAACGGCCCGTTCCTCTACCGCTCAAGCTTCTACGCACAGAACGAGCACGAGGAGTCCGAGCGGGCGCTGGACTATCTGGAGCGCCTGATCGCCCACGAGGGTCCCGCCACCATCGCAGCGATCATCCTGGAATCGGTGCCGGGAACCGCGGGCATCATGGTGCCCCCGCCGGGCTACCTCGCCGGCGTGCGGGAGATCTGCAACAAGCACGGCATCGTGATGATCGCCGACGAGGTAATGGCCGGCTTCGGGCGGACCGGCAAATGGTTCGCCATCCAGAACTTCGACGTTGTGCCCGACCTGATCACCTTCGCCAAGGGTGTGACGTCGGGGTACGTGCCACTGGGCGGCGTGGCGATCAACGACGCCATCTTCAACACCTTCGCCGACCGTCCCTACCCCGGCGGACTCACCTACTCCGGACACCCCCTGGCCTGCGCGGCGGCGGTGGCGACCATCAACGCCATGGAGGACGAGGGAATGGTGGCCAACGCCGCCCGCATCGGCGAACAGGTACTCGGGCCGGGCTTGCAGGAGTTGGCGGCCCGGCATCCTTCGGTCGGTGAGGTGCGCGGCTTGGGGGTGTTCTGGGCGATTGAGTTGGTCGCCGATCCCGAGACCCGGGAACCGCTGGCCCCGTACGGTGGCTCAAGCCCTGCGATGAATGCCGTTGTCGCTGCGTGCAAGTCGGGCGGAATGCTGCCGTTCGCAAACTTCAACCGGATCCACGTCTGCCCGCCCTGCAACGTCACCGACGAGGAGATCGCCGAAGGTCTGGTCATCCTGGATGCAGCGCTGAAGGTCGCCGACGAGCACGTCACCTAGTACGCAGATGTGTGCTGGGTCATCACGAAGAACAGCAGACCCAGGCACAGCAGCACATTGAGAGCCACCACTACGGCTCCCACGACGATCCCCCACTGCACAAGACATCGCCGGGCACGGCCGCGCTTCGTCCGACGCTGCTCGCTCAGCAGATTGGTCGCCACCATCGCGAAACTGACGTCGACCCACTCGTCTTCGGTGGCCGGTGCGCCGTCAGCGATCTCCCGTAAACGCTCGGGCGCGATATCGACGCCAACCGTGCTGAAGCGGCGGCTGAGCCTGCGCAGCTCACCACCGGTGTGCACCGAATTCGGCCAGGCCGTCATAGCTGTTCGACTGTAGTTCGCATCATGGGCAGCTATGCCCAAAAACCGTATCTATGCTGGAGCTTGAGCGGGTAGGCGGCCCGAGGACTTCGACCGGTGAGGGAGTCTGTCATGACACGCAGCATCGAGCACGGAAATCGCGGGGGCTATGCCTCGCTGGGGGCAGGCGGGCTCAACCGCGACTCGTTCCCAATGCGGCTGTTCCTCAAGGGCAACGCCAAGCACTGGAACCCGGCTGCCATCGACTTCAGCCAGGACGCCAAAGACTTCGCCGCCATGACCGATGACGAGCGCTTCTACACCAAACGACTGGCCGCCCAGTTTCTTGCGGGTGAGGAGTCGGTCACCCAGGACCTGCAGCCGTTCGTCGCCGCGATGGCCTCAGAAGGCCGCTTCGCCGACGAGATGTACCTGACCCAGTTCGTGTACGAGGAGGCCAAACACGCGCTGGCATTCCGGTTGTGGTTCGACGCGGTGGGCGTGTCTGAGGACCTGCACGAGTACGTCGAGTACAACCAGCCCTACACCCAGATCTTCACCCGGGAACTGCCCGAGAGCCTGCATGCGCTGCACAGCGATCCCGGGCCGGCCAACCAGATCCGCGCCTCGGTCACCTATAACCACGTCGTCGAGGGCTGCCTGGCCCTGACCGGCTATTACGGCTGGGGCAAGGTGTGCAGCAGCCGCGGCATCCTGCCGGGTATGCAAAAGGTCATCAAACTCATCGGCGACGACGAGCGTCGCCACATGGCGTGGGGCACCTTCACCTGCCGCCGCCACGTCGCCGCCGACGACGGCATGTGGCAGGTCGTGACCGACCGGATGACCGAACTGATGCCATTGGCGATGGGAACTGTGGAAGCCGGTTCGGAGGACTTCGGCGACGATCCGCCGTTCAATATCGACCCGGCCGAGATGGCTGCCTACGCCGCGGACAAGCTGACCCGCCGGCTCGGAGCCATCGAATCCGCGCGCGGCGCTGATCTACGGCTGATCGACCGCGACTCCTCCCCCGAGGCCCTCGAGGAGCAGTTCCACACCGAGGATCAGCTGGCGCTGTCACGCTAGGGCTGCAACACCACCTTGATCGCGCCGCTTGCCCGGTCGGCGGCCACCCGGAACGCCTCGGGCGCCTCATCCAGCGCGAATCGGTGGGTGATAACCGTCGCCGCGATCTGAGGGTCGGCGGCCAGCACGGCGGCGGCCTGAGCGAATTCGTGACCGTCGGGACCATTGGCGTAGCAGTTGCAGCCCACCATCGTCAGTTCGTTCATCACGAACGGGATGCTGGACATCCGGCGATCACCGGTGGCCATGCCCACCAACGCAATTCGGCCACCTGGGCGGGCCTTGCGCACGCACAGCTCGAGCGCAGAATCGGTTCCTGCGGCCTCGACGGTGATGTCGTACTGACCTTTCACCGATTGAGCGCCAAGGCGTTCTCCGGCGGCCCGCTGATGGTCGTGCCGGGCCTCGAGTGCGACGTCGAGGCCCATCGCGGTGGCGGCCGCGACGGTGAGCAATCCGATACTGCCGCCGCCGACGACCAGGACACGTTGGCCCGGTTCCGCAGAGACCATCCGCAGGGCGTGCCAGCACACGGCGAGCGGTTCGACGAGTGAGGCGTCGGTGACCGCGAGGCCGGCCGGAAGAGGCAGCAGGCATTCCGGCGGCACTGCCACCCGATCGGCCAGTCCTCCGTCGAACGCAACCCCGATGATCCCGTGCCGCGCCGAACCGCGGCAGCGTTGCGGCGACCCAGTCAAGCACTGATCGCATTCGCCGCACCGCACCGTCGGCTCCACGCAGAAAGCCACTCCGTCGAGAGTCCCGGCGACCTCGTGGCCCAGGGTGACCGGCAGATTCCACTCCAGCATCGTCAGGTCGCTACCGCAGATGCTGGCCGCGCCGACGTCGAGCACCGGCCACGGTCCGTCAGGCTCAGACACCTCGAGGACGGTTGGCTTCCCGGCGACTCCGCGCACAGCACGCATGACTCGACATTGTGCGCCATCCCGCCGCCGACCCCTAGACAAGCAGTCTGTCTCGTGTTATCTATTTCGTATATTGCTCTGCTGTAATTGAAAGGCGGCACCCATGACCACTGTGGAACTCCCCGGCGCCATCCACATCGGCGGGGACGAACTGCCCTTCGTCGATATCGGCGACGGCTCCAAGCTCAAGGTGATCATGGTCGACGCCGCCCGTGAACTGTGGATCGTTGAGAACGTCTTCGCGGCCGACTACGAGGTTCAGCGACACAAACACACCGGGCCGGTTTACGCCTACACCACCTCAGGCGCCTGGCAGTACAAGGAATACGACGACGTCAACAGGGCCGGGTCGTTCCTCTACGAACCGGCCGGGTCGGTGCACACCCTGCAGGTGGTCGAAGACAACACCCACGTGTGGTTCCAGATCTACGGCGCCAACCTCAACCTCGACGCCGACGGTGAGGTGGAAAGCGTGTCGAACGGACCAAGCACCCTCCGGACCTACCTGACCCTGTGCGAACAGGCCGGACTGCCAAGACCCAACGTCCTCACCGTCTGACGTGACCAGCACGCTGGCCGGCCCGGTGGACCTCGCCGATCCGGACACCTTCGCTCATGGAGTCCCACACGAGGCGCTGACCGAACTGCGCCGCACCGATCCGGTGCACTGGCAGCCCATGGCGAGTCAACCCGGTTTCTGGGCGGTGCTGCGCCATGCCGACGTGGTGCATGTGGCGCGGCACCCGGAGATCTTCTCATCCCATGCCGGCGGCATCACCATCGAGGACGCCGATGGGCCGACCCTTCAGCGCGTACGGACGATGCTGCTGGCGATGGATCCCCCGCGTCACAACGTCTACCGCGGGCCGGTATCGGTTCACTTCCGGCCCAAGATGATCGCCGAGTTGACCGGCCGGGTCCGGGAGGTCTGCAGCGAGATCATGGCCGAGGTCCGCGAGCGCGACGAGGTGGAGTTCGTCGAGGACGTCGCCGCGCAACTGCCCAACCGGGTGATCGGCGAATTGTTCGGACTCCCCCGGCAGGACTGGGAATATCTGCGCCGGCTCGCCGAGCGCATCACCGCCAGTCAGGACCCGGACTTCGGCGAGCAGCAGGAGCGGACCGCCGGTGTTGAAATGGCCGCTTACGCTGTTGAGCTGGCCGCCGCGCGGCGCCGTGGAGGGATCGGCGCCCGCGGCGGCCTCACCGACGCGATCCTGGGAGCACAGTTCGGCGGCCGGTCGATGTCGGACATGGACTTCGGCGGATTCTTCCTCCAACTGGTCACCGCCGGAAACGACACCACGCGAGGGATGCTGTCCTCCGGACTGCTGACTCTGCTACGGCACCCCAGCCAACTCGCCGAACTGCGACTGAACCCGGATCTGCTCCCCGCCGCAGTCGAAGAGATCGTCCGCTATGACAATCCGCTGCACTATTTCCGCCGCACCGCCCTGATCGACACCGAACTGTCCGGTGTCCGGATCCGTTCTGGTGACAAGGTGGCGATGTACTACACCTCAGCTAACCGCGACGAGTCCGTCTTCGATGATCCGCAGCGATTCGATATCCACCGAAGCCGTAACCCGCATCTCTCATTCGGGATGGGAGTGCACTTCTGCCTCGGCGCGCACCTGGCTCGCCTCGAGGGTCGACTGTTCTTCGCGGAGCTTCTGAGCAACTTCAGCGGTATCGAACTGATCGGTGAGCCGGTACGAATCCGTTCCAACCTCAACAACTCGCTGAAACGCCTCCCGCTCCGGCTCACCGCCTAGCCGTTCATATACTGCGGCGATGCAGTGCGATTACGTGGTGGTGGGTACCGGGTCGGCCGGTTCGGTGGTTGCCAGTCGGCTCAGCGCCGATCCGCGGGTCAACGTCGTTGTTCTGGAAGCGGGTCCGATGGACGACGACAAATTCGTCCACATTCCGGCCGCCTTCTCCAAGCTCTTCCGCAGTCCGATGGACTGGGACTACCTGACAGAGCCGCAGAAAGAGGTCGGCGGCCGCGAGATCTATTGGCCGCGAGGCAAAGTCCTCGGCGGCTCATCGTCGCTGAACGCCATGATGTGGGTCCCCGGGTTCCCTGCCGACTACGACGAGTGGGCCGAGCACGCAGGCACGGAGTGGGATTACGCCCACCTGCGCCCGTATTTCGACCGCGCCGAGAACGGGACGCTGGTCATCTCCGAGCAACGCAGCCCCCGGGCCTCGACATCGGCCTGGTTGCGGGCCGCCGAGCAAGCCGGCTACCGCATCACCGCGCCAGACGCCCCGGTTCTGGACGGGTTCTGCCAGACCGCGGTGAACCAGCGCCGTGGGGCCAGGTGGAGTTGTGCGGACGCCTATCTGAAGCCGGTGCTGTACCGACGTAACCTTCGCCTGCGCACCAATGCCGTAGTGCGGCGGGTGCTAATCGGCGGCGGTCGCGCGGTCGGTGTGGAGTTCGACGACGCTGAGGGCGGGCGGCAGACCGTATGGGCGGCCCGCGAGGTAGTGCTCTGCGCCGGCGCTGTCAACACCCCCCAGCTGCTGATGCTTTCCGGGATCGGCGATGAGAAGGAGCTTTCCGAGTTCGGAATCGGGGTCGTCAAACACGCCCCGGAGGTCGGGAAGAACCTGCTCGATCACCTGATCACCCCACTAGGTTTCGAGGTGCGCACGGACAGCCTGTTCGACGCCGAGAAGCCCGCAGAACTCGCAAACTACCTCGTGCGACGCCGCGGCATGCTGACCTCCAACGTCGGCGAGGCCTACGGCTTCGTCCGCAGCCGACCGGACTTACACCTGCCCGATCTCGAACTGATCTGGGCGCCGGCACCGTTCTACGACGAGGGCATCGGCGAAGTCGACGGCCACGGCATCGCCACCGGGCCGGTGTTGCTCAAGCCGCTGAGCACAGGCACGGTCTCGCTGCGGTCTGCCGATCCGGCGGCCAAGCCGATCATCGACCCGCGTTACCTGTCCGATCCCGATGGCGTCGACCGTCAGGCAATGATCGCCGGGTTACGGGCCACCGCCAGGATCACCCAGACTCCCGCGCTCAAAGACATCGTCGGCCGGGTCCTCCGGCCTCTGCATGCCAGCACGCTGGACGACGAGACCCTGGAACGAGCACTGGAGAGCTGCTCGCATACCCTCTACCACCCCGTGGGCACCTGCCGGATGGGTCGCGACGAGCACAGCGTGGTGGACCCGCAACTGCGGGTGCGCGGCGTCCACGGACTGCGGGTAGCCGATGCATCAGTGATGCCGACCATCATCCGCGGCCATACTCACGCCCCTGCGGTGGTCATCGGAGAGAAGGCGGCGGACCTTATCGCCGGCGTTTGACGCGCGGTTGCGCACCATCGCCGCGGAACCGGATTAACCCATTACGGCTGCGTCAGTAGTGGTAGGTGTCCGACGGGGCAGTCACATGCACGGCTTGATCGTCGAATTCCGAAACCTGGATACCGTAGGCGCGGGCGAGGTTGAGAATCTTGGTGGCACGCGCGATGCGGGGAAGGTCCGATCCGTTACGTATCTCGCCCCCATCCCGCTCGTACTCGGCGAAGAACTCTTGGGCCCAGGTGATCTCTTCCTGCGACGGGGCCAGACCCTCGTTGACCGTCGGACATTGGTCCGGGGTGAGGCAGATCTTTCCGGTCATGCCGAACTCGGCGGAAACAGCGGTGGCTTCACTGAGCTTGAGTGCACTGGAGCCCACTGTTGGCCCGTCGATCGCGCCCGGAAGGTGAGCTGCCTTCGCGGCAATGGTGAAGCGTGACCGCGCGTACGCCAGTGTGGTTGGGTTCTCCCCGAAGCCGGTGTCGCGGCGGAAGTCACCGATGCCGAAGGCCAGCCGGAAGGTACCCTTGGCCGCCGCGATCTCGGTGATGCGTTCCAGGCCGCGTGCGGTCTCCACCAGTGCGACGATCGGGATGTCGGGCAGCCGCTTGGCAGTCTCGGTGACGTGGTCGACAGACTCCACCATCGCCAGCATCACTCCGCCGGCCGAGGTCTTGGACAGCATGGTCAGATCGTCTTCCCAGAACTGAGTGCCGAATCCGTTGACCCGGACCCAATCGGAGTTGCCCTCGGCCAGCCAGCGCACCACGTTTTCCCGGGCGGCCTCCTTGCCTTTAGGCGCCACCGCGTCCTCGATGTCGAGGACGACGATGTCCGCGCGGGAACGGGCGGCGGGGGCGAACTTGTCGAACTGAGCCCCGTTCACCAGCAGCCAGCTGCGGGCCAATACCGGGTCTATCCGGCGTCCCGCTTCCTGGTGGTCGCTGTCCCATCCGGTGGCTTGGTCGTACATATCTCGAGCCCTGGTGCCTTCCGCTGCGCCAAAAGTTGACGATTTATAGTCGCACCGACGCGAAACCGACGCGCGGCTGCCTCCCCCAACGCCAGGTACGCAACCGGCGGAAAGCAGTAGGCTCGTCCTATGGTCGACATCGGCCGCGTCACCTCGATCTGGCGATACCCGGTCAAATCCATGGCGGGAGAATCTCTTTCTGTAGCCGACATCGGTCCGCTGGGTCTGCACGCCGACCGCACGTGGGCGGTCCGCGACCTCGAGTCTGATGCCACCACCAACGCCAAGCGCGTACCAGGTCTGCTGATGTGCACCGCCCGCTACGCGACCACTCCGCCGCCCGATGCCGGGCCGGGCCACGCCCCCGAAGTGATCATCGGCCTGCCCGATGGCCGGGAGATCTCGAGTTCGGATCCCGCCGTCCACCGGGAGTTGTCGGCCTTCGTGGACCGAGACGTCAGGCTGTTTCCGCTGCCGGCGCTGTCCGAGCGCGACAAGTACCGAGCGCCGATGGCCACCAAGTCCGATCTGCGGACGATCTTCGGGTTGGGTCCCGACGAACCGCTACCCGACCTCTCGATGTTCCCGGTCAAAAAGCTCGCCGAGATCACCCGCTATGCCACCCCGCTCGGCAGCTATGTGGACGCATACCCGGTGCACCTGCTCACTGAGCAGTCGTTGCGATCCATGTCGGGTCTGGCGCCCGGATCGGAGTTCGATGTCCGGCGGTTCCGGCCGACCATCCTGATCGACTCGCCCGGCGCCGACGGGACCGGCCAACCCGAGTTGGCCTGGTGCGGCGGGGTGGTGCGGGGGCCACACATCGCACTGACACCGCTGATCCCGACCGTGCGGTGCGTGATGCCCTCCCACGAGCAACCCGGTCTGCCCCGCGACCCGGAAGTGACCCGAACCATCGCCGCGCACTCGCGGCGATGCCTGGGCGTCTACGGCAACGTGGTCACTGCCGGCCGGATCGCCGAGGGCGACACACTACGGATGGACGCCCAGTCAGCACACCGGCCGACGCCGGTCTCGACGGCGGGTTCAGCGATCAAACGCGCCGTGATGCGGATGGTTTCGATGGCGATTCCGGCCGGGAAATCTGACACCTAGGCGAA
>CAZADG010000004.1:29469-56242 GCA_964483865.1 uncultured Mycobacterium sp. | reverse complement strand
AGCGGCAGGACTGACAAAGACCGTGCCGGTGAAGGTGGACACCGCTACAAATACCTCTGAACGGCTGCCAGCAACCCCCGCCACCGCGCCATCATGCCCGGATCAGCAGCGCCGAACTGCTCGAGTCGTGCGGCATTCGGCGCTGCCGGCATCGGCGCAACTGGCAGGTGTCCGTCGACGGGCACCAGGTGCCTGGCCGCACTGACCACGTCACCGTCGAGCAGCAGCGCACCCCCGAGCCCGTGGGCATAGCCGGTTTCGGGAAGCACACCGGCCAATGCCAGGCCCCCGGCAATGGCAATACTGGTCTGCACTTCCGACGCCACCACGCACGGCAGATCAAAGCGTTCCGCGACCCGCAGCGCCCGGCGCACCCCGCCGAGGCCACCCACGTTGAGCACTGCGACGTCCACCGCGTCGTCCAGTTCCAAGGCCAACGGCTCAAGCGACTCCCGGATCGACTGATCCACGGCGACCGGCACGTCGATCCGTCGGCGCAATGCAGCGACGTCCTCCACAGCGCGGCAGGGTTGTTCGACGAACTCCAATCCCCCTGCAGCCCGGTCTAATTCAGGCACAGCAGCTGCAGCCGACTCCACATCCCAGGCCCCGTTCGCATCGCACCGGATAACCCCGGAAGCGCCCAGCCCGTCACGTACCGCCTCCAGCCGAACTATGTCCTCAGCCAGTGAGCTCTCCCCCACCCGCACCGCGGCAGTACGGCACCCGGAGCCGGCGACGATCGCGCGGGCCCGGGAGGCCGAAACCGACGGCACCGTCACCGCCACCGGCACCCTGCCCCGCAGCGGATCCGGCCACCCGACCGTGCCGACCTCGATCGCCGCCGTGAGCCACCGCGCGGCCTGCTCGCCGGTAACCCCCGCAGGCGGGCTGAACTCACCCCAGCCCTGCGGACCCTCGATAAGCATGCCCTCGCACACCCTCACCCCGCCGACGGGATCGATCAGCGGGACCGCGAAAATCGGGGCGCCATCGAAGTCGATCCAAGTCTTCATCCGGCGACAGTGGCCGGCGGCGACCAGTAGGCAAGCAGTTCGGCGAAGGTGTCGAAGGCCGGGGCCGACGGGCCATAGGCCGCCTCCAGGTGGATGCTCAGCGGGAAGCCGAGGTCGGCCACCCCGTCGATGACCCGTTTGTACAGGTCCACCATCATCCGGCGCTTCTCGTCGGGCTCTTTTGCGGCGAGGGTCTTGACGAATTCCTGTTCGGCGGCGACGTGAGCGTTGCCGGGATCCTGAATCAGCCAGTTGATCAGACCAACCCGGCTTTCCAGTTTCGGTACGAAACCGAAAGACAGCAGGATCTCCGGACGGTGGTCGGACTCGCGGGCAAAGTCGCGGAGGAAGCCGACGATGGCATCGGAGTAGAGCAGTTGGGTCAGGGCATAGGTGGCACCCTTGTCGCACTTGAAGCCGAACCGGCCCGCCTCGCTGTCCCGGGTCGGGATCAGCACAACTCCGCGATTGATGACCAGATCCTGATAGACCTCCAGGGCGTCGGTCGGCGGCACTCCGGCCCCTTCGCCGTCGCTCATCGTGCGGGGCACCCCGACGAAAGCGATGCCCTCCATGCCGGCCGCCAGCAGATCGCCGAGGCGGCGTCGCAGCGCGGGCTCGTCGGAGAAGGACGTCACCTGCGTGCACAGACCGCGAACACCGGGCATCTCCGGCGAGATCAGCTTCCAGTAATCCAGAACGTCGAGCTTGGGCTTCATCTCGACTGGGCGACCAGCATCCTCGTCGATCATCCCTGGGATCATGACGTGGCCGATTCGGACTCCCGTCTCGGCCGAGAGTTTCATGGTCTTGCGCGCCTCTTCGACGCGCTCCTCGTGGGGGCGTTCGACGTTGGAGGGCACGATTTCGTAAGCCACCGTGTTGAAAGGCACGGTCGCCCAGCCTACCGACCCGGCCACGGAGCAATTCTTGACCCAGTCCAGAAAGGTACTAGGGTAGAGAGCCGTGGTGGGATGCGCGGACGTGCGAGCCGAGTTGCAGGCTGCCGAGCTGCGCATCACCCGACCCCGCGTCGCCGTGCTCGAGGCGGTCCACGCCCATCCACATGCCGATACCGACACCATTTTGGGGGCGGTACGCGTGGCTCTCCCGGACGTTTCACGCCAGGCGGTCTACGACGTGTTGGCGGCGCTCACAGCCGCCGGATTGGTTCGCCGTATCCAGCCGTCCGGTTCGGTCGCCCGCTACGAGTCGCGCGTCGGCGACAACCACCACCACGTGGTCTGCCGATCGTGCGGGGTCATCGGCGACGTGGACTGCGCGAAAGGCGATGCACCCTGTTTGACCGCCTCGAACGACGAGGGCGCGTTAGATGGTTTCGTACTCGACGAAGCCGAGGTCATCTACTGGGGTCTGTGCCCCGATTGTGTCAACCCAGGACCAGTGTGATCACAACCGTGCTCACAGCCCGATTCACCGGAAGGAATCCCTATGGCGATCAAACCCAATGACGGCAACGAGGTGCTCAGCCCCGAAGAAATCAACGCCATGAGCGAATCGGAACTGCGCTCCAGCCTGCTGGCCCGGTTCCGCGACGAGCAGTCCGACGGCGGCGGATGTCCGGTGATGAAGGCGCCGGTCGAGGGCGGCGGCAATCGGGACTGGTGGCCCAACCAGCCGAATCTCAAAGTGCTCCAGCACAATCCGGATGTCATCAACCCGATGGGCTCGGACTTCGACTATGCCGGTGCCGTGGCGACGCTCGACGTCGACGCCGTGCGGGCCGACATCGTTGACGTGATGAAAAGCTCGCAAGACTGGTGGCCTGCGGACTTCGGCCATTACGGCCCTTTTTTCATCAGGATGGCCTGGCACGCCGCCGGTACCTACCGGGTGCAGGACGGCCGCGGCGGCGCCGGCGCCGGCATGCAGCGCTTCGCGCCGCTGAACAGCTGGCCGGACAACGCCAACCTGGACAAGGCCCGCCGGCTGCTCTGGCCCGTCAAGAAGAAGTACGGCAAGAAACTGTCCTGGGCCGATCTGATCGTGTTCGCCGGAAACGTGGCGCTTGACGATATGGGACTGGAAACCTTCGGCTTCGCCTTCGGCCGCGAGGACGAGTGGGAGCCCGAGGAGGTCTACTGGGGCCCGGAGCATGTCTGGCTCGAAGACCAGCGCTACAGCGGCAAGCGCGACCTGGCGAACCCGCTGGCCGCCGTCCAGATGGGCCTGATCTACGTCAACCCGCAGGGCCCGAACGGCAACCCCGACCCGATTCTGGCGGCGGTGGACATCCGGGAGACGTTCGCCCGGATGGCGATGAACGACGTCGAGACCGCCGCGCTGATCGTCGGCGGCCACACGTTCGGCAAGACCCACGGGGTGGGCAACCCTGACCTGGTCGGCCGCGAGCCGGAAGCCGCACCGATGGAGCTTCAGGGCCTGGGCTGGAAGAACGCCAACGGCACTGGTGTCGGCCCAGACGCCGCCACCAGCGGCCTCGAGGTCATCTGGACCCACACCCCGACCAAGTGGGATAACAGCTACCTGGAGATCCTCTACGGCAACGAATGGGAGCAGACCACCAGCCCGGCCGGCGGCATCCAATGGAAGCCGAAGGACAACGGGTGGGCCAACTCGGTGCCCGAAGCGTTCGGTACCGGCAAGACTCACCCGTCGATGCTGACCACCGACCTGTCGATGCGTGTCGATCCGGTCTACGGCGAGATCACCCGCCGCTGGCTAGACCACCCCGAGGAGTTGGCCGACGCCTTCGCCAGGGCCTGGTTCAAGCTCATCCACCGCGACATGGGCCCGGCCAACCGCTACATCGGGCCGCTGGTGCCGAAGGAGACGCTGCTGTGGCAGGACCCGGTGCCGGCCGGCAAGATCCTGAACGACGCCGATGTCGAGGCGCTGAAGAAGGAGATCCTGGCATCGGGTCTCACAGTGCCGCAGCTGGTGTCAACGGCGTGGAAGGCGGCGTCGTCCTACCGCAACAGTGATAAGCGCGGGGGCGCCAACGGCGGCCGTATCCGGCTGCAGCCCCAGGCCGGCTGGGAGTGCAACGAGCCCGACGAGCTGGCTCAGGTGGTTCGCAAGCTTGAGGAGATCCAGAAGAACTCCTCCACCGGCGTCTCCTTCGCAGACCTGGTGGTCCTCGGTGGTTCAGCCGGGATCGAGAAGGCGGCCAAGGATGCCGGATTGAACGTCACGGTGCCGTTCCACTCCGGCCGCGGCGACGCCACTGCCGAGATGACCGACACCGAGTCCTTCGCTTACCTGGAACCGGTGGCTGACGGCTTCCGGAACTATCTCGGCAAGGCCGCTGCCCTACCCGCGGAGTTCCAATTGCTGGACAAGGCCAACCTGCTCAACCTCTCTGCCCCTGAGATGACGGTTCTGGTGGGTGGTTTGCGCGTGCTCGGGGCCAACTACAAGGGCTCCAAGCACGGTGTCCTCACCGAGACCCCGGGACGGTTGACGAACGACTACTTCGTCAACCTGCTCGACATGGGCACAGAGTGGGCGTCCTCACAGCACGACGACGGCACCTTTGTCGGCTGGGACCGTGCCTCGGGCCAGGAGAAGTGGACCGGCACCCGCGCCGACCTGGTCTTCGGATCTAACTCGCAACTGCGGGCACTGGCCGAGGTATACGCCGAGGACGACTCCAAGGAGAAGTTCGTCAACGACTTCGTTGCGGCCTGGGTCAAGGTGATGGACAACGACCGGTTCGACCTGCACCGGTAGTCGCCCAAACGAAAAACCCCGCGGATCGCCCCAGGATCCGCGGGGTTTTTTCGTTGCGGGTTACGTACAGCCGCTGGCGTTCACCCATCGGCCGTTCCAGCCGACGCATGCGCTGGCATTCGGGGTGATCGGGGCGTAAGCGTCGGTAGGAACAACATAGGGCGCCATGACATCCGACAGGCTCGCGCATCCGCTGACGGTGACCCGCCGACCGGCACTCGCACACACGTCCGCATTGGCAGTCGCACTCGGCTGGATCGTGGCCAACGCTGCCGGACCACCTGCGAGAGACAGGACCACAGCGGCCCCGATCGTCAAACGTCGCAACGGCACTGCCATGCCGCGATCCTACCGCCGGCCGCGTAAAGCGGCCCTCCACGTCACAGCCACCGCCACCATGCCGAGCACCATCAGCCAGGGCCATGGACCGAGTTGATACGCCCAGCCGGTCAGCGCCCGGGCCATGCCGCCCGCCGTCGCAATGACCGGGTCATCGGCGACCCGGCCATCGAACAACCGGACCTCGAACCAGCCGTAGTAGGCAACGTAGAGACCGACGACGACCAGCACCAGGCCGCTGACCCGGTTGATGTAGGGCAGCACCCCTCGCATGCGGTCGATCATCCCGGCGCCGGCCAATGCGACAGCGACCGCCAACGCGCCCACCACCAGGGCGATGCCCGCGGCGTACACGACGTACACCCCGACAACGGACAGGACGGATCCGCTGCGCAGACTGCTTCCGGTGACAGCCAGGAACGGCCCGATCGTGCACGACAGCGACGCCAGCGCATAGCCCACGCCGTAGCCGACCATCGACCCCAGCCGTGCCGTGGGCGCCCACCGTGCGCCCCGGCCCATCGACCAGCCCGGTAGCTGCTGCCCGGAAAGCAGCCAAACCCCCAGCGCGGCGAGACACAGACCGATGATCACCGTCCCGTACGGAAGGTATCGCTGAACCGTGGAGGCAACCGAGACCGACAGCAGCCCGAAGAGGCCGAAAACCGCTACGAACCCCAGGGCCATGGCGGCGGTGGCCAGAATGGCCCGGCCCACCGCGGCGGCCTGCCCACCCTCCTCACGTTGAATGACCAGCGCCAGATAGGCGGGCAGCATGGCGAATCCGCACGGGTTGAACGCGGCCACCATCCCGGAGGCGAGGGCCAGGCCGAGGAGATCGGGGTTCACCGCGGCTACGACGTCAGCGCGCGTACCCGGTCGGAGAGTTCCTGTTGCGACATCGCCGAGGTGGGGTTATTGACGAACGTCGACGATCCGTCGGGACGCAGAAAAACGTAGGCGGGTTGCCAGGGCACATTGAACCTGGCCCAGATCGATCCGTCCGCGTCGTTGATGTTGGTGAAGTTCAGCCCATACCTGGCGACGAAGTTCTGCAGTGCCGCGTTGTCGGCCCGAGTTGCGACGCCGACGAATGTCACCGCGGGATTCGCCGAAGCGACAGCGGCGACGCTGGGCGCCTCCTGATTGCAGAAGGGACACCATGGTGTCCAGAACCACAGCACAGCAGGCTTGCCGACCAAGCTGTTGCCGTCGAACGTCCCCCCACCGAGCGTGGTGCCGGAGAAGTTCAGGTCGGCCGCCCGAGCGGTCGCCGGTGTGGCGACCCCGAAGGTCAAGGCCGCCACCGCGACCATCAGGACCAAGGGCCTGAGCAGTCCGTGCAGGAATGTTTTCACCGGCATAACCCTCCTTGAGCGAACCGCCACCTGTTTGAATCGAGACTATTGAGATAACGCACTCGGCGATACCGCAGACGCCACGCGGTCAGAATTGCGTAAGACCGTGGTCCCCTGAAGGTTTGCGGAAATCGAGGGCGGGTACCGCGGAAACCCTTTCTCACCAGAGTTTTAAAGACAGCTCTCAGGTCCCTTAAGTTTGCGCCATACGGTCAGTTTCAGAAGCCGCGACGTTGCGGTCGACCGAAGACGACACGAGGGGGCACCCATGACCAGCTTCACCTCCCGCTACGGCAATCCGGCAGTCGACCACAAAGGCGCCCACATGTGGGCCTGCCGCCGGCATGGCGCTACCGTCGTCGCCGTCCGTGGCCGAATCGACGCCGGGAACATCACCCGGGTCACCGACTACGTCACCCGGTTCATCTCCTCCGACAGCCGCCTGGTGCTCGACCTCAGCTCCGTCACAGGCTTCACACCGCGCGCTCAGCGCCTGATCGATGCCGTCGACGAGCGCTGCGCTCTCCTCGGTGTCGACTGGGCACTGGTTCCCGGCGAGGCAGTCACGCGCCGGTTGCGCTCCCGCAGCGACGCGGCCGCGCTGCCCGTCATCGACTCCGTCGCCGAGGCTGAGCACCAGTTCGATGAGGCCGTCCTTCGCCGGCGTCGATTCCTGCTGCCTCTGCTCCGTAGGACGGCCTGACCGGCGCGGGTATTCTCGGTCCCTGTGGGTGCTGGGAAGGCGGTGGCGGCCGCCCTGCTGACGGTCTGCTGCAGCGTGGCTGTCGCCGGGGTCTCCACGGCGGATCCGGACTCATCTCCTCCTCCTCCGGTTCCGGCAGCGGCCGACCATGCCGCCGCCGGGACCGCTGCTCCCCCGCCGTCACCCGGACCGCAGAGCATGGACCGCGACGGCACCTTCACGGTCGGCTCCCAAATCCTGCCGGGCGTCTACGCCTCGGCTGGTCCCCTTCCCGGCGACACCTGCTACTGGCGGAGGATCGGCGCTGACGACACCACCTTGGACAACGCGATGTCCAAAAAGCCGCAGGTGGTCAAAATCGATGCCGCTGACGTTGCGTTCAAGACCAACGGATGCCAGCCATGGCAACTGACCGGCGACGCGCCCCCCGACCAGAACCCGCCCTGGCTGTCTCAGCTCCAATTCCGCCACAGCCTCGACATCCTCAACGGGCTCGCCGGCCAGTCCGGCAACGGCCAGCTGCCCCCGTACTGACTTGAGGGAGCTCGCGGCGCTGCTCGCCGCCCTTCTGCTGGTGACCGGCTGCCAGTCTGAGCAGCACCCCCCATTGGTCATCTTCGCGGCCTCGTCGCTGACAAAAACCTTCACCGCCCTCAGCGGCGCTTTCACCGGCGCACGTTCGGATGCCTCCATCGCGCTGTCCTTCGCCGGTTCGGCGGATCTGCTGACCCAGCTGACCCAGGGCGCGGCAGCCGATGTGCTTGCCACCGCAGACGTCCCGACGATGGGACGGGCAGCAGCCGCAGGACTGCTCGCTGGTGCGCCCGTACCGTTTGCGACCAATCGCCTCACCATTGCGGTGGAGCCGGGAAACCCCAAGGACATCAGATCGTTTCGCGATCTGGACAAGGTTTCGCTGGTCACCTGCGCGGTGCAGGTCCCGTGCGGGTCGGCACTGCCCAGGCTGCAATCCCGGGCCGGCGTGCGACTGCGCCCGGTGAGCGAGGAGTCTTCTGTCACCGACGTGCTCAACAAGGTGACAAGCGGTCAGGCTGACGCCGGTCTGGTCTACGTGACAGATGCTCGCGCGGCAGGAGGGAAGGTCACAGCCGTCGAGTTTCCGGAGTCCACTGATGCGGTCAACACCTATCAGATTGCGGTCCTGAAAAACGCCGGTGATCCGGCGCAGGCGAGTCGATTCGTCCAGCTGGTGACCGGCCCGGCAGGTCGCGAGGTGCTGGCCGCCGCCGGCTTCGGAACACCCTGACGTTAGCGTCTGCAAGCGTGATTGTGCTGCTGCCCCCATCGGAGACCAAACGCAGCGGCGGTGATGGCCCTCCACTGGTACTGGAGGAACTGAGTTGGCCGGAGCTGACAACGGTGCGCGGGCAATTAGTGAGCGAACTGGTGGCCCTGGCCGCCGACCCGCCACAGTGCCGGCGAGCGCTGGGCATCTCCCCCACTCAGGATGCCGAAATCCAACGCAACGCCGCATTGCGTTCCGCGCCTACCGTGCCTGCGCTGCACCGCTACACCGGCGTGCTCTACGACGCGCTGGACATCGGGTCACTCCGCGGGCCGGCCGCTTCCCGAGCCCGGGTCCGGCTCGCGGTCGGATCGGCGCTGTTCGGCCTGCTGCGCGCGGAGGATCGGATCCCCGCCTACCGGCTGTCAGCCGGCTCGAAGCTGCCAGGGCAGTCGGCCCTTGCGACTCGGTGGCGCCCAATGCTGGAGCCGCTGCTGGCTGAACTGGCCACCGGCGAACTCGTGGTGGATCTTCGGTCGGGTGCTTACGCCGGCCTGGGCCGGGTCGCCGACGCAGTCCGCGTCGACGTGGTCGCCGAACAGCCTGACGGACGCCGAACCACTGTCAGCCACTTCAACAAAGCCCACAAAGGTCGGCTGGCTCGGGCGCTGGCGTCGGCCAACTCGGAGCCGGACGACGCCGCCGGGGTCGCAACGGTCGCGCGCCGCGCCGGGATGCGGGTGGAACGCGAGGGCCACCACCTAACCATCCTCGTCGCGCCCTGACGAATGGGAAGATGACTGCGATGGCGACCCGCTGGAACAGCACCGGCGAACAGCGCGGCGACGAGTACGACGCCCGCTGGCGATCCATGGCCGACAGTGGCCAGAACGTCCACGGTGAAGCGGATCTGGTCGAGACCCTGCTGAGAGATTCCGGCGGCAAGCGGGTCCTGGACGCCGGCTGCGGAACCGGCCGTGTCGCAATCGAATTGCATCGCCGCGGCTTCGCGGTCACCGGCGTCGACGCCGATCCGGCAATGCTGGCCACTGCCCGGGCCAAATCCCCGGACCTCACCTGGATCCACGCCGATCTGTCCGACCCCGAGGAATTCACAACGCCGCCCGTCGATCTGGTGGTGCTGGCAGGAAATGTGATGATCTTCCTCGGGCCGGGCACTGAGGGCCGCGCGCTCGCGAATCTAGCGCCCGGCCTTACCGACGGCGGACTGCTAGTCGCAGGGTTCTCTCTGCAGCCCGATCGGATTTCACTGGAGCACTACGACGAACTGGCCGCGGACGCGGGCCTCACGCCGGCGGCCCGGTGGGCGACCTGGGACCAGCAGCCCTTCAGCGGCGGCGATTACGCGGTATCAGTGCACCGGATGGTCCGGTGAAGCTGCTCAGTGGCGCGGTCCCGGATCAGTATTACGCCATGACCTCCCGGCTCACGGCCGGCGGGCATCAGCGCACCACGACTCGCGTGGTAGCCGGCTGCATCCTCGCCCTGGGTGTACCCGCACTACTCGCTGCCGGCAATCCGGATGCGAGCAACTTCTCCTGGGGCAGGTCGCTGTTGGCGATCGTCCCGCTGGCCTGTCTGGGCCTCGCCAGCCCTTGGATGCGCCACCGCTGGCCCACCCGGTCGCAGTCGGCCACCGTCGTCGTCCTTGGGGCTCTGCTGCTGGCTGCAGGATGCATCGTCGCGATCAATCCGTTCTCGGGACTGCTGACCGCAACAGCCTTCCCCTTCGTCCTTGGATACGCAGCCCTGTTCCACGGCATGCGACTCCAGGCCTTCGTGGCAACGGTCGCGGCCGGCACCATTGCGTGGCTGGTCATCCAGATCTCGCGGACCGATGTGCCCACCGCACTTGCCGTCGCGACCCCGGTCGTCCTGATCAATGTCGCGGTCCTTGTCGCCTGCCGTACCGTTGCCCAAGTCGCTGCGACAGGCGAACAGCACACCGACATCGAACCGCTCACGGGGCTGCTGAACAGGACTTCGTTCGACGAACTCGCGGGCACCCTGCTCGGGGCCCGCAACCGCGGTGATGACCGTTACCTAGTCCTTGCCGTCATCGCCATCGACAGCTTTGCTGCGCTGCTCAGCGTCCAGGGCACCCGCGGCGGGGACCGGGTCCGGGTGGCGGTAGGCCAGGCTTTGCGCGACACCGTGCGCCGCGACGCGGTGATCGGCCACATCGGCGACTCCGAGTTTCTGGTCGCCGACGTGTTCCCAGCACCGGACCCCGCCCCGTTGGCCGAGCGGATCCGGGGGGCGGTGGCAGCGATCCCGGGCGGGATTACCGCGAGCATCGGAGTGGTCTGCACCCGTTTGCAGCCACTGGCTGACCGACCGCCCAACGAGGTTCTTGACGAAATGGTGGCGCTGGCGACCACCGCGATGTACCGGGCAAGCCGTCACGGTGGCAACTCCGCCGAGTACGTCTTCGAACGCGACTTCACGAGCGACTGAGAGGATTCGATGAAAGCAGCGGCACTGGTCACCTTCTTGACCCTCACCCTGTGCGTTCCGACTGCCGGCGCCGACCCCTCTGCAGTCGCACCGGACGACTTCGTCGCCCTCAGCGAGGTCGACAACTCCATCCTTCAGGAAATTCGCTACTTCACACCGCACAACTTCACCGGTGACCCGGTCGACGGGTATCACGCACCGCTGTGCATCCTCACCCGGCAGGCCGCCCAGGCATTGGCACGCGCCCAACGCGACTTCATCGAGGACGGCTACACCCTCAAGGTCTACGACTGCTACCGCCCGCAACGGGCCGTTGACGAATTCGTCTCCTGGGCAGGGAATCTGGCCGATCAACGCATGAAGGCGGAGTTTTATCCGCGGGTGGACAAATCCACTCTGTTCGCTGACGGCTACATCGCTGAGCGCTCCGGCCATAGCCGCGGCAGCACCGTCGATCTCACCCTCGTACCGCTGGCCGAGGCTGCCACAGTCCCACCTCCCTACATCCCCGGCCAGCCACTGATCGATTGCGCCGCGCCGCAGGCGGCTCGCTTTCCGGACAACTCACTCGACATGGGAACCGGATTCGATTGCTTCGACACCCTGGCCAATACCGCCGACCCGAGGATAGGTGGCGAGCAAGCGAAGAACCGAACTTTGCTCTTGGAGGGACTGCAAAGATACGGATTCGTCAATTACGACAAGGAGTGGTGGCACTTCACTTACCGGCCGGTTGACGTAGGAGAGCCGTTCCCGGACACCATCTTCGACTTCCCCGTCGATCCGGCGGCACTGTCGGCATCATTGCGGCAGACTCGATGAACACTCGCCGAAAGCATGGATATGAACGACTTTGTCGATGAACACCGCTACGCCTGGCGACTCATTCGTGCCGCCCGGCAGATGCAGGCCTCCTCGGACCGGTCGCGGGATCACCTCGCCGCACTGCTGGAGCAGGCACTCGACGCCGGCCTGGACCGCGCCACCCTCATCGTCGAACTCGCCGAAATCGGAGGTCGGCTGCTGGCGTTGTGCGATCCGGCTACGGCCGACGAGGTCTGCCTGACCTAAGCGGGGCCACCGAGCAGGGCCCGGCGCAGCAGGTGCATGGCTATCGTGGTGGATCGCTCGCGCACATCGGCCCGTTCCCCCGGCACACGTACACAACGGGTTACGGTCGTGCCGTCGTCGAGCATCACACAGAACCACACCGTCCCGACCGGCTTGTCCTCGCTCCCGCCGCCAGGACCGGCCACCCCGGTGATGGCGACCGCCGTGTCGGCGGCGAAGCGTTCCAGCGCACCCGCGGCCATCGCTTCGGCAACATCGGCCGACACCGCTCCGTGTTCGGCGATCAACGCCGGGTCCACGCCCAGCAAGCCTGATTTCGCTTCGTTTGCATACGCCACGACTCCACCGGCAACGTAGGCCGATGACCCGGGCCGGTCGGTGAGCCGGGCGGCGAGCATTCCGGCAGTACAAGACTCCGCGGTCGCAATTCGCCGGCCCGACAGAAGGCCGGCGACCTGTTCGTCGACAGTGGATCCGTCGTCGGAAAAAATGGCGTCGCCACAGCGTTCACGGACACGATCCATCAGGACTGAGTAGATCTGCTCACCGTCGGGCTCGTAACGGGTCACCATCTCCAACTCGCCGCGGCGCAGGCAGGTCGTGATCTCGAGACGGTCGAATCCGGGAACGGACCGCTCTGCCGAGCGCAAGGTTTCGGCCAGACCGGACTCCGCCACCCCAAACATGCGGACAATTGCCTGTCGGTAGTCCGTGCGCCCGGCGATCGCCCGCTGAACCGCATCGCTCGCCATCGCGGCCGTCCACATGCCCTGCAACTCCTTCGGCGGGCCGGGCAGAACCACCACCGTCGGGGTGCCAGCGACCACAACCCCCGGTGCGGTTCCAACCGGGTCCAGGACCTCGGCGCCGTCGGGCACCATCGCCTGCTTACGGTTGGCGACCCGAACCGCCTCCATGTCGATGTCGGGAAATCTGGCCATCCAGCGCTGCACGATCGCCGCGATTGTCGCTTCCATCGCCTCATCGAGCACCAGCTGCCGCTCACAGAAGCCGGCAACGACGGCCATCGTCATGTCGTCGGCGGTCGGGCCCAGACCGCCGGTCGTCACGATCAGGTCGACGCCCTCGGCGCGCAAGAAGCGCAACTGCGCCTCAATATCAGCCGGCCGGTCCCCGCAGATGGTGATGTGGGCCAGCTCAACCCCTAGTTCCAACAGCCGGTCCGCCACCCACGGACCGTTGCGGTCGGCCACCCGACCGGTCAACACTTCGGTACCGGTGACCAGAATCCCTGCGCGCGCGCTCACCGGGTCGAGACTAGCTCCATCAGGGCGCGTTACCGCCGTAGCGGGGTAGCCGCCTGGAACTGGGCCGCCTTGCCGCCGGACTGCCAGCGATACCAGCGCTCCCACCGGCGCAACGCGAACCGCTGCCAGCGTTCATCCACACCCGGGACAACCCGCCGCGCCACCTCGACCCCCGCGATCAAAGGCGCTCTCGCCAGCAGCAAGGCCATACCGAGGGCTGGCGACGGCAGGTCATATCGGCGGCGGTTCCACGGCAGCATGAACAAGCCGGAGTAGCCCGCCTGCACCCGATAGTGGTAACCGGCCCGTAGCCGCTCAAAACCCCGCTGCGTCGGCTTGGGTGCGAAAGCCGGCACGAAGGACTCGACCAGTTCACTGCCGGTCCCCGCCGAGTCGTAACTGCGGGCGGAATCGGCCATGAACAGGATTCGCCAGGCGTCCAGCACTGTTTCCGGGAAGTAGCCGTTACAGCGAACCCCGACCAGATGACCGCAGTAGCGATTGAAATGCAGCACCGCACGCATCTCCTGCGGCGATGTGATGAAGCCTAGTGCGGTGAGACCCAATGCCGGGGCGACGCTACCGCCGAGCAGAGTCAGCATCATGGCCGACTGACTAATCGGCAAGCCCCACCGCTCGAAGTTCCATTCCGAGTGCTCCCGAACCCGGGCGCGCACGCTGACATGCATGATCCGCACATGCAGGGAGATCGCTCGGGCGGCCGAACCGGCCCGCAGCACCGCACCGGGCTGGCTGACCTCCAGCCACCACCGCGACGTCTCCATGTAGCGGTGCAGCGCTCGCTCTCCCGCGTATCCCCCGGACAACGAAAGCGGTAGTGCCAGCCAGCTTTCGGTGTAGGTATCCATCGTCCCGGCGTTTCCGACCGCCCCTAGCGCGTAGGCCCACCTCCGCCAGACAGCGGCACCCTGTTCGACTAGATCGGTATCCACCCAGGCCGGAATGCGGTCGAAGTCCTCGATCAGCGCGCGTAAGGATGCGGGTGCATCCGGCACGTTCTCGATGCCGCCACTCTGCGCCAACTCCACGAGTTCGCGGGCCTTTCGCGCACCGAGTTCGCCGTGGTAAGTCTCGGCGACGAAGCGTTCCGCGATCGGGTCACCTTCAGTCAGGCCGACCTTGAACGCGGTGGCGACTTCCTCGGAAGGAAACAAGTCGACACCGGTCAGGCGAAGCACCCTATTCCGCAGCCTGGCATGGGATGTACCGGTCCTGGCCGCCGGATACCGGAACGCCGTCGGAACCCCGCCGGTGATCGTCACCTACCGAGCGGGAGGCGTCCGCACCACCAGTGGAACGGCCGGAAAACAGGCGGCCAGTTCGGAGCGCGACCTGCGCAAAGCCGCGGTGCCGTACCCCTTCTTACGGTGCTCGGGATGAATCCAGATGCGGACGTTGACCTCACCGCCGGCGAGCTCGCCGAACACCATGCCGACCTTGTCGTCACCGTCAACGGCGACGAACCACGCCGCCTCCTCCGCACGCAGGCGGTCAGCGGCGGATCGGATCTCTTCCTCGAGGCTGCCCGCCGGTGACCCGGAACCATCCCCGGCAGCGCCGACCTCATCGGTGCGCGCGGCAAAGATATCGCGGTCAGCCTCCTCGGAGAACGGCCTCAACCGCAGGCTGTCATCAGTACTCGCCGGCCGCTCGGAGGCGGTGAAACTCAACTGACTGTTGAGATCGTCAAGCTCAGCGGCGATCTGGCGACGAGACTCTTTGGTGAACTGGTCCAAACGCATACCCATCAACGCCTCGCTCCCGACCTGGGAGGTGCCTAGCAGGGCGGACACGGCGTCGACCGCCGCGGCTCTGTCGCTGGACTCGACGATTGCCTCAACCAACTCCTGACGGCGCTCCAGAGCGGTCAGCAGGGCATCGGCGATAGCGCGGCGGGTTACAGTGCGGTCCTGATCGGTCATAGCCTCAGCCTAGTCCCGCACCGGCGATTAGGCCCCGTGTGCGCGACTCAAAAACGCGTTCTCTGCCAGGATGGAGCACCGTGGCGAGGACCCTGCTCACGATTCTCGCCGTCATCCTCCTGGTGTTGTGCGCCGCGGATTATCCCGACCACGGGGTGGCCGGGCAGGCGGCCGTCTCCACGAGTGTGGACATCGAACTGGCCGACGGCTGGACACTGACCGAGGCCGACGAGGCGACCGCGGATGCCGAACGGATCTCCGCCGCCGGATACGACACGACCGACTGGACCCCGGTTGCCCGCATGCCCGGCACGGTTCTGCAGATACTCCAGGATGCCGGCGTCTACCCCGACCTTTACTACGGAACCAACCTTCGCACCGAGGTTCCACAAGACCTCTACAAGAAGGACTGGTGGTACCGCACCACCTTCACAGCGCCCCCCGGACGACAGACCTATCTCCTGGACCTCCCCGGCATCAACTACCGCGCTGAGGTCTGGCTCAATGGCCACCGAGTGGCCGACCGGCGCCGGATCGTCGGAATGTACGTCAACCACGAACTCGACGTCACGCCCTGGATTGCAGCGGGCGAGTCAAACACTTTGGCGGTCAGAGTGACTCCCGAACAGGCCATCCAGGACGTCGACGGCGTCGAACTGGCCGACAGCTGGTACGACTGGATCAACTGGCGCTACCTGGGATACCAACACCCCGGCGGCAACGGCGGAGTCTCCTTCGTTCCCGATCGCAACGCCGGAGTGTGGAAACCAGTGCAGCTCAGCGCATTTGGACCGGTGGGCATCGGTCCGGCCGCAGTCAACACCGAACTGCCCCTACCAGCGACGGACAGTGCCCGCCTGACGGTGTACGCCAGCCTGCGTAACTACACCGGAGCACTGGTGCGCGGGGTGCTCACCGCGACGATCAGCCGCGCCGGCAAGGAATCCATCCGGATCTCCCAACCGGTGGCGATGCAACCCGGCGAGGACCGCGAGGTGGTTCTCTCCCCCGATGAGTTCGAGCAGTTACGACTCAGCCGACCCGACCTATGGTGGCCGTACACCATGGGCAGTCCCGACCTCTACGAGCTGCGGTTGGATTTCATCCAAAATGACACTGCCACAGCCAGTTCCAGCCTCAAGTTCGGCATCCGCACGGTAACCCAGGGCCGCGACACCGGGGCGCGAGGCGGGAACTTCTACCTCAATGTCAACGGCCGGGAATTCCCGGTGCGGGGCGCTACCTACACCCCAGACCTGCTCTACAAATACGACCCCAAACGAGACGCCGCCATCCTTAACTACGTCAAGGACCTCGGGCTGAACATGCTGCGGCTGGAATCCAAGATCGCGTCGCCGCGTCTGGTCGAGATGGCCGACGAGATGGGTATTCCACTGATGTACGGCTGGATGTGCTGCAACCAATGGGAGCGCTGGCAGCAGTGGGACGACGAGGACCGCAGAGTCGCCGGCGAGAGCCTGCGTTCTCAGATCACCATGCTGCGCTCGCACGCCTCGGTTTTCGTCTGGGCCAACGCGAGCGACGGCCGCCCCCCGGCGGACATCCGCGACGAGTACCACCGCATCCTCGGAGATCTGCACTGGCAGAACGCCGTCGTCGACACGGTCTCCGCAGTGGCCCGCGACAGTGACGGCACGATCCTCTGGGATGGCATTCAGATGAGCGGCCCCTACAGTTGGCGTCCGCCGTCGTACTGGTTCGCCGGAACCTATCCGGCCACCCGCGGATCCACCGCCGAACAGGGCGATAACGAACACATCCCGCCCTATTCGAGTCTGCGGCGCTTCATCCCGCCGGACAAACTGTGGCCGATCAACGAAACCTGGTACTTCCACGCGGGTGCTGACCCGCAGAACGCCAACCTGACCAACATCCGCACGGCGATCGACCTGCGTTACGGCCTGTCCAGCGATGCGCAGGAATTCGCCGACAAGGCCCAGCTGGCCCACTACGAAAACACCCGCGCCCAGTTCGAGGCCTTCGCTGCCGGTGGTTGGGACCGCAACAAAATGACCATCTACTGGATGCTCAACAGCCACTGGCCGTCGTTCTTCGGCAACCTTTTCGATTATTACCTGCGGCCCGGCGGCGCCTATTTCGGCGCGAAGAAGGGTCTGCGTCCGCTGTCGGCGGTGTTCGACTCGTATGCCACCGGAGATCACCGGCAAGCCGAGATCAGCGTCGTCAACCAGAGCCCCGAACGCCGAGCGGATCTGCGGGTCCGGGTCCGGATCTACGATCTGACCGGCACGGTGCGATCCGACCGATTCGCCGATGAAATCCACGTGGACCCGGGCAGGTCTGCGCCGGCAATGAGTCTAGGTCCGGGTCCGACCGACTCCCCGGTCTTCTTCGTGCGCTGCGAACTGCTCGAGGCCTCGGGCGCAAAGCTGGCGGAAAACGTGTACTGGCAGTCCCAACAGATCGACGACGTCGGCCCAGCCGGAAACGATTCGGCCTTCGAGTCCACACAAGTCAGCTGGGCTGACATGACCGCTCTGAACACGATGGCCAAACCGGCACTGGCGATCACCGCCCGGGCCGAGGGAACCGACGGCGCGGTGACCATCACGATGCGCAACCCCTCTGAGCAGGTCGCCTTCTTTCAGCGTGCCGAGTTGCTCAACACACGCGACGGTGACGAGATCCTGCCGATCGAGTACGACGACAATTACGTCACCGTGTTCCCCGGCGAGACCGTGAACGTCCGCGGCCGGGTCCCTACCGGTGGTCCGGATCCGAATTGGGTACGGGTCTCCGGCTATGGCGGGACCCCGGCGATCGTGCCGATCCGCTGACAGCAGCCACCCTTGGCCTAGATTCGGTGGAACACCCCGATGCCTGGAAAGGACACTGACATTGCTTGAGCAAGCCCTCGTTGTGGCCGCTGCTCTGGCAGGTGCGGTGTTCACCGCGATCGGCATCGTGGTGCGGCAGCGGGCCACCATGGACGTTCCCGCAGACCAAGGTGTCAGCGCAGTCATGGTCTCGACTCTGGTCCGGCGACCGCTGTGGTGGGCGGGCACCGGTGCGGCGGTCGTCGGGTACGCATTCCAGGCGCTGGCCCTTGCCCATGGATCTCTCACCCTGGTCGCTCCTCTGCTGATGTCCGCCCTGCTGTTCGCACTACCGCTCAGTGCGCGACTGGCCGACCGCCGGGTCAGCCGCACCGACTGGGGCTGGGCTCTGCTGCTGACCCTTGCTCTGGCGTTGTTCGTCTCCCTGGCTCGCACCCGGCCCGGTGACTACGAGGGCTCCGCGTGGACCGCGGTTTTCGTCGCGGCGGGCAGCGCGGTTCTGGTCGGCGTTTTCGTGCTGCTGGCCGGCCGCGTGTCGGATTGGAGACGAGCCATTCTGCTCGGCCTCGGGGTCGGGGTGCTGTTCGGCGTGGTTGCCGTGCTGACCAAGATCGTCATGCAGTTCGTCACCGAGGGCAGCATGGCCAAGGTGCTCACGTCGCCGGTGCTGTACGTGTTGATCGCTGCCGCGGTGGGGGCCACGCTACTGCAGCAATCGGCCTTCCATGCCGGATCTCTGCAGACCTCGGTCCCCGCGATGCTGGTGCTGGAACCTCTAGTTGCGGTGCTGCTGGGCCAGGTGGTGCTCGGTGAGCATCTGGAGGTCAGCACCCCCAGCGCAGTCGCGCTAGGCGTGGCGGTGGCGGCGATGACTGCTGCCACCATCGCACTGGGCCGCGACGAGGGTGCCTACGAGGACCAGTTGGAGGCCGGCCGACAGTCCGGAGGGCAGCGGACTCGATGAGCGGGCTCCGGGATCCGCTCAGGCAGATCGCAGCCAGTCCGGCGGGTCCTGCCGTTGGGGCGTTCTTCGACTGCGACGGCACCCTGGTCGCAGGATTCACCGCTGCCGCCCACGCCAGCGACCGGATCCGCCGCGGTCAGGCCCGGATCGGTGAGGTTCTTGGAGTTGTGGAGGCCTCGCTGCGCTACAAGCTCGGCCGCATGCAGTTCGAGCGGCTGATGGACCGCGCCGCCGGCTATCTGCGCGGGGAATCCTTGCGCGAACTCGGCGAGATCGGTGAGCGGTTGTACGCCGAGCAGATCGTGCACAAGGTCTACCCCCTGATGCGCCAGATCGTCGAAGCGCACCGCGCGCGCGGCCACACCCTGGTACTGAGTTCCTCAGCCTTGACGATCCATGCCGAACCGGTAGCCCGTGCGCTGGGTATCGAGCACGTGGTCTGCAACACCTTCGAACTCGACAACGACGGTTTGCTTACCGGTCAGGTGAACCGTCCCATCGTCTGGGGCCCCCGCAAAGCCTCCGCGGTCCAAGAGTTCTGCGCCGAACGCGGAGTCGAATTGCGACGGAGCTTTTTCTACGCCGATGGCGACGAGGATGCCGCGCTGATGAGGTTGGTGGGTCACCCCCGGCCGGTCAATCCGCGGTCCGGGCTGGCGACGCTGGCGGCGGCGAACGACTGGCCGGTGTTGCGGGTGACGGTCCCGGGCCAGGCAGGCGCCGCTGACGCCTTGGCCCACCTGCCCGGACTCGGCCGCGCCGCCTTGAGTGCAGCGTTCAGTGCGGTGCGACGGCGCTGAATCAGATTGCGCGGTGCGGCACGTCGGTGATCAACCCGCCGTCGACCACGTACTCCGAACCGGTGGAGAACGACGACTCATCACTCGCCAGGAACACCACGAAGGTGGCGACCTCATCAGGAGTCCCGGGTCTTCCCATCGGGGCCTGGACGATGTTGTCCGGCAGATGTTTGGTCATTGGGGTGCGAATGAAGCCGGGATGGATCGAGTTGACCCGGATGTTCTCCGGAGCGAGTTCCAGTGCGGCCGATTTGGTCAGCCCGCGCAGTCCCCACTTCGAGGCCACATAGCTGTGCGCCCACACCGCGCCGCGCATCCCCTCGATCGACGAGACGTTGATGATCGAACCGCCCCCGGCGGCGATCATCGGTTCGATCACCGCCTGGATACCCCGCATCGGGCCGGTGAGGTTGACGTCGAGAACCTTCTGCCAGCGGGTCAGGTCCGCGGTCTTCAACGGCGCAGCCTGGACGATTCCGGCGTTGTTGACCAATACGTTGAGCTTGCCGAAGGTCTCCACCGCGGTGTCCACTGCGGCCTTCCAGTCCTCCGAACTCGTGACGTCGAGATGGACGTAGCGAGCGGCATCACCCAACTCCTGCGCCAGCGCCTCACCGTCGGCATCGAGGATGTCGCCTATCACGACTTTGGCGCCCTCTCTGACAAGCATGCGGGCGTCGGCGGCACCCATGCCCCGAGCGCCTCCGCTGATCAAAGCCACCTTGTCTGCTACACGTCCCATGGGCGGTCAGGCTACCTTGAGGGAATGGCCATCCGCGTCGCCCACATCGGAACTGGAAACGTGGGTCGGCTGGCGCTGGCCGAACTCGTCGAGAACCCCGCGTTCGAGTTGACCGGGGTCGCGGTATCAAACCCGGACAAGGTCGGAAGGGACGCCGGCGAACTGGCCGGCCTGGCCACGCACACCGGCGTTGCCGCCACCGACAGCCTCGACGCCCTACTGGCCGCCGAGCCCGAGTGCGTGGTGTACTGCGCGATGGGCGACACCCGGATGCCCCAGGCGATGGACGACGTTCGACGCATCCTGGCCGCCGGCGTCAACGTGGTGGGATCCGCGCCGGGCGTACTTCAGTTCCCCTGGAACGTCATTCCCGACAAGTTCATCCAGCCGGTGGAAGACGCTGCGCGGCTTGGTAATTCAAGCATCTACATCAACGGGGTCGATCCCGGTTTCGTCACCGACCTGATCCCGTTGGCGTTCGCCAGCACCTGTCGGCGTATCGAACAGGTGCGGTGCATGGAGATCGCCGACTACGCCACCTACGACGGGGCCATCGTCATGTTCGATGTAATGGGCTTCGGCAAGCCCCTCGACGAGGTGCCGATCCTGTTCCAGCCCGGGGTTCTCGGGATTGCCTGGGGCTGCGCAATCCGTCAGCTTGCGGCCGGTCTCAACATCGAGATCGACGCCATCACCGAGAGCTACGAGCGGGAGCCGGCTCCGGAGGCGTTCGATATCGCGGCCGGACACGTCCCCCAGGGCACCGTCGCCGCGGTGCGATTCCAGATCAACGGCATCGTCGGCGGCCGCCCGGCGATCGTTGTCGAACACGTAACACGGCTCAGAGGTGACCTGCGCCCGGACTGGGCCCAGCCGGCCCAGCCCGGCGGCTCCTATCGGGTGGAGATCACCGGCGAACCGTCCTACTCCGTCGACATCTGCCCGACCAGCCGGGACGGCGACCACAATCACGCCGCCATCGCCGGCGCGGCGGCCCGCATCGTCAACGTGATACCCGCTGTCATCGCCGCCCCGCCCGGCATCCGCACCACGCTGGACCTTCCGCTGCGCTCGGGAGTGCAGGTATTCACCAAAAGCTGACCGGCGTTTCACCCCTGCGAACCGGGTGTCGTGGGCGGAAATGAGCCCTCGACGAATAGTTCTCGCACCGGGTGCGGTGGCGCTGCTGATCGGTTCCCTCGCGATGCTGGTCCCGGCGTTGGCCTCGGACGGCAAAGGCCGCAGGACAGTGCCAATCGGAACTTTCCGCCCGCCGGTTACGGGCGATCCCGCTCGCAGCACTGGGCGCCGTGGCCGCAGGCGGGGCGATCCTTATGGGAAACCAGGTCCCAAGAAGATCCCGGGGTACCCCCCGTAATTCCCGCCATTGACGTACTGCGACAAGCAGACCGCCCGCCACCTCCCGCCGAGTGCGTTGCAGTTGAGGATGGCCGTCTGGTCCGGCGCCGCTCCAAGAATGTGCGGGGGACGGGATGGGATAGCGCAATTGTCCACGTACGGGTTCAGCGGCGAGATGCCGTTGTAGCAAGGGGCGGCCGGGACTGGACCGGCCGGCTCGGCCGCCGCCGAACCCGGGGCGAGTGCGGCAAGCGTGATTCCAGCCACTGCGCAGAGCAACTGCGCGCCAAGCCGACGACGCTCTACGGTGAGCATGCAATTGACGGTACTCCCCATTGCAGCGGAGATGGTACGGCTGGCGTGCTGGCGGCGACAGGCGGATTCCTGCTGGCAGTGATGGCGCTGCTACTGGCCGCACTCGCCGGCGAAGCGGCATTCGGCGACACCCCAGGGTGGGTTCTTGCCCTGTCGGCCTTCCTGGCCGGCGGCCCGATCTCCCTGGCGTTCTTGCGGACCGTGCCGAACGCGGTCCGACTGGGCCGACGCACCGACAACGCAGCCGAACAAACCCGACTCGCCCGCGCAGTACTGGTCGACCACATCCTCTGCGCGGTCGGCATGGCACTTTTCGTGGCACTCTGGACGCTGCGGTCGCTAAACTAGAACACGTTCCAGTCGCTGCGCAGCCAAGGAGAACCAGATATGCACACTCCCCTGTGCGACGAATTGGGGATCGAGTTCCCGATCTTCGCCTTCACCCACTGCCGCGACGTGGTGGTCGCTGTCAGCAAGGCCGGCGGCTTCGGCGTCCTCGGCGCCGTCGGATTCACCCCGGAGCAACTCGAGATCGAACTGGCCTGGATCGACGAGCGGATCGGTGACCACCCGTACGGCGTCGACATCGTGATCCCGAACAAATACGAGGGTATGGATACCGATATGTCCGGCGAGGAACTCGCCGAGGCGTTGCGCAAACTTGTACCCCAGCAGCATCTCGATTTCGCCAAGAAGGTGCTCGCCGACCACGGCGTCCCGACCGCCGATGCCGACTCCAATGCACTGCAACTACTCGGCTGGACCGAAGCGACGGCAACCCCGCAGGTCGAAGTCGCCTTGCGCCACCCCAAGGTAACGCTGATCGCCAATGCACTGGGCACACCCCCGGCCGACATGATCGCCCACATCCATGCCGCCGGCCGAAAGGTGGCGGCGCTCTGCGGATCCCCCGCCCAAGCCCGCAAGCACGCCGAGGCCGACGTCGACATCATCATCGCCCAGGGCGGGGAAGGCGGCGGCCACTGCGGCGAGGTGGGCTCGATCGTGTTGTGGCCACAAGTCGTCAACGAGGTCGCCCCGCGCCCTGTGCTCGCTGCCGGCGGTATCGGCAGCGGCTACCAGATCGCCGCCGCCCTGGCGATGGGCTGCCAGGGCACCTGGTCGGGCTCACAATGGCTCATGGTCGAGGAAGCCGAGAACACCCCGGTGCAACAGGCCGCCTACGTCAAAGCCACCAGCAGGGACACCGTCCGCAGTAGGTCCTTTACCGGGAAGCCGTGCAGAATGCTGCGCAACGAATGGACCCGGGCGTGGGAAACCCCGGGCAACCCCGAACCGCTGGGAATGCCGTTGCAGTACATGGTTTCCGGCATGGCCGTGGCCGCCACGAGCAAGTACCCCGACCAGACCGTCGACGTCGCATTCAACCCGGTCGGCCAGGTAGTCGGCCAGTTCAGCAAGGTGGAGAAGAGCGCCACAGTGATCGAGCGGTGGGTTCAGGAGTACCTACAGGCCACCAATCGGCTCAATGAGCTCAACGACGCGGCTGCCGGTTAGAAATCGGATCAGCCGACCGGGTCGAACTGGCTCCCGTTACCCCAGGCGCCATTACGCAGGAACCCAGGCTGCCAGCCGCGGTCCCCCAGGCACAGCATCGGCAGGCCATCGGGTGACTGCGCGGCGGCTTGAGAGCCGGGGCACGGTGAGCCGACCGTCTGCACGCCGTAGAGCTTCGGCGAGATCACCCAAAAACCGGTGCCCTGCGGCGGCCGGTCCATGCCGACATAGGACATGCCGGCGATGAAGTGGCACGCGTAGGCGGCACCTCCAGGCCCGCGACCGAAGATGTAACGATCCCAGCGATAGCACGGCGCACTCAGTTTGGCGTCGTAGGACATGTTGGGAACATCCCCGGCGTAGGACGGTTGGTTTCCGTCGGCGACGGCCGTCGGTGCCGTCGCCAGTACGCCGCCCACAACGGCCGCTGCACTCACCAATTCGCGGATCATGCCCGAGAGCCTAGCGTCTCGCGGTTCCCACGCTCGCGCAAACCGCACACTTGATAAACTGCGCGGATCGACGCGCTAGGGGATCGAATGGTGGACGGGGTGCTTCGCTCCGACAGCGGTGACCCCTCATTCGGTTCAGTGCCGACCCCGTGGGGGTTTGCCGCCCGTTACTCACCGCGCAATCTTGCCGGCTACTGGATCGAGGTTGTCGCTCTGACCGCCGGTCGGACCGGCGTCCTGCTGGGCTGCTGCGATTCCTCCAAGTCTGCCGAAAACCTCCGTTCCGATGCCCTTGCGGCGCTGATACGGACAGCAGATCCGGTTCAGAGCCTCGGCGGGATGTCGGGGTCGAATTCCTCCGCTCTGTGCGCGGTGTTCGACAGGGAGGCAATCAGTTACACCACGTGGGGTCACCCCGGCGGGGCCATCACGGCGCCGGGGGCGCCACCAGTCCCGCTGGAAGGTGCGGACGGCCGGCTAGGCACTCATGCGCTTCAGCCCGGATCGACCGTGCTGCTGTGCTCGCGACAGGTGGGCGAATCCGTCAGGCTGCTCACCGACTGCGACGGAACGCACCCCGGCATAGTCGCGGACCGCTTGATCGAGGATCTCGGCAATTCCGCGGCGGTGCTATACCGGCACCCGCCCGAACCGCTCAACATCACCCTGCCCGCCGACCCGGGAAGTCTCGCCGTCAGCCGCGGAAGGTTGCGGGAATGGCTGACCGCCGCCGGACTTGATCCTGAAACCTGCGCCGATGTCCTACTCGCCGCCGGTGAAGCCACCGCCAACGCCACCGAACACTCCGTCGTCCACGCACCCGGCCAGGTCGAGATAACCCTCGATGCCTGCTTCGAACCGGGCGCGCTTCTGCTGTCTGTATCGGACAATGGTCGATGGAAGCAGGCCGCGGCGTCCCCCGGACACCGCGGCCACGGCATCCACCTGATGAATGCTCTGGTGAACTCGGTAGAGCTCACGACAGCCCCGCAGGGAACCACCGTCACGATGGTGAAGGAGCTGCCCCGATGACAGAAGCTAGGTTTGCGGTCGCCGGACCGTCGGTCAACCACCCGCCTTTGGTTGTCGTGTCGGGTGATATCGACCTTGCGAACGTCGATGAGTTTCAGAATGCAATGCACAAGGCCGGCAACGGTTCACCGGTCCTACATGTGGACCTCACCGGCGTGAGTTATTGCGACAGCGCCGCAGTGCGCGCACTTTTCGCCCTGGCAGCCACCACTGACCTGACCATGATCGTCAAGCCGAACGGACACATCACGACACTGCTCGCCATCTCCGGACTGGACCGGGTCGCCACCGTGGTGAGGAGGGAGTAGCGGTGCCCGCTCCCGCTTTCCAGCCCAGGCAGAACACTTTCCAGAAAGAACTCTTCGACCGGATCCTCGAACGGGTCCACCATGATCTGCACGACGCTGTCGGGCTCTCGGTCAGCGTCCACTCCAAGCGTGACGGGATGTCCGTCCTGGCTAGCAGGGGCATCGGCGCCGGATACCTGGATGCCCAGATGTCGGGTCTCGGCGGACCAGTGGTGGTCGCGGTGGAACATCAGGTCCCGGTGCTCAGCTTGGACCTGTGGTCCGACGACCGATGGCCAGGATTGACGCTCGAGGCCGTCCAGTCCCGGCTGCCCGGCGAAGACCTTGAGCAGGTGCACGGAGCGGCAGCGGTGCCGGGTGTCTGGCGGGCCGAGGAGACCCTGGTGCTCTCCTGCCTGCTGGGCAGACCGGCGCAGGCCTCGACCATCACGACGCTGCTCGGCTACGAACAGCTGATCACCGCCGCCCTGGTGACCTCAGCAGCCGAGGGTGAGACCGAGATCGCCGACGTGCTGTCGGTGCTTCAGTCCAGAGGCGCAATAGAGCAGGCTAAAGGTGCGATCATGGGCCGGCTGCGCTGTGACGCCGAAGCCGCCTGGTCCACACTTCGCCGCGCCAGTCACGAGTCCAACGTGAAACTGCGGGTACTCGCGGTGGCCCTGATGGAACACATCGGCGGTGTTCCCGCCGAGCAACCGGCCGGCGATGCACCGATCCATCCCGATGAGCGGGCCCGCAAGGCGGCCCAGCTGTTGTGGGCGGTGCTTACCCATGCGCCATCGCCAGACGATCACTGAAGCGGTGGTGTTGGGGTCCTGTCACAGGACCGGAGAGAAACGCCGCCGCGCCAGCACTGAATTCGCTCCCCGAAGTGGTTCGCTTGAGCGGGACCAATTGAAGGGAATGCCAATGCGTCGACACACGTGGATCACAGCAGCAGCACTGGCGACCGCCGCCGCCTCATTTCTGCCTACCGCCGCGGCTGCGCCGACCGGCGAGTACCCCACCGACGAAAACGGCTACACGGGCTCGGCGGCGCGCTGCGATGACGACCAGACGCTGGTGGAGTTCGGCCGGACGTCACGCGCCCTGGTGGCGATCTGCGTCAGCACCGACGGGGATTTGGAGTATCGCGGGGTCCGGCTCAGTGACCGGGCCGGGCTGACCATGCCGGCCACCCGGTCCGCCGATGGCACGATCACCGCGACCAACAACGGCGTCACCTACGCCGTCACTCCAGAGATGATCCTGGTGTCCGAGGGCGACAACGTGATCTACCGCGATGCCTGGACCGAGTTCCACGAGCCACGCTTCTCGACCAGCCCCAC
>CAZADG010000004.1:26421-29369 GCA_964483865.1 uncultured Mycobacterium sp. | reverse complement strand
TCTCCCCCGACGGTCAGCACCACGACTGTCACCCTGGCTCCGAAGCAGTCGACCTGACGTGAGCGACACCCATTGGTCGATGGACGCCGATAACGGCCAACTTCACATCCTGACCGGCGTGACCGGTCGGGCCGCCAAGATGGGCCACCGGCTCACCATGGGCATGCAATCCTGGCGCGCCTCGGTGGACTGGAGGAACGGCACACCCATCCACGCGGAATTGACCGTCGACGTCGATTCCCTGGAGGTGCTCAAAGGCGAGGGCGGCGTCACGCCCCTGGGCGGCCCGGAGAAGGGCATTGCGAGGAACAACGCACTGAAGTCCTTGGACGCCAAGAAGTTCCCGCAGATCCGATTCACCACTGACGACATAGCCGAGACCGAAACCGGCTTTCGGATGAGCGGAACGGTGGAGATTCACGGCGCCACCCGTCCTCAGGTCGTCGACCTCAAAGCGGATCAGGTCGGCGAGACCTGGAATCTGTCAACTCAGGTGAAACTCACCCAGACCGACTTCGGGGTGAAGCTGATCTCACTGTTCATGGGTTCGATGAAAGTTGCCGATGAACTGACCATCGACTTCCAGGCCACCTACCCCGGCCCTACCAGTTAATGACCACCGGGTCGCCGTAGCCGACCTGGTTGAAGTACCACAGCGCGTTGTCCGGGCTGAGATTGACGCAGCCGTGGCTGACGTTGGCCCACCCCTGGGATCCAACCGACCACGGCGCGGAGTGCACGTACACCCCGCCCCAGGTGATCCGGACGGCATCAGCCACCGTCAGCTTGTACCCCTCCGGATCAGTCAGTGGGATACCGATAGTGCGGGAGTCCATCACCAGCGACTTGGACTTCTCCAACACGCTGAACGACCCGACCGGGGTCGCGAAGCGCGGCTTGCCGAACGAGGCCGGCATCTGGCGCATGATCACCCCGTCGATACTGACGGTGAACGTGTAGTCGGAGATGCTGCCGACCCCGAGAACTGTGGCCCCGGTCCCAAAACTGCGCCGCTCTCCCCCGGCCAGCATCGTGATCTGCGAGTGCGCCGGCCAGAATTGGTCGGGCACGAATGCCACGGTGCTGTCGGTACGCCACTCGTACTTGCCGCTCATGGGGGTTGGCGACGTGACCTGGATGGAGCGCTCAGCAGCCGCCCGGTCGCTGACCGGACGCGTGAAGGTGACGATGATCGGAGCCGCGACACCGACAGTCTGACCGTTGATCGGCTGAACCGATGCCACGGTAGCGGCAGAGTCCGACGGCGCGATCGCGGCTAGGCCGGTGGGAGCGGAGGCTGTCATCGCGACGAGTGCGATCCCAGCAGCGGCGAATGCCCGTCGAAGTGCTCTGGCCATGTCTTCCTGTGGCTCCCTGTCGTTGTGCAGCTGCAGCAACCTGCAGTCTAGATGCTGACCCGGCCCGGCAATGCAGTCTGTACCACTATGCGCGGGGACGGAAACTCCGTCATACAGTCATCGCATGACCGAGCACGGGCATTACCACGCACTGTTGAAAGACCTCAGTGCCCAGCATCGGGCGCTGCGTCAGGACATCCCGGACGTCTACCGGGGGTTCAACGAACTCAGTAATGCGGCGCTGGCCGAGGGGGCGCTGTCTACCAAGGTCAAAGAACTGATGGCGATGGCGATCGGCGTAGTCCACGGCTGCGACGGGTGCATCGCATCGCACGCCAGGGGCGCTGCGAAGGCAGGGGCCAGCACCAAGGAGGCCGCCGAGACGATCGGCGTTGCCATCCTCATGCACGGAGGCCCGGCCACCATCTACGGAGCCCGGGCCTACACCGCGTTCACCGAGTTCGCCGGAGACGAGCCGACGGCCACCTAGGACCGCCAATCAGGCGGGCTTATCTTGCGGGCAACCCCGCCACCATCGGGGTGTCCACCCCGACCGCGCCGAGATCGGTCGCGCCGCCGGGGGTGCCCAATGGCACGTCGCGTCCGGGCAGCAGCTCGGTGAAGAAAGCCGCATTGTCGGCACGGAACTTCCGCTCGCTTTCGGGCAGGTCGTCCTCGTGGAAGATGGCGTCAACCTCACACAGCAGCCGGCAGGCGCCGCAGTCGACGCATTCCTCCGGATTGATGTACATGGTGCGGTCGCCCTCGTAAATGCAATCGACCGGGCACTCGGCAGCGCAGGCCTTGTGCTTGACGTCAACGCATGCAGTGGTGATCACGTAAGCCATGCCCCGGACTATATCTGTGACTGTCCGTAGCAGACACGGGTAGAAGGCCCGCCGCGCCGGGGACCAAAGTCCCTACTTTCATCCCCCCACCTCATCGGTCACGTCGACGAAACCGGTGGTATCCAGGCGGTGGTCGGTGAGGTTGCGGCACTCGCCGTAGAGCTTGAGCACACCACGTCCGCTCAGGTCGGGGTCACGGTAGTAGACGGCGTACAGACCGTCCTTGACCATTCTGCGGCCGCCCGGATAGCGCCCCGGCGGCAAACCCTCCTGCCAGCCCACTGCCTTCATCCCGCTGGCGATCTCACCGAAATAGGCCCGCGTCTCGGCAACGGCGGGGACATCGAAAGTCAGGTAAACCAGCCCCTGATAGGGCGGTTCCTCCGCGCTGCTACAGGACGAAAGCAGATAACTCGCGTCGATGGCGCGCATCTTGCCTGCCCTGACGAACTGCCGGGCCGGCTCGAGAACCTGGCGGCGGGACTGATCGTCGGACAGCGGAGATTCCACCGCCTCAACGGCCGGGCGGGCATCATCACGGCGGACCACGAAAAAAACCCCGAGCACCAGCGTGGTGAGCAGGCTCGCGGTGAGCAGCAGCATCAACAACGGCCGTCGACGTGCGCTGTCCATCGCCGCTGATGCTACCGGCGTCTTCAGTGCCCTGATAACCAACGTGAATGGACAGATGTCGACGTAACCGTCGAGGAACAGTTCCACACACCCGGTCAGAGACGTGAGG
>CAZADG010000004.1:19841-26321 GCA_964483865.1 uncultured Mycobacterium sp. | reverse complement strand
GTGCGGCTCAAGGTGTCCTGCGGGCGATTTGTGTCAAGATCCCGTTCAATCCCATCCCCCGTGACGAATCTCTCGCAGCTGCCCAAGCTGGTCTCAGCGCACTACGACCGGCGCCCCTGACGGGATGCCCGCAAACCTCTCCGGGGAAACATTTCTCAAAGCCGTCACGAGGCGAACTGCCTTTTTGCCGACTTTTCAGGCAGAGTTGAAGGCATGGATTCCACGTATCCACGGCCGAGGGGCCGTCGTGCCCGGCGACTGTTCGGTGCCCTGGCTGCACTGACGATGCTCGCGGGCCTCAGCATCGCCCCGGCAACCGCCGAACCGTTACCCCCGCCCGCGCCAGCAACTCCCCTGGACCAATCCGCCCTGCTCGGTCAGGTCCTGCCCGGACTCGTCGACATCAACACCACCCTGGGCTATCAAGGCGCCACCGGCACGGGCGCCGGGATCCTTCTCGATCCCAATGGCGATGTCCTGACCAATAACCACGTCATCGAGGGCGCCACCGAAATCACCGCCGTCAGCCTGGCCAACAGCCGGACCTACCAGGCCGACGTCGTCGGCTTCGATCGCGCCAACGACATCGCGGTGATCCGCCTACGCGGTGCCGGCGGCTTGCCGATGGCCAACATCGGAACGTCCTCCAGATTGGCCGTCGGCGATCCGATCGCCGCGATCGGCAACTCCAACGGAACCGGCGGCCCGCCGAGCTTCGCGCCCGGAGCAATCACCCAGCTCGGCGCCTCGGTGCGCGCGTCCGATGAGGCTGGTGGTCGCACGCGTGAACTGTTCGACCTGATCAGGGTCGCGGCCGAAATCCGTCCCGGCGACTCCGGTGGGCCGCTGGTCAACAGCTCCGGACAGGTCATCGGCGTGACGGTGGCTGCCACCCTGAACTATCACATGGGCGGGGTCTCCGGGGCTGAGGGCTTCGCCATCCCCATCGACCGCGCGATGGCGATCGCCAACCAGATCCGCGCGGGCGCACCGTCGCCCTCCATCCACTTGGGCGACACCGCATTCATCGGCGTCGCTATCGCGGACGCACCCGCATTCGGCGGGCCCCCCGGGGCAGCAGTTCGTCAGGTGCTGCCCGATACCCCGGCCGGCCAGGCCGGCCTGCGTCCCGGTGACGTCATCACCGCACTCGACGGAATCCCGATCAATTCCGCCGCCGACCTCTCGAACATCATGGATCAACGCAGGCCGGGCAACACGATCATGCTGACCTGGTTCGATCGGTTCGGTAACCCCCGCACCGCTCCGGTCCTGCTGGCGAAGGGCCCGGTGGGCTGATCAGGATTCGCAAGGTGGCCGCGATCATCGGCGCCGTCACGGCCTTGAGCGGTGCCGCCCAGGCGCAGGCGTTCGGCGAGGAACCGCTTGTCGGTCTGGTCGACGCGGCCACCCAACGGCTGCTGACCGCGGATCCCGTCGCCGCCAGTAAGTGGCTCAGTGGCGGCCCGATCAACGATCCAGCCCGGGTACAGCAAGTCCTGCTGGCCGTCTCCGGTGATGCCGAATCTTCAGGCCTGCCAGGTGAATACGTCACCACGGTGTTCCGCGACCAGATCGACGCCACCGAGGCGATCCAGTACAGCCGGTTCTCGTGGTGGAAGCTCGATCCGGTGGCCGCACCCACCTCGGCCCCGGATCTGTCGGCATCCCGGTCGGTGATCGATGAACTCAACCACCGGATGGTCGACGAGATCGCTGCGCAGTGGGCGGTTCTGGGATCCCCGGACTGTCCGGTGCGACTGGGAATCGCGAAGTTTGCCGTCGCGGCGAACCGCGGGCTGGACCCTCTGTACCGGCAGGCCCTCGACACCGCAACCCGGTCCTACTGCCGTTAACCGACCAGCTTGTGGATCCGGGTCAGCGCGACGGCGCACACCGGCAGGTATCCGGCCGCCCACCACGGGGTGGTGAACCGGACCAGGCAACCCGGTTTGGACTCTCCGGCTACCGCCGTGACTTGATGGCCGGTGGCCGGCACCCCAGCCACCGTCCAACCCCAGCTGCGGCCCTCGCTGAAGTCGCTGATCCGGAACGGCAGCGCCACCCCGACCGTCGTCCACACGGTCCCTTGCGCACCTGCGGTCAACAGCGTGCCCCCGTCGCGCAGTTCGGCCCTGCGTACCGACGGACCCCAGTGCGGCCACTGCTCGATGTCGATCAGAACGCGCCAGACTTCGTCCGCAGCGGCGTCGACGCGCCGCTCGACACTCGGCATGGGCCGACGAAGTGCTATACCCATGAGTCGTGACGCTACGCCCTCCGGTCCGCCTGCTGTCTGCGGTGCTCGCAACGTCGATGCTGATCAGCGGATGCGGCTCTGAAAAGAATTCCGCCGATCCGTTCCGCTCCGGCAGCCTCGACCAGGCCGTCACCGATGCGATGGAATCCGCCGGGATTCCCGGCGCCCTGATCGGGGTGTGGTCGCCCGAGGGCGAGTACGTGAAGGCCTTCGGGGTCTCCGACGCCGCCACCGGCAGCCCGATGAAGACCGACTTCTACACCCGCATCGGCAGCGTGACCAAGACTTTCACCGCCACCGCCGTCCTCCAACTCGTCGACGACGGCAAAGTCCGTCTCGATGATCCGATCGCGGAGTACCTCGAAGGAGTGCCCAACGGTACGGCCATCACCGTGCGGCAACTCGCCGATATGCGCAGCGGACTGGTCGACTACACCAAAACCGACGGGTTCATCGCAGCGATGACCAGCAACCCGGAGCGGGAATTCACGCCGCAGCAGCTGCTTGAATGGTCCTTCGCCGAGCCCGCGAGTTTCGCACCGGGCCAGCGGGTCGAGTATTCCAACACCAACTATGTACTGCTCGGCCTGCTTGTGGAGAAGGCCACCGGAAAACCGCTGAACCACTACCTTACCGAGCGCATCCTGGATCCACTTGGCCTGTCCGACACCAGCTTTCCAGCAGGAAATCGGTTCCCTGAGCCGCATGCCGAGGGGTACACCGAACCCCTCGACGGAGACGGGCCACCGGTCGTCGCCACGAGATGGACGACGAGTTTCGCGTGGGCCGCAGGAGCAATGGTCTCGACACTCGAGGATCTGCGCATCTGGCTTCCCGCCCTGGCCGGTGGGACCCTACTGAGTCCGGGTCTTCAGCAGCAACGTCTGCGCACCGCTCCCGAGCCGGGCAGCCCGGATGACTTTGGTTACGGGATGGGCATATTCAGCGTCGCCGGGTGGATCGGCCACAACGGCAGCGTCCCCGGATACCAGACTGTGGCCGTCTACCTTCCCGAGCGCACGATGACGCTGGTGGTGATGATCAATACCGACGTCGCTGTACCGGACCGCGGGGATCCCAGCGGGGTGTTAGCCGGCGCGATCACCTCGGTGATCACCCCGGACCACCTCTACCAGCTGTAGCAGCCATAGGATGGCGGTTATGGAAGGCTCCGTGACCGTACACATGTCGGCTCCGGCAGAAAAGATATGGAACCTCATCGCCGAGATTCGCAATACCGGCCGGTTCTCCCCCGAGGTTTTCGAAGCCGAATGGCTCGGCGGGGCTGACGGCCCGGCATTGGGCGCGAAGTTTCGAGGCCACGTCAGGCGTAACGAGATCGGCCCGGTGTACTGGACCACTTGCAAGGTGACGGCATGCGTACCCGGCAAGGAATTCGGCTTCGCAGTCCTCGGCCCGGGTGACCAGGCGGTCAACAACTGGCACTACAAACTCACCCCGCGCGGCGACGGTACCGATGTCACCGAGTCGTTCCGGTTGAACAGCTCCCTGCCGATCCGGGTGTTCTGGATGTTCGCCGGCTATCTGCGCGGCCGTCGGAATGTCCGCGATATGCGCACCACACTGGAACGCATCAAGAAGGTCGTCGAAGAAGAGCGGTAGCCCGGGCGTTTCGGCCTCTACTGTGGAGACATGGTTATCTCGACACGCGTCAACGGCCAGCCGCCCCCACCCGTCCCACTAGCGGATATCAACCTGGGAACCCTTGATTTCTGGGCGCTCGATGACGCCATCCGAGACGGAGCGTTCGCCACGCTGCGGCGTGAAGCCCCGATCAAGTTCTTTCGCGAGATCCATTTCGAGGGCTTCGAGGCCGGCGCCGGACACTGGGCGCTGACCAAGTTCGATGACGTCCATTTCGCCAGCCGACATCCGGAGATCTTCAGTTCCTATCCCAACATCACCATTGCCGACCAGCAGCCTGAAGTGGCTGAGTATTTCGGCTCGATGATCGCCTTGGACGACCCTCGCCACGCCCGCCTCAGGGGCATAGTGCGCAGCGCCTTCACCCCGAAGGTAGTGGCCCGCACCGAGGAGTCGGTCCGCGCCCGGGCCCGCCGGCTGGTTCAGGACCTCATCGCCAACCACCCTGACGGCCGCGGCGAATTGGTGACTGAACTGTCCGGGCCGCTTCCACTGCAGGTGATCTGCGACATGATGGGAATCCCCGAGGGGGACCACCAGCAGATCTTCCACTGGACCAACGTCATCCTCGGTTTCGGCGACCCCGACATCACCACCGACTACGAGGAGTTCATGAAGGTCGCCATCGACATCGGCGCCTATGCGACCGCGCTGGCCGAGGACCGACGATCAAACCCCCAGGACGACCTCACGACCGCGCTGGTCGCGGCCGAGGTAGACGGCGAGCAACTGTCCTCGGCGGAAGTTGCCTCGTTCTTCATCCTGCTGGCGGTTGCCGGCAACGAGACCACCCGCAACGCCATCAGCCACGGGGTTCTCGCGTTGACCCGCTACCCCGAACAGCGCGCGACGTGGTGGAACGATTTCGCCGCTCACACCCAGACTGCTGTCGAGGAGATCGTGCGCTGGGCGTCACCGGTGGTCTACATGCGCCGAACCACCACCCGTGACGTGGAGGTCTCTGGCGTGCTGATTCCGGCGGGCGACAAGGTCACCATGTGGTACGGCTCGGCCAACCGCGACGAAGACAAGTTCGACAACCCCTGGCTGTTCGACGTGACCCGCACCCCGAATCACCACGTCGGGTTCGGTGGCGGTGGAACGCATTTCTGTCTGGGCGCCAACCTCGCCCGTCGAGAGATCGCGGTGGTATTCGAGGAACTCCGCAACCGCATTCCCGATATCGCGGTGTCAGAGGAGCCGGCCATGCTTCTGTCGGCGTTCATTCACGGCATCAAGAAGCTTCCGGTCAGCTGGACTCCCCCGGCCTGAAACATGGGTATAGCGGGGGAAATGTCGGAGCGACTGCACTGGCTGGCGATGCATGGCGTCGTGCGGTCCGCTGCCCAACTGTCCGCCCGCCGCGGCGATCCGCAGGCGCGGTTCGCCGCTGATCCGTCCGTGCGGGCCGATCCGGTTCCGTTCTTCGAGGAACTGCGTGCCCAAGGACCGCTGGTGCGCTCACGGGTGAGTTATCTGACGGTCGACCACGCCGTCGCTCACGAACTGCTGCGCTCCGATGATTTCCGGGTCATCTCCCTGGGGGGAGCCTTGCCCTCGTTGCTGCGCCGCCTGGAGCGTCGTACCCGACCGGACTTGCTGCATCCGTTGCTGCCGCCGTCCCTGCTGGCTGTTGAACCCCCTGAGCACACCCGGTACCGAAAGACTGTTTCCTCCGTGTTCACCTCTCGGGCGGTGGCCGCCATGCGGGACCGCGTCGAAGACACAGCGAAGGGCCTGCTGGACGATATGTCCGAGGATCAGGGAGTCGTTGACGTTGTGGAACGCTACTGCGCTCAACTCCCTGTCACCATCATCAGCGAAATACTCGGCGTACCCGAGGGCGACCGCGATCGAATTCTCGAGTTCGGCGAATTAGCAGCGCCGAGTTTGGATTTCGGGCTCTCCTGGCGGCAATACCAGACCGTCGGCCGCGGCTTGGAGGGCTTCAACAGCTGGCTGGGCACGCACCTCCGGACGCTTCGGGAAAATCCCGGTGCCGACGTGATGAGCCAACTGATCGAGGCGTCCGAAGGCGGAATCCGCCTCGACGAGAAGGAATTGCGAGCCATCGCCGGACTGGTACTGGCAGCCGGCTTCGAGACGACAGTCAACCTTTTGGGCAATGGCATCCGAATGCTGCTTGACGCTCCCGATCAGTTGACGCTGTTGACCGATGATCCGTCGCTGTGGCCCAACGCCGTTGAGGAGATTCTGCGGCTAGACCCGCCTGTGCAACTGACGGCACGGGTGGCCCGCAATGACACCGTGATAGCAGGGACGACGGTACACCGCGGCGAGATGGTGGTGATCTACCTGGCGGCGGCCAACCGCGATCCCGCGGTGTTCACCGACCCGCACACCTTCGATGTTCGGCGTACCGGGGCCGGCAGACATCTCGCCTTCTCCGGCGGTAGGCATTTCTGTCTGGGTGCGGCTCTGGCCCGGATAGAGGGGGAAGTCGGCTTACGCCGGTTCTTCAACCGTTTTCCCGACGCACAACTCGCCGGCGCGGGCAGCCGCCGAGACACCCGCGTACTACGCGGATGGGCCCG
>CAZADG010000004.1:0-19741 GCA_964483865.1 uncultured Mycobacterium sp. | reverse complement strand
CTGCCCGGTTTGCTGTAGTCGTGGCTTACGACACCGTCATTCGCAATGGCCGCTGGTTCGACGGAACGGGTGCGCCCTCGGCCGTCCGCAACATCGGCATCGTCGACGGGCGGGTCGCCGCGGTGACACCCGAGAAACTCGACGAAGCCGGCTGCCCGCAGGTGGTCGACGCCACCGGCAAGTGGGTCCTGCCCGGCTTCGTCGACATCCACACCCACTACGACGTGGAGGTTCTCGGCGGTCCCGGGCTTCCGGAATCGGTCCGCCACGGCGTTACCACCGTACTGATCGGATCCTGCTCGCTGTCGACGGTACATGTCGGCGGCGTCGATGCCGGGGACCTTTTCGGCCGGGTCGAGGCGATCCCCCGCGAACACGTGATCGAGGCCGTCGACACGGCGAAGACCTGGAGGACCGCCGAGGAGTACATCACTGCACTCCAGGATCGTCCGCTGGGCCCGAACGTTGCAGCCTTCATCGGTCACTCCGACATCCGCACCGCCACAATGGGTTTGGATCGGGCTACCCGCAAAGAGCTGGTGCCCAGTGCTAGTGAGCAGGCGGAGATGGAGCGGATGCTCGGCGAAGCCCTCGACGCCGGATTCCTCGGTATGTCGTCGCAGCAGTTGCTGTTCGACAAGATCGACGGGGACACCTGCCGGTCCCGCACGTTACCCTCCACCTTCGCCAGACCGCACGAGCTACGTCGACTGAAATCCCAACTGCGCCGACGCGGGCGGGTTCTGCAGTCGGGACCGGATATCGCCAACCCGTTCAACCTGGTGTCTCAGATCGCCCAGTCGCTGCCGGTTTTGCGCGAGAAACTCAAGACCAGCCTATTGTCGGCCGCCGACGTCAAATCCAATCCGCTGGCGATCGCGGTACTGGGGCCGGCGGCGCGATTGGTTAACCGGTTTGGGGCGGACTTCCGCTGGCAGCACCTCCCGGTCCCGTTCGAGGTCTACGCAGACGGAATCGACTTGGTGGTGTTCGAGGAATTCGGATCCGGCGCGGCGGCCCTCCACCTGCGAGACGAGGTCGAACGCAACGCCCTGCTCCAGGACGAGAGCTACCGTCGCCGCTTTCGAAAGGACTACGACAACAAGTTCGGATTACGCGTGTGGCACCGCGACTTCTTCGACGCCGAGATCGTCGACTGCCCCGACCAGTCGGTGATCGGGAAGTCATTCGGGCAGGTGGGCCTGGACCGCGGTGGCTTGCACCCGGTTGATGCGTTCCTCGATCTGGTGGTCGAGCACGGACGCACATTGCGCTGGCGCACAACCATTTCCAACCACCGTCCGGAGGTGCTCAAGAAACTGGCCTGCGACGAAGGCATCCAGATGGGGTTCTCTGACGCCGGTGCACACCTGCGCAACATGGCGTTCTACAACTTCGGACTCCGATTGCTGCGGCATGTCCGCGACGCCGCGGCGCGCGGTGAGGCGTTCCTTACCGCCGAGCGGGCCGTGCACCGATTGACCGGAGAACTGGCGGACTGGTACGGAATCGACGCCGGACATCTGCGTATCGGCGATCGCGCGGATCTGGTGGTGATCGACCCGGAATCCCTCGATGAAAGGCTCGACGCGTACGCCGAATCCGCTGTGCCCCAGTACGCCGACCTGCCACGGATGGTGAACCGCAACGACGACACCGTGGAGTTGGTGCTGGTCGGCGGCCGCACCGTGGTTCGCCACGGGGTACCGACCGAGATACTCGGCACCGAGCGCACCGGCAGCTTCCTGCGGGTCGGCCAGCAGACTCCAGCCTATGCCTGCTGAAGCCGCCGTCCTGGGAATGTGGACGGCCTTGTCAGATCGCGACTGGGCGGAGGTCAAGACTTTTCTCGCCGAGGATTGCCTCTACGTGGATATGCCGATCGGTGCCGCCGCCGCGGCACGTGGACCCGACAACATCGTCAAACGTCTGAAGGTCGGTCTAGAACCCTTGGCCGGCTACGTCAACCACGATGGAATTCTGGTCAGCAACGGAACCGACGTGATGTACGAGCACTCCGAGACGTGGGACTGGGTCACCGGCGAGAGAGCCGTGCTGCGCTTCGTCAGCGTCCACAAAGTGGTCGACGGCCGCATCACTCTCTGGAAGGACTACTGGGATTTCGGGGCGTTGCTCAACCACGCGCCGAAGGACTGGATGGAGCAACTGCAATCCGCGGATATGTCGTGGATCTTCGACGCCACCGGGTTGATCTGACTCACAGGCCGTACACCCGCCGGGCATTTCCTCTCCCGATCAACTCGGCCACACGTCGGGCGTCATCGGTGCACCAGTGCCCGCGGTCGACGAATCCGGTCAGAACTTCGGCAAGGCCCAACCGCCACAGTCGCGAGCCCAGGTAGTGCAGCTCGGGCGGCCCGTAGGCGTCAGAAGAGTAGAGAATCTTGCGGTACGGGGCCAATTCCACGCAGCGGCCCAGGAATGCTGCAGCCCTGGCACCAAGGTGATTCACGCTCAATCCGATGTCGAGGTAGACATTGTTGAACGCCTGGGCGAGATAGCCGGCTTCGCGCTCGTAGGGATAGCAGTGCAGTAGCACAATCGGGACATCGCCCGACTGTCGGAGGAAGTCCAGCAGGTCCATCGGGTTGGTCCGGTGCAGATCGCAGTCCCGATCACCAAGACCGACGTGGAACTGCAGCGGCTTGCCAAGCCTCAGCCCTTCGTGCAGCCCGAACCGGAGCAGTACCCGGTCGGTGAGCCTGCTACCGCCGGCGTCGCGCCACCTGAGTGCCGCCTCGGCCACTTGCGCATCGGGAGGCGCTGAAAGATCTCCGGGGAACCCCCCGCGGTAGGCCAGCACCGTCTTGGTGGCAACCGCCGAAGCCCCACGGGACCAGAGGATTGCACGAAAATTCGCCGCATAGTCGCCAGGTTCGGCGGCCGCCTGCTCAGCGAGCTGCTCCAGCCTGATGATCTCGTGAACACGACCGCCCGAGAGCGTCCGCATTTCAGCCACATCCGCGACACCGGGAGTCCCGGTGTCCATCAGCCAGTCAGTCACACCGGCAGCGCGAAGGAAAAGCGTCGCCAGGTCCGCCTCGGTGTAAGCGCTACGCCGGCCCCAGTAGCTGTTCGCGTCGGCGTGCGGCGCAAGTCCCAGTAACGGAGCGCAATGCGCCCGCACCGCGGATCCGACCTGGCTGTCGAACCCGGAATCAAAGTCGGCCAGTGGTTCGATGTTGGCCTCATTGAGGCCATTCTCAAAACGGTGACGGTCACCAGCCGTCGACCAGAAGCCGTGCACGTGGTTGTCAATCACGCTCAGCCCGGCGAGGAAGTCATCGAGCATGGTCACAAGCTCCAGGCCATCCGGAATTTCTCAGTGAGCTCCTCGGGGTTCAGATCGCCGTAGGTCAGGTGTTCATAGCGGCGCACAGCGACCAACGCGTCGACGACGGCATCACCGAGGACGGCGCGTAGCCGGTGTGAGCCATCAAGGGCTGCAATGGCATCCGATTGGTGGTGCGACAACTGGACCACTCCGGCCGACGCGCGATCCTCGGCCGACAGTGTGTCGGGATCCACGACGACCTCAGGCGGCAGGGCCGCCTGCTGCTCGATTCCGTCGAGTGCCAAACCGAGGATCGCGGCACTTGCGAGATAAGGATCCGCAGAGGGATCAATGACTTTGACTTCGACGTTGGCGCCGTGTGGGTTCCCACGGGTGGCAGGCAGAAACCGGACTGCTGCTTCACGGTTCTCGGTGCCCCAGCACGCGTAGGCTCCGGCCCAGTTACCGGGCCGCATCCGCAGGCCCGACACGATCGACCCTGACAATGCCAGGTGCGCTTCTGACAGGCCGGACAGCACTCCCCCGATAGCGTGTGCCCCTTCGCTGGTCAGACCGTGCGGGCTAGGACCACCCGAGAAAATGGGAGCATCACCGCGCAGTAGTGAGAAGTGTTGATGGGCACCGGAACCGACGCTGCCGGCGAAGGGAACAGGCGACAGGCTCACCCGGAGTCCGTGATTTCGCGCCACCCTGCCGAGCAGAATCCGCGCCAAGACAACCTGGTCCGCGGCGGCCACCGGCGATGCCGGGGCCAGCGACATCTCGAACTGGTTGACACCGTATTCGGGGTGGAACTGTTCGACGGCGACTCCAGCCATTGTCATTGCGGCCATGACGTCCCGGACGAAGCCCTCGTGCTCAAGCACTCCGGCGACGCCGTACTGAGCCCATAGCCGGCCGGGTAGCCGCTCACCGGTTGGGCCGACGAGAAGGAACTCGATTTCATGGCCGACCAGAGCCCGCAGTCCGGCCTGTTCCAGCCGCGATTCGACGCGGCCCAGTGTTCCGCGCGTACAGGAAGCGACCGGATTGCCGTCCTGGTCGAAGAATGATGCCGGCGCCCAGGCCAATTCATCCTCAATGATCCGCAGCGCATGGCGGTCGATCCTTAGGCGTTCGTCGCCCACCACGCTGATGGCATCGGTAAAGGCAATCCCGGCGCGGTCGATGGCGAATCCATGCCAGGTCGGGCTGGCGCCGAGGCCGGGATCGGCGAATCTCGCTGCCTCACTTGCCGATACAACCTTGGCGAGAGTCAATCCGGCGGGGTTGACGATAGTTCCGATGACGATTCCGTGCACCGGGCCCTCAGGCAGCATCTCAGCGCCGGCTCGGCAGCGTCAGCATGCAGGCCTGTCCGATGTCCAGGGTCCGCAGCATCCGGCCCATGCCAACCCACATGGCACACGACAGGGTTAGATCGGCCAGCAATTCATCGGTGAAATGCTCGCGGCACCGAGCCCAGAATGCGTCATCGTCGCGCAGCCTGGTGTGCTCGGTGGCGAAACGATGGGCGAATTCGGCGGCCAGCCTTTCCTGGTCGGTGAAGCCCGGCCAGGTGCGCCACTCCAGGGCGTGCTCGTAGAGGTCTTCAACCACTCCTGCCGCCGGGCCATCGGCGTCTCGGGTGTTGATGCACACCACGCATTCGTTGTCATGAGCGATCACGATGCGGGCGATCTCCCGCACTCGCATCGGCAACCGATTGCGGTTGTAGACCGCGTGGCTGAACATCGCCATGGCCTTTCCCAGGTCGGGCGACAGTGCAATCCACCCGGCGACATCGTCGTCGGCGAACTCTCCGATTCGGCTCATGGACCGATGCTAGTTGAAACTCCTGGAGTAGTCGGCGGTCGAGAAGCCGCCAACCAGGCGTGATGGAGCCGAAAGAAGCTCCGTCCGGGCAGTGCCTCGTGGACGTGCACCCCGACTATCTTCTCGGCCGGGGCCGGCTACAACCGTGCGGGTCAGGCCGGCGGGCGAGAAACGCACTGAGCGCAGTACAACTCCTCGCCGAGTTTGTCCATCAACTGAAGTTGCGTCTCCAGGTAGTCGATGTGCTGTTCCTCGTCGGCGAGGATCGTTTCGAACAGGATGGCGGTGGTGGTGTCCTGCTTCTCCCGGCACATGGCGATGCCGGGCTTCAGCCGCGCGACGACCTCGTGCTCGATCGCCAAGTCGCTCTCGAATTGCTCCCGCAGCGTCTGGCCGATCCGGAGCGACCCAATTCGCTGATAGTTCGGCAGTCCGTCGAGCAGCAGAATGCGGTCGGTGATGCGCTCGGCGTGGACCATCTCTTCCATCGACTCGGCGCGGGTGTGCTTGGCGATCTCGGTGAAACCCCAGCTTTCTTGCATCTTCGCATGCAGAAAATACTGATTGATGGCGGTCAGTTCACTGGTGAGCTGCTCGTTGAGCAGCTTGAGGACGTCAGGATCACCCTGCATGTTCTTCTCCTCGACAAGAGTCATTTACATAGGACAGCCTAACTTAGGTTAGCATTGCCTACTGTTGAGCTGACGGACTCACCCGAAGGGCTACCCGATGTACGTGTGCTTGTGCGCCGGCACGACCTGCTCGATGGTCAGCGACGCAGTTGCCGGCGGCGCCAGAACGTGTCGACAGGTGGCTGACGCATGCGGTGCGGGGCTCGACTGCGGCCGTTGCCTCCGCAACCTCAAGGCACTGATCGAGAGCCATGCCGACCTTGCGAAGGTCAGCTAGATCTGCCGCTGTTGAATTCAGCCAGTGCGGCGGCATTGGCCGCGGCGCCCATCATCTCGGCGAAGTACGCGTCTTCACGGGTTCGGGCGGCTGCGATGTTCGGCCTTACCGACGCGGCCATCGTCTGTTTGACCGCAACGAGGCTCGAAATGGGTTTAGCTGCAAGCACTTCAGCGTGCCGGACCGTTTCGGCCAGGAGTTCGTCCGGTTCACACACTTTCCACACCAAACCCATTCGGTGGGCTTCGGCCGCGTCAACCCACTCCGAGGACATCAGCAGCCAGGCCGCGTTCTGCCTGCCCACCAACTCCGGCATCAGATATGACGACGCCGCCTCGGGCGCCACTCCGAGGGACGTGAACGGGCATTTCAGCCGAGCGGTGGCAGACATGAACGCCAGATCGGCGTAGCCCAGGATGGTCACGCCAAGACCCACCCCCAATCCGTTGACCGCACAAATCAACGGCTTGGTGAAGCCACTCAGGGCGTCGATCAGGCCGGGAAAGCCATACCGACCGGGAACGAAACCGGGGTCGGTGATGCGGGCCTGCATCTCGGTCAGATCCTGCCCGGCACTGAACGCCCGCCCGGTTCCGGTGATCACCACGACGGCAACCTCCGGGTCCTCGGCGGCCGCGTTGAGCGCCTCTGCAGCGCCGTCGTAGAGAGCCTCATTGAACGCGTTGAGAGCATCGGGACGGTTGAGCGTCAGCGTGCGAACCCGGTTGTCGTCGGCGATGAGCAGCGTCACAGGGTTCAGACTAAGCCGAACGATCGACGATCGAACCATACGGATGTCGCGTGACCGATGGACAAGCCGGTCAGGAATGAAGGCGCGCAGCCTCTCGAGTTCGGCGCGCTCGGCATGTCCAGCAGTCCGGCGAGGTAATCGTTGACCTCGCCCATCATCCGGCGAACACATAGCGCCCAGTGGGCACTGTGTCGATGTTCTGGTTGGCGCCGAACGCCGACGTGCTGGCCATCATCTTCCCCATGCGATCCGAGAGGTCAGCGTCATCGGCGGCTCCGAAGAAGGCGTGCAGGCTCCCCACCGCCTCGATCGGGAACAGTTCCTCGACGATGGCCGACACCGGCGGGGCATCCGGGGTCAACGCGCGCACCACATAGTTCTGGATGTAGCCGAATGTCGACTGGGTGGCGATCGCCACCGGGGTGTGCTCCCCCAGCCAGCGCCCGAGCCAGGTGGCTTCGTCCATCTGCTCCGGGCGGCGCAGCAGGGCGATGTTGGCCAGGCCCGGCGATCGTTGCCCGAACGGTGAGGCTGGCGGGATCATCGGAACGGATTCCGTCACGAGGTACGCCGCAAGGCTTTCTGCATGAGGAGCCAGGATTTCCAGAGTGTCGCGGACCTGTGCGCCATAGTGCTGATCGGTCCACAGGCTCACCAGACCCTGCACTGGCGGATCAAGGGTGGTCAGCGTCATCATTGAGCCGCGCACGGGCGCATCCCGCAGATTGAGTGTCAATCCCGACAGCCCTAGGCCCAGCAGCGTTCTCGCGACCGGCCCGCGCATCTCGTTCACCCAGGCGTCGTCGGCGGCGGCAGACCGCAGAGTGACGATCACTTTTTCCATCGTCCAACGCTACTCCCGAACGCCACGGTGTGGCCCGTGGCCAATTCCGACCACCCGTCCGTTCGTCGCGACGTCCTGTCCATCGCCGACCCGCAGCACGTCGGTGTCACCAGCTACGACGCCCGGGACCCGCACACCAGCTACCTGCCGATCATGATGCTGCGGCCCCCGGAGGGTGCACCCCACGTGCTGATAGTGCTGATCGACGATGTGGGTGTCGCCGCATCCTCGGCCCTCGGCGGCCCGTGCGAGACACCTGTCGCCGAACGGTTGGCTGGAGACGGCGTGAAACTCGGCCGCTTCCACACCACAGCGCTGTGCTCCCCCACCCGTCCGGCACTGCTGACCGGTCGCAACCATCATTCGGTGGGCATGGGCGTGATCACCGATATGGCCACCTCCGCCCCGGGCAACAACAGCATCCGGCCGTTGAACAAGGCGCCGATCGCCGAAACCCTCTGCCTCAAGGGCTATTCCACCGCGCAGTTCGGCAAGTGCCATGAAGTGCCGCTCTGGGAACTCTCCCAGGCCGGCCCGTTCCACCAGTGGCCCATCGGATCGGGCTTCTAGTACCGCGTGCACCAGGCACCGCACACCGTGGCTGGTTGATCAGCCGCCCTCGTTCGATCTGGACGTGTGGGAACTTTACGGGCCCGGTGACTGGACCCAATCCCGGAACCTGGCTGCCGAACAACCGGAGAAACTCGCTGAGCTGCAACGTCTTTGGCTGATCGAGGCCGTCAAGTACAACGTCACCCCCCTCGACGACCGCAGCTTCGAGCGGCTCAATCCCGATATCGCCGGACGCCCGCAGCCACGACCACCTGATCACACCGGAGGACCGGCTCAACGTGGCGATGGGCACAAGCAGTAAGTCACTGCCCCGGTCGATCCCGCAGCCAGCGGGGGGTGATGAACACGCCCTCGGCTTCCACAGTGACACCCTCCGCGTCACCGATGGTGCCGGTGCAATAGGTCTTGACACCATCAGTGCGGGTGCGCACGGCTTCTGCCCGCAACGGCCCGAGCGGGGTGGCCCGCAGGTAGCGCAGGGTGATGCTGCCGGTGAAGCGCGGCTTCTGGTCCGGGCTGGCAGCCTCACCGAGCAGGTGGTCGAGGATCAGCGCCGACACCCCGCCGTGCACGTGCCCCGGTGGCCCCTCGTAGGCCGCACCGAGGGCGAAGTCGGCCCGTACCGTGCCCGATTCGTCGCGGTGGGTCACCACCGGCGGAGCCAGAGCGTTGCGGATGCCGATCACCGCGTTACCCCAGCTGAGGCCCCTGCCCTCGGCCGTCACCCGGACACCGAACGCGCCGTCGATCTGCCGTTCGCGCAGCCGGGCCACCGCGGCGTCGATGTCGCGCTTCACCTCGGCGATGACGTCGGCGCCCGCCTCGGTGCGGATGGTCGCGTCAACCAGGGCGCGCACCGACTCGGCCAACGGCTCATAGATACCGCGCAATCGGGCGACATCGTCGGCCGACCAGTCCTCGGCGGTGAACTCCAACACCCCTGCATCTAACCTGACCTCATGCCGGACTGGGTTGGCCACGCGATCTGGTGGCACGTCTACCCGCTGGGATTCGTCGGTGCCTTCCCCGCCGCCGATCCGCCCGGCCCCGGCGAGCACCGACTCAGCCGGTTGGTCGACTGGCTGGACCACGCCATCGCGCTGGGCGCTTCGGGTATCGCACTGGGCCCGATATTCGCCTCCCGCACCCACGGCTACGACACCACCGACCACTACCGGATCGACTCTCGCCTCGGCGGCGACAGCGACTTCGATCGACTGATCGAGGAGTCACACCGTCGCGGTCTTCGGGTGCTGCTCGACGGTGTGTTCAACCATGTCGGCACCGAGTTCCCGCACACGGACTGGTTCCGCGGCCGGCCCGGGCGCTTCCACACCTTCGAAGGTCACGGCGACCTGATCACGCTCGACCACCGCAACTCCGCCGTCGTCGACTACACCGTCGACGTCATGAAGCATTGGCTTGCGAGGGGGGCCGACGGCTGGCGCCTCGATGCCGCGTACGCCGTGCCGGAGTCGTTCTGGGCCCACGTACTACCGCGGGTTCGGGCCGAACACCCGGACGCATGGTTCGTCGCTGAGGTCATACACGGGGACTACCCGGCCTTCGTCGAAGCCTCCACCGCCGATTCGGTGACCCAGTATGAGTTGTGGAAAGCGATCTGGAGCAGCCTCAACGACGGCAACTTTCACGAACTGGATTGGGCTCTCCAGCGGCACAACGGTTTTCTCGACAGCTTCGCTCCGATGACTTTCGTCGGCAACCACGACGTGACCAGGATCGCGAGCAAGCTCGAACGACCCGAACACGTGGGCCATGCCCTGGTCTTACTCTTCACCACCGGCGGGGTACCCAGCATCTACGCCGGCGACGAATTGGGCTACCTCGGGATCAAAGAGGACCGCGCCGGTGGGGACGACGCAGTGCGGCCTGAGTTTCACTCCCCCCCAGCCGATCTCGGTGGCCACGACCGCGACACCCTAAACCTGCACCGCTATCTGATCGGACTACGACGCCAGCACCCCTGGCTGCACCAAGCACGAACCACCGCCGTGACGTTGGATAATCGGGGCTACGTTTACCAGTCCCGGCACGGCGACGACTCACTGCTCATCGCGCTCAACGTCGCCGACGCCGCGATGCCGCTGCCGGTCACCGAACTGATCGGCCGACCGGCCCAGGTGCTGGCGGGGTCCGGAGCACCGCCGACCGAAGTGGTGAGCAGGACAGACGTTCCCGCAGGTGGCTGGCTGATACTCAGTCCGCGTTGAGCATCGCGACTGTGCGCTCGTCCGGCTCGCCGTCGTAGTACCGGCCCAGCACAGCCCCGAACAGTAACCGGTCGGCCTCGGAACTGGCGCACTGGGCGAACAGAGTCATCGACGAACGCAGCTTCACCGCATCGACAGATCCCAGAATCACCGAGACGGGTTGGATTCCGGGATAGTCCCTCAGGAGTCGGGCGCACTCTCGGAGACGCCGACCCAGAACCGGATGCTCAAGGTAGGCCTCCGCTTCACCGACTGACGTGATCCCGAAGTACTGGGCGGTCGAGGAACGGCCAAGACCCCTCAACTGGGGAAAGACGAACCACATCCAGTGCGTGCGTTTGTGGCCGGCACGCAGTTCGGCGGTCACCTGTCCGTAGACCGGCGACTGTGCGTCGGCGAAACGCTGCAGGTTATAGGGGTCGGCCACCCCCGACAAGCTACCCTCGGCGTGTCTGAATCCCACCAGACGCACAGAAAGGAATGCGATGTCGGCACCGCCGGAGGAGCCCCGCTCGGCCTTGGCCGAACGACTGCGGCGCCGCAAGTCCAAACGCGGCCTGCTTGAGCGGGTCAGCATCCAGTCCAAGCTGATGCTGATGCTGCTCACCATGAGCGTGCTGGCCACCGGAATCGTCGGCGGCATCGGCTTCCAGTCCGGCCGCAGTTCGCTGCGCGAGGCGGTGTTCGACCGGCTCACCGGAATACGTGAGGCCCAGTCCCGGGTACTGGAGTTGGGCCTGAAGGACATCACCGGTTCGCTGCTCGTCTTCGCCCGCGGCGAGACCGTCAGCGGCGCGATGAATGCCTTCAACGCCGGCTTCGAGCAACTCGCCGGTGCCACCATCACACCTGAGCAGGACCGCGCGCTTATCGACTTCTACACATCACAATTCAAGGGCGCCGAGGATGGTCGCCTGGATGTCAACGCGCTGCTTCCGATCTCCCCCGCCGCGCGCGCTCTGCAGACCCGCTATACCGTGCGGCCCAACGCCGTCGACGATCCCCGCGACAGCGGCATCTGGTCGGGGGCCAACGCCCGCTATAACGGGTACTTCAGTGAGATCGTCAAAAGGATGGGATTCCGGGACGCCTTCCTGATCAATCCCAGAGGGGACGTGGTCTACAGCGTTCGCAAGGGGGTGGAGCTCGGCACCAACGTCCTCAGCGGCCCTTTCCGCGGCGAAGGATTCCTGCCTGACGCCTTCCGAAAAGCGATGGCATCCAACGATGTCGACTACGTCAACACCACTGACTTCGCTGAGTACCTGCCGTCCGGACAGCCGACCGCCTGGATGCTGGTCCCGGTCGGGCCGACCGGACGGGCGACCGGCGTGATGGCGATGGAGTACCCGGCCTCCATCGTCAGCAGCCTCATGACCAGCGACCGGAACTGGCAGGACGCCGGTATGGGCGAAACCGGCGAGACGTTCGTGGTCGGTAAGGACGATCTGATGAGGTCGGATTCGAGGCTATTCCTGGAGGATCCGGAGGCCTACAAAGCCGACGTCATCAAGGCCGGAACACCGCCCGAGGTAGCCGAGCGGGCCATCAAGCAGGGCACCACGGTGTTGATCCAGCCGGTCGGCACCAAGGCGACCGAGGCCGCCCAGCGAGGCGAGACCGGAACACTGATCGCTACCGACTACCTCGGCCACCGAGCGCTGCAGGCCTACGCACCGCTCGAGCTCAAGGGCCTCGACTGGGTGGTCGTCGCCTCTGTGGATTCCGACGAAGCGTTCGCCCCCGAACGTAACTTCGCCCAGAAGCTTGTGCGGTCCACGGCGCTGATCATCTTCTTGGCCTGTGTGGCCGCCATGATCTGGTCACGGCTGTTCGTCCGCCCGATCAAACGTCTCGAGGACGGGGCGGAGAAAGTCAGCACCGGCGACTTCGACGTCCGGATCCCAGAGGACACCAACGACGAATTCGGCGATCTCAGCGCGGCCTTCAACGACATGAGCCACACCCTGGCCGTGAAGCACCAGCTGCTCAACGAACAGCGCGCAGAAAACGACCGGCTGCTGATGTCGCTGATGCCGGAGTCGGTGGTCGAACGCTACCGGGGCGGAGAGCAGAACATCGCCGAGGCACATCAGGACGTGACCGTCATATACGCCGACCTGATCGGAATCGACGACCTGTCCGTCGACCTCGAAGCCGACCAGTCGATCAAGGCGATCAACAAGTTACTCAAGCAGTTCGACTCCGCCGCCGAGAGCGCCGGAGTCGAACGGGTCCGTAACACCCACAACGGGTATCTGGCCAGTTGCGGGCTTACGGTGCCGAGATTGGACAACATCCATCGGACTGTCGAGTTCGCGCTGGAAATGCAGCGGATCGTCGATCGCTTCAACAGCGAGATGGGCAGCGCCGTCAAGCTCCGCGCCGGCATCGACACTGGAGAGGTCACCAGCGGCCTGGTGGGCCGCGCGGGCCTGGTGTACGACTTGTGGGGCGGCGCAGTACATCTGGCGTCGAGGATGCGGCGTGGACTGGTGGAGCCGGGGATCTACGTCAGCCAGGACGTCTACGAGGCAACGCGGGACACTCTGCGTTACACACCGGCCGGGACGGTCGTCGCCGTCGGTGACCGCGAAGTGCCCGCCTGGCGACTGGCGGAAGACCAGTCGTGAACGTCCTGAGTGCTCCCTGGTTCTACTGGTCGATCATCATCGCCGCGGGCCTGCCCACGGTACTGGTGTTACTGACCGAGTTGCAGCACGCCCTGGAGCGTCGACACAGTTTCCTGGCCCGCCCGGTCGGACTGCTGCGCACCTTCATCATTCCGCTGGGGGCGCTTCTGCTTCTGCTGGTGCAAACCACAAGCGTTTCGGTGGAGGCAACCCCGGTCCGCATTCTGTCGACCGTTCTCGGCATCCTCATCCTGGTCATGGTGCTGTCCGGTGTCAGCGCGACGGTCTTCGACAACGCACCGGCAGGTAGCTGGCGCCGCCGGATGCCGGCAATCTTCGTCGACGTGGCCCGGTTCGCGATCATCGCGGTGGGCGTCGCGATGATCTTCGCCTACGTCTGGGGCGCCAACGTCGGCGGCCTTTTCACCGCCCTGGGCATTTCCTCGATCGTCCTGGGCCTGACCCTGCAGAACTCGGTGGGCCAGATCATCTCCGGCCTGTTGCTGCTCTTCGAACAGCCGTTCCAGATCGGTGACTGGGTGGAGACCACCTCGGCGAAAGGCCGTGTGGTCGAGGTCAACTGGCGGGCTACCCATATCAACACCGGCAGCGGACTGGAAATCATCCCGAACTCCGTACTCGCCGGTCAGGCGTTCGCCAACCTCAGCAGGCCGACGGGCGGGCACACCATCACCGTCACGGCCAAGTTCGCCGGCTCCGACGCCCCTGACGAAGTGTGCGCCCTGCTCACCGACGTGGCCGGCAACCTGCCGCACCTGCATCCCGACGGGGAGCCGACCGCCAACGCCAACTCGAGCACCGACTACACCGTCACGATCCCGGTTCGCTCCCCGGCCGACGATTCGGCGGCCAGGTCGACGTTCCAGCGGTGGCTTTGGTACGCGGCCCGGCGGGCCGGCCTGCACCTCGACGGCCTCGCGGACGACTTCTCCACCCCGCAGCGCCGGGCCGACGCCCTCCGCAAGATCGCGCCGATCTTGCGGGCCAGTAGTTCGGACTTGGAGGCGCTGCTGCCAAGTGTGGCGGTCGCCCGGTACGGGGATGCCGAGGTGATGCAGCGGAGCGGTGAGATCCCCTCGGCGATGTCGTTCGTCATCAAGGGCCGGGTTCGTCTCATGGTCACCGGCAGGGACGGGGCACAGATCGCGGTCAACACCCTCAACGAGGGCGACTTCATCGGCCAGACGGCGCTGATCCGCGAGCCGGTGGCCGGCCTTGCCTACGCGATCGGCGAGGTCACCATGCTGCGGATTGAGCGAAAAGCAATCGAGCAGTTGGTCTTTCGCAAGCCGGAGTTGCTCCTGAATCTCAGCGAGGCGATCGACGAGCGTCGTCAACACGCCCGTGCTGCGGCCGCGCAAGGTGACGACGTCCCCGCCGTGGCTGATTCCGATGCCGAAATCTCCCCTGAACTGACCTGATCAGACGCGTGACCTGATCGTTGCGCAACTGCGACTTGGCACACCGCGTCGCGTGCCCGTCGGCCGAACTCCCCGGTGCTTCACTACCGGAACACAGGCAGTTGACCGCTGACTGGGAACGTGAAGCAGAGGTGATGGGAGTCCTTATGAAAATCGTCGAGAAGTTGCGAGGCACGTGGATGCGCCGGGCGGCCGCAACCGTCGCCGCCGCAGCCGTCATGCCCGGCTTGATCGGAGTCGCCGGCGGTTCGGCGACGTCGTCCGCGTTCTCGCGGCCCGGTCTTCCGGTGGAGTACCTCGATGTTCCGTCCGCGTCGATGGGCCGTAACATCCGCATCCAGTTCCAACCCGGTGGCGAGCACGCCGTGTTCCTGATGGACGGCCTTCGCGCCCAGGACGATTACAGCGGCTGGGACATCAACACCCCGGCGTTCGAGTGGTTCCTCAACTCCGGCCTGTCCGCCGTGATGCCGGTCGGCGGTCAGTCCAGCTTCTACACCGACTGGTACCAGCCGTCGCAGGGCAATGGTCAGAACTACACCTACAAGTGGGAAACGTTCATGAACCAGGAACTGCCGGTCTTCCTCAAGGAGAAGAAGGGCATCAACCCGAACGGCAACGCCGTGGTCGGCCTTTCGATGGCTGGTAGCGCGGCGCTGACCTACGCGATCTACTACCCGCAGAAGTATGTCTACGCATCCTCGCTGTCCGGCTTCCTGAACCCCTCCGAGGGCTGGTGGCCGATGTTGATCGGTCTGGCCATGAGCGATGCCGGCGGGTTCAACGCCCAGAGCATGTGGGGACCCTCCTCGGATCCGGCATGGCGGCGTAACGACCCGATGGTCAACATCAACCAACTAGTGGCCAACAACACCCGGATCTGGATCTACTGCGGCACCGGCACGCCGTCGGAACTCGACACCTCCGGTGGTGGCGGCAACCTGATGGCCGCTCAGTTCCTGGAGGGTTTCACGTTGCGCACCAACAAGACCTTCGAGCAGAACTACCTGGCCGCGGGCGGGAAGAACGGTGTGTTCAACTTCCCGGCCAACGGCACCCACAGCTGGGGATACTGGGGCCAACAACTCCAGCAGATGATCCCCGATATGCAACGGGTTCTCGGCGCTCGCCCATCCGGCGCCTAGGGAATTCGTTCACCAGCAGGCCTGTCGCCACTCGGGGCGGCAGGCCTGCTGTCGTTGGTCCGGACTACAGACTTCGCAAAGTAGCCGTGCCGTCGGCGCGCACCCGCACCGTGACACCGGCGATATCCTCAGCGACGCTGTGGGCCGCCTCGTCCGCGTCGTCGATCACGGCCAGCGCGCGGCAGTCATCAGGTGTGCGCACCGTCAGGAAAGCCTTCTCCGGCTTGCCCTCCCGGTCATAAGGAGTGGTCCAGGACTCGACGGTTCCGACGCCCTCCCACTCCACCACCGCGGTCCGGGTGGGTTGGGTGTCGACGGCGTCCTGGACGTCCTCCCAGCGGAACTCATGCGGGGGCGGGGTGGCGCTGTACACGCCGAAGCTGTGCTTGGTGAGGTAGCCGCCGTTGGCGCTGACAAGCCCGCGCGAACCCGGGTTCTCCCGCAGCAGCTGGGCCATCGTGGCAATCGAGTGCATCACGTAGTTGTTCCACGGCCCGCCGGCGAAGGTCAGCCCGCCGGTGACGGTGAGCGGGCGGGCCGGATCACCCACTGGGAGTCCGAGCTCGCGGGCGGCCACCTGCACCGCCGACGGGAAGCAGGAGTAGAGGTCGACGTAGTCGAGGTCGTCGAGTCCAACCCCGGCCAACTCAAGCACCCGCGTGCCGGCGATCCGGATTGCCGGACTGCGGTGCAGTTCATGCCGCTCGGCGAAGCTGTAGGTGTCATGCGAGTCGGTGCCCGCATACGGGAAGATCCAGTAATCCCGCGGGATTTGCAGATATGTCGCCTTCTCCACCGAGCACAGCACCACCGCGGCAGCCTGGTCCACCATGTTGTTGGAATTCATCAGCTTCGGGTACGGCCAACTGATCATTCGGTTGTCCGGACCGACCGTGGTGATCTGCTCGCCGGAAAGCTGGTCGCGCACCCAGGCGTGGGGGTTCGCCGCTGCCACCGCGCTGAACTGAGCCCACAATTCGCCGATCTGCCCGCGGTGGGCATCCACAGACTCCCCGTCAGCAATGCGCAGTGCCTGCTCGAACAGCGGGTACACGAACGAGGGTCGGTCAAGTCCGATCCGCTCGTCGGCCGGACCTGACATCGGTACATCGGAACCCGCTCCGGGCGGTACCGGGACGGACTCCCCCTGCTTGGTCCAATTCGGGCGAATACCTCTGGCTCGCAGTCGCATCCGGGTTCGCCACGTCTCGCCACCGGCCAAGAGCACCGCATCTGCCCGGCCCTGCCGAATATCCAGGCAGGTCTGGTTGACCAGCGACTGTGGGGTATTACCGCCGATGCCGGTGTACTGCGTGGCGGCATCGGGCGCGCCGATACGCTGGCCCACCAGCAGACCGGGATCGCGGTAGCGCCACGACAGAAGGTTGACCACCCGGATGGAATCCAGCGCGGCCAGTACTCGCGGATCGGCGGCCTCGCGTGCCGCAGCGGACATCAGATCAACCGGTTCAACATCGGGAGCCTCAGTGCGCTGATTGATCTGACCGGCCCCAATCAGCACCGGTGTGCGCGGATCCAGGCTCATCGACGCTCCTTCTTGTTTTGACGCGTGTCAAAATCTAGCACTGAGGTCGCCGCAAGCTGGAAGTGGAGAGCTCTGGCAAAACGTCGTCGATAGTTGGCAGACCGTTGTGCTGGGACAACGGCATCCTGCGCTATGGCAAGCAAGAATCATGGCATCATGGTCGCGAATCCCGCCGAGCGTCAAGGAGAAAAAGAGTGGCCACGAAGGGCAACAAGGATTTCACGGGTGTCATCAAACTCGACGTGCGGGATTCCACGCCGGACTGGGGACCCTACGAACTGACCAGGGCTGCCGAGGGGTCACCGAACATCCTGATCGTCCTGTATGACGACACCGGATTGGCCGCATGGTCGCCCTACGGCGGCGGTATCAGCATGCCCACTTTGGACCGGCTCGCCCAAGACGGTCTGACCTACACCCAGTGGCACACCACCGCGTTGTGCTCCCCCACCCGTTCGACATTCCTGACCGGCCGCAACCACCATGTCAACCGCTGCGCTGCCATCACCGAGGGTTCCAACGGCTTCCCCGGTGCCGCGGGCCGTCTGCCCGCCGAATGCGCCACCATCGGCCAGGTGCTGCAGGACAACGGCTACAGCACGTACTGGATCGGTAAGAATCACAACGTCCCCGAGGAAGACATCTCGGCGGGTGGTAGCCGGTCGGAATGGCCGCTTTCCAAGGGATTCGACCGCTTCTACGGATTCCTCGGCGGTGAGACCAATAACTGGTATCCCGACCTCGTGGAGGACAACCGCTTCATCGAGCCGCCGGCAACCCCGGAGGAGGGCTACCACCTCTCCAAGGACCTGGCCGATCAGGCGCTGCGGATGCTGCGCGACCAGCACTCGGCGACCCCGTCCAAGCCGTGGTTCATGTGGTTCTGTCCGGGGGCCAACCACGCTCCCCACCATGCTCCGCAGGAGTACATCGACAAATACAAGGGCAAGTTCGACGACGGCTATGAGGCCTACCGCGAGTGGGTGCTGGAACGGATGATCGAGCGCGGCATCATGCCGGCGGGGACCGAACTGACCCCCCTGAACCCCATGCCCGAGGACATGGCCAACAAGGACGACTACGTGCGCCCGTGGGCGGAACTCAATGACGACGAGCGCACACTGTTCGCGCGGATGGCCGAAGTGTTCGCCGGATTCTCCGAGTACACCGACGTACAGGTCGGCCGGATCATCGACTACTTGGAGCAGACCGGCCAACTGGAGAACACCCTGATCTTCTACTGCGCCGACAACGGGGCATCCGGTGAAGGTTCGCCCAACGGCTCGGTCAACGAGAACAAGTTCTTCAACGGCTACCCCGACGAACTGTCGGAGAACATGCAGTACCTGGAAACCCTGGGTAGCCCCGAGACCTACAACCACTACCCGACGGGCTGGGCGGTCGCATTCTCGACCCCGTTCCAGATGTTCAAGCGCTACTCGCAGTTCTCCGGCGGCACCTGCGACCCGATGGTGATCCACTGGCCCAAGGGAATCAAGGCCAAGGGCGAGGTCCGCCACCAGTACCACCACTCGACCGATGTCGTGTCCACCATCCTCGACGTCACCGGTCTGGAGATGCCGGGCGTGTACCGCGGTGTCGAGCAGTACCCGCTCAACGGCGTCTCGATGCGTTACAGCTTCGACAGCGCTGAGGCCCCAACCCAGAAGAAGCGGCAGTACTACACGATGCTGGGCACCCGCGGCATCTGGCAGGACGGCTGGAAGGCCTCGGCCATCCATGCACCGATCAGCGGCAAAGGCAACTTCGACTCCGACGTGTGGGAGCTGTACCACGTCGACGAGGATCGGGCCGAGTCGAAGAACCTCGCCAAGGAGCACCCGGAAAAACTCCAGGAGCTCATCGACGCGTGGTTCGAGGAGGCCGACGCCAACTTCGTTCTGCCCCTTGATGACCGGACCGCAGTCGAGCAGCTGGGTAACGTTCGGCCGCAGGCCGAGCCCCCGCGCACCCGGTACATCTACTACCCGGACACCGCGCCGGTGCCGGAGGGCGCGGCGGTCAACGTGCGTGGCCGGTCCTACAAGATCCTGGCCGACGTGGAGGTGACGCCGGACACCGAGGGCGTGATCTTCGCGCACGGGTCGCGGTTCGGAGGGCACACGTTGTTCATCAAGGACTCCCGACTGAACTACGTCTACAACTTCCTCGGCATCAAGCCGGAGCAGACTTTCACCTCAGACAAACTCGAGCCCGGAAACCATACTCTCGGTGTGGAATTCGTCCGCGAGGGCGCCGGCGAACACGGCGAGTCCACCGGAACCGCCAAGCTCTACGTCGATGACAAGGTGGTCGCGGAGGGGCCCATGCGCGCCCAGGTCGGCAAGTTCACACTGTCCGGGGACGGACTGTGCGTCGGCTTCGACAGCGCCGACCCGGTCAGTCGATCCTACCCCCCGGGCTTCCCGTTCAAGGGCGGCAAGATCCTCGGCGTCGGCGTCGATATCAGCGAGGAGCAGTATCTGAATCTGGAGAGGGAGGCGGCCGCGGCGTTCGCCCGCGACTGACGGCACCC
>CAZADG010000003.1:0-115920 GCA_964483865.1 uncultured Mycobacterium sp. | reverse complement strand
CCTGCGCGTCGGCACCGACGATGAAGTCGATCACCACCGGCCGGTCGTTGATGGCCCGAGCCGCCTTGATCACGTCGACGACGTCTTCCTCACGCTCGCAGCGCAATCCGACGCAGCCGAGCGCCTCGGCAAGCTTGACGAAGTCCGGGATCCGCTGGCTGTGGGTGGCCAGGTCGGTGTTGGAGTAGCGCTCGCCATAGAACAGGGTCTGCCACTGGCGGACCATGCCCAGATTGCCGTTATTGATGAGTGCAACCTTGATCGGGACACCCTCCACCGCGCAGGTGGCCAGTTCCTGGTTGGTCATCTGGAAACAGCCGTCACCGTCGATGGCCCACACCTCGGTGTCCGGGCAGGCCATCTTGGCCCCCATCGCCGCGGGAACGGCGTAACCCATGGTGCCCAGACCGCCGGAGTTCAGCCAGGTGCGCGGCTTCTCGTAGGAGATGAACTGCGCGGCCCACATCTGGTGCTGACCGACGCCGGCCACGTAGATGGCGTCCGGCCCGGCGATTTTGCCGAGTTGCTCGATGACGTACTCCGGACTGAGGCTGCCGTCGCTCTGCGGGCCGTAGCTCAGCGGGTACTTCTCGCGCACCCCGTTGAGGTAGGACCACCAGTCGACCAGGTCGGGGTCGGACACGCCCTCGTTGCCGATCCGGTCGTCGCCGCTCGGCATCCGCCGGAATGCGTCGATCAGCTCGCGCAGGACAGCCTTGATGTCACCGACGATCGGCACGTCGGCATGCCGGTTCTTGCCGATCTCGGCCGGGTCGATGTCGGCATGAATGACCTTGGCGTCGGGGGCGAAGGTCGAGAGCTTGCCGGTGACCCGGTCGTCGAAGCGGGCGCCCAGAGTGATCAGCAGATCGCTCTTCTGGAGGGCGGCCACCGCAGCAACCGTGCCGTGCATACCGGGCATGCGCAGGTTCTGCGGGTGGCTGTCCGGAAACGCGCCGCGGGCCATCAAGGTAGTGACCACCGGGATACCGGTCAGCTCGGCCAGTTCCTTGAGTTCGTCACATGCCTCGCCGCGGATCACCCCTCCGCCGACATAGAGCACCGGCTTCCGTGCCTCGGCGATCAGCCTGGCGGCTTCCTTGATCTGACGGCCATGCGGCTTGGTGTTGGGCTTATAGCCGGGCAGTTGCAACGGCGGCGGCCAGGAGAACGTGCACTGCCCCTGCAGGACGTCCTTGGGGATATCAACGAGAACAGCTCCAGGACGTCCGCTTACGGCGATGTGGAAGGCCTCGGCGATCGACCGGGCGATGTCGTCGCCGTCGCGAACCAGGATGTTGTGCTTGGTGATCGGCATGGTGATGCCGGTGATGTCGGACTCCTGAAACGCGTCGGTACCGATCAGGCTGCGGCCGACCTGCCCGGTGATGGCGACCACCGGGATCGAGTCCATCTGGGCGTCGGCCAGCGGGGTAACCAGGTTGGTCGCGCCAGGACCGGAGGTGGCCATCATGACCCCCACCCGACCGGTGGCATGCGCGTAACCGCTGGCGGCGTGGCCGGCACCCTGCTCGTGGCGCACCAGCACGTGGCGCAGTTTCTCCGAGTCATACAGCGGGTCGTAGACCGGCAGCACAGCGCCGCCGGGGATGCCGAAGATGATGTCGACGCCGACTTCCTCGAGGGAACGCACCACCGCTTCGGCTCCGGTCATCTGCTGCGGGGCTACCCGCTGGGATGAATGCCCCTTGTGGGAGCCGTGTGCGCCGTTCGTCCGGGCGGCCGCGGGGGACTCTGCGGGGGACTCTGGGGTGGACTCTGGGGTGGACGCCGACGTCTCGGTTGCTCGGGTAGCAGGTGCGCTCACAGTGGTCCTCGTTGTCGTATTGGGGCTTCGTGTTCGGCTGGGCAAGAAAAAACCCCCGTCAGCATGGGCGGCTGTACGAGGGTTGCGCGCTGGTGCGTGTGGCTAAACCCGGCAGAGGGCAAGCGCGGCACCAACGCGCTGACCTACTACTACGAGAATTCTGCCGGACTCCACTCCCGCAGGCTAGCCCCAGCACAGGTCAAGCGTCAAATGGGTGCGCTGCGCGATGGCCGACGGAGGGCAACGCGGGGGCAGTGCAATGATGACGCAATGCCCCGCGGACGCGCCGGCAGCGATGCGAAGCGATGAGGAGGATCGGCGCCGATGTCCGAAGACGCCCAGACCGTGATCCGAATCTCGCCGATGGCCCACATGATCTCGGCCTTCCTCGGTTTTGCCCTGCTCACGGTCGGCCCGGCATTCGGGAAGATCGGCCTGGCTCTGATGTTGCTGATCCCGGTAGTCATTTCAGTGGCGATCGAGCGGTTTCGCACGGTCGCCGACGCCGATACCGTCACCACGCGGACCCTGTTCACAAGCCGGACGGTGCGGTGGCCTCAGATCGAAGGCCTCAGTTTCACCCGCGGCCGGTGGGCGCAGGCGCATCTGACCGACGAGTCGAATCTGCTGCTGCCTGCGGTGACTTTTGCGACGCTGCCCCGCCTGACCGCGGCGAGCGGCGGACGGGTTCCGAACCCGTACCAGCGCTGATTCAGCCGAACGGGTTGTTGCCGCGCAGGAACATCCAGGCGGCGACGCCGCCGACCACCCCCAGCACGAGAGCCAGCAACGAGCCTATGAACGGCCGGCGCGCCCATCCCCGACCGCCGTCGAAGCCGTAGCGGCCCGGCCCGGCGAGGATGGTTGTCGTGGTGGCCGCCAGCAGCACCAGCAGATATTCGGCGGCCGATCCGAAGATGAACAGCCCGCCGTCCTGCCGTTGGGCGGTGAACGTCGCCAGCGCGCTGGTGACCAGGAAGGCCAGCGCCACCGCCGCTGCCACCGGTGTGAACAACCCGAGCACCAGCAGCACACCGGCGGCGATCTGCCCGCCCGCAGTCAGATAGGTCAACAGATCGGCGTTCTGGTAGCCGGCCTCGGTCAGGGTCTCTTTGAATCCCTGCAATCCGGGCCCGCCCCACCAGCCGAACGCGTTCTGCAACCCGTGGGCGATGAACACCACGCCCAGGGCCACCCGGAGCACCAGCAGACCGAGGTCCTGCGTTCCGCGCCGACCCGCAGCTTTGAGCATTCCCTCGGCGTCGGTGGGGTTGATCTCGAGGGGTCCGGCGTGCTGCGGGGGCGGCGACGCGTGCTGTTGGGCCGGTGGCACGGTGGGCTGCACGTAGGGCAGCGGCTCCGGTTCGTGAAGCAGTCCGTATCCGACGGACGAGGCGGCACCGCCGGCCGAGTCGCGCAGTTTGGTGGTCTCCGCATCACCACCGAAGGGTGCGGCGAAGGCCCCGGACGCGAGGTCCTCCTCGGGATCGACCAGCCGGGCCGACGCCGGACGCACCGGGGCGTCCTCCGGCCGCTGCCAGGCAGGATCGGGGTTTTGGCTCGTCACAGACGCCAGGGTAAGTCTTCTCCGGGGCAAATCGGGGATTTGCCCGGGCGTCGTGGCGGATACCGCCGCCACATCCGTAACCTGACGGCATGCGTTTGCGTCCCTCGCGCTCAGCCGTGGCCGTGGTCTGCGCGGCCACGGCCGTGCTCTCGGGCTGCGCGCGCTTCGACAATGCGGTCTCCCAACCGTTCAGCACTGCACCGGAGCTGGCCCCCGGGCCACCGTCCACGCCGCCGCCTCCCCCGCCGCTACCGCCCAAGCCGTTCCCCAAGGTCTGCCCCGCGCCCGGGGTCATGCAGGGCTGTCTGGAGAGCACCAGCGGATTGATCATGGGTTCGGACGCCAAGACCGCCCTGGTCGCCGAGCGCACCACCGGCGCGGTCAAGAAGGTGTCGGTCAGCGCCGAACCGACCGTCAAAACCGTCATCCCGGTCGACGGGAGCGGCGACGGCGGATTGATGGACATCGTGCTGTCGCCGACCTACACCCAGGATCGCCTGATGTATGCCTACATCAGTACCCCGACCGACAATCGGGTCGTCCGGATCGCCGACGATGACGTGCCCAAGGACATCCTGACCGGGATTCCCAAGGGCACGGTCGGAAACACCGGGTCGCTCATCTTCACCAGCCCGACGACACTGGTGGTGCAGACCGGCGACGCGGGCAATCCGGGTGCCGCCAGTGATCCGAAATCGTTGGCGGGGAAGGTTATTCGCCTCGAGCAACCCACCACAGTCGGGCAGGCGCCGCCCACCACCGCGCTGAGTGGCCTGGGAGCCGGCGGCGGGATGTGTCTGGATCCGGCCGACAAGTCGCTCTACGTCACCGACCGCACCCCCGCAGGTGATCGGTTGCAGCGCATCGGCTCCGACGGCAAGGCCACCACAGTGTGGACCTGGCCGAACCGGCCCGGGGTGGCGGGGTGTGTCGCACTGGACGGAACCGTGCTGGTCAACCTGGTCAACACCAAACAGACTGTCGCGGTGCGGCTGGCACAGGCCACCGGCGCAGTGACCGGCGATCCCGAGGTCGTTCGCGAGAACACCCGCGGGCACGCGTGGGCGCTCGACGTCGCACCGGATGGCAACATCTGGGGCGCCACGGTCAATCGGACGGCCGGCGACGCCGAGAAACTCGATGACGTGGTCTTCCCACTCTTCCCTCAGGGCGGCGGGTTCCCGCGCTCCAACGCCGACGTCACCTGATCGGGAGCGCGCTAGCCGGACGGCACAGCGGCCTGATGATGACTCAGGTACCAGGTCACCGTGGTGGCGATCACAACGGCGTACAGCAGGAGCGAGGTGATCCCCATCCTTCGGTCCAGTGCTTGCAGCACCGCCTCTGCCGACTCCTCGGTGGTTCGCCGACTGGCGAACACCGCGTAGCCCATCGCGATCAGGATGTAGGCCATCGACAGGATGTAAATGACGTCCACCATCATCAGGTACTTCACGGAGGGCAGATCGGAATCGGTGGTCCACTGCAGGGCCACCATGGTCAACATCGCGGTAACCCCGATTCCGGTGCGGGCTTCGTCAAGCCGGGCCGGCAGCATGTAGATCAACGATGTGATCAGAACGACGATGACGATCGGCAGCATGATCTTCACCAGGTACGGCAGCGCGTCTCGAGCGACCGGAACCTCCAAAACGATGCGGGAGTACGAGGCATTGGCGGGACTGCGGAGGTCCCCGAAGCCGGTCGGGTACCGGTGTTCCACCACCGTCAGAGTCGGCTTTCCGACTTCGAAGCCCGGGATCGTCACCGTGTCGCTGATGGCCACCGGGGTGCTGTCGGGAACGAATACGAGCTCACGGCTGTCCTGATCGATGTCTTCGAGAAGCACGGTCAGTCGTTGTGAATCAAACGGGAAACGATGAAGGTCCATGTTCTTGCTGAACACACCCTGATACCGAAAGCCCTGGTATTTCGAGCCGTCCGGCATGTCGACGGGCTGGTCGGGGAACGGGCGGCCACTCACGCCACCGGTAGCCGACGAGGTGGTGTTCTCCATGGCGTTGGAGTTCATCACCTCGATCGAGTCGGTCGGATCCACGACGGGGCTCCGCCACCGGAACCACATGTAGAAGTCAATCGTGAAACTGCCGGTCTCGGTCTCGAGTCCCTGGATGTCGTTGATATAGGCGCCGACGATCACCTTCTGCGGATCTGCCTGGGCTTTCGCCGGCTCCGACAGCGCGACGAGGAGCGGTACCAGCAATGCGGCCAGGAGCAGGACGTGAACCAGACCGGCCCACCGGCGTCGTGCCCGCCACGCCCGTACGGGGATACCCATGGGGCACACCGTACGCATCGTTGGATTCTTCGGTGGGTGGCGCGCGGATCGTCGGACTATCGGTTGAGCACCAGACCGGGGTCGAAGGTGGCCCGCGCCGCCACCGACGCCGCCGCCGCGGCCACCAATAATCCGGCGGCACCGTCGTAGCCCTTGGGGAAGACGATCTCGGCGCTGTCGGGTCCATCCCGGTGCGCCATCAGCCAGTCGTAGAGCAGCCAGTCCAGCGCACAGGTCGCAGCCATCGGGTCCGCCTCGGGTCGGCCGGCCGCCTCCACGACGGCCTGCAGGGCATCACGGTGTTCCTTGCGCGCACCCTCCTTGTTTGCCCCCGAGCTGTCGAACATGAGCATCGACAGGGTCAGCGGGAAGCGTTGCCCCGATTCGGTTCGAACCACCCAGCGCCCGCCCTTCCAGGGCTTGTCCGGGTCGACCTGATGGAACTCGCCGTAGCCGCCGACGACTCCCAGGCCAGGGTCGTCGAGTTCGCCTTCGAACGGGGCCGGGCCGAGCAGGCCGAGGGGCTGACGGGCGCGGATGGAGAACAGCGCCGCTGTCCCGACGATCTTGCCGGCCCGAAGATCTGCGGCCAGGCCGGTTTTCTTCAGCGCCGCAGCGTAGTCGAAACACAGGCGGTCGAGAGACCGGTGCAATTCCAGGAGACCGTCGCGTTCGTCGGGGCCGGCCGGCCGCCGCCCACCGCCGAGGATCTCCCCGAATCGCTCGGCGGCGATGATCAGGGCGTCGTCAAGGGCTTCCAAGTGGGTGGCGATCAGGCGGTCGGGTTCTTCGTCGTCGACGACAAGCGCCTGCAGCGAGGTGGGCGTTCCGGTCGGTGTGGCCCAGTAGAAGCCGATCTGCCCGTCAGCCTGGACGATCCGTGGCCTCATGGCTTCTCTCGCTTCCGCCGCCAGATCATCACCCGGTTGTTGCCCGAGTCGGCGACGGCCAGGGTGTCGCCGTGCAGGGACAGTCCGTAGGGCCAGCACAGGGTGTTGCGCTGTACCGAGGTCCAGCGGTTCTCGCCGTTGGAGCCGAAATCCGGTTGGGCCAGCACATAATCGGCACCCCGGCATACGGGGCCGTCGGGCATGCCGTCCCACAGCAGGATCCGGTTGTTGGCGGTGTCGGCGACGGCCAGGCGTTCCTGTCCGCCGGAGGAATCCAACGACACCGCGTACGGAAACCGCATCCGGTCATTCGTGTGCGGGCCGTAGGGCCATTCCTCGGCGCTGGTGAAGTCGGGCTGGCCGACCACCCGGTCCGCGGGCCGGTCGGCCTCGGGTTGCGGGGTCCAGCCCAGTAGTCGGTGATCCCCGGCGTCGGCGACCAGAAGCAGATCGTCCCGGCCGGCGATGTCGTGGGCCCAGCGGAAGCTGTCCGCGCCGGCAGGGCCGCCGCGGTTCTCGTCGTGGGATGTGGCGTCGGGCTGGCCGACAATGACATCGGCGGGCCGATCGGCGTGCGGAATGCCGTTGCGCCAGCCCAGGACCCGCCGGTTTCCGGTGTCAGCGACCCAGAACGTGGTACCGACCACCGCGATCCCGAACGGCCAGTAGAGGCTGTCCGCCGAGCAGTCCCCGCCGCGGTTCACCTCCACCGAACATGCGGCGGGCTGGCCGATGACCAGGTCGGGCGCCACGTCGCTGACCGTCGGCACCTTGTCCCACACCAGGATCCGGTGGTGCCAGGCGTCGGCGACGACCAATTTCCCGTCGTGCACGATCACACCGGTGGGCAGATGCATGCCGCGCTCCGGGCCGCGCCCACCGGCAGCAGGTCCCTCGGTCTCACCGTCAGGCTGGCCGAGCACCACATCGGCAGGTTGCTCGTCGCGCTCCGGCACACCGTGCCAGATCAGTACCCGGTGATTGCCGGTGTCGGTGACCACCAGATGCTCATCGGAGACGAAGACGCCGCGCGGTGAATACATCCACGCCATCGAGGGTTTCGCCGCCGGCAGCGCCAGGCCTCCCGGCGCCGGGGCGCCCAGCCACACCTGCGGCGCCCAACCGCCGGTCAGGTCCACCTCGGGCACCACGTCGGGGCGGGTGCCGACACCACTGATGTTGTGCCGGACGGTGTAGCGGCTCATCCTGCGGTGCTCATCCTGCTGCGCTCATCCTGGAAGCCGCACCCACACGTCGCCGTCGTCGATCCGCAGCGGCAACTGCTCGAGTTGCGCTCCGGGGGCGCTGAGGCACTCCCCCGAGGATGCGTCGAAGCAGAAACCGTGCCACGGGCAGGTCAGGGTTCCGTTACTCAGATCCAGCACCGCCTCGTTGAGCGGTAGCGCTTCGTGCGCGCACTCGTTGCGATACGCCGAGAGCCGCTGACCCAGGTTGACCACGATGACCTCGACGGGACGGCCCTGGTCGGTCAACGTTGCCACCGTGATCTCATCCACCGGAATCTCGGCGGCCGGCCCGATCCGCGCCCACCCCTGCGCCGACGGGTCCTGACCGATGCGCAACGACTCCAGGGGTATCAGCGTCGGGGTGGGCTCGTTCGCGACGACCTCCACCGCGGTGACCGCCGGAACCCCGTGAACAAGAGCCTCTTCCACCAGGTTCCGCAATGTCACCGAGGACATCGAGCAGCCGTTACAGGCCCCCTCGAGCCGGACGAAAGCGGTACCGTCCTCGATCCGGACCAGCGCCACATCGCCGCCGTGGCTGTGTAACTGGGGCCGGACGGTTTCCAGCACCTGGTTCGCGTGGGTCACCGGGTCCGGCCGGACGATGCCGTGCAGCGAGAGCAGCAGGTGCACTACCGGGTCGTCGACGAGGTCGAACAGCACCGGGCGGGTGCTCTCGTCCTCACGCAGGCGACGCACGATGGTGACCAGGCCGGCTCGGTGCACGGCCTCGATGGCGCCCTGCAACTCCTCGGCGGCAGCACGGGCGGCCGGGTCCAGACCGTCGAGCGCGGCCACCGCGTCGTCGACCCGCTTGGCCAGGTCCTCGAGGGTGGGTCCAGCAGTGGATTCGGTGGTGGTCATTCCGACATCGTCTCCGTGTCCGGCATCATCTCAGTGTCAGACATCGTCTCAGTGCGCGCGAGCGCCTGCTGCCGGGAGATCTCGTCGAGCACGCCGCGCACCGTCCGCACCGAATCGTGGTCATCGAGTTCCTCGAACAGGAAGCGGGCCTCGTACAGTTTCGCCTTCGCCTGGTCGAACACGCCGAGGTGGGCCAGCACATTGCCCTGATTCGCGAGCACCCGGGCCCGGCCCAGCGGGTCGGCGTGGCGGTCGCGGGCGGCCAGGACCTGCTCGTACAGCTCGACCGCCTCCACCAGGTTGTCGCCCTGATGGCTTGACGGGGTGTACACCAGCGAGTTGGCCAGGTTCAGCTGCACGCTGGCCCACTGCTCTGGGTAGTCCTCGGGGGTGTACACCTTCAGTGCCGAGCGCAGCGATTGTGCCGCCACACCCAGGCGAAGCTGACTGGACGCCTCGGTCATCGGCATCGTGAGATATGCGGTGGCCAGGTCGGCGTGGGCGGCCGCCCATAGCAGCGGCGCCTCCTCACGCAGCACCAACTGCAGCGTCGAATGGTAGTGCGGCACGGCGCGGTTCAGCAGGCCCGGGATTTCCACCGCCTGGCCGTGCAGCAGGCCCGCCAGCATCAGGTGCATCTCGGCGCGGGCCACCCGCAGGTCCTCGGCGCCCTCCAGTGCACGCAGTCCCAGCTCGAATCGGGCCACACCCTCGCCGGGGTCGGACTGCGCGGCCACCGATCCGGCCGCGCCAAGCAGGACTCCGCGCAGCGGTTCGGCAGACTCGGGCACCTGATCGGCCGCTCGGTCGAGCAGGGCCAACGCCTCCGCAGGGTCGCCGTCGTCGAGAGCCTTGCTCGCCTGGGCCGACAGCACGAGGGCGGCCAGTTCCCCGGTGGCCGATCCGACGTCGGGCGGGGTATCGGTGCGGCCGACGGCGAACAGCACCACGTCAACCAGGACGCCGAATTCCCCCAGCGCGGAGCGAAGTTCGGCCGGATCCTGCGAGTCGGGGTCCATGACGAACCGGTTGTACCGGCTGATCGGGTCGTCTCCGGTCAACGCGGCAAGTGCGCCATCGCGGTCACCGGCCAACGCGAGCTCGTGGGAACGCAGGGCGGCGGGCCATTCCGGCAGTCGGCCGGCCAGCAGCGCAAGCCGGGCCGTCTCGGTGTCCGGCGACGCCGGAATCATCAGGTAGCCCAAGGGCAGTGGGAAGGCCCCCAACGGTTGCGGCCGCACCGCCAGGACGGCCGGATCGGAGACGCTGGCGTCGACGGATCCGATTGAGTCAGTCACGGAACTCCTTGCTCGTTGTCATCCGTTCGGCGGTCCGGCACCGATATCCCGATCGGCGGCGCGGCGGATCAGATCGGCGGCGATGTCGGCGCGGGCCTTCGTGTTGTGGGTGTTGATGCGCTTACGCACCACACCGTCGGCAAACACCACGACGATGTCGACGGCCCACCGGCCGCTCTCCTCGACGACGACGGTGTGCACATCGAGGGCCTCATCGGTGGACGTCTCTGGCTTGGGGCGGTCTTCCTCAGTCATGGTGCCCACATAACCGGTCACCGCAGGACAACCCTGAGCGCCTTGTGCTCATCGTCCCAGAATGCCGCACGGACGCCGACCGGGACACCGTCGGCCAGAACTTCATGGATCAGCACGGCGCGATCACCCGCCGGGTTGCGTTGTTTGAGCAACAGTCCGCCACTGCTGGGACCGCGCAGCGGGTAGAGCCACAGTTCGCCGTCGCGCGGGACCGCTGCGACCGCATCAGAGGGAAAACGGCCTGCCGCAAGGGCGGCGTCGATCCGCAGATAGCCGTCGCCGGTGAACTCCACGCTGACCTCGTCGGCGATCTGCGGCCGCAGCGGTGCCAGGAAGTCCCGCTCGATCAGCGCGATCACCTGCTCCATACCCGCACTGACCGGTTCGGACAGTTCAGCGCCCATCTCCATGGCTGCTGCCTCGATGAGGAACACGGTGATGTCGGTGGGGCAGGCGTCGCCAAGCGCCCAGCGCGCGAACGGGATGGCGTGGTCCCACCGGAAGGAATGGGTGTGCAGTCCCTGCAGCGGAGGAAGTTCGGTGAGTTCCTCCCCCGGCACCCGGTACACCGTCCCGGGCGCGGAGCCGGTCGAGGACGCGTCCACGATGACCACCCGCTGGGCGCCGCGCATCTGGAAGCCGACGTCCATGCCGGCGGTTCCACCGTCAACCAGCTTGGCGCCCTCGGGAACCCCGCGATCCCACAGATGGCGGATCAGGACCGGTCCCACGCCGTCATCACCGCGAAGCAGGTTGCCGCACCCGATGACCAAGACGGCGCAGCCGGGTGGTTCGAGATCGATCTCCGGGGTGATTTCCCCGGTCACACCATTCCGTTGATGACGAACTTCGACAGCTCCTTGCCGGTCTTGCCGTCGTAGGCGTGCACGGTGCAGACCAGGCAGGAGTCAAAGCTGCGCGCCACATGCCCGAGTTCGACCGGATCCTCCGGGTCGACGATCGGAGCACCGACGAAGGCCTTCTCCATCGGGCCCAGCACGTCGTTGCCGTCGCGCGGACCGATGTTCCATGCCGTCGGGGTGATCACCTGGTAGTTCTTGATCTTGCTGTTCTCGATGACGATCCAGTCCGACAGCGAGCCGCGGGCCGCCTCGGTGGAGCCGAAGCCCTTGCCTTCGGCGTACTCGGTGGGCTTGCTGTAGAAGCTCTCTTTCAGGTCGAGCTGGTCCAGCCAGGAGCGCACCCACTTGAAGTACTTGGGCGCCTCGTGCAGGCGGGCCAGCTGGCGGGTCAGCACGCTCGGGCCGATCTTGTTGTAGATGTCCAGGAACAGCGGGTCGTTGTCCTGATGCGGCCCGGCGTTCGGGCCGGCCGCGGCCATCCGGCGGGCCAGGGGGCCGGTCTCCAGCGGGATGTGGCCGAATCCCTCGACCTCGTAGCGCGGCGACTTGGCCCAGCTGTACTTACCCTGGGTCTTGGCCTTCTCCGGGTCGATCGGGATGGTCTCGCCCTCGAACGGGTGCAGCGGCCGGCTGCCCTCGTAGAAGGAGTGCGTCACGTCCTCACGCACCCGAGCCTGGTCGAACTCCTGCCACTGCCCGCCGGCGAAGATGCCGCCCCGGCCGATCAGTGCGGCGTTGCGTCCCTCGATGGTCGGCCGCTGATACAGATTCGGGTCGAAGTAGGTGCCAGTGGAGATGTAGTTGCCTACACCCTGGCCGTACTTGTCGAGGCCGACGTCCTGGGAGTAGCGGATCAGGAAGCCGATATCGCTGTTGCGCTGCGACTCATTCTCGTCGACCCAGGCGAGCACGTCCTCCCAGGTCTTGTTCTCCAGCCAGCGGTCGATGCTGCAGCCGAGCAGTTCAGGCTCGAGCCAGTTGTCCTTCCAGTTCTCCAGGATCGCGATGGAGCGGGTGACGTCGGACAGCGTCGCCGCGCCCATCACACCGCCGGGAACCATGAAGCTGGAGTGCGGCCACTGCCCGCCGAAAATCGCGTAGACCTCGACCGGCTTCTGGGAGAGCACCACACCCTTCTGGTAGCTGGTGCCCACATACGGGGCGTATCGGCGCACGGCCTCGTCGTACATCGAGGACTTGGCGTAGTTCTTGTTCGTCAGGTCGATGGCGAACAGCGCGTAGTAGTAGCGCGGAATGGACTGCAGCGTCTCGCAGCCCTGGGCGATGTTGCGGACGAGGGTGGCGTTGGGCGGCATGGTGGTGCGCCATGCGGTGTCCAGCGCATACGCCGACTTGTAGAGGTGGCTGCCGCCGCAGATGCCGCAGATACGCGGGGTGACGATCAGACCGGCCTGCGGGTCCTTGCCCCGAAGGATGATCTCGAAGCCGCGGAACATCGCGGCCTCGGTCCAAGCCGAAGTGACGACGCCGTCCTCGATGGTGACCCGGACGTCGAGGTCGCCCTCGACGCGTCCCAGCGGGCTGACGTGAAGATCCATGGATGTCATTGGGTTCCTTCAGAAGTTGTTGCGGTCGTGTCAGTGGGGCCCCGGAAAAGAGGAGCTAGACCACGAACATGTCTTCTTTGCTCCACTGGGGAGCAGCCATCCGGGCGGCGGCGGCAGAGGCCATATAGGACAGCTTCTTGGTGCCGGTTCCGGTCTCCTTGGGGATGACACCGGCGACCTTCTGCGTCTTGAAGAGCGTTCCCGGCGCCAGGTCGAAGTGCGGGAACTCCGGCTCAGTGCAGCCGTAGCAAGGTTGCCCGGCCCGGGTCTTGGAGGACTGCCGGTTCCACAGGATGCGGTTGCACGGCGAGTGGGTCATCGGCCCGCGGCAGCCGAACTCGTAGAACAGGCAGCCGGTGCGGGTGCCCTCGCCGAAGGACATCGTCGACTGCTTGTACTCGTAGAACTGAACGCGGGTGCAGCCGGTCTGGGTGAAGGTCTTGAAGAAGGTGGCGGGCCGCTGCAGGTCGTCCAGTGCGATATCGCTGGTGCGTCCGGTAGCCAGCGCCACGAGGATCTGGGTGATCCAGTCCGGGTGCGCGGGGCAGCCCGGGATGTTGATCACTGGCAGGCCCGCCTTGGACTTGAAGTTGGGTCCGAGGAAGCCACCCTTGTTGCGCTTGTGGTACTGCAGGCCGGTCGAACCGGACGGGTTGGGCTCCATCGCCGGAATGCCACCCCAGCAGGCGCAGTCACCGATGGCGACGACGATGCCGGCCTGGGCTGCCAACTCGGTAACCCAGTCCTTCATCGGGCGATCGGCGAACATGTCCATCCGACCGGTGCCGTTGGGCGCCTCGATCACCGAACCCTCGAAGACGAACACGTCCATCGGGCGGGCGCCGGTGGCGCAGTCCTTGAAGATCTTCTGCGCCTGGTTACCCAATTCCAGTCCGAGCGAGGGATGCCAGATCACCTCGAGTCCGAAGTCGACGATCAGGTCGACGACATTGGGTTCGTCGGCGTTGAGGAACGACATGGTGTTGCCACTGCACGCCCCTCCCTGCAACCACAGAACTGACGCCATACGTGGACTCCTCTCGGGATACGCCGCGGGCGAAACCGGCGATTGCGGCAGTTTGAATGTACCGCCGGAAGTTGCCCATGGGAACGAATTCCGACAGCGAAACACGCCGGAAATCTGAAATGTTCGGCTGTTTACCGGGCCATTTCATCAGTGCGAACATCCACCGTGACCGTGGTGCCCAATCCGGGCTGCGACCGGACTTCCAGGGTGCCGCCGACCAGTTCGGCCCGTTCGGCCATCGAGAGCATCCCGTAGCCGCTCGACGGCAAACCTGGGTCGACATCCAGGCGGAGGCCGGCCTGTGCGGCGTCGAACCCGACTCCCCTATCGCTGATCTCCAACCGGGCGGTGCCGTCGCGAACCGTGAAGGTCACCGTGGCCACCAGCGCGCGGGAGTGCTTGACGACGTTCTGCACGCACTCCTGGGCGATGCGATACAGCGCCACCTCAATGTGCTCGGGCAGCCGGGCGTCGTCGAGAGTCAGTTCCAGGTCGATCTCAGGGGTGGACGCCGCAAGGCTGGCCAGTGCCCCACCCAGGCCGAGGTCGTCAAGCACCGGCGGCCGTAGACCGCTGATCGCCGAGCGGGCCTCACCCAGCGTCAGGTCAACGAGGTCGCGGGCCTTCTCCAACTGCTCGGCCGCTGAGGTCTGGTCGCCGTCGTCGACGGCGCGGGCGGCCGCGTCGAGCCGGTAGGTCAGGCCGACCAGACGCTGGGAGATGCCGTCGTGGATATCGCCGGCGACCCGGCGCCGTTCGCTTTCCTGCGCGGCGATCACCTGTTCGGCGAAGTTCTCGTGCGCCCGCTCCCGGGCCATCAACTGACGGTGCAGCCGGGCCTGGTGCAGCGCCCCGGCGATTAGCCGGCCGATCACCAGCAACAGCCGGATGTCGCGGGGGGTGAAGTCCCGCCGCTCGATGGTGTGGACATTGAGAACCCCCACCAGACCACCGGGTTCGGCTTCCATCGGTACCGACGCCATGGAGGTGAAGTCCTTGCCTCGTAGCGCTGCGATCGGCACGTAGCGCGGATCGGCCTCCTTGTCGGCGACGATCACCACCGGCTCGCGGTGGCTGGCCACCCACCCGGAGACGCCCGAGCCCAGCGGCAGCTGGATGCGGCCCACCTGTTCATCGAAGGGCGGGGTGGCACCAGCCAGCGTCAGCGAGCTGTCGGTGTCATCGAGTACATGTACGAAGCAGACATCCGAGGCGGTGGCCGCGGTGATCATGCGGGCCACCGCCGCGGCCATCGGCTCCACCCCCGGGCCGCTGGAGGTGGCCGCGATGATGTCGAGCAGCAGGGCGACCTCGCGGTCGGGGTCGACCAGTCCGTGCACCGCGTCCGGGCTGAAGCCGCCCGTCACCGGAAGATCCCTTCCCGCAGTGCGGTTGCCGCCGCGCTGGTCCGGTCACCCACGCCAAGCTTGCGGTAGATCGAACTCAGGTGGGTCTTGACGGTTTCCTCGCCGATGACCAGTTTCGCGGCGATGCCTCGGTTGGACAGCCCCGTGACGACCAGAGACAGGATCTCGCTCTCCCGCTGAGTCAGCCCGTGCCGGGCGCCGGGCCAGAACTGGTCGCTCTGCAGTCGCGCCGCGGTCTCGGCCGCCCGCGCGGCCAGGCCGGCGTCGATTGCGGTCGCGCCGGCCTGTACCCCTTCGAGTTGGCGTACCAGTTCGTCGCTGCTGATGCCCTTGAGCAGATAACCGGACGCGCCCACCCGCATCGCCTGGAACAGGTATTGCTCGTCGTCGTAGACCGACAGCAGGATCACCTTGCGGCCGGGGTGGCGCTCCCGGATCTCGCGGCACAGGTCCAGGCCGCTGACCCCCTGCATGCGCACATCGCAGAGCACGATGTCGGGGTCGAGTTCGTCGATCACCGACATGGCCTTCTCGGCCCCGACCGCCTCCCCCACCACCGCGACGCGCTCGGCGAACGGGGCCAGCATCGCCTTGAGACCCTCGATGACCATCTCGTGGTCGTCGACGAGCACCACCCGTACCGGCATGGCCCTAACCGTAATTGGCAGGCACACGGCGCATCGAGAGTGCGCCTGGATCGAGATTTGCTCGAAACCTCACGGATCCGTCGATCTGCATGCACTTTCGGCGACTCTCCCCCACGATCCCCCCGCCCGGCTCCCCTGATCGGGGGATGAATGCCGTTCGGGTCAGCCAGATACTCACGCCATGGCAACGACAAGCACTTCCTTCTGGTGGGACCGCGCCGGCCGCGCCCCCATCGGGGTTCCCGGCCTGGAAGTTGTGATCTTCTCGCTCGACGGCGTGTTGACCGACGCCCGGGCCGACCATGGTCTTTTCGCGAGGCTGGTCTGGGATCTGCATTGCGCCGGTATCCGAGTCGCGGTGACGACCGCCCGCCGCGGGATAGCCGTGCACCAGTCGGTGCGGGAACTGCTCGGCGACGGGGCGGTGGAGGTGGTGATCACCGCAGACGATGTCCCCAGCCACCGTGAGATTTACCACCACGCACTATGGGAACTCGGTGTGCGCGCCGAACACGCTCTCGCCGTGGAGGATTCGGCCGACGGTCTGCGCGCCGCGCTGGCCGCCGGACTGGCCACGGTGGTGGTGACCACCGAGCGGACCCGCGACGACGATTTCACCGGCGCGGTGGCGGTGTTCGCCGGCTACGACGGACCCGAGTCGCTATCGGTACACGGTTGCCGACGACTGCGCGACCGTTGGGTCATCGCCGCGCGTTCACGAGCGCTGACCGCCTGAACCCGGAGCATCGACAGCGGTATCACTTCGGCCGGGATTGCCCGGATCACAGTTCCGTTCGGCGCGAGGCGGCGGGGTTCAGCCCTCCTGGCCGCAGGCCTTCAAGACCAGTTCACGGACCCGCGCGGCATCCGCCTGGCCCCTGGTCACCTTCATCACCGCGCCGACGATTGCGCCGGCGGCCTGGACCTTGCCGCCGCGGATCTTCTCGGCGATGTCCGGGCTGGCCGCCAGCGCCTCGTCGACGGCCGCCTGGATCAGCGAATCGTCGCGAACCAGCGCCAAACCCCGGTCAGCCATGACCTGCTCGGGTTCGCCCTCACCGGCCAGCACCCCCTCGACAACCTGACGGGCAAGTTTGTTGGACAACTTGCCGTCGTCCACCAGTTTGATGACGGCGGCAACCTGCTTGGGCGTAATCGACAGTTCGTCGACGGATGCCCCACTTTCATTGGCCTTCTGCACCAGGAAGTTTCCCCACCAGGCGCGGGCCGACTCGCTGGCAGCGCCGTGCTGCACGGTGGCCGCCACCAATTCCACCGCGCCGGCGTTGACCAAGTCGCGCATCACCTCGTCGGAGACGCCCCACTCCTGCTGAATCCGTTTGCGGGACAACCACGGAAGCTCCGGGATGGTGGCGCGCAACTGCTCCACCAGTTCCGCGCTGGGGGCCACCGGTTCCAGATCCGGTTCCGGAAAATACCGGTAGTCCTCGGCGGTCTCCTTGTCCCGGCCCGGCGAGGTGTGGCCGTCCTCGTGGAAGTGGCGGGTTTCCTGGTGGACCTTGCCACCGGCGTCCAGAACCGCCGCCTGCCGGCGCATCTCGTAGCGGATCGCCACCTCGACACTCTTCAGCGAGTTCACGTTCTTGGTCTCGGTGCGGGTGCCGAACTCGGCCTGCCCATTTGGCCGCAGCGAGACGTTGGCGTCGCAGCGCAATGAACCCTGATCCATCCGGACATCGGACACACCCAGTGCCCGCAACAAATCCCGCAGTGCGGTGACGTAGGCGCGCGCCACTTCCGGGGCCCGCGCACCGGCACCCTCGATCGGCTTGGTGACGATCTCGATGAGCGGCACACCGGCACGGTTGACATCCAGCAGCGAGGTGGTGGCGCCGTGGATGCGACCGGTGTCGCCGCCGACGTGGGTCAACTTGCCGGTGTCCTCCTCCATGTGCGCGCGTTCGATATCGACGCGGAAGGTGCCGCCGTCCTCAAGGGGGACGTCGAGGTGCCCGTTGAACGCGATCGGCTCGTCGTACTGGGAGATCTGATAGTTCTTCGGCTGGTCCGGGTAGAAGTAGTTCTTCCGGGCGAACCTGCTCCAGGGCGCGATCTCGCAGTTCAGCGCAAGACCGATCCGGATGGCCGACTCTACCGCCGTCTCGTTGAGGGTCGGCAGAGCGCCGGGCAGGCCCAGGCACACCGGGCACACCTGGGTGTTGGGCTCGGCGCCGAAGGTCGTCGCGCAGCCGCAGAACATCTTGGTGGCCGTCGACAGCTCGACGTGGACCTCCAGGCCGAGCACCGGGTCGAATCGGGCCACCACGTCGTCATAGTCGAGCAGTTCGGCGGTCACGGAGGTCATGGCGACGATCTTAAGGGGCGGGTCCCGCCCGCACTTTCCGCGTCCGCTGGAGTGCTACACCCGGCCTGCGACAAAGGCAGCGGCGTCGGTGACGTAGGGCGGGAATTCGTATCCGTTGTGGGCCGCGCGGTCGCGGCCGCCGGGAAAGCAGATCGGGTCGCCGGGGCTGCACAAGTCGATGGCCTTGCCGGCGAACAGACCGCTGCTCGACAGCGGGGTGCCGAAGCGGGTGCCCGGGTTGCCGAAGACCGCTACGGCGGCGATCTGGTCGGCCGCCTCGGGGGGAATCGGGGGCGCCGATCCGATGTTGCCGACCAGGGCCCCGAGGGGCGGCACCCCGGCCATCATCGAGATCACGGCGGCTCCCTGGGAGAATCCGCCGAGGACGAACTGGGTTGCCGGGCAAGCGACTGCAACAGCGCTCAGATGATTCTCGGCATCGGTTGCGCCGCTTCCGGTGGACAGGAAGTTGATACTCGCCGGGTAGTTCACCGCGTACACAGACAGGGTTCTCCCACCGAGCATCGGCGCCAGCGCGTCGGCGAGTGCCTGGCCGACCCGGCCGGGGCCTGGGGGTTCGCCGGTGCCGCGGGCGAACACCAATTCAGCGTCGGGGCACCCATCGGCGGATGCCGGCGCAGCACCCATGACGGCACCGGTTGACCCGACGGCCACTGCGACAGCCAGCGCCACCCGGGAGATCGTCAAACGCTGACCATCGGTCGTCATAGGCGGGATGCTAGCGGGTCGCGATAGCCTTCTCCGGTCTCGACGTCGAACCGACAGGAAACCAGAGCCGTGAACGACCGGTCCACCGATCTCGTCGCCGGAGTCCCGCGCAGGAGGATCGTGGTGGCGTCCATGGTGGGCACTACCGTGGAGTTCTACGACTTCTACATCTACGCCACCGCCGCGGTGTCGGTGTTTCCGTTCCTGTTCTTCCCGAAGGGCAACTCCACCACCGCCCTGCTCGCCTCGCTGGCCACCTTCGGTCTGGCCTTCGTGGCGCGTCCGGTTGGTTCGGTCCTGTTCGGCCACTTCGGCGACCGGGCCGGACGCAAAGCCACCCTGGTCGGCTCGCTCCTGACGATGGGTATCGCGACATTCGCCATCGGCCTGCTGCCCACCTATCACCAGGTCGGCCTACTGGCACCAGCGTTGTTGGCGCTTCTTCGCTTCGCTCAGGGTCTGGCCCTCGGCGGCGAGTGGAGCGGGGCGGCACTGCTGGCCGTGGAGACGGCAAAGCCAGGCCGACGAGCCTGGGCGGCGATGTGGCCACAGCTCGGTGCGCCCTTTGGCTTCCTGCTCGCCAACGGGGTTTTTCTGGGACTGTTGATCTGGCTAGGGCACTCCAATGCCAACCCGGACCTGGATGGCCCATTCCTGACCTGGGGCTGGCGGATCCCGTTCCTGGTCAGTGCGGTCATGGTCGCGATCGGACTGTACGTGCGGCTGAAGCTGACTGAGACCCCGGTCTTCGCACGCGCGGTCGAGCGCGGCGAAAGAGTGAAAACCCCTGTGGCAGAGGTGTTCCGGAACAACTGGCGGCAGCTGATCCTGGGCACCTTCGTCATGCTGTCGACCTACACCATCTTCTACATCGTCACGACGTGGGCGTTGAGCTACGGCACCGGGAAGAAGCCGCCGGCCGGAGCCGGACTGGGTTTCAACTACACCGACTTCCTGAAGATGCAGTTGATCGCGGTGTTGTTCTTCGCCGCGACGATCCCGATCGCGGGCCGGTTGGCCGACAGCTGGGGCCGGCGCAGGACGTTGCTGGCGGTGACCGCTGCGATCATGGCGTATGGCGGGCTGTTCGCCGTGCTGCTGGCCCCCGGCCGGGCTACTCATGGTTCGGTGCTGGCGTTTCTGATCATCGGCATGACGCTGATGGGCTTCACCTTCGGGCCGATGAGTGCGGTTCTGCCCGAACTGTTCCCGACCAACGTCCGGTACACCGGATCAGGTATCTCCTACAACTCGGCGAGCATCCTGGGCGCGGCGGTGGCGCCGTTCATCGCGACCTGGCTGTCGACGAACTACGGGGTCGGTTGGGTTGGGGTGTACCTGCTCTGCGCGGCGGCTCTGACCTTCGTCGCGCTACTCATCATGCGGGAGACCCGCGAGGTGTCGCTCGACACGGACCCGGTGCCGGTCAGCCCGTAACGGCGGTCACCGAGTGTGAAACCTCAGCGATTTTTGAGCCGATTTTCCGCCGTGGATTCACACTCGCGAGTTGCCGGAACTAGCCGAAGAAGGCCGCGGCATCGTCGTAGCGGCTCTGCGGCACCAGCTTGAGGTGTGCGACCGCATCGGCCAGCGGTACCCGACCGATCTCCTCGCCGCGCAGGGACACCATCATCCCGTACTCGCCGGCGTGCGCCGCGTCAGCGGCGTTGACGCCGAAGCGGGTTGCCAGCACCCGGTCGTAGGCGGTCGGGGTGCCGCCGCGCTGGATGTGGCCGAGCACAGTGACCCGGACCTCCTTGCGGATCCGCTTCTCCACTTCGTGAGCCAGTTGCTGGGCGACGCCGGTGAACCGTTCGTGGCCGAACTCGTCCACCCCGCCGGAACGCAGTTCCATCGAGCCCTCGGCCGGCTTGGCGCCTTCGGCGACCACGCAGATGAAGTGCGACATCCCGCGCTGGAAGCGCTGTTTGACCAGCCGACACACCTCTTCGACGTCGAAGGGCTGCTCAGGGATCAGCGTCATGTGCGCACCGGAGGCCAGACCCGAGTTGAGAGCGATCCAGCCGGCGTGGCGGCCCATCACCTCGACCAGCATCACGCGCTGATGCGACTCGGCGGTGCTGTGCAACCGGTCGATGGCTTCGGTGGCGATCATCAACGCGGTGTCGTGCCCGAAAGTCACGTCGGTGCAACTGATGTCGTTGTCGATGGTCTTGGGCACGCCCACCACCGGCACGCCCTCCTCGGTGAGCCAGTGCGCGGCGGTCAGAGTGCCCTCGCCGCCGATCGGGATCAGCACGTCGATCCCGTTGTCCTCCAGGGTCTGCTTGATCTCCTCGATGCCGGCCCGCAGCCGTTCGGGGTTGGTGCGCGCGGTGCCCAGCATGGTGCCGCCCTTGGCCAGCAGACGGGCGTTGCGGTCGTCGTTGACGAGTTGGACGCGACGGTTCTCCAGCAGGCCGTTCCAACCGTCGAGGAAGCCGACGACCGAGGAACCGTAGCGGGTGTCGCAGGTGCTGACGACCGCGCGGATGACCGCGTTGAGGCCGGGGCAGTCGCCGCCGCCGGTGAGAACTCCGATTCGCATGGCTCTATCTAACCTGCTGCGTCGGCGCCGCGGAGCGCTTAGATCGCACTCGGCAGCGGGCCGCGTGCCGCCTCGTAGGCCGCACCCACCAGGTAGAGCCGGTCGTCGGCCAGCGCCGGGGCCATGATCTGCAGGCCGACCGGCAGGTTGTCATCCGGCGAGAGACCGGAGGGCACCGACATGCCGCAGTGCCCGGCCAGATTCAGCGGCAGGGTGCACAGGTCGAACAGGTACATCGCCAGTGGATCGTCCACCTTCTCGCCGAGGCGGAAGGCAGTGGTGGGAGTGGCCGGAGAGATCAGCACGTCGACGCTCTCATAGGCCCTGTCGAGGTCGGCGGCGATCAGCGTGCGCACCTTCTGGGCCTGGTTGTAGTAGGCGTCGTAGTAGCCGGCGGACAGGGCATAGGTGCCGATCATGATGCGGCGCTTGACCTCTGGGCCGAATCCGGCCGCGCGGGTCAACGCCATCACTTCCTCGGCGCTGTGGCTGCCGTCGTCGCCGACCCGCAGGCCGTAGCGCATCGCGTCGAAGCGGGCGAGGTTGCTGGAGACCTCCGAGGGAAGGATCAGGTAGTACGCCGACAGCGAGTGGTCGAGGTTGGGGCAGTCCACCTCGCGGATATCTGCGCCGAGAGCCGCCAGCTGCGCGACGGCGGCGTTGAACGACTCCAGCACACCGGCCTGATAGCCCTCGCCGCTCGCCAACTGCTTGACCACGCCTACCCGGACGCCGGACAGATCGCCGGCATGTCCGGCCATCGCCGCGCCGACGACGTTGGGGATCGGTGTTTCCAGAGAGGTGGAATCGCGCGGGTCGTGACCGGCGATGACAGTGTGCAGCAGCGCGGTGTCGAGCACGGTGCGCGCGCACGGTCCGCCCTGATCCAGCGATGAGGCGCACGCCACCAGTCCGTACCGCGACACCGTGCCGTAGGTGGGCTTCACCCCGACGGTCGCGGTCAGGGCGGCGGGCTGTCGGATGGAGCCGCCGGTATCGGATCCAATGGCCAGCGGAGCCTGGAACGCCGCCAGCGCCGCGGCGCTGCCGCCGCCCGAGCCGCCGGGAACCCGGTCGGTGTCCCAGGGGTTGCGCGTGACGCCGTAGGCGGAGTTCTCCGTGGATGAGCCCATCGCGAACTCGTCCATGTTGGTCTTGCCCAGGATCGGGATGCCGGCTTCCCGGATGCGGGCAGTGACCGTGGCGTCGTAGGGCGACATCCAGCCCTCAAGAATCTTCGACCCGCAGGTGGTCGGCATGTCGATGGAGGTGAAAACGTCCTTGAGCGCCAACGGAACCCCCGCCAGCGGCGAGGGTAGGTCATCGCCGGCGGCGACCTTCGCGTCGATGGCAGCCGCGACGGCGAGCGCCTGGTCGGCGGCGACATGCAGGAAAGCGTGGTAGCGCTCGTCGGTGGCGGCGATCTGATCCAGGCAGGCCTGGGTGGCCTGGACCGAGGACAGTTCACCGGCTGCGATCGCCGCTCCCATGGTGGCGGCATCCAGACGGATGATGTCGTCGTTCACACTTCCTCCCCCAGGATCTGCGGGACGGCGAAGCGTCCCTCGTCGGCGGCGGGCGCCTCCGCCAGTGCCTGCTGTTGCAGCAGACTGGGCTGCACGACGTCCGACCGGGTGACGTTCTCGCTTTTCAGCGGGTTGCCGGTGGGCTTGACCCCGCTGGTGTCGATGGCCTGAATCTGGCCGACATAGCCCAGGATGGCGTCAAGCTGGCCTGCGAAGCTGTCGATTTCGTCGTCGGTCAGCGCGAGGCGGGCCAGTTTGGCCAGCCGCGCCACCTCGTCGCGGGAGATCGCGGGGGACTCGTGGGACACGGGGGGTAAGCCTAGCCAGCGCCAACGGGTGCAGTCTCGGCGGATGTGTAAGGCTGGGCGCGTGCGTTCCTATCTCCTGCGGGTGCAACTCGAGGACCGGCCCGGCAGCCTCGGGGCGCTGGCCGTGGCGCTCGGCTCGGCCGGCGCGGACATCCTCTCGCTGGACGTCGTAGAACGGGGGCCCGGATATGCCGTCGACGACCTGGTGGTCGACCTGCCGAACGGGTCGATGCCGGACGCGCTGATCACTGCTGCCGAGGGACTCAGCGGGGTGCGAGTGGAGTCCATCCGGCCACACACCGGGCTGTTGGAGGCCCACCGCGAACTGGAACTGATCGACCACGTCGCCGCCGCCGGACCCGACCGCGCCGCCAAGTTGCAGGTCCTCGTCAATGAGGCGCCTCGGATCCTGCGGGTCGGCTGGTGCACCGTCGTGGAGTTCACCGACACCGGCCCGCGGCGCATCGCCGGAAGCCCGGGCGCTCCGGAGACCCAGGCTCCTGAGACGCCGTGGCTGCCGATCGGTCAACCGACCGCCCTTGATGCGACCGAGGACTGGGTGCCGCAGTTGTGGCGCGACATGGACACCACGCTGGCGGCCGCGCCGCTGGGAGACCCGCACACCGCGGTGGTGCTGGGACGTCCGGGCGGACCGCACTTCCGGCCCTCGGAAGTCGCGCGCCTGGGCTACCTGGCCGGGATCGTCGCTTCGCTGCTGCGCTAGCGCGACAGGCAGACCAGGAGCCTTGATGGGGCGCGCCTCCGACAACGTCCACCCCGGCCGGATCATAGCCGGCTCATTCCTGCTGGTGATTGCCATCGGTACGGGGCTGTTGTCGCTGCCGTCTGCCACCGCGGCGGGGCATCGGGCGAGCCTTCTCGATGCGGTTTTCACCTCCACCTCCGCCGTCTGTGTGACCGGACTGGTCACCGTGGACACGGGTACGTATTGGTCGCTGTCCGGGCAACTTACGATCTTGGCTCTGATTCAGGTTGGCGGCCTCGGATTGATGACGCTGGCGTCGCTGACGGTTGTGCTGATTTCCAGACGACTCGGGGTGCGCGCCCGGCTAGTCGCCCAAGCCCAGACCCGCACGCTGTCGACGGCCGACATCGGCCGGGTGGTGCGCAATGTCACGGTGTTCACCGCCGTCTCTGAGACCGTAGTCGCGCTGATTCTCACCCTTCGGTTCAGCAGCGCATACCCGATGTCGTTCGCGGACGCCCTCTACTCCGGTGTGTTCCATTCCATCTCGGCATTCAACAACGCCGGCTTCTCCCTCAACGCCGACAGCCTGATGCCCTATGCGGGAGACGCGTGGATCATCCTCACGATCTCGGCTGCGGTGGTGATCGGAGGACTGGGCTTTCCCGTGCTGTTCGAGGTGGCCCGCGCCTGGCGTCGGCCGCGATCCTGGTCGGTCACCACCAAGATCACCATCGGCACGACCGCCGTCCTTCTGGCCCTGGGGACGCTGGTCATGGCCAGCGTCGAACACCGCAACCCCGACACCATCGGCGCGATGCCGGCCGGAGAGGCGCTGTTGGCGTCGTTCTTTGCAGCCCTGACGCCCCGAACGGCCGGCTTCAATTCGATCGACGTCGGTTCGATGACGTCCGAGGGCCTGTTGGCCACCGACGTTCTGATGTTCATCGGCGGCGGCAGTGCCGGCACCGCGGGCGGCATCAAGGTGACCACGTTCGGCCTACTGGCGATCGTGGTGTGGGCCGAGATCCGAGGGAACCCGACGGTCAACCTCGGCTTCCGGCAGATCCCGGCCGAGAATCAACGTCAGGCATTGGCCGTCGCGACACTCGGCGCGCTCGTCGCAGCACTGGCCACCTTCACCCTGATGAACATGACCGATTTCAGCCTCGAACAAGTGATGTTCGAGACGGTCTCCGCGTTGGGAACGGTCGGGATGTCGACCGGAATCACCGCGCAGATCCCCGACGAAGGCAAGTGGGTGATTATCGTGCTGATGTACCTAGGTCGGCTAGGTCCGTTAACTCTGGCTTCGGCATTGGCCCTGCGCCCGCGCGAACGCCGTTGGGAGCCACCGACAGAGAGGATCTCCATTGGCTAGGGAGCGCAAAGAGCCTGTCGTGGTCATCGGTCTCGGCCGGTTCGGCAGTGCCCTGGCGCTGGATTTGAACCGCCGCGGAACGGAGGTGCTCGCCATCGACAGTTCGGCCAAGGTGGTGCAGCAGCACGCCGGCCAGCTGACCCAGGTGGTGGCCGCCGACTGCACCGATATCGACGCCCTGCGCGAGCTCGGCGTCGACGAGTTCTACAAAGGCGTTGTCGCCATCGGCAGCGACATCGAGGCCAGCATCCTGGTCACCTCACTCCTCGTCGAGTTGGACGTCGAGGACATCTGGGCCAAGGCAATCACAGCGCACCATGGCCGCATTCTGGAGCGTGTCGGTGCTCACCACGTGGTCTTCCCCGAGCGCGAGGCCGGTGAGCGTGTCGCCCACCTTGTGTCCGGACAGATGCTCGATTACATGCAGGTCGACACCGACTTCGCGATCGCCGAAGTACGGCCACCGCAACAACTGACAGGCGTTCCGCTGGCGCAAGCAGGCTTGAGATCGAAGTTCGAGATCACCGTGGTCGCGGTCAAGAACGTCGGCGGGGAGTACTCCAATGCGACGCCGGATACCGAACTCAACTACGACGATGTCATTCTCGTCACCGGTCGGGTCAAAGATCTAGAGCGCTTCGTCAATCTTGCTTGAAGTCCCGCCCTCCGGCGGGCCGTCGGCCAGCAGTGCACGGAAGCCGTCCTCGTCGAGAATCGGCACCCCGAGTTCGACGGCCTTGTCGTACTTGGACCCCGGGGCGTCACCCGCCACCACGAACGACGTCTTCTTCGACACCGAACCGCTGGCCTTGCCCCCGCGAACGATGATGGCTTCCTTGGCCTCATCGCGGGAGAAACCGGCCAACGACCCGGTCACCACGATGGTCAGACCGGCGAGAGTGGGTTCGATTCCGCTGTCGCGTTCATCGGCCATCCGGACCCCGGCGGAACGCCACTTCTCGACGATGGCGCGGTGCCAGTCCACCTCGAACCACTCGCGCAGAGCGGCGGCGATGGTGGGACCCACCCCCTCCACGTCGGCCAGTTGCTGCTCGCCGGCAGCCATGATGGCCTCAAGGCTGCCGAATGCGGTGGCCAGTGCCCGCGCGGCGGTCGGGCCGACATGGCGGATGGACAGCGCCACCAGCACCCGCCACAGCGGCTTGTCCTTGGCCAGTTCCAGGTTCTTCAGCAACCGGCCACCGTTGGCCGACAGCCTTCCGTCCTTGGTTGTGAAGAAGTCGGCCTTCATCAGGTCGTCGGCGGTCAGATCGAACAGGTCGCCCTCATCGGTGATGACCCCGGCCTTGAGCAGTGCGACGGCCGCCTCGTAGCCGAGGCCTTCGATATCGAGGGCGCCGCGACCGGCGATGTGGAAAACCCGCTCCCGCAACTGCGCCGGGCAGGACCGGGCGTTGGGGCAGCGGATATCGACGTCGCCCTCCTTGGCCGGGGCGAGCAGGGTGCCGCATTCCGGGCAGTGGGTGGGCATGACGAACTCGCGTTCGGTGCCATCGCGCAGGTCGACGACGGGACCGAGCACCTCGGGAATGACATCGCCGGCCTTGCGGATCATCACCGTGTCGCCGATGAGCACGCCTTTGCGTTTGACCTCCGAGCCGTTGTGCAGGGTGGCCAGGCTGACGGTGGAACCGGCCACCCGGACCGGGGTCATGAATGCGAACGGGGTGACCCGACCGGTGCGGCCGACATTGACCCGGATGTCGAGAAGCCTGGTCTGCGCCTCTTCTGGCGGGTACTTGTAGGCCACCGCCCAGCGGGGCGCCCGCGAGGTCGCGCCAAGGCGCCGCTGCTGGGCCAGATCGTCGAGTTTGACCACCACACCGTCGATCTCGTGCTCGATCTGGTGGCGCCGCTCCCCCCAGAACTCGATTCGCTCGCGCACGGCCGCCAGCCCCTCGACCCGGCTGGTGTGGTCGGAGACCGGGAGCCCCCATGCCTTCATCGCCGCGAAAGCGTTGTGCAGGGTTGCCGGGCGGAACCCTTCGGTGAAACCCAAGCCGTGGCAGATCATCCGCAATGGGCGGCGTGCGGTCACGGCGGGATTCTTCTGCCGCAGCGAACCGGCCGCGCTGTTGCGCGGGTTGGCGAACGGCGGCTTACCCTCTTCAACCAGGCTGGCGTTGAGGTTCTCGAAATCGGCGACCATGAAGAACACCTCGCCACGAACCTCCAGCACCGCAGGCAGCGGGAATTCAGGTGACGGCGTGAGGGTTTCCGGAACGTCGCCGATCGTGCGGGCATTGAGGGTGACGTCCTCACCGACCCGGCCGTCGCCGCGCGTGGCGGCACGCGCAAGCCTGCCGTCCCGATACACCAGAGCGATCGCGACCCCGTCGACCTTCAGTTCACACAGGTAGTGCGGGTCGGGGCCGATCTCGTTCTCTACCCGGACCGACCAGGAAGTCAGTTCATCGGTGTCGAACACGTCGTCGAGGCTGAGCATGCGTTCGAGATGCTCGGCGGCGGTGAACTCGGTGGCGAACCCGGCACCGCCGACCAGTTGGGTCGGTGAATCCGGCACCCGCAGTTCGGGATAGCGCTGCTCGAGGCCGACGAGTTCGTTGAACAGCGTGTCGAAGTCGGCGTCGGAGACGATGGGCGCGTCCTTGACGTAGTACCGGAACTGGTGCTCGCGGACTTCGTCGGCCAGTTCCTGCCAACGGCGGCGCACATCCGCGTCGAGGGGGTCGGAACCGTCGGCCACTCCCGCAGGTTAGTCCACCCCGTTGAGTGAGGCCCCACGCAGCGACCCACTCGCGGTTTGTCTGCGTGGCACCTCACTCAGCGGAGCGGGAGGCGGCGGAGCGGGAGGCGGCAGGGCTAGACGGCCGCGGGGTCCTCGGCGATCGCCGCCGCCGCCCGCTGGGTGAGTCCGGTGGCCTGCCTGGCCCACGCCTCGGTGCCGCCGGCCAGCCCGCAGGCGGGGCTGATCCCGATCCGCTGACCGAGCACCGCCCGCCGAAAGCCGAGTCGGTCAGTAACGGCGGCCGCCAGTCTCGCGAGTTCCTCCACCGAGGGCCGCTGTTCGGGTGCAGTCCCGGGCACCAGACCCAACACCGCGCCCCGTCCGGAGTCGATGAACGCGCCCAGCCCGTCCAAGCCGGTGTCGTCCAGCGTCGCGACGTCGACCGAAACCGTTTGGATCGCGCTGCGCTGCAGCAGTTTCCACGGCAAGTCTGCGGCACAGCTGTGCAGCAGCACCTCCCCTCCGACTCCCGCGACGCAGCGGTCCAGAAGACCGATCGCCACGGACTCGTCGACCGGATGCACCGGGGTCAGTGCGGTCACCCCGGCCAACCGCCCGGCCAGCGCAGCAGGCAGCAGAGGTTCGTCGAACTGGACCACTACCGGAGCGGCCAGCCGGCGGGCCAGCTCAGTGCGCTGGACGGCCATGCCCTCGGCCAGCGACTCGGCCAGGTCACGCAGCGCACCGGAATCGGTGATGGCGCGGTGGCCGTTGGCCAGTTCGAGCTCAGCGGCCAGCGTGATGGGCCCGGGTGCCTGCACTTTCACCGCACGGCCGGGCCGGGCTCCCCCGGTCTTCTCCCATGCCTCCTCCAGTGCGTCGACATCCTCGCCCAGCATGCTGATCGCACGCCGGGTGACCGAGCCGGGCCGTGCCGCTATCCGGTATCCGCGCGGAACCACGTCGATGGCGATGTCGACCAGCAGCGCACCGGCGCGGCCGATCATGTCCGCGCCGATGCCACGGCCGGGCAACTCGGCGAGGTAGGGCAGCTGGTGCAGCTCTCCGACGATGACCTCGGCGGCATGGCGGGGCGACGTTCCGGGCCAGGAGCCGATTCCGGTGGCGGCCGCGAAAACGTTCACCAGGCAACCGTATTGGACCGCGGTACCGAATTGCCCGCTGCGGTCTCGTCGACCACGGTGTGGATCAGCCGCATCTTCTCCAACACCGGCGCCGGCAGGACGAAGGGATACAGATCCCTTTTGCCCATCGAGCGGTTAACCATGTTCAGCGACCAGGCCAGTGGTAGCCACATCTCGATGATCGTGTCGAAGCCGCTGGGACCGAGGACCCTACGCTGGTAGGTGGCGGTCGCCGGTGCGAGTCCGAAGGCGGCAGCGGTGTCCAGGGTGCTTCGGATGTGCAGGTAGTGCGCGAAGGTCTCGGCCCAGTCCTCAGCCGCATGCATCGTGGCGTAGGAGGAGACGTGCTGGTCCTGCCAGCCGGCGGGCGCGCCTCGGCTGTAGTGCTGCTCGACCGCGGACTGGTAGTCGGAGTCCGGTTCGCCGAAAAGCCGCCGGAACGCCTCGAGCCGATCCGGGAAGCCGGCGACGAGGCGATAGAAGTAGTAATGGCCGATCTCGTGCCGGAAGTGCCCGAGCAGAGTGCGGTACGGCTCATCCATCTCGACGCGCAACTGCTCCCGATGAATATCGTCGCCTTCGGCGAGATCGACCGTGATGACACCGCTGTCGTGACCGGTGGTCACCTGTTGGCTAGCGCTGGACAGCAGGTCGAAAGCCAGTCCGTGGGCGGGGTCCTCCTGCCAGCCGACCACCGGAAGATGCAATTCACGCAATTCCGCGATCAGTCGGCGTTTAGCGCGTTCGGCGTCGGCGAATGACACCAGTCCGGCGGGGTCGGTGTCGGCGGGCCTGGTTCGGGTCAGCACGCACGAGTCACACAACTGCCGGACGGGCCGAACCGGGACCAGCCAGTTGCATTGGGCCAGATGCAGATTGGCGCACAGCTGGTATTCCTGGGCGGCGACAGAGCCGTGATGAGCGTCTCCCCCGGCCGGTGTGATGACCAGGAACGCCGTATCAGCCGGGGAAAACCCGACCGCGCTGCCGCAGGACAGGCAGACCGAATTCTCGAAGGCGAGGTGCTGGCCGCAGTTGGGGCAGGTGAAGTCACGCACCCGGAACGCCCGGTTCCCACAAAGCGCCAGGGTCCAACGGTGCGACGTCCACCGATACGTCGATCACGCTGTAGTTCGAATCGGTGTAGATGATCCCGCGCAGTGGCGGAACATCGGCGTAGTCCCGGCCCCAGCCGACCGTGATGTATCGCTCATCCACGAGTTGATCGTTGGTCGGGTCGAGTCCCAGCCAGCGATCGTCAGCGGTCCACACCGCCGCCCAGGCATGCGTCGCATCGACGCCGAACATCCTTTCCTTTCCGGGCGGCGGATCCGTCGCGAGATAGCCCGACACGTAACTCGCCGCCAGACCATTGGCTCGCAGGCAGGCGATCGCCAACCGGGCGAAGTCCTGGCATACCCCTTCACGGGCCTCCAGCACCTCTGACACCTGGGTGGATACCGTGGTCGATCCGGAACGGTAGGTGAAGTCCGAGAAGATCCGGGCGTTGAGATCCCGGATCACTTCGAGGAGGGGGCGGCCGGGCTCGAAACTCGGTGCGGCATAGGCCCGAACAGACTCGGTGATCTCCGCAGGCCGCAGGTCCATGGCGAAGTCGGCGGCCAGCACACCGTTGAGGCCAGTCGGGCGGCACGACTCCCAGGGCTGCGCGGCCGCACCGGATTCGTACAGCGCCGCATCCGGCGGCTCGACCTCCACGACGGCGCTCCCGACTACCGACAGCACCCGGTGTCGCTCGGTGACGTGGAAGTAGGAACTGATGTTGCCGTAGCCGTCCACGCTGGTCGACCGGTCAGCGGGCTGCGGATCGATATCCAGCTGGAAGGCCAGACGACGCTGCCGGCTGCCCTCGCGAGGGGTGAGGTGGGCACGGCCGTAGGAGCTTGTCACCACATCCGAGTACCGATAGTCGGTTCGGTGGGTGACGCGATAGCGGCGGGCCGGGTTCGACCGCGGGATCGTCACGGCAGCATCCGTCGCTGGTTGGGCCCCCAGAGCGGCTGCATCTCGCCCGGCAACGACAGCTGGGTCCGGGTGATCACGTCGGAGAGTTCGCGCAGGGCGGCGTGGATGCCGCCGAGCAGTTCATCGAGGTCGACCCGCAGACCCTCGCCGTCGGCGTGCTCGAGATCCTCGGGATCCAAACGGCGCAGCCGCACGCTGATCTCCTCGACCAGACGCTCGGTCCGTGACGAACCCGATGCACCGGGCAGCGACCGCAGGTGGGCGCGCAGCCGATCCAGTTGATAGACGAGGGAACGCGGATTGACGGCGTCGAAGAGCAGCAGGTCGGCCACCGCGGCGACGCTGGCCTGACCCAGGTTGCGGCGCCGGTAGATCACCGAGGACTCACACGCCACCAGAACCGAGTCGGTGATGGTCTGTTCGGCACCCGGGCTGCGCCTGCGCGTCAGAGTCGCTCGCAGCAGAGCTGTCAGGCTCAGCCCGCGCTCGATCCGCTTGCCGATGTCCATCAGCGTCCAGCCGGGATCGCGCACCATCGATTCGGCGGCCATTCCGGAGAGCGCCAGCATGCCGGCCAGCGTCCGCTGCTGTGCGGCGGCCAGCGCAGTGTCATCCACCGGTCGATGCTCCGGCTGACCGGTGAGCGGCGGCTCGGGCTGATCGGCGAGTGTGCGCTCCACCGCACCGAGAACCATCCAGGTGTCGTTCGACATCTGGTCGCGCACCGCACGCGCGGCAAGTCCGAGTCCCTCGATCGAGTGGGCCAGCGACCCCGGGCACAGCCGGTCGGCCGTCAGCGACCACAGGGTGTGAGGCGCTTCAGCGATCAACTCTGGTGGCGGAAAGCCAGCGCCCGCGTCGTCACCGGCGATGCGCCCGAGTGCCGCCAGCAGGACCGGCAGGCACTCGCTCCCCTCGACATCGAGGCGGTTGCGGTATTCGTGGTAGCGCTCACGGGTGACGATGAGCAGCCGTGCGATGCCCTCGCTGCGCTCGGCGTAGCGGCCGATCCAGAACAGATCGGACAACACTCGGGGGGAGCTGATGAACTGGGTGCCGCTGGGCAGCTTCACCGAGGGGACGGTCACCACCCGATCCGCAGTCGACCGCGTCGGCGGCCTGATCCAGATGTCCTTGGCCGCGGCCGTTTTCAGCCGAAACGCCCCCGGCCCGGGGGCCAGCACGTAACCGAGCCCGCCCACCATCGGCGCATAACCACCGCGCTGTGCCACCGTGAACAGGCGAAGCCCCACACTCGCCGCCGAGAGCTTGTCCGGATAGTGATCGCTGGGCGCGGTGGAGAACTGCGGAAGTTCCTGCCCAACCCACTGCCATGGATCCGACTCGATCGTGGCGGCGAGATCCTCGCGTTGGGTCGCCGACAGTGTCGGTCCGATGATGGTGCGGGCGTCGACGGTCGACTTGATCAGCAACGAGGACAGCCGCCTGAGGATGTGGGAACGCTCCTTGTCGATGCCGGCCCAGTAATAGCCCGGGGTATCGAGCAACGGCTTCTCGCCCAGTAGCAACTCGGAGAGCTGCGGCAGAAACCGTTGCAGGCCGGCGCTTTCCAGGATTCCACTGCCAAGGCTGTTGACCACCGTCACCGTTCCGCGTCGCTGAGCCTCGACGAGACCGGCCACCCCGAGCCGCGAATCGGGCCGAAGATCGAGCGGATCGACATACTCGGCATCGATGCGCCGCAACACCACATCCACCCTTTTGAGGGTGCCCAGAGATCGCATCCACAACTCGCCGTCGCGCACCACCAGGTCGGCGCTTTCCACCAGCGGAAAGCCCAGCACCGTCGCGAGGTAGGCCTGATCGAAGGCAGTCTCGGAATGGATTCCCGGACTCAACACCACAACAACCGGATCCTCGGCGGCCGCCGGGGCGGCGTCGATCAGCGCAAGCCTCAGGGACTGAGCGAACGGCGATACCGGTCTGGGGCGGACCCGTTCGTAGAACTCGGGCACCGCCTGGGCGACGACTCGGCGGTCGGCCAGCGCGTACCCGGCGCCGGACGGGGCCTGCGTCCAGTCGGCATTGACCCGGAAACGTCCGTCCGCGCAGCGACTCACGTCGCAGCCCAGCATGAAGAGGTGATTGTCGGCCGGGTCATGAATGCCGCGCACCGCCCGGAGGTAGCCGGGATGGCCGAAGATCAACTGCGGCGGCAGGACGCCGCTGGTGAGGGAACGCTGCTCGCCGTAGATGTCGCGCAGGACCGCGTCGAGTAGGCGGGAGCGTTGGATCACCCCGGCTTCCAGCGTCTGCCAGTCCGCCGCCGAGACCAGCAGCGGAATGCCGTCGAGATGCCACGGCCCGGGCATGGCCATGCCATGGGTGTCAGTGACCGCTTCACCGTGCCGGTCGATCTCGATGTAGGTGATTCCGTCGTTGTCGACCAGTCCGCCCACTACCTCGCGCAGCCGCCCCAGGCCCTCGGGGCCACGTTCGCCGAGCAGATCACCGAGTTCCCGCCACGCCGGCCGGACCTCACCGGATGACTCGATGAACTCGTCGTAGCCGGTGGCCCCGAAGGGGCCCAAGCCCGGGCTTCCGCCGCGCACGTCGAACAGAACCTGCTGCGCACGGGCGGAGCGGTAGTCGTCCACCAGCCGGTCGGAGCCGACGTCGGCACCGGTGGTCGACAGCGGCACGCTGACCACCTCCTACCCGCTTCTCCTCGACACTCGCCGCCCGCTCATGACCGCCGGTCAGAGCAGCACGGTACGCACCCGGCGCAGATCAAGAATGCCAGGCGCGCCCACGTCGGTGGACTGCCGCGCCTGCTTCTCTTTCAGATCGGCGACATCGATACGCCCCGGTGTGAATCCGTGGGCCTCGAACCGGCTGCCGCGACGCGACTCCGCGGCGACGGCGTTGACCGGCGGGACCTCGTAGGCCCGGCCGCCGGGATGGCCGACGTGGTAGGTGCAGCCGCCGCGGGAGGTGCCCGTCGCGAGGTCGACCAGTTCGAAGCGCAGCGGTGAGTCAACCGTGATGCTGGGGTGCAGCGCGCTGGGCGGCTGCCAGGCCCGGTACCGCACTCCCCCGATCATGACGTCGGGGTTGTCGGTGGCCAACATCGGGACGGGGTGGCCGTTGCAGGTCACCATGTGCCGCTGGCGGTCGGCGCCCACGGTGCGAATCTGCAGACGCTCCACCGAGGAATCGACGTAGCGGGCGGTGCCGGTCCCGGTCGACTCCTCGCCCAGGGTGTACCAGGGCTCGATCGCCCCGCGCAGTTCAATCTCAACGCGGTCGAAGACAGCCGTCCCGATCCGGGGGAAGCGGAACTCCGTGAACGGGTCCAGCCAACTGGTGTCGAAGCCGATTCCGTGCGCTCGCAGATCGGCGGCGACATCGCTGATATCGTGAATCACGAAGTGCGGCAGAAGGTATCGGCCATGCAGGTTCAGGCCGTGCCGAATCAGCGGAGCCCGCAGCGGCTGGTCCCAGAACCTGGCGACCAAGGACCGCACCAGCAGCGACTGGACCATGGCCATCTGGTAGTGCGGCGGCATCTCGAATCCGCGCAGCTCGAGCAAGCCCAGACGGCCGCGGGGCCCGTCGGGGCTGTAGAGCTTGTCGATGCAGAACTCGGCGCGGTGAGTGTTGCCGGTGATATCGGTGAGCAGGTGCCGCAGGGCCCGGTCGGCGACCCAGGGTGGCGGAGCGACGCTTGCGGAGCGACCATGTTCCCCAGCGACGCTTGCGGAGCGACCATGTTCCGCTCCCGCGGGCGCGAGCCGGGCTATCTCGGCGAACGCGATCTCCAATTCGTAGAGCGCATCACCGCGTCCTTCGTCCACCCGCGGCGCCTGCGAGGTGGTCCCGACGAATCGGCCCGCGAACAGGTAGGACAACGCGGGGTGGCGCTGCCAGTACGTCAGTAGCGACACCAGCAGATCCGGCCGGCGCAGGAAGGGGGAATCCACCGGGGTCACCCCGCCGAGGGTGATGTGGTTGCCGCCCCCGGTGCCGCCGTGGGTGCCGTCGAGGTCGAAGGACTCGGTGGACAACCGCGCCAGCCGGGCCTTCTCGTAGAGGGTCTGCAATTGGGCGCTCTGCTCGGCGAAGCTGGCGGCCGGCGCGACGTTCACCTCGATGACGCCCGGATCGGGGGTGATCGATATCGACTGCAGCCGAGCGTCCGGCGGCGGTCCGTAACCCTCGACCACCACCGGGCTGCCCACCTCGGCAGCGGCTCTCTCGACCCGGGTGACCAGGTCGACGAAGTGTTCCAGCGCGTCGGTCGGCGGCAGGAAAACGTGCAGCAGATCCTCTCGAACCTCGGCAACCAGTGCGGTGACGGGTGCTGTTTCGGCGTCTTCGACCACGGCCTCGGCCTGTCCGGCGCCCTCACCCCACCCGGGGGGCTCGGCCAGCGGGTCGGCGGGGAACCTCTGCGGCGGCGGGTGCCAACTGATGGAGTCCAGCGGAAGCCTCAGGCCGGCCGGGGACTCGCCCTCGAGCAGCACGATCCGGCCACGACGCAACCGCCAGTCGGCACTGGCCCAGCCCGAGTCGTCCTCGCGCCGGTGCAGCGGCAGCACCCAGGCAGCCGGCTCATCGGTCGGGTGCTCCAGTCGATCGATCAGGGCTGCGCGGGACTCGGGCGAATCGGACTCCAGATCGTCGGCCGGGGCGACTGGGGCGCCGGCGGGCCTGCGCACCGCCCTGGACAGCCGGATCAGCGGATCCTCGTAGGCCGGCCGGACCTGGGTGGCAGGCAGGCCCAGCCCGGCGGCCACCGCGGCGAGCAGCGGTTGCGCGGACGCGTTGCCCTTGCTGATCGTCTCGCCCGCCCACGGGTCGGCCAGCAGGGTCTCGTCGCACCAGAGTGGCTGACCGTCGCGCCGCCAGTGCAATCCGATTTGCCAGCGCGGCAGGGGCTCTCCCGGGTACCACTTGCCCTGGCCGTGCTGAACGAGCCCATGCGGCGCCCACTCCGACTTGAGTAGAGCGGTCAGCACCGCGGCCCTGTTCCTTTTGTGTGGGCCGTCGGCGTCGGTGGTCCATTCCGGGGCCACCTGGTCGTCGATGGAGACGAAGGTGGGCTCGCCGCCGATCGTCAATCGGACGTCGGCGGCTTCGAGGCGCGCATCGACCTGCTCCCCCAGGGCCTTGATGGCCGCCCAGGCCGAGTCTGTGTAGGGCAGGGTGACGCGCGGATCCTCGTGGATCCGGGTGACGGTGTTGGAGAACTCGAAGGTGGTCTCGGCCAGTCCGGTGGCGCCGCTGATCGGCGCGGCCGAGGCGGGGTGCGGCGTGGCAGCCAGCGGGATGTGGCCCTCCCCCGCGAACAGCCCCGAGGTGGGGTCCATGCCGATCCAGCCCGCCCCGGGGACATACACCTCAGTCCAGGCATGCAGGTCGGTGAAGTCGGCCGCGGGGCCGGAGGGGCCGTCGATGGCCTGCACGTCGGAGGCAAGTTGCACCAGGTAGCCGGACACGAACCGGGCCGCCAGACCGAACTCGCGCAGCACCGCAACCAGCAGCCAGGCCGAGTCCCGGCAGGAGCCGATGCGGGTCCGCAGCGTGTGTTCCGGAGTCTGCACTCCCGGTTCCATCCGCACGCTGTAGTTGACATCGGCGTTCACGTCGCGGTTGACGTCGACGAGGAAGTCGATGGTGCGCATTCCCGGCGTTGGCGGGTGCCCGAGCACCCAGGCCCGCAGCAGATCGCCGGCCCCCGGTCCGGCTTCGCTCTCCTCCACGGGCCTCAGATACGGGTCCAGATCCGCGCGCAGAGCACCCGGGTAGGTGAACGGGAAGGTCTCGGCGTACTCCTCAATGAAGAAGTCGAACGGGTTGATCACCTTCAGATCGGCGATCAGACCGACGTTGATGGCCAGCTTTCGGGTGGGGTTGGGGAACACCAGCCGGGCCAGGAAGTTTCCGAAGGCATCCTGCTGCCAGTTGATGAAGTGGTCGGCGGGTTCGACGTCCAGCGAGTAGGCCTCGATCGGGGTTCGCGTATGGGGCGCCGGCCGGAGCCTGACCACATGGGGATGGACCTCGACTAGCCGGTCGAAGGTGTAGCTGGTCCGGTGCTCGATCCCGACTTTGATGCCCACAGCGGCCAATCCCACCAAGCAGTTGTTACTTCCAGGCAAACGATTTGTTTCTTGTGAGGTTAGCGCGTCCGCAACTGGTGTCTACTTGGCTGACCATTGCTGCGAACGACGGGGATATCTGGTCCATGCGACTCGTTGACTTCAAGGCCAAGACACCGCTGATCGGGATGTTCATGGTGTTCCTGGCGATGCTCATCGTCGCGGTGACGGCGTATCTGCACGCCGGCTGGTACTCGATCATCGGATACGCGATCGCCGCAGCCATTGCGGTCTTCGGATTCATCTTCACCTTCCGCGATATGCCGGCCCCGCCGCATGACGCCACCGCAGACGACAAGGCAAAGGGGACAACCACGTGACGACGGTGTCCAACGAGCCCTCGCCGGGGAAGATCGACCTGACCAAGGAGGACGAGGGCTACCACAAGAGGCTCAAGCCTCGCCAGCTGCAGATGATCGCGATCGGCGGGGCGATCGGAACCGGCCTCTTCCTCGGCGCCGGCGGCAGATTGGCGAGTGCGGGTCCCGGACTTTTCATCGTCTACGGGTTCTGTGGAATCTTCGTGTTCCTGATCCTGCGCGCGATGGGCGAACTCGTCCTGCACCGGCCTTCGTCGGGCTCTTTCGTCTCCTACGCCAGGGAGTTCCTGGGCGAGAAGGCCGCCTACGTCGCCGGGTGGATGTACTTCCTCAACTGGGCCATGACGGCCATCGTCGACTCCACGGCGATCGCGACCTACTTCAAGTTCTGGAGCGCCTTCGACGCGATCCCGCAATGGCTGATCGCGCTGATCGCGCTGGCGCTGGTCTTCGCCATGAACATGGTTTCGGTCGCCCTGTTCGGCGAGTTCGAGTTCTGGGCCGCGCTGATCAAGGTCGTCGCTCTGGTGACCTTCCTGGTCGCGGGGACGATCTTCCTGGCGGGTCGCTATCAGATCGACGGCCACTCCACCGGGTTCGGCGTGCTGAACAACAACGGCGGCATGTTCCCGGTCGGCCTGCTGCCCCTGGTGATCGTCACCTCGGGGGTGGTGTTCGCCTACGCCGCAGTCGAACTCGTCGGAACTGCCGCCGGTGAGACGGCCGAACCGGAGAAGGTGATGCCGCGGGCCATCAACTCGGTGATCGCCCGGATCGCCCTGTTCTACGTGGGATCACTGTTCCTACTCGCCCTGCTGCTGCCCTACACCGACTACTCGGCGGACGAGAGTCCCTTCGTGACGTTCTTCAGCAAGATCGGCATCGAGGGCGCGGGTTCTGTGATGAACCTCGTGGTACTCACGGCAGCGTTCTCCAGCCTCAACGCCGGCCTGTACTCGACCGGCCGGATTCTGCGGTCGATGGCGATGAACGGCAGCGCGCCGAAGTTCACCGGACGGATGTCCCGCCGGGGTGTGCCCTACGGGGGGATCTGCCTGACCGCCTCCATCGGCCTGCTGGGTGTGATCCTCAACGGCGTGGTGCCCGCGATGGCGTTCGAGATCGTGCTCAACGTCGCCTCGCTCGGCATCCTGTCGTCCTGGGCGACCATCGTGATCTGCCAGATCCAGCTGTACCGCTGGTCCGAGCAGGGGCGGATGACCCGGCCGTCGTTCCGGATGTGGGGTGCGCCCTACACCGGCTATCTGACGTTGGCGTTTCTGTTCTCGGTCCTTGTGTTGATGGCGTTCAACCGTCCGATCGGCACCTGGACCGTCGCCAGCCTGGTGGTGGTGATCCCGGCGCTGATCGGCGGCTGGTTCCTGGTTCGGGCCAGGGTCCTTGAGATCGCCCGGGACCGGGTCGGCAACACCGGCGAATTTCCGGTTATCGCGAACCTACCCCCGCCGTTGGATCGCGGCTGACAAGCTCGTACGGTGACCGTTATCGGAAGTGCCCCCTGGTGGTTGCTGATCCTGGGCTGGTTCGCCTTCTTCGCGGCGTTGAGCGCGGTATCGCGATACGGGGTGCAACGGATGCGGCACGAATCGCACCGGAAGCAGGTGGCCGAATACGCCGCCAAGACGTTGACTCCGATCGGCGGAACGTTCGCGTTCCTGATCGGCTTCGCCGCGACGATGACATGGTCGGCGATTAGCGCCGGACAGGAGGCCGTCGACGCGCAGGCGACCTCCGCTCAGCAACTTGCCTGGGCGACGAAGTCCATCTCCGACAAATCCGGCGCCGCCCAGGTCGTCGGCAACCTCGACCGCTATCTGTCGACGGCCGTCGATCAGGACCCGCCTTTCCTCGGCCGGGGTGACACCACGGCGTTGCCCTCCGCCCAGGCCTTCGACACCCTTCAGCACAGCGTGCACACCGTCGCTTACGGCGCACAGGCGACCGCGCCCGAGGCTTCTGCGATGACAGCCGCCGCCGCCGCGCTGACCGGTGCGCAGGCCAAAGTGTCGGCGGTCGCACAACGGAATCTGCCTACGTTGATGGTCGGACTGCTGGTCGCTTCCGGGGCACTGCTGGCCGTGGCCATGGGAGCCGCGGCCGCTGAGGTCTATCGTCCCTGGTTGATGTTCGGGTGGGCATTCGTCTCGGCGATCGCGATGACCCTCATTCTTTCCCTCGACCTTCCGTTCAGCGGCGAAATCAAGGTCAACATGAAGCCTCTTGCCCAGGTGTCCGACACCTTGGGCTCCGAACCGCTGACCAAATAGTCAACGGATCGTCGCGCTGCCGATGACCTCGTCGCCGGCCGGGTCTGGTCGGTAGAGCGCCATCGTCTGGCCCGGCGCCACGCCCCGCAAGGGGGCGCGCAGTGCCGCCTGGAGGCGTCCGTCGACCAGTTCTGCCACCGCCGGCACCACTCCGCCGTGCGCCCGGACCTGAACCTCGCACTCGACCGGTCCGGTCGGTGCGCTCCCGGAGGTGAAGACTGGCCGCTCTCCGGTCAGCTCCCAGACATCGAGATCCTCGGCGGTGCCGACCCGGACGGTGCCCGAATCGGCGTCGATCGCGGTGACGTAGCGCGGATTGCCGTCCGGACCGGGACCGGGGATGCCCAGGCCCTTGCGCTGACCGATGGTGAAGCCGTGCACCCCCTCGTGGCGGGCCAGCACCTCGCCCCCGGCGTCGACCACCGCACCAGGCCGGACACCGATACGAGCGCCCAGGAAAGCCCGGGTGTCACCGGATGGGATGAAGCAGATGTCATGGCTGTCCGGCTTCTCGGCGACAGCGAGGCCGCGCCGGGCTGCCTCGTCGCGGATCGCCGGCTTCGCGGTGTCGCCGACCGGGAACAGCGCGTGCCGCAACTGCTCGGCGGTCAGTACGGCCAGAACGTAGGACTGGTCCTTGTCCGCATCGACCGCGCGACGCAACCGGACACCGTCCAGTCGGGCGTAGTGACCGGTGGCCACCGCATCGAAACCCAGTGCCAGCGCCCGGGCGGCCAGCGCCGAGAACTTGATCCGCTCGTTGCAGCGAACACACGGGTTCGGGGTCTCGCCGCGCGCATAGGAAGACACGAAGTCGTCGATCACGTCGGCCTTGAATCGGTCGGCGAAATCCCAGACGTAGAAGGGAATCCCGAGGATGTCAGCGACCCGGCGCGCGTCACCGGCGTCCTCGCGGGAGCAACAGCCCCGCGACCCCGTTCGCAGCGCATCGGGCGCGGGCGACAGCGCGAGGTGCACCCCCACCACCTCGTGGCCGGCGTCGACCATCCGGGCGGCCGCAACCGAGGAGTCAACTCCGCCGCTCATCGCGGCGAGCACCCTCACCGGACACCCTCGAGTGAGGAGCTGGCCAGCGCGGCCTGGCGGGCCCGATCGACGGCGGCCGGCAGCACTCGCAGCGCGGCATCCACGTCGTCCTCGGTGCTGGTGTGCCCGAGCGACAGTCGGAGAGATCCGCGGGCGACCTCCGGATCGGCCCCCATGGCCAGCAGTACGTGGGAGGCTCGAGCCACCCCGGCGGTGCAGGCCGAACCGGTGGAGCACTCGATACCGTTGGCGTCCAACAGCATCAGCAGGGAATCCCCTTCGCAGCCGCGGAAGGTGAAGTGTGCGTTGCCGGGAAGCCTCCCGGCACCCTCGGCACCGTTGAGCACCACATCATCGATCGTGTTCACGACGCGGTCGATGAGGCGCTCGCGCAGGGCGCTCAATCGCGCGGCCGACTCGGTCTGCGCGCCCACGGCGATGTCAGCGGCCGCCGCCATGGCCGCCGCACCGGCCACATCCACGGTCCCCGATCGGACATCTCGCTCTTGACCGCCGCCGTGCAGCAGGGGCACGCACGCAGTGTCGCGGCGCAACAGCAGTGCCCCCACCCCGGCCGGACCGCCGAACTTGTGCGCGGTGATACTCAGGGCCGCCAGCCCCGACTCCGCGAAGTCCACCGGCACCTGCCCGACGGCCTGCACTGCGTCGCTGTGCATCGGAATGCCGAACTCAGCTGCCACAGCCGACAATTCGTGGATCGGCATGAGAGTGCCGACCTCGTTGTTCGCCCACATCACTGTTACCAGGGCCACGTCGTCGTGCTCGCGCAGCGCCTCGCGCAACGCGGCGGAGCTCACCGATCCGTCTGGCTGGCAGTCCAGGTAGGTGATGTCCGCGCCCTCGTGTTCGGCCAGCCATTCCACCGCGTCGAGAACGGCGTGGTGCTCGACGGGGGTGGTGATGATTCGTCGACGTTTCGGCTCGGCATCGCGGCGAGCCCAGTAGATACCCTTGACGGCCAGGTTGTCGCTATCGGTTCCGCCTGCGGTGAAGATCACCTCGGAGGGTCGGGCGCCGAGGCGGGCGGCAATGGTCTCGCGGGACTCCTCCAGACGCCGCCGGGCAGCGCGGCCGGCCGTGTGCAGCGAGGACGGGTTCCCCACGACCGCCAGCGCGGCGGTCATCGCCTCGATGGCCTCGGGGAGCATCGGGGTGGTAGCTGCATGGTCGAGATACACCGACCGGGTCTGGCTCATGGCCCGTTCAGGATACCGGCCGGACGAGGCAGCCCTTCCATGCGAAAGGCGCTCGCGGGCGGGCGCATGGCACCATTCTCAGCGTGTGCTTTTCGATGACGGCCGATCTGGTGGCCGGTACTGCATTGGTGCCGGTCGCGGCGCTCACGCTTCGGAAGGTCAAACATCGGCGGGAGTTGCTGTTCGCCGCGCTGCCGGCGCTGTTCTCGGCACACCAGTTGCTCGAGGTCGCGGTCTGGGCCGGCTTGGACGGTCGGGTATCGCCAGGGCTGGCGGAGTTCGCGATGCGCGCCTATCTGTTCATCGCCTGGCCGCTGCTGCCCACCTACATGCCACTGGCGGTGATGATGATCGACCCGCGGCGCCGGGCCGCGGTGGCGCCCCTCCTTGTGCTCGGCCTCATCGTGTCGGGGTACCTGGGCTACGTGGTGCTGGCCAATCCGGTAGAAGTCATCAGGCACGCCCACGGCCTCGAGTACGCCACCGTCGTCGGGCATCCGCTGTTCTGGGCGGTGCTCTACATCGTCACGGTGATCGTGTCGCTGTTGATGTCGAGCTACCGCTGGATCGTCGCCTTCGGAGTCCTGAACCTGATCGGCCTGATTCTCGTTGCCATTTTCTACGTGCAGTCGTTCGCCTCGCTGTGGTGCTTCTTCGCCGCAGGATCGTCGCTCCTGATCCTCATGCACATGATCCGGCAGCGGGCGGCACCCGACGACGCCGATCGGCTCACCGGCCCCCCGGTGCCGCAGCCGGCCTGAGTCCCGGGACATGACGCAAAAACGCCCGGCCGGGTTCCCCCGGCCGGGCGCTCTCGTTCTGTCGGTTGCGGCTAACCCTTGCGTGCCTTGACCGCCTGGGTGAGCTGAGGGGTGACGCTGAACAGGTCACCGACCACGCCGTAGTCGGAGATCTCGAAGATCGGCGCTTCCTCGTCCTTGTTGACCGCGACGATGGTCTTCGAGGTCTGCATGCCGGCACGGTGCTGAATGGCCCCGGAGATACCCAGGGCGATGTACAGCTGCGGCGACACGGTCTTGCCGGTCTGACCCACCTGGAACTGTCCCGGGTAGTAGCCCGAGTCCACGGCCGCGCGGGAGGCGCCGACGGCACCGCCCATCGAATCGGCGAGCTCCTCGACGATGCTGAACTTCTCAGCGCTGCCGACGCCGCGACCACCGGCAACCACGATGCTGGCCTCGGCCAGTTCCGGACGGTCACCGGCCACGGCGGGCTGGCGGGCGGTGATGCGGGCGGCGTTGGGGGCCGGCGCCGGCACCGCGACGGTGACCAGCTCGCCGGCACCGGGGGTGGGTGCGGCGTCGATGGCGCCCGGGCGCACGGTGATCACCGGAACGTCCGCGTTGACCTTGGCCTCGACGGTGAACGCACCACCGAAGATCGAGTGCACGGCGGTGCCGCCCGACCTGATCTCGACGACGTCGGACAGCACGCCGGAGCCGATCCGGGCAGCCAGCCGGCCACCGATCTCCTTGCCGTCGGCGGTGGCCGGCAGTAGGACAGCGGCCGGGCTGGCCGACTCGACGAGCTGTTCCAGCACGTCGACGTAGGGCGTGATCAGGTAGTTCGCGGCGTCGTCGGACTCGGCGACGTAGATCTTGGCCGCACCGGCGGCCTTGAGGTCCTCGGCCAGCGGCGCGGCGGTGCCAGGGGCACCGATCACGACGGCCGACGGCTCGCCCAGTGCGCGGGCCGCGGTGATGAGCTCGGTGGTGACCTTCTTCACCGCGCCCTCGGAGTGCTCGACGAGCACGAGTACTTCAGCCATGTGTGAGTCTCTTTCTCGGTGTAGGGGGACGGTTTCTCGATTTCTAGATGATCTTCTGGGCGACGAGGTACTCGGCGATCTTGGTGCCGCCCTCACCTTCGTCGGAGACCTTCTCGCCGGCCGTCTTCGGCGGCTTGGGGGTTGAGGTCAGCACGCTGGAGCCGGCGTTGGCCAGACCCACCTCGTCGGCCTCGACGCCGATGTCGGCCAGCGTCAGGGTCGCGACTTCCTTCTTCTTGGCGGCCATGATGCCCTTGAAGGAGGGGAAGCGCGGCTCGTTGATCTTCTCGTTGACGCTGACCACCGCGGGAAGCGAAGCCTCGACGCTGAACACGCCCTCGTCGGTCTCGCGCTCGCCGCTGATCTTGTCGCCCTCGACGACGATCTTGCGCATGTGGGTGAGCTGCGGCAGCCCGAGGTATTCCGCGATGATCGCCGGGACCGCGCCGCCGGTGCCGTCGGTGGCCTCGTTGCCGGCAATGACCAGGTCGGTTCCCTCGATGGTGCCCAGCGCGCGGGCCAGGGCCCAGCCGGTCTGCACCATGTCCGAGCCGTGCAGTCGCTCGTCGAGCAGGTGCACTCCCTTGTCGGCACCCATCGAGAGCGCCTTCCGGATGGCCTCGGTGGCCCGCTCCGGGCCGGCGGTCAGAACGGTGACCGTGCTGTCGCCGCCTTCCCGCTCCTTGATCAGCAGCGCTTCTTCGACCGCGCGCTCGTTGATCTCGTCCAGCACGGCGTCGGCCGCGTCCCGGTCGAGGGTCCAGTCACCGTCGGAGAGCTTGCGCTCCGACCAGGTGTCGGGGACCTGCTTGATCAGAACCACGATGTTGGTCATGGCTTACTAGTCCTCCTGGCAGGCGTAGCGCGGCCGGGACAGGCCGCGGGTTTCACATCCGCTGAGCACACCATGTTACTGGTCAGTAACTTCTGGTGGATCGCACCATAACGATAGCGTGCCGAAAGGGGTGTTCTCGCAGGCCGGTCGGGACCGCTCGGGTACGCGAATCGGGCACGGCAAGCTAGCCTGCCTTGCGATGGACGCACATGTGACGGACCCAGCAGACGCCGGCCTGCCGCTGACTGGGGAACGGACCGTCCCCGGGTTGGCGCAGGAGAACTACTGGTTCCGCCGGCACGAGGTCGCCTACCTCCGATGCGCCGATATCTGCGCAGGTCAAGATGTACTTGAGGCGGGCTGCGGCGAGGGCTACGGGGCCGATCTGATCGCTTCGGTGGCCCGCGGCGTGGTGGCGGTGGATTACGACGCAGCGACGGTGGAGCACGTGCGCGCCCGCTACCCCAGAGTGCAGGTCCTCGCCGGCAATCTGGCGTCCGTCCCACTGCCCGACGCGGCCTTCGATGTTGTGGTGAACTTCCAGGTGATCGAGCATTTGTGGGATCAGCCACAGTTCATTACCGAATGCTTACGGCTGCTGCGCCCGGGAGGCCGGTTGCTGATGTCGACACCGAACCGGATCACTTTCACCCCCGGCAGCGACACTCCGGTCAACCCGTTCCACACCCGCGAACTCAACGCCGCTGAATTGCGGCAACTGCTGGAAAGCGGCGGCTTCGTTGTCGAGGAGGTTTACGGGGTCTTTCATGGCCCGACGCTTCTCGAGATGGATGCGCGGCACGGTGGTTCGATCATCGACGCCCAGATCACCCGCGCCTTGGCTGACGTCCCGTGGCCGGCGGACCTGCTGGCCGATGTCGCGGCGGTGCGGTGCGAGGACTTCGAGATCATCGGCGAGCAGGAGCGCGACATCGACGACAGCCTGGACCTGCTGGCGATTGCGGTACGCCCGTGACTGCCCATGGGCGACAGCACGTCCCGGGCCAGTTCAGCCTGGTCCTGCACACCCACCTGCCGTGGCTGGCCCACCACGGGCGCTGGCCGGTGGGTGAGGAATGGCTGTTCCAATCCTGGGCGGCGGCCTACCTGCCGCTGATCAGGGTGCTGCGGGGGTTGGCCGCCGAGGGGCGCCGCGGGCTGATCACTCTGGGCCTGACCCCGGTGGTCACCGCCCAACTCGACGACCCGTACTGCCTCGACGGGATGAACCACTGGCTGGCCAACTGGCAGTTGCGCGCACTGGAGGCCGCGAATCTACGCACCCCGACCGGTGCCGCCGCCGGCACTGCAACCACGCCGGAAGCTTTGCGGCAGTTCGGGATTCGGGAGCATGACGAAGCCACCCGGGCGCTGGAGGACTTCAACGCGCTGTGGCGCCACGGCGCCAGCCCACTGCTGCGGGAGCTCATCGACGCCGGCACCGTCGAACTTCTCGGCGGCCCACTGGCCCATCCCTTCCAGCCGCTGCTCCACCCACGACTGAGAGAGTTCGCGCTACGCGAGGGCCTGGCCGATGCCGGCCAGCGCCTCGGCCACACCCCGGTCGGCATCTGGGCGCCGGAGTGCGCCTACGCACCCGGGATGGAGCGCGATTACGCCAACGCCGGCGTCGGCCACTTCATGGTCGACGGACCGTCCCTGCACGGCGACACCGCGCTGGGCCACCCCGTCGGCGACACCGACGTCGTGGCATTCGGCCGCGATCTGCAGGTCAGCTACCGGGTGTGGTCACCGCGATCGGGCTACCCGGGTCACTCCGCCTACCGGGACTTTCACACCCACGACCACCTCACCGGGCTCAAGCCTGCCCGGGTGACCGGCCGCAACGTCGACTCGGATGCCAAAGCGCCGTATGACCCGCAGCGCGCCGACCGCGCCGTCGACGCCCATGTCGCCGACTTCGTCGATCTGGTGCGCTCCAGGTTGGTCAGCGAGTCCGAGCGAATCGGCCGGCCTGCACACGTGGTGGCCGCCTTCGACACCGAGTTGTTCGGCCACTGGTGGTACGAGGGGCCGGTCTGGCTCGAGCGGCTCCTGCGGGCGCTGCCCGAAGCGGGCGTCCGGGTCGGAACACTCAACGACGCCAAGGAGAACGGATTCCTCGGCGCCCCAGTGGAATTGCCGCCCAGTTCATGGGGCTCGGGCAAAGACTGGCAGGTGTGGGCCGGCGAGCAGGTGGCCGACCTGGTCCAGCTCAACACCGAGGTCGTCGACACCGCCCTGTCAACCGTCGACAAAGCGCTTGCCCAGACCGACACCGTTGCGATGCGCGACCCGGTCGCCGATCAGATCCTGCGCGAGACGCTGCTGACGGTGTCGAGCGACTGGCCATTCATGGTGAGCAAGGACTCGGCCGCCGGCTACGCCCGCTACCGGGCGCACCTGCACGCACACGCCACCCGGGAGATCGCCGACGCGCTGGCGGCCGGCCGCCGGGACGCCGCCGAACGGCTCGCGGCGGGCTGGAACCGCGCCGACGGACTGTTCGGGGCGCTCGACGCGCGGCGGCTGCCCCGCGGATGAAGGTACTGCTGGTCTCCTGGGAGTACCCGCCGGTGATCATCGGCGGATTGGGCCGGCACGTCTACCAATTGGCCACCGCATTGGCCGCCGCCGGCCATGACGTTGTGGTGCTGGCGCGGCAGCCCTCCGACACCGACCCAACCAGCCACCCGACCACCGACATCCGAAGCGAGGGTGTCCGGGTGATCGCCGCGGCACACGATCCGCACGAGTTCGACTTCTTCTCCGACATGATGGCCTGGACCCTGGCGATGGGCCACGCGATGCTGCGTGCCGGCCTGCGACTGCACGGCGAGTGGAAGCCCGACGTCGTGCACGCACACGACTGGCTGGTGGCCCACCCCGCTGTGGCGCTGGCGGAGTTCTTCGACGTCCCACTGGTTTCGACGGTGCACGCCACCGAGGCCGGCCGGCATTCGGGGTGGCTGTCCGGGCAGACCAGTCGGCAGGTTCATGCCGTCGAGTCCTGGCTGACCCGCGAATCCGACTCGCTGATCGCCTGTTCGGCGTCGATGGCCGAGGAGATCACCGAGCTGTTCGGTCCCGGACTGCCGGAGATAACCCGGATTCCGAACGGGATCGATTGCAGCCGTTGGCCGTTCGCGCCGCGTCGGGTCCACTCCGGCCCACCGGAACTATTGTTCTTCGGCCGCCTGGAGTACGAGAAGGGCGTCCAGGACGCCATCGCGGCCCTGCCCCGAATCCGCCGCAGGCATCCCGGGACCACCCTGACCATCGCCGGGGGCGGCACCCAGCAGGACTGGCTGGCCGAAGTGGCACGCAAACACAAGGTAATCAAGGCGGTTCGATTCCTCGGCGAGGTGGACCACGATCAACTGCTGGCTCTGCTGCACCGCACCGACGCGGCGGTACTGCCCAGCCACTACGAGCCATTCGGCATCGTCGCACTGGAGGCCGCCGCAGCGGGCGCCCCGCTGGTGACCGCCAACGTCGGCGGACTCGGCGAGGCGGTGATCGACGGGGAGACCGGAATATCCTGTCCCCCAAACGATGTTGCGGGGCTAGCCCGGGCGGTGTGCGCGGTTCTGGATGACTCGGCGGCCGCCCAACACCGCGCGGTTGCGGCCCGGGAGAGGCTCACCTCGGACTTCGACTGGGACAGCGTGGCAGCGGTGACGGCAAAGGTTTACCTGGCGGCAAAGCGGCGCGAACGCGAAGCGCTGGGGCGCCGGCCGATCGTCGAACACGCCCTTCCCGACCGCTAGCCGCCCGCCTTCTGCGTCGAGTGAGCAACCGTGCATGAGGTTACTCGCACTTTGTCTGCGTGAGTCCTCACTGGGTGGGCTGGGCCATCTAGCGGGACGCCTTCTTGCGTTCGATGTCGGCCAGGTGCGCAGCAAGTTCGGCGCGCCGCGCCGCCGAGGTCTCCCAGGCCAGCTTGCGGTTCTTGACCACCTTGGCCGGTGAGCCGACGGCGATCGAGTAGTCCGGGATGTCGCCCTTGACCACGGCGTGGGCGCCCAGCACGCAGCCACGGCCGATCCTGGTCCCGCGCAGGATCGTCACCTTGGCCGCGATCCACACATCCGGGCCGATGCGCACCGGGGTTTTCACAATGCCCTGGTCCTTGATCGCCATTTCGATGTTGTCCATCTTGTGGTCGAAGTCGCAGACGTAGCACCAGTCGGCCATCAGCGCGGACTCGCCGAACTCGATGTCGAGATAGCAATTGATGACGTTGTCGCGGCCGAAGACCACCTTGTCGCCCAGTCGCAGCGAGCCTTCGTGAGCGCGGATGGTGTTCTTGTCACCGATGTGCACCCAGCGGCCGATCTCCATCTGGGCCAGTTCCGGGGTGGCGTGGATCTCGACATTCTTGCCGAGGAACACCATGCCGCGGGTGATGATGTGCGGGTTGGACAGCTTGAACTTCAGCAGCCGCCAGTAACGCACCAGGTACCACGGGGTGTAGGCCTTGTTGGCGATGACCCACTTCAGCGAGGCGACGGTCAGGAACCGGGCCTGGCGGGGGTCCCGCAATCGGGAACCCCGCCAGCGCTTGTGGATCGGGGCGCCCCACATGCTCGTCATGGGGCTAGAGCGTAGTCGGGCTGCGTCCGGCCGCCGAGAGTGCGTCTGGATCGACTATCTCGCGGGTTTTCCCCGATTTCCTCGATCCAGACGCACCCCCGGCGCGCGGTGCTGGGGCACGGCTACTTGGGTGGCATCCGGATGCCGCCGTCGACGCGGACGACCTCGGCGTTCATGTAGGAGTTGGTGATCAGTTCGATGACCATCGAGGCCAGTTCCTCGGGCTTGCCGAGGCGGTGCGGGAACAGCACCGACTGGCCCAGCTTGGCCTTGAATGCCTCGGAGGCCTCGCCCTCGCCGTAGATCGGAGTGTCGATGAGGCCCGGCGCCACGGTGTTGACCCGGATCCCCACCGCGGCCAGGTCGCGGGCCACCGGCAGGGTCAGCCCGACGACGCCGCCCTTCGACGACGAGTACGCCGCCTGGCCGATCTGCCCGTCGAAGGCCGCCACACTGGTCATGTTGACGATGGCGCCCCGCTCGCCGGTAGCGGTGGGCTCCAGGCGGCTCATCGCGGTGGCCGCGATGCGGATGCAGTCGAAGGTGCCGACCAGGTTGATCATCAAGACCTTTTTGTACAGCTCAAGGTCATGCGCCGAGGCGAACTCGCCGTCTTTGCCGATGGTGCGCTGAGCCCAGCCCACCCCGGCGGAGTTGACCAGCGCGCGTAGCGGCCCGAGGTCCATCGCGGTGTTGACCGCGTCGATGATCTGCTCGGTGTTGGTGACGTCGACCGGGACGAACACGCCGCCGATTTCCTCGGCGAGGGCCTGCCCGCGTTCGGCCTGCATGTCGGCGATGACGACCCGGGCGCCCAGATCTGCCAGTTGACGCGCGGTGGCGGCGCCGATACCCGATGCGCCGCCGGTGACGATTGCACTTGCTCCGTTGAGTTCCACGGAACTGAGCTTAGGACGGGCTACCGCAACCGAGCGCACCGAGGCGTTAGTCTCGCCTGGATGGCCAGGACACCGATGCTGCGGCGAGTACTCGCCATCGCGTCGGCGGCGCTGGTCACCGGTGGCTGTGGCACCACCGACGACTGGGTGGAATCGACCGCCGCGCGCGGCTGGAGCGCTCAGTACGCCGACGCGGCCAACACCAGCTACACCGCCACCGACGGCTCCTCGACACTGGCGCCGTCCTGGAATCGCTCGGTCAAGGGCGAACTGGGAGCAGCCCCCGCGATCGGCGGTGACGGCTACCTGGCGGTCAACGGTCAGACCGCCGGTGGCTGCTCGCTGATGGTCTGGGAGAACGACAACAACGGTCGCCAGCGCTGGTGTACCCGAATGGTGCTCGGCGGCGGATTCTCCAGCCCGATGTTCGACGGGTTCGACAACCTCTACATCGGCCAGCCCGGACTGATGATCTCCTACCCGCCGACCCAGTGGGTGCGCTGGCGAACGAACGTCATCGGAATGCCCACCACCGCAAGGTTTCTCGACCCCGGCCAGCTTCTGGTGGTGACGCACCTCGGTCAGGTGCTGGTCTTCGACTCCCACCGGGGCGTCGTGGACGGCACCCCGCTTGATCTGGTGGACGGCATCAACCCGACCGACCCGGTCCGCGGAATCACCGACTGCCAGCAATCCCTGCCCGGGTGCCCGGTGCCGTCGGCCCCGGCGTTCTCCCCCGCCAGCCGTATCGCCGTGGTCGGAGTGTGGCAACCCGGCGCGAAAACCTCGGTACTGACCGGCCTGCGCTATCAACCGGGCGAGCCCGCGCTGCTGACCCGGGAGTGGACCAGTACCGCGGTGGCGGCCGGTGTGATCGGTAGCCCGGTGCTCTCCGAGGACGGCCGGACGGTGTACGTCAACGGCCGCGACCGGCAACTGTGGGCACTCAACACCGCCGACGGCACCGCCAAGTGGTCACTACCGCTCGGGTTTCAGCCGCAGACGCCGCCCTCGTTGTCGGCCGGTGGGCTGATCATCGCCGGCGGCGGCCCAGACACCCGCTTGGTGGCGTTGCGGGACTCCGGAGATAAGGCCGAGGTCCAGTGGCGCCGCGATGACGTGAGCCCGCTGACCACGTCGAGTCAGGCCGGGTCGCGGGTGGCCTACACGGTGGTGGCCGACGGCCCGCAGAGGCTGGCGCTGTTGGTGTTCGATCCGGCCGACGGCGGGCGGACGCACAACACCTATCCCTTACCGGAGGCAACCGGATTCCCCGTCGGGGTTTCAGTGGGTAACGACCGGCGGGTGGTGGTGGCCACCAGCGGCGGCCAAGTGTATAGCTTCGCGCCCGGCTAGCCTGGCCCGGCTAAACCTGCAGCGGTGGAATCGCGTTGCGCGGCACGGCAACTGAAGTCGCGCCGGCGTAGGACGGTAGGAGTTCAGCGCGGCCGAAGAAGAAGATGACCGCGTCGTCGGTGATCGCGAAGTTCTGGTAGTGCGATGGGTCGCGTCCGTCGCCGGGCGAGACGCTGCCTGCCAAACCCGTCTGGGACTCCAACGTACGCTGCACAATCGGGAAGATGGCCTCCAGCGGTTCGGCGTCGGGGGCGAACAGCTGGTCGAAGGTGACCGGCCGTCCGCGCTCGACGTCATAGTTGAAGGACTTGTACCAGGTGGTGGGGTGTGCGCTGCCGACGTCCTGGAACAGCGTCAGCACCACACTGCGGGTGCGCGCCGACCGGAAGGACTCTGCCGTGACGTCCATCTCGTGCGGAAGGTTACGCGAGTCCGGGGTCTGGGAGACGTTGACGAACCCGTCTCGGGTCTGGGTGAGGTAGTCGACGATCGCCTGCTCGTCGGGATAATCCAGAGGAAATGTCATGTCCATGGTGTAGGCGGGATCGCTAGCCCGCACCTGACAGAGTCCGTCGGCCTGCACCGTGCCGGCCAGTGCCGCGCAGGAGGCCGGCGCGGCCCACGCCACCGGTGCGGACACCAGTGCCCCGCAGACCAGGCCGGCGGCAATCACAACGCGCATGCCGCCACCCTACCGGGACGGCCGGCAGACGAACGCCGAGGCACGAGCCGCGGCACCGCTGCCGACTCGCATGATCACCAGCGACAGCGATTGGGTGCCGGTCGGGCGCAACCGACGGCGCAGCGCGTCCGGATCGACGTCGACGCCACGAACGAGGATCTCCAGCGATCCGCAGTCTTGGGCCGAAAGAGCTTTCCGCACAACCTTTTCCCGCAACGGGAGCTGCTCGAGAATCTCGAATCCGCGCACCCCGGGCGGGAGTCGCTCCCCGGTCAGGTAGGCGATATCGGGGTCGATCTGCCACAGGCCGTGGCGGACCGCGTACTGACGAACCAAGCCGGACCTCACCACCGCACCATCGGGGTCGATGATCCACCGGCCCGGTGCGCCGGCGGCGCAGTCATCCGGGTCGGCGTCGGTGAGAGTTTCGGCGTCTCCCTCGGCACCGAGGATGCTGGCCCGTCGCCGCACACCGGGCGCTGACAGAGACGGCGCCCACAGGCAAGCCTCCCGCACCGATCCCCCGGCCGATGTCACTTCGATCTCGCCGTCGAATCCGAGGGTTCGCACCGCGGCGAAGTCGATACCCGGCGCGCATTTCACCACCGTGGCCCGGCCCCGGTAGGCCTCTGCCAGATCGTCCAGGGGCGGTGTGTAGGCACGCGGGTCGAAGCGGCGGCGCCCACCCGCCCGCCGGGCCGGGTCGAGCAGCACCACGGCGTCCCGGGTGATCGGGGTACGGGCGTCGGCCCGAACCAAGGGGACATCCGGAACGTTGTACGCGGCCATGGCAAGTCGGACCTCGTCGAGATCGCTGCCCAGCAGGTAGTCGGCCACGCCGCGGAGCGCAGCCAGTTCGGTGCCCACCGAGCAGGTCGCGTCGTGAACCCCCCGTCCGGCCAGGCGCTGGGCGCGGTGGCGGGCGACCACGGCGGTGGTGGCCTGCTGGAGGGCCTCGTCGGTGAACAGCCAGCCCGAGACGTCGGCCAGACCGGCGAACTTGGCGGCGGCCTTGCGGCGCAGCAGCGTGGTCTGCACCAGGGCGGCGGTGTGTCCGGCGAAGCGCCCGCGGATGGCGGCGATGTCGGAGAGTCGGCCGGCGTCGGTCAGCCCGAAGCCCGCGACCTCGGCGAGCGCGGCCTTCCCGGCGGCGCTGGTCAGGTAGGCGACGTCGGCGCGGGTGAAACTCAGGAGGGCTTAACCCCGGTGATCATCACGGTTTGACGCCCGTCAACATGACGTTGTAGAACCAGCCCTTGGGGACAACCCGACGCCACACATTGGCGTCCACCCAGCTCAGGGTGGTCCAACCGCCGAACGCGAATTTGGCCCAACGCCAGCCCAGCTTGCCCGGCGGTACGGTCGACTCGAAGGTGCGCACCGGCCAGCCCAGCATCGCGGCGGTGAACTCCTCGGTAGCGGTACGGACATCCACCGCACCGGCGCGTTCGGCCATCCCTTCGAGGTCGGCTGGTTCGAAGGTGTGCAGATCCACGATCCATTCCAACGCCGCGGCGCGGGAGTTCTCGTCCAGTTCGGCCTGCGGGCGCCGCCAACTCGACAGCCCGGGCAGCGACATCGCCCGGACGGTGGTCTTCCAGGTGAGATCGGCCAGCCTGCGAGCGTAGGCGTTGCCGACCCGCGTGGGCTCACCGGCGAAGACGAACCGCCCCCCTGGCTTGAGTACGCGGACCACCTCGCGCAGCGACTTCTCGACGTCGGGAATGTGGTGCAGCACCGCATGTCCGACTACGAGGTCAAAGGTGTTGTCCTCGTAGGGTATTCCTTCGGCGTCGGCCACCCTGCCGTCAATGTCCAGGCCGAGGGACTCGCCGTTGCGAACGGCGACCTTGACCATGCCCGGCGACAGGTCGGTCACCGATCCGCGGCGGGCTACTCCGGCTTGAATGAGGTTGAGCAGGAAGAACCCGGTGCCGCAGCCAAGTTCCAGCGCCCGGTCGTAGGGCAAGCGCCGTTGCTCGCCGGTGGGAACGATGGCATCGAAGCGGCCCCGCGCGTAGTCGACACAACGCTGGTCGTAGGAGATCGACCACTTGTCGTCGTAGGACTCCGCCTCCCAGTCGTGGTACAGCACCTGGGCCAGTTTGGTGTCGTGCCGGGCGGCCTCCACCTCTTCGGCGGTCGCGTGCGGCCGGCTTTGCGGCATTTCCGTACTGCTCGTCATGAAGGGCAGCCTAACTGCCGTTTGTCGCGGCAAAAACTTCGCCGTAGCGTCGCGCCTGGGCCGCTGCATCCAGACCGGTGTCCGACCCACCGTCGGCACCGGCTTCGATCAGCGCCTTCACCCCGGCCAGCGCCGCCGCCGGGGCATCGACGAACCGACGGGCCCAGACCAGCGCCTCGTCGTAGACGTGGTCGGGCGCCACCAATTCATCGACCAGGCGCAGTGCCAGGGCTTCCTCGGGCCCGACGAAGCGTCCGCTGAAGGCCAACTCCTTGGCCCGCGCGGCGCCGACCACCCGCGCCAGCCGTACACATCCCCCGCCCCCGGGGATCAGCCCGGCCAGGATCTCGGTGGCGCCCAGTTTGGCGTTGTCCCCGCAGACCCGCCAGTCTGCGGCCAAGGCCAGGGTCAGTCCGGCACCGAGGGCGTAGCCGGTGACCGCGGCCACCGTCGGCTTGGAGATTGCGGCCACCGCATCGATGGCCCGGCGGCGCAATCGGTCGGCGGCCTCGGCCTCAGCCCGATCCAGGGTCTTCAGTTCGGGAACGTCGTCGCCGGCGCAGAAGATCTGGTGGCCGCCGAACAGGATCACCGCGGCGACGTCGTCGCGTCCGGAGATCTCGTCGGCTGCCGACGCCAGTTCCCGGTAGACCTGCCGGGTCAGCGCGTTGGTGGGTTCCCGGTTGAGCAGAACCACGCCGATGCGTTCGTGAGTGTGGACGCTGACGAACTCGCGCATCAGCTCTGCCCGCGCCGTCCGAGCCGCCCGAGTGCCTGACGGCGGGCCTCGTTGTAGCGGCCGGAATCGAAGAACTCGATCTCCCAGTTCCCGTCGTCGAGGACGGTCATATTGGGCTCGACGGTGGCGATCTGACGTTCCAGGGCGAGTACGTCGGCAACGGTCCGCCCGGTCAGCGAATCCAACTGGCTCCACGTCGGCGGCAGCAGCAGCGCCCGACCTTCGGCGAAATCCTCGATGGCCGCTTCCGGCCGGGCCCAACCGGCCTGGTCGGATTCGGTGTTCTCACCGTCGGCCCGTTGGCCCTCGGGCAGCGCACCGACGAAGAAGTAGGTGTCGTAGCGTCGGGTGCGCTCTTCTTTCGGGGTGACCCAGTTCGACCACGGCCGCAGCAGGTCGGCCCGCAGCACAAGGTTCTCGGCCCGCAGAAAGTCACCGAAGGACAAGCTGCGGTCCTCCAGCGCCGCTCGCTCACGGTGGTAGACCGACGCGTCGGCGACGATTCCATCGGGGTCGTCAGCCGGCCCGGCGAACAGCACTCCGGACTCCTCGAAGGTCTCCCGGGCCGCGGCGCACACCAGCGCTTCGGCAAGGTCGGTCTCGATGCCGAAACGCTCTGCCCACCAACCGGGTTCGGGTCCGAACCAGGCGCGGTTAAGTACTAGTCCGGCGTCGCGGTCGCGGTCGTCCACACCACCGCCGGGGAACACCGTCATCCCGGCGGCGAACTCCATCGCGCCGTGGCGGCGCATCAGGAACACCGATATTCCCTCGGCGGTGTCGCGCACCAGCATGACCGTCGCCGCCGGCCGGACGGGCTTGGGTTCGAACTGCCCCTCGCTGGTCATACGCGCCTCCTGTGGGCCGCACGACTGCGCGCTCGGCGGGCGAAGTAGCGGCCGTCGATCATGTCCACGGCGATCGACTGCCCGAAGGCCGCCGAAAGGTTCTCCGCGTTCATCACGTCCCGCAACAGGCCGGCTGCCACCACCGTGCCCTCGGACAGGATCAGACAGTGGCTGAATCCGGGGGGGATCTCTTCAACGTGGTGGGTGACCAGGACCAGCGCCGGGGCATCCGGGTCGGCGGCCAGGTCCGCCAACCGGGCGACGAGTTCCTCGCGGCCGCCGAGGTCCAGGCCGGCGGCGGGTTCGTCGAGCAACAGCAGTTCCGGGTCGGTCATCAGCGACCGGGCGATCAGCACCCGCTTGCGTTCACCTTCGGACAATGTGCCGTAGGTGCGGTCGGCCAGATGCTCGGCCCCGACACTTTCCAGTGTGTCCAGCGCCCGGTGATAATCCACCTCGTCGTACTGTTCGCGCCAGCGGCCGAGCACCGCGTAGCCGGCCGACACCACCAGGTCTCGGACCACTTCGTCGTCGGGAATCCGCTGCGCCAGTGCCGAACTGCTCAGGCCGACTCGCTGGCGCAACTCCGCCATGTCGACCCGGCCGAGCCTCTCCCCCAGGACCGTCGCCGTGCCCGCCGACGGGTGCTCCATGGCGGCGGCGATGCGCAGCAGCGAGGTCTTTCCGGCGCCGTTGGGACCGATGACCACCCAACGTTCGTCGAGTTCGACCTGCCAGTCGACCGGCCCGACCAGCAGTCGGCCACCGCGGCGCAACCGGACGCCGCGAAAGTCGATCAGGAGATCCTCATCGGGGACGGGAACTGCGTCGGTCACCCGATCATCGTGCCCCATCAATCCTGCGGTGGGATGTCGACGCGGCTCACCACCCCGTCGAGGGCGTCGGCGGCCTCGATCTCAGCGCGGGTCACGCCCAGGAAGAACAGCACGGTGTCCAGGTAGGGGTGGCTCAGCGAGGCGTCGGCGACCTCGCGGAGGGCCGGTTTGGCGTTGAACGCAACTCCCAGGCCGGCGGCGTTCAGCATGTCGATGTCATTAGCACCATCACCGACGGCCACCGTCTGCTCCATGGGCACCCCGGCCTGAGTGGCGAAATCCCGCAGTGCTTTGGCCTTGCCGGCGCGGTCGACGATGGGGCCCACCACACGGCCGGTCAGCCGACCGTCGACAACTTCCAGTTCATTGGCGGCCACGAAATCGAGCATGAGTTCGTGGGCCAGCGGCTCGATCACCTGCCGGAAGCCGCCCGAAACCACCCCGCAGTGGAAACCCAGGCGCCGCAGGGTCCGGATGGTGGTTCGTGCGCCCGGGGTGAGCTGGACCCGATCGGCGACCTCGTCGATGACCTCGGCGGGCAGGCCTTCCAGGGTGGCCACCCGACGGTGCAGTGACTCGGTGAAGTCGAGTTCACCGCGCATGGCCGCCTCGGTGATGGCGGCAACCGCCTCGCCCGCACCCGCCCGCTCGGCGAGCATCTCGATGACCTCGCCCTGAATCAGGGTGGAGTCCACGTCGAACACGATCAGCCGCTTGTTGCGGCGCTCCAGGGTGTAGTTCTCCACCGCGATGTCGATGCCCTGCTGGGCGCCGACACGGGCCAGCGCCGCCTGCAGCTGATCGGCCAGGCCGGGCGGCACGGTCACCCGCAGCTCCAGCCCGGTGACCGGGTAGTCGGAGACACCGCGGATGACGTCGATGTTCACGCCCAACGCCGCTGCGGCGCGGGCCACCGCCCCGAACGCCGCAGCAGTGATCGGCCGACCCAGCACGACGATGGTGTGGGTGGGCGGGTCGACGATGATCGGGACGTCGTCGCTGCGCTCGATGGTGGCGTCCAAGCCGAGGTCCTGGATGGCGTCGGTCACCTCGGTGCGCAGTGAAGCGCCGTCGGCGACCTCCGCGGCTCCCGACACCAGGACGCCGAGGATGAGCCGGTCGCGGATAACGACCTGTTCGACGTTGAGCAGTTCGACCTCGTACCGGGAAAGCACCTCGAACAGCGCCGAGGAAACGCCCGGCCGGTCGGCCCCGGTGACGGTAATCAACACCGACACCTTTTCAGCGGTCATCGCAGTTGCGGTGAACCGTTCGCGGAGGACGACGGTCTAGCGGTGCGAGCGGCCCACGTGGGCCTCGCTACGCATCCGGTCAACCATGTGCGGGTAGTGCAGCTCGAACGCCGGCCGCTCCGAACGAATGTTGGGCAGTTCGGTGAAGTTGTGCCGCGGCGGCGGGCAGGAGGTGGCCCACTCCAGGGAGTTGCCGTGGCCCCACGGGTCGTCGACCGTGACGACCTCGCCGTAACGCCAGCTCTTGAAGACGTTCCAGAAGAACGGGAGCATCGACACGCCGAGGATTGCCGCACCGATGCTGGAGACGATGTTCAGCGTGGTGAAGCCGTCGGAGGGCAGGTAGTCGGCGTAGCGACGCGGCATACCCTCATTGCCCAGCCAGTGCTGCACCAGGAACGTCAGGTTGAAACCGATCATGGTCAGCCAGAAGTGGATCTTGGCCAGCCGCTCGTCGAGCAGACGCCCGGTCATCTTCGGGAACCAGAAGTAGACACCGGCGTAGGTGGCGAACACGATCACGCCGAACAGCACGTAGTGGAAGTGCGCGATCACGAAGTAGGTGTCGGAGACGTGGAAGTCCAGCGGCGGGCTGGCCAGCAGCACTCCGGACAGGCCACCGCAGAGGAACACCACCAGGAAGCCGAAGGAGAACAGCATCGGGGACTCGAAAGTCAGCTTTCCCTTCCACATGGTCCCGATCCAGTTGAAGAACTTGATGCCGGTGGGCACCGCGATCAGGAAGGTCATGAAGGAGAAGAAGGGCAGCAGCACGGTGCCCGTCACATACATGTGGTGGGCCCACACCGCCATCGACAGCGCGGCGATCGAGATGGTGGCGTACACCAGCGTGGAGTAGCCGAAGATCGGCTTGCGGGAGAACACCGGGAAGATTTCCGAAACGATGCCGAAGAAGGGCAACGCGAGGATGTAGACCTCCGGGTGGCCGAAGTACCAGAACAGGTGCTGGAACAGCGTGACGCCGCCGTTGGCTGGGTCGTAGATGTGCGCTCCCAGACGACGGTCGGCGGCCAGGCCGAACAGCGCGGCGGTGAGCAGCGGGAACACCAGCAGGACCAGGATGGACGTGACGAAGATGTTCCAGGTGAAGATCGGCATCCGGAACATCGTCATACCTGGGCAGCGCATGCAGACGATGGTCGTGATCATGTTGACCGCGCCGAGGATGGTGCCCAGGCCGCCGACCGCGACGCCGAGGATCCACAGGTCGGCGCCCGCGCCTGGGGAGTGCACGGAGTCCGATAGCGGCACGTAGACCGTCCAGCCGAAGTCAGCCGCGCCGCCAGGGGTGATGAAGCCGGCGAGGGCGATCAGTGCGCCAAAAATGAACAGCCACAGCGATAGCGCGTTCAGACGAGGGAACGCCACGTCGGGGGCGCCGATCTGGATCGGCAGAACCAGGTTGGCGAAGCCGAAGACGACCGGGGTTGCGTAGAACAGCAGCATCGCCGTGCCGTGCATGGTGAACAGCTGGTTGTACTGCTCGTTCGACAAAAACTGGAGGCCCGGGAGGGTCAACTCGGCGCGGATGAACAGCGCCATCAGACCGGCCAGGGCGAAGAACGTGAAGCAGGCGATCATGTACATGATGCCGATTAGCTTGTGGTCGGTGGTGGTGATGACCTTATAGAAGAGGTTGCCCTTGGGCCCGCTGGGCATCGGTGCCGGGCGACGGGCCTCTAGTTCTCCGCGGGGGGGCACTACGGCTGTCACAAGATCCTCCAACCATCCATGGGGAATACCCCAAGCAATCTACGGCGCATCCTATCCCCAAACCAGGGCTTGCGCGGTGTCGGTCCTACATTCTGTCGTATTTCGCGTCACACAGCCCGGGCTGATGGGCCCAAGGCCAGGTCAGCGCGGTTTTGCGGGTCCCGGGTGTTACCGTCGCGTCGTGCCGTTCCGAGCCGTGATTCCCGTCCTGGCAGTTGCCTTGGCGGCCACTGGATGTACCAGCCGGTCCGAACCGGTTTCCGGACCCGGTGCAGGCGGCGCGACCAGCAGCGTTGTCACCAGCACCACGAAAATCGCCTCCGCCGGGGTGTTGGGAAATCAGCGTCGTCCCGATGAGTCCTGCGCGCCCGAGCCGGCCCGCCTCGACGGCGCGCCGCCCGGGCCCATCAAGCACGCCGCCGGAGAGACCCCGGTTCGGCCCGACCCAATGCGGATCGTGGTGCTGGCCGGCGACGAACTCGACGCGCTGTGCGCCCTGGGCCTGCAGGCACGCATCGTGGCCGCGGCGCTACCGGACGGGTCGGACGCCCAACCCTCCTACTTGGGGACAGTCATCCACGACGTTCCGGGGGTCGGCAGTCGCAGCGCGCCCGACTTGGCGGCGATCGCGGCGGCCAAGCCGGATCTGATCCTCGGTTCGCAGGCGCTGACACCCGACGCCTACACCGCGCTGACGGCGATCGCCCCGACCGTGTTCTCCGCCGCACCGGGCGCGATCTGGCAGGCCAACCTCCGGATGGTGGGTGCGGCCACCGGCCGGTTGCGGGCCGCGGACGGTCTGATCGACGGGTTCGCCGACCAGGCCAGGAAAGCCGGCGAGGCCAACGACGCCGCACACTTCCAGGCCTCCGTCGTCCAGCTCACCGACACCACGCTCCGGATCTGGGGCGCCGACACCTTCGCCGGCAGCGTCCTGGCCGCCGTCGGCGTGGATCGCCCTGCTGCACAGCGGTTTACCGACAAACCGTTTGTGGAGATCAACCTTGACGGCGCATCCGATTTCTCGGCCGCCGACGGCGACATCGTGTACCTGTCGTTCGCTTCGCCGACGGCCAAAGACCGCGCCCCCGCCCTGCTGGACAGTCCGGCCTGGCGAAAACTCTCGGCGAACCGCGACAACCGGGTGTTCGTGGTCAATAACGAGGTGTGGCAGACCGGCCAGGGTCTGGTCGCCGCCCGCGGAATCGTCGAGGACCTGCGCTGGCTCAACGCACCCATCAACTGAGAACCCCGCGCGTTGCGCTGGCTTGACGCTTGGGGAGTCAGCGGATGCATTTCTCTCTCCCGGGGTGACGGACGGCATCCGCTATTGCCTAGTCTCAACCCATGAGCACCGTCCGCGCCTACGCCGCCACCTCAGCCACCGAGCCTCTGATGAAGACCACGATCACCCGGCGTGCCGTCGGCCCGCACGACGTCGCTTTCGACATCCACTTCGCCGGAATCTGCCATTCCGACATCCACACCGTGCGCGCTGAGTGGGGCACGCCCAGCTACCCGGTTGTACCGGGCCACGAAATCGCCGGGATCGTCACCGAAATCGGCTCGGAGGTAACCGGATTCAAGGTTGGCGACCGGGTCGGAGTGGGCTGCTTCGTCGACTCCTGCCGGGAGTGTGACAACTGCCGTGCCGGCCTCGCTCAGTACTGCACCGGCAGCGGAATGACCGGCACCTACAACGCCGTCGGCCGGGACGGTCAGCCGACTCAAGGCGGGTATAGCGGCCACATCGTCGTCGACGAGAACTATGTGTTGAGTATCCCCGAGTCGCTGCCGCTTGATGCTGCCGCGCCTCTGCTGTGCGCCGGAATCACCACCTACTCGCCGCTGCGACGCTGGAATGTCGGCCCAGGCACCCGTCTCGGCGTGGTGGGTCTGGGCGGCCTGGGCCACATGGCCGTCAAGCTGGGCGCGGCCATGGGCGCTGAGGTGTCGGTGCTGTCGCAGTCGCTGAAGAAGATGGAGGACGGCCTGCGTCTGGGTGCCAAGCACTACTACGCCACCAGCGACCGGGATACCTTCAAGAAGCTGCGCAACTCCTTCGACATCATTCTGAACACCGTCTCGGCGGATCTGAACCTGGCCAACTACCTCAACATGGTCGACCGGGACGGGGTATTCGTCGAGTTGGGCGCCCCGGAGAATCCCCTTGTGGTCCCGTCGTTTTCGCTGATCCAGATGCGGCGCTCGATCTCCGGATCGATGATCGGCGGAATCCCGGAAACACAGGAGATGCTGGATTTCTGCGCCGATCACGGGCTGGCCGCCGAGATCGAGGTAATCGAGCCGGACTACATCAACGAGGCCTACGAGCGGGTGATCGCCAGCGATGTCCGCTACCGCTTCGTCATCGACACCGAAACGCTGCGCGACGCATAACCGGACGACTGCCGAACGCCGAGTTGGAGCGACGCTCGGCGGGAGGAGTTAATCCTCGGCGAGCTTCTCGTCGGCGGCCGCGAGCGAGGGGTCAAGCGTCCAGCCTGCCGCGACCAGGATGTCGGCCACCCGTTTGACGTTCTCGGGGCCGCCGTCATGATGTGCCACACCCTCGATGAACTTCTCGATCTCGTCGTGTCCGACAACCCCGTCCGCCAGTACCTCGTCCTGGTGGGCGGTGATCTCACGGACCACTGCTTTGACCTCATCCTCAGTCAGCGGAGTGTTCCTCAGCAGCGCCAACAACGGCACCCGGTCCGGCCCCGGCACGCCGCCGGGATAGCCGGCACGCAGCCAGTCGATGACAGAGCGGAACAACGGCTTATCGGACATGCACCCAGTCTGTCGGTTCAGCACTGATCACGCCAGCAGATTCACCGGCCGTTCACCGTAGGCCTAGAAGTCCCAGTCCTCATCCTCGGTGACCACTGCCTTGCCGATCACGTACGAGCTGCCCGACCCGGAGAAGAAGTCGTGGTTCTCGTCGGCGTTCGGCGACAGCGCCGACAGGATCGCCGGGTTCACATCGGTCTCGTCCCGCGGGAACAGCGCCTCATACCCGAGGTTCATCAGCGCCTTGTTGGCGTTGTACCGCAGGAACTTTTTGACGTCCTCGGTCAGGCCGACCCCGTCATAGAGGTCCTGGGCGTACTCGGTCTCATTGTCGTAGAGCTCGAAGAGCAGTTCGTAGGTGTAGTCCTTGAGCTCGGCGCGGCGGGCATCGCTCTCCCCGGCCAGCGCTCGCTGGAATTTGTAGCCGATGTAGTAGCCGTGCACGGCCTCGTCGCGGATGATCAGCCGGATCATGTCGGCGGTGTTGGTGAGCTTGGCCCGGCTCGACCAATACATCGGCAGGTAGAAGCCCGAGTAGAACAGGAAGCTCTCCAGCAGGGTGGAGGCCACCTTGCGCTTGAGCGGATCGTCGCCACGGTAGTAGTCCATGACGATGTGGGCCTTGCGCTGAAGGTTGGGGTTCTCCTCCGACCAGCGGAACACCTCGTCGATCTCCGTCGAGGAGCACAGCGTGGAGAAGATGTTGCTGTAGCTCTTGGCGTGCACCGACTCCATGAACGCGATGTTGGTCAGCACCGCCTGCTCGTGCGGGGTGACGGCGTCCGGGATCAGGCTGACGGCGCCGACGGTGCCCTGGATGGTGTCCAGCAGCGTCAATCCGGTGAAGACCCGCATGGTGAGTTGCTTCTCGGAGTCGGTCAGGGTGTTCCACGACGGGATGTCGTTGGACACCGGGACCTTCTCAGGCAGCCAGAAGTTACCGGTCAGACGATCCCAGACCTCGGCGTCCTTCTCGTCCTGAACCCGGTTCCAGTTGATCGCCGACGCCCGGTCGATCAGCTTCACTCCATCGCTCACCTGAAACCCCACTTCAATTGCGGCCGACACCATTCCGGCCGATTTTCTCCGCCGACATTGCAAACACTACCCGTGGGGTCGGACAACGAGAGCCAACACAACGGGTTGTGTTTGGCGTGTCGCCGCTGTGTGTCGGGATGGCGCCGATGGATCAGCCGACCGCGGCGTTGCGCGGGGTGGCGCTGCGCAGCGGCAGATCGGGGTCGAGGTCGATATCGAGCAGGTCAGCGATGCCGGCGATGGTGCCCAGCATGACGGTGGTCAGGTGCGCCACGAATTTGTCGGTCGGCATCCTTGGCGGACTTTCCGGATCAGAACCCAGCCACCAGTCGGTGGCGGTCGAGGCCGCGCCGAAGCAGGCGGCTGCCGCCAGTTGCAGCGAGGACTCGGCGAGGCGCAGTTCGCGGAGTTCGTTGTTGAACATCTCAGCGATCGCCATGGTGATCTCCCGGCCTTCGCTGAACCCGCGGGTGGTGGATTCGGACGGCTCGGGAAATCGGCCCTGCAGGACGAAGCGCAGCACGTTGGGATGTTGCTCGACGAGACTGACGTATTCGGCCACGCAGCGCCGTACGACTTCGCGAGTGGGGTCGGTCGCCAGATCGATGGTGGGAAAGATCGCCGCGACCAGCATGTCGCGCAATCGCTTGCCGATGGCCGCGAAGAGGTCCGCCTTGTCGTTGAAGTGTCGGTAGATCTTGGGTTTGGCGGTGCCGGCCTCGGCGGCGATCTCATTCAGGCTGACCTGGGGACCGTTGCGGTCGATGGCCCGGAAGGCGGCGTCGACGATCTCGGCGCGCACCTTCTTGCGGTGCTCGCGCCAGCGCTCGCTGCGCGCATCCACCTTGACCGGTTTAGCCCCCGGTAGCGGGACTGCGAACCTGGGCACGAACAGCACTCTACTGCCGACAGTCCACCGCCGACTGGCCCTCGGACGGCCATCGGCCGACGGCTTCCCGGCGGCCGATCGCCTGCGCGTTCGCTGTGCCGAGCGCCGTTACCCTATCGGCGCGTTCGGCAATTTCAGCCCATCGCCGGCGCGGGCGTCGGCATCGTCGGGCTCGACGGCCGTTCCACAGCCCCCGATGTGTCGGCTGAAAGGGCTGTTTCGGCGGGGGAACCGGCTGGCCCCCGATCAGCCAATGCCCGCTCCGACTAGCATCAACAGCGACCGATCCGAGAACACAGAGACCGAGCCGGAGATTGTGACCAACCAATTCGACCTGGTGATTGCCGGTGGCGGCCCGTCGGGCTCGGCTGCCGCCTGGCAGGCCGCGCAGACCGGCGCCAAAGTGGTGGTCCTGGACAAAGCGGTGTTTCCCCGCGACAAGCCCTGCGGCGACGGCCTGACCGCCCGCGCGGTGAGCTACCTGCAGAAAATGGGCCTGGCCGACGAGGTGGCGGGCTTCCACCGGGTGAACCGGGTGACGGTGTTCAGCCCGTCGCGCTGGGAACTGTCCTTCCCGAAGCGTCCCGGCATGCCCGACCACGGGCACACCGTCAGCCGCATGCTGCTGGACACCATGCTGCTCGAGCACGCAGAGAAGGCCGGTGCGGTGGTGCGTCAGGGAGCCGAGGTCAGCGAACCGATCCTCGACGGACACGGGCGGGTCATCGGGGTGGTCCTCAAGGGCGGCGAGAAGGTTTTGGGAGACGCGGTCATCGCCGCTGACGGTGCCTACTCCCCCATCAAGCGGGCGCTGAAGCTGGACTCGGAGTACAACGGCTACTCGGCGATCGCGATCCGCGCGGAGATGGACGCCGAGGTTGCCGATTCAGACAGCATGGACATCTACCTGAAGCTGCAGTTCCAAGGCGATCAGCTACCGGGATACGGCTGGGTTTTCCCGATGGGCGGCGGCCGGCTCAACATCGGCTTGGGCTACATCAACAGCTATAAGAACTGGCAGGCCATCAACGCCACCCAGTTCCTCGGGGAGTTCCTGGCCACGCTGCCGCCGGAGTGGAAGCTGCCCAGCATCGAGGAGTTGAAGAAGAACAAGAGCGTCCGGGCCTGGCGGTTGCCGATGGGCTTTACGGCGTGGCCGCCGTGGCGTCCCGGCGTGCTGTTCACCGGCGATTCGCTAGGTGCCGGCAAGCCTGCTTCCGGGGCTGGGATCTCCAAGGCGCTGGAGTCCGGCCTGGCCGCCGGTGAGTGCGCGATGGCAGCGCTGGAGAACGGCGGGCCCGACGACTTCACCAACTATGGCCAGCGGATGGAAGCCGCTTGGGGTAAGGAGTACCGGCGCGGCCGTTACTTCCACAAGCTACTCGGATACCCGAAGGTGGCCAATGCCGGGATCAAGCTGATCGACGATGCCCGGTTCCGCGACGTGCTGCTGCGCTCGATGTACAGGAAAGCCGAAGGTCCGCTTCACAAAGTGCTCTGAATTCCTTTGGGGGGCAAGACGATCAACGAACCGGCACTCCGCGCCGCCAGGATGGCACTGGCGGGCGTCACCCTGTTGCTACTCGGCCATCTGACGGTGCTCGCTCTGAATCCTGGCGCCCGACTTGCTCAGCCCGAGGGACTGCAGTGGTTCGGCCGCCCCGGCTCGGCGGCCACGATCGCCGTCGTCGTCGCGGTGTTGGCCATCCTGGCCGGACTCGTCTTGCGGGGCCACGGAATCAGAGAGACCGGCGCGCCCGTGGCTGTCGTGTCCGGGCTGGCGATGATCAGCCTGATCCTAGGCCTGGCGTCGTACTGGAACTGTCACGACGACACCCATCCCCGGTTCTTCACCGCGCTCATGTGGACCGCCGGTCTGGTCAAGGGCGGCTTCGGCGACCAGTCGATCGCTACCGGCCAGTGCCCGTCGCCCTCGCCGGTCGCCCTTGAGATCGCCCGACTGACAGCCTTGGCGGCGTTGTTCCTCAGTGTGATCGGTGTGACCGCCGCGCTGTTCCGCTCAGGTCTGGACCGGCTCCGGTTGCGCTTCGCCCGATCGGTAACCGCCATCGTCGACGCCGACGACGACGCCGAGTCGATGATCGGCGCGATCGCGGACACGGTAGGCCGCCGCGGCAATCTGGCGCTGATCACATCCTCCCCGACGGGACGCTGTGCCGAAGCGGCCCGCAGCCACGGCGGCCGGGTGGTCCGAGTGGACTTCCGGCAGCCCGAAACGCTCACCTCGTTGGCGCTGTGGGACAGGCTGGACAGGCTATACCTCCTCGGCGCGGACCCGGGATCTAACCTGTCGCGCCTGGAGCTGATCACGAAGCGGATCTCGCGGGCCGACCGCAGACGGCGGATCCCCCTGATCGTCCGCATCGACGACCCATGGCAGGCTGCCGCGTGGCGGGCTCGGCACTTCGGCGGATCGCAGACGCGGTGGGCCGCCGACACGGTGGGCAGATATGAAGTGACCGCGAGCCGATTGCTGGACTGGATCACCGCCGAACCTGGAGTTCGACGCGTCCTGGTGTGCGGTTACTCGCAACTGACCCTGGCTCTGTGCGCCGACCTGGCGCGCCGGCAATTGGAACGCGACTACTGCACAGTGTCGGAGGGGACAGCCCTTCCGAAGCTGACCGTGGTCGCAGAGGACGCCGACGACGCCAAGCGCGACCACGAATTCTCCCGCGCTCAGCTAGGCCTACCGCCGGATCGGCCTGACATTGAGGCGGTTGCGGCCAAACCTACTGTCGCACTGTTGATGTCTCTGCTATCCGAGGATCCGACCGGCACCGCGGTGATTCTTGTCGACTCGCCGGTTGCCGGTGTCGACCCGGCCGTCGGCACCCGATTGGCGGCCCATTTCCCCGCAACCTCGATCTACGCATGGGATCCCAGCGCGGACCTGAGCGACGACAAGCCCGCGGTTGTCGGTCGGCTGCGGACCTATCACCTAAGCATGGACCTGCCCGAGGGACAGGCGCACGACTCCTGGGAACGCGCGGCACGGCTCATCCACGACCGGTATGTCGCCGACGTCGACCCTGGCACCCCGGCGACCCGTCCGTGGGCCGAACTCGATGATTTCTATCGGGGATCGAACCGACGCGAGGTGGGCAATGTGTTGTGGATGGCTGAGCAGATCGGCGGCCACACCTGGAACACGTTCGGCGTGCCACCGGACTCGATTCCCACCGCCGAACTGCTCGGACACCAACCCCTCGAGCAGCTTCGGTTGATGGGTTTCGACCGGGACACCGCGCTAGCGATGGCCCGCGCCGAGCACGAGGATTGGTGTCGGTACTACCGGGAAGCGGGCTGGCGCTACGGTCCGGTACGGGACGATGCCCGGAAAATCCACGACAAGTTGGTGGACTGGGAACGAATCGAAGCCGATCCGGATCTGCTGGACAGAGCGCTGAACAGCCTGGCGACCACCCTACTGCGGCTCCGCCAACTCGGTTACCGTTCACGGCCCATCGAATCGCAGGATGTCTGGAAGTCGTTCCGCCGCAAAGGCACCGTGTTCGCCGAGAAGCGATCGACGCCATGGACGTGGACCACCCGATCAGGCAACACCATGACGGCCCGGGCCGGCGACTGGGCGGTCCGCGACCCCGACGACGATCGATGGTGGTCGGTGCAGGACGATATCTTCACCGACCGGTACCGGCACATGAGCGGTCAACTGTGGCAACGGCACGGCACCGTGCTGGCCCGTCCGGCCAGGCCGGGAGAAACCGTGCACACCCTGGAGGGTGACGTGACCGCGCAATCCGGCGACTGGGTGGTACAGGGCGAGGGCGGGGAGCACTGGACGGTGCCCGCCGACGAGTTCACGCTGCGCTACGAGGGCCCCGTCAACGCCGGACCCACATCGGCGAGTGCATGAGTGAGGAGTGACTGTGCGGCAGTTGTTCATCTCCTACGCGCGGGAGAACAAGTCCGATATCGAGGCGCTGGTCCGCGACCTCGATGCTCTCGGCTACCAGGCATGGTTTGACTCCGCGCTGCGGGGCGGACAGTCTTGGTGGGACGAAATCCTCCGGCGCATAGCCGATTCCGATGCGTTCGTGGCGGTAGTCTCCGACCAGACGCTGAACTCGGTGGCCTGTAAGCGCGAGTTGGCGTGGGCGTTGGCCCTCGGCAAGCCAGTCCTGCCACTGGCCGTCCAGCGGCTTCCCGAAGCGCTGCCCAACGCGCTGTCGACGCGGCAGATCATCGGCTACTCCCCCTCCGCGCGCGAGTCGGCGATAGCGCTGGCAGGCGCGCTGGCGAACCTGCCTGCCGCCCCGCCGCCGCCGCAGCCGCTCCCCGAGGCCCCACCCATCCCGCTGTCGTACCTTTCGGGTCTGGTCGACCTGGTCGCCCAGTCTGAACCACTGACCCACGACCAACAGCACCAGATTCTCATCGACCTGGAACCGGCCTTGCGGTCCACCGATGAAGAGGAGCGTCGGGCCGGCCGCTATGTGCTGGAGATGTTCGGCAAACGCAACGACCTCTACGCCGACGTCGATCACCGTCTGCTCCGGTTGCAGGGCACCAATACCTCGCCCGACGAAGCGAAGGCCGCGGAACCGGTCGGAGACCGGAAGGCGGGGGCGGCGCCGCAAGGCGGAGCCCGCCGGATTGGGCTGGGTGCCGCGGCGCTGGCAGCCATCGCGGCGGCCGTCATTGCAGTCGTGCTGATCAGCCGAGATGGCGACGACGGCGGCCCCGGCACCAGAGTTGCCGAAGAAACTCCGACGGCGACCACCAGCCCAGCGATGAGCAGCCCGACCGATCCCCCGACTGCGACGAGCCCTCCTCGATCACCCACGCAGCCTCCAAACGGTGCGACAACCAGTTTCACCTCACCGACCGGAAACATCGGCTGCGTTATCGACGCCTCGCTGGTCCGTTGCGACATCCGAAGACGCAACTGGCTGCCGCCAAGGCGTCCCACGGACTGCCCGTCGTCGACTGAGTACGGACAGGGCATCGTGCTCAGCCCGGATCGTGGCGCGGAGTTCGTCTGCGCCGGCGACACCGCCTTCGGGGGCGGCGAACCGCTGGCTTACGGGGACTCGATCGCCGCCGGTGACCTCACCTGCACAAGCAGCGAGGCCGGGATGAGCTGCGTCCACAGCCGGTCCGGAAACGGATTCGCCATCTCCCGTGAGGGTTACGAGATTTTCTAGTTTCGCCGCGCACGGCAACCCTGGGCGCACAGGTCCAGCCCGTGAATTACGGCGACCTTCTCCCCTGGATACCTTCGGACTAGCATCGGAAACTGTGGACGTGGGAGCGGTGAAGGGCGGCCTGCTTGTCGCAGGCGCGGCGCTCAGTGTTGGTTTCGTCCTGGCCACCCCCGTGCGCGCCGACCGAGTGGTGGACGACTGGACCGGCTTCACCTCGCCGTCGATGAATATCGGGTGCATGATCCATCCGTCCTCGGCACGTTGCGATATTCAGCAGCGAGACTGGTCTCCTCCACCCCGACCCACTAACTGCCCATCATCCACCGGCTACGGACAGGGCATCATCGTGACGCCCGGCCAACCAGCGCAGATCGTCTGCGCGGGCGACACCGCCTACAACCACAGTGGCGTACTGGCCTACGGCGAGTCGATCACGGCGGGCGTATTGCGTTGCACCAGCAACGAATCCGGTATGACCTGCCGGGACCTGCAGAGCGGACACGGGTTCACGATCGCGCGGCAGGCCTATCAGCTGTTCTGACAGCGGCCACCTTCAGGGCTTGCCTGCGGTCATCGAGGCCGAGCGCGCCCGGTCCTCCCCGGCTTGCGGGCCAACTTCCCCGCAGCGGCGCGGGCGGCCTGCTTGGCTAAAGCCTTCTCTCGTGCGGTGCGCTTCGGCGCCGGCTGAGACTGGCCGCGCGATGAGCCGGGTTTACGACCCCGCACGATCCCGATGAACTCGTCGACCTGCGCCGACTGCGGGCCTTCCGGGAAGGCAAGGGCGACAGGGCAACTCGGGGCGTCGACCATCCGTCGGTAGGTGAGGTCCCTGCGGTGATAAAGCCGGGCCAGCGATTGCGGCACGATGAGTGCGCCCAACCCTGCGGCGACGAGTTCCATTGCAGCCATGGTGGTCTCAGGTCGGTGATCGATCGGAGTGCCGGGAGCGTCCGCCCAACCGACGACGTCGTCGGCTGGCAGCAGGATCGGCTCGCCATCGAGATCTGCGGAGGTGACCTCGTCGGCGGCACACAGCAGGTGATCCGTCGGCACCACCACCACCGTCACCTCATCGTAGAGAGGGATGACCGCCAGTGCGGAGGTGTCGGTAGGCAGTCGGAGCAATGCCACGTCGATGGTGCCGGCCCGCACCTCATCGGCCGCGTCTGCCGCCGACACGGGGTGCAGTCGCAGCGGGACCTCGGGGTGACGTTCGGTCCAGATCTGCGCCCACTTCGCCGGCGTCCCGCCGGGCACATACCCGAGGGTGAGCGCGGAGGGGGTCACCGCTTCAGGCTACCGATGGTCGCCGTCGATAAGCTCACACTATGAGCAGGCCGAACTCACAGTCCATGAAGCCCGCCACGGCGGCCAAGAAGTTGGATGTGTACCTGCCCGCAACTCCGGCGGAGTTTCGGGAGAGCGCGATCACCCGCGACGAGTTGACCACGCTGCAGGCGGACCCACCGCAATGGCTCAAAGATCTCCGTAAGCACGGGCCACATCCGAAAAATCTGGTCGCAGCCAAGCTGGGCATTTCGATCGCCGCCCTGGCCCGTGCCGGCATCACCGAGGCGCTCACCTCCGAGCAGATCGATGCGCTGCTCACCGAGAGCCCGGAGTGGCTGGTGGCCGAGCGCGCCGGCTACCAGGCCGTGCTGGCCGAGCAACGTCGACTGAAGGCGGTACGGGCGAAGAAACCTTGAGGGAATCTAGGAGGTCGCCACGAGATTCCCCGTCAGCGGCAAGCCATCACAACATGCAACTGACGCAACCCTCCACCTCAGTGCCCTCCAACGCCATCTGCCGAAGACGGATGTAGTACAGCGTCTTGATTCCCTTACGCCAGGCGTAAATCTGCGCCTTGTTGACGTCGCGCGTGGTCGCGGTGTCCTTGAAGAACAGGGTGAGGCTCAGACCCTGGTCCACGTGTTGGGTGGCCGCGGCGTAGGTGTCGATGATCTTCTCGTAGCCGATCTCGTACGCATCCTGGTAGTAGTCCAGGTTCTCGTTGGTCATGTACGGCGCCGGGTAGTAGACGCGGCCGATCTTGCCTTCCTTGCGGATCTCGACCTTCGACGCGATCGGGTGGATGGAACTCGTCGAGTGGTTGATGTAGGAGATCGACCCGGTCGGCGGAACCGCCTGAAGGTTCTGGTTGTAGATGCCGTTGGCCTGCACCGACTCCTTCAGTCGCAGCCAGTCGTCCTGGTTGGGAATGCGGATGCCGGCGTCCTCGAACAGCTTTCGGACCCGATCGGTCTGCGGTTCCCACACCTGGTCGGTGTACTTGTCGAAGAACTCACCGCTGGCGTACTTGGAATTCTCGAAGCCCTTGAACGTCGTGCCGCGTTCGATGGCGATCCGGTTCGACGCCCGAAGCGCATGGTAGAGCACGGTGTAGAAGTAGATATTGGTGAAATCGATGCCCTCTTCGGAGCCGTAGAAGATCCGCTCACGCGCGAGGTATCCGTGCAGGTTCATCTGCCCAAGCCCGATCGCGTGGGCCTCGCTGTTGCCCTTCTCGATGGACGGAACCGAGGTGATGTGGGTCTGGTCGCTGACGGCGGTCAGCGCCCGGATGGCCACCTCGATGGTCTGGGCAAAGTCCGGCGAGTCCATCGCCTTGGCGATGTTGAGCGAGCCGAGGTTGCACGAGATGTCCTTGCCGATATGGGAGTAGGACAGATCGTCGTTGAACGTCGACGGCGTGGACACCTGGAGGATCTCCGAGCACAGGTTGGAGTGGGTGATCTTGCCGGCGACGGGGTTGGCCCGGTTCACGGTGTCCTCGTACATGATGTACGGGTAGCCAGACTCGAACTGCAACTCGGCCAGCGTCTGGAAGAACTCCCGGGCCTTGATCTTGTGCTTGCGGATGCGGGCGTCGTCGACCATCTCGTAGTACTTCTCGGTGACGGAGATGTCGGCGAACGGGACCCCGTAGACGCGCTCGACGTCATACGGCGAGAACAGGTACATGTCCTCGTTGCGCTTGGCCAACTCGAAGGTGATGTCCGGGATCACCACACCCAGGCTGAGGGTCTTGATCCGGATCTTCTCGTCGGCGTTCTCTCGCTTGGTGTCCAGGAACCGGTAGATGTCGGGGTGGTGGGCGTGCAGGTAGACCGCACCGGCGCCCTGGCGAGCCCCGAGTTGGTTGGCGTAGGAGAACGAGTCCTCCAGCAACTTCATGATCGGGATGACCCCGGAGCTCTGGTTCTCGATGTTCTTGATCGGGGCGCCGTGCTCGCGAATGTTGCTCAGCAGCAACGCAACTCCACCGCCGCGCTTGGACAGTTGCAGCGCGGAGTTGATCGAGCGGCCGATCGACTCCATGTTGTCCTCGATGCGAAGGAGGAAACAACTCACTGGCTCGCCGCGCTGGGCCTTGCCGGAGTTGAGGAACGTCGGGGTGGCCGGCTGGAACCGGCCGTCGATGATCTCGTCGACCAGTTGCTCGGCCAGTGTGGTGTCACCGGCGGCCAGGGTCAGGGCCACCATCACCACGCGGTCCTCGAAGCGCTCCAGGTAGCGCTTGCCGTCGAAAGTCTTCAGCGTGTACGAGGTGTAGTACTTGAACGCCCCCAGGAAGGTCGGGAACCGGAACTTCTTGGCGTATGCGCGGTCGATCAGGGTCTTGACGAAGTTGCGCGAGTACTGGTCGAGAACCTCACGCTCGTAATAGTTCTCCCGGATCAGGTAGTCGAGCTTCTCGTCGTAGTTGTGGAAGAAGACGGTGTTCTGGTTGACGTGCTCCAAGAAGTACTGGCGGGCGGCGAGCACGTCCTTGTCGAACTGGATCTCGCCGTTGGGCCCGTACAGGTTGAGCATCGCGTTGAGCGCGTGGTAGTCCGTCTCCCCCGGAAGCGCATGCGCGGCGGCGTGCGCGGAGGTCTGGGTTACCGGCTCTGCAGCAGTGACGGTTGGTGGCACGTGTCTTCCCTCTCTTGGACGTCGGCGTCCTCCCGGATTTGAGCCCAGAATTGAGCTAAGCCCTCTCGGACGGCGAAAACGTCGTCGGTGGTTCCCATGAGTTCGAATCGGTACAGATACGGCACCCCGCACTTGCTGGACACGACATTGCCCGCATAGCAGAACTCGGCGCCGAAGTTGGTGTTGCCGGCCGCGATCACACCGCGGATCAGCGATCGGTTGTGTTCGTTGTTCAGAAACGCGATGACCTGTTTGGGGACGTAGCCCCCGGCATCGGGGTCCGGGCCGTTGGCCCGGCCGCCGCCGTAGGTCGGCAGGATCAGGACGTAAGGCTCGTCCACCTCGATACGGCCGTGCAGTGGAATCCGAATGGCTGGCAGCCCCAGCTTCTGCACGAAGCGGTGGGTGTTCTCCGAAACGCTGGAGAAGTACACCACTCGCGCCGGGCCTGCGCCGTCCGAGTCCATGGCCGTTAAGCGCTGGCGGCAGCTGCGTCGGACTGGGCGGCGCCAGCGAGCGCCTTGATGCGGTCGGGGCGGAAGCCCGACCAGTGCTCACCGCCGGCGACGACCACCGGGGCCTGCAGGTAGCCCAGCGCCATCACGTAGTCCCGGGCATCCGGAACCTCGGTGATGTCCACGATCTCGTAGGTCAGGCCCTGCTTGTCGAGGGCCTTGTAGGTGGCATTGCACTGCACGCAGGCGGGCTTGGTGTAGACGGTGATGGTCATCTGCGGTGTGGCTCCTCAGCGAAACGGGGCGAAGAAATGGCCGGGACGGAAGGCGGTTCCGGTGGTCCCGGCTGACCCGCAAATCGCGGGCCAGCCGGCGCCTGAAACACTACACCTAGTGGCTCATTGAGCGAAGAGATACAACATGTTCCGAATAACAATTGTGAAATTCCCTGGTCGTAAGGCTTTCGGTGGTGTCCGCTCCGGCGTGTCGCATCTCACAACACGCCAGGACAGGTCTAGCACCGGCCACCGACAACGCCGGCCCCTCAATCGGCCGGCGGCAGCCCCCGGGCGGATCCGGGCCGGAGCGCGCGGGTGAAGAGCACGTTGACCTGCTTCATGACCACGCTGTAGGGCAGCCAGGCGAATCGCTTGAACGCGTAGAGCGCCCGGATGTCCGGTGAGGTGTAGATCAGGAAGCGGTTGCGCGCGACCCCGGCGAGGATCTTCGCCGCAGCGGTATCCGCGGAGACCGCGTGCCCGCTGAACCGTCGTACCCAGCGCTGAACCTGCGGGTCGTCCCGGTCCACCCCGGCGATCTCCACGGTCTGGACCAGGGGGGTGCGAACGGCACCGGGTACCACCACCGAGACGCCGATGCGGTGCCGGGCGAGGTCGAAGCGAAGCACCTCCGAAAGCCCGCGCAGGCCGTATTTGCTGGCGCTGTAAGCGGCGTGCCAGGGCAATGCCACCAATCCGGCCGCCGAGGACACATTGACCAGATTGCCGCCACGTCCGGCGGCCACCATCGGCGGCACGAAGGTTTCGATCACGTGGATGGGGCCCATCAGGTTGATGTCGATCATGCTGCGCCAATGCCGGTGGGTCAGCCGGTCGACGGTCCCCCAGGCCGACACCCCGGCCACGTTGAACACCATGTCCATCACGACCGTGCCGGCGTGGATGTCAGCGGCGAACGCGGCGACGGCCTCGTAGTCGGAGACGTCCAGCGCGCGGTGTTCGCGCACCTCTGCGCCGATGGCCCGCGCGTCGGCGACGGTGGCGGCAAGTCCGTCCACGTCGCGGTCGGTCAGATAGAGCGCGGCGCCGCCGCGGGCCAACCGCAACGCGACCGCCCGGCCGATCCCACTGGCCGCACCGGTCACCAGCACACGCTTACCGCTCAAGTCACCCAGCATCCGTCGACACTAGCCAGCGGGGCCGCCGGGTCGACCGTCTCGACACGCGAGCAGCGCAGTGCCGGATCGCGTAGGCGACGCCGAGCACCGTCGCCAGCGAACCCGCCGCGACCGCGACCCGCGGGCCGGCCAGGTCGGCCAGCGCACCCACGATCGGCGCGCCGATCGGGATGCCACCCATCAGCACCATGGCGAACAGCGCCATCACCCGCCCGCGCATGCCCGGTACGCATTGCTGCTGCAGTAATGCGACCGCCGCGGTGACGAACAGCAGCGCGGTGGCACCCGCGCAGAAGCCGGCCGCGACGGCCAAGACCAGGTTAGGGGCGACAGCCAACAGACCGTTGGCCACGGCGAACGCGGCGGCGGCGCGCACCAGCAGTGACAGCGGGACGTCCCGGCGCCGGGCCACCGCTAGCGCGCCCAGCACCGCCCCCAGGCTGATCGCGGTGTAGAGCACTGTGTAGCCCGTCGCACCGGCGCCGAAAGTCGAGGCGGCCAGCAGCGGCACCAATACCTGGTGGTTGAACCCGAAGGTGGCCACCACGGCGGTCAGGATGAGCGCGACGCGCATGTCGCTGTTGCGCCAGGCGTAGCGCAGTCCCGCGTGTACCGCGCCTGGTTCGCCCTGCGATCCAGCAGCGTGCGCGGCCTCGTCGTCGATCGGCAACAGCATGACCAGCGCCAGCAGGTAGCTGACTGCGGTGGCGACGAAGCACCAGCCGATTCCGGCCGTTGCGATCAGCGCGCCCGCGCCCAACGGCCCGAGTACCCGCCCCAAGGCGGCCACCACATTGGTCAAACTCACCGCGCGTGGAATGTCCTGCGGATCGACGATCTCAGCGACCATCGCGCGTCGGACCGGTGCCTCACCGGCGTGGACCAGACCGTAGACGAGGGTGAGCGCGTAAATCACCGGCATGCCCGTGCACCCCGCCAGAACGGCGACGCCGAGTGCGACGGCCTGGGCGGCCATCAGCACCTGGGTCACCAGAAGCAGCCGACGTTTGGCCATCCGGTCGGCGAGTGCCCCCGACCACGGTCCCAGCACCAGCAGCGGTCCGAACGTCGCAACCGCCACCCAGCCCAGGGCGGTTCCACTGCCGGTGCTTTGGCCGGCCAGCCAGGCGACCGCGACGAACTGCAGCCAGGTTCCCGACTGCGCGGCGACCTGACTGGCAAGGAAGAGCCGAAAGTTTTTGCGCTGCACTGCAGTGGGAATGCTCACCACGCTCAACTCCATTGCCCGGGGTCGGCGGCGTCCAGCAGGCGCAGGTACAGGAAGTAGCCCTCCACAGGCTTGCCGTCACGTCGGGCATAGTCGGGCAGCACCCCATACTGCTGGAAGCCGAGCGATTTCCACAGGGCCACCGGCCCGTCGGCGGCCACGTCGAGGGTGACGATCTCTGCGCCGATGGCGACGGACTTGCGGACCGCCTCGCGGAACATCAGCGGGAAGAACGTCCCGCGGGCCCGCCGTGCGACGACGGCACGCTTAGCGTTGACGGTGTGCCGGCGGGCCTGGGACACGAAGGGCTGCAGGATCAGACTGCCCACCAGACCGTCGACGTCACGGGCCAGCAGGATGTGGATCTGCCCGCCGGCGAGGGCATCGGCATCGCCGTCGACGATCGCGCGCCCGACCGTGTCGGCGATCGATCCGGAGTAACCGTGTGTGCCCTCGTGACGGGCAACCTCGTCGTAAAGCCCGAGCAGTTCATGACGTTCCGACTCGGAAAGTTCTGTCGGCCAGTACAACCGGACATCGGAGGCAGTGACTGTCGAGGTGTTCCGAGGCATGCGCGTACTCCTGTTCTGATGGGTGAGGCGTCGGGTGCGACGTTCCCCAAATCTGGGGAACCGTTGTGAACCGTTAGTGAGCCGAAAATGAGTGGGCTCTCATCAAGTGCGCTCTCGGTTGATGAGAAGACGCACATTTTTGGCTCACTGAAGTCTCATCGGCGGCCAGCAGCCTGAATCTCGGAGCAGCTGCAGCCAATTCACAGTGGTTGCGCCGCAGCGCAACCTAGCCGCTGAACGGCGGCGTTCGCAGAGAGGACGACACGATGAGTGTCATTTCAGCCCCCCAGCAGTTCAATCAGGACGATCTCTATGTCGACCTGCGCGCCGTCTTCGGCCGATCGTTGTACCTCAAGTGCGAGGGGCTCAATCTTGCCGGTTCGGTCAAGCTGAAGCCGGCGAACGAGATGGTGGAGGCCGCCGAACGGGACGGTCGACTGGCACCGGACTCGATCCTGGTCGAGTCCTCGTCGGGCAACCTCGGTGTCGCGCTGGCCATGATCGCGGCGAGCAAGGGGTATCCCTTCGTCTGCGTGACCGATGCCCGCTGTAACGAGACGACGAAGCGGCTCATGGAGGCGCTGGGCGCGCAGGTGCACACCATCACCACACCCGCGCCGAAGGGCGGCTTCCTGGCCGCCCGACTGGAGTTCATCCGCGAACTGTGCGAGACCGACCGCCGGTACGTGTGGCTGGACCAGTACGCCAACCAGAACAACTGGCGCTCGCACTACCGCACTACCGCACCGGCCATCCTGCGGGAGTTTCCGAATTTGGACGTGCTGTTCGTCGGTGCCGGCACGACCGGCACCCTGATGGGCTGTGCCCGCTACCTGAAAGACTGGCACCCGCATGTCACCGTCGTTGGGATCGACGCGGCCGGGTCGGCCAGCTTCGGCGGCCCCGAGGGTCGGCGGATGATCCCCGGCCTGGGGATGGGTTTTCGTCCACCGATGCTGAATGAGAGCTTCGTCGATGACGTGCTGTTCGTCGAGGAGCCCGATGCCATCCGGGCCTGTCATCGGATGGCGCGCAACGGATTTCTGTTCGGCGGGTCGACTGGAACGGTGGTCACCGGTGCGCTGCGCTGGCTCGAGGAGCGCGACGGGCAGGGACTGACCGCGGTGGCGCTGGCCCCGGACTTCGGCGAGCGATACCTCGACACCCTCTACAACCAGGCCTGGCTCGACGAGCACTTCCCCGACGAACTGCTCGGCAGCGACCGGCGACTGCGTCATCGGCAACGGGCGGTCGGCCAGCGGGTCAGGCGGACAGCGTGAGGGCGATCAGTCGCCGGCCCGGTCGCCCCACAGCGCATGCAACCACAGCTTCTCCAGGACCGCGACTGCGCTCTGGACATCGCGGTCGGGCCCGGAAAACATCGACTCCCCCGACAACGTCATCGCGGTGGCACCGACGAGGACCCGAACCAGACCGCGAACATCATCGGTGACCGGGGCGGCGGTGCCGTTGTGGATCTCGGCCTCGACCAGCGGCACGATCTGGTCGATGACCAGATCGTTGTAGCGGTCGAGTATCTCGCGAATCTCAGCGTCGGTGCTGCGGGCGATGTTGCACGCGGACATGACCGGATCATTGTGGGCGTAGACCGCTGCGGCGCTGCCGATCATCCGCTTGGCGAACACCGCGGGTGTCTCATCGTCGCCGCGAGGCGCGAAGTCTCCGGTGAGGTCCTCGAGTTCGTCGGCGACCTCGCCCAGGATGTGGGCCAGCACGGCGTACTTGGAGTCGAAGTAGAAGTAGAAGCCGGATCGGGCGACACCCGCACGGTCGCTGATGGTGCTGACAGATAGTTCTGCGAACGGCTTCTCGGTGAGCAGTTCCCGAACCGCCTGCACGATGGCGTGCCGCTGGCGGTCACCGCGGCGGCGCGGCACCTCGCCGGACTGCTGCGGTGCGCTCACCCGTTCACCTTGCACCACGCCGGGCCAGGATGGAAACTTGACAGCCGTCAACTTTGGCCGGAAAGATTGCGGTACCGCCGGTTACAAGTCCTCGCAGGAGACGTCGATGCCGACCATCACCACCCAGCAGCACCTGCTGGATCAGGCCCGTCGCAAGCTGACCCCCACGCTGCAGACCATTCCCGGCATGGGGATGCTCGAAGAGCACCTCCGCAAGCAGGACTGGCCCGAATGGCAGTTCTCCGAGCCTCCCGCAGGCAGCGGCCTCAAACCGATCATGGGCAACTCCGGACTCCCGTTCCTGGGCCACCTGATCGAGATCTTCCGGGGCGGCCCCGAATTCGTCCTGGAGAGCTACCGCAAATACGGGCCGGTGTACTACACCAAGACCCCGGCACTCGACGCCATCGCCGCTCTGGGCCCTGACGCCACCCAGGAAGTGTTCGCCAACCGGAACAAGGACTTCACCACGGTGGCCTGGAATGACGTCATCGGGCCGTTCTTCGACCGCGGCCTGCTGTTGATGGACGGTGAAGAACACATGTACCACCGCCGGATCATGCAGGAGGCGTTCACCCGCACCCGACTGTCCGGCTACATCAAGCACATGGACACCGTCGCCACCAAAGTCGTGGCCAACTCCCCGGGCGGGGCCTGGCCGGTCAACGACCACCGATTCCTGTTCCTGCCCGCAATCAAGGAACTCACCCTCGATATCGGCGCCGTGGTGTTCATGGGCCACGAACCGGGTAGCGACCACGATCTGGTCACCAAGATCAAGGCGGCCTACGAGACCACCACCCGCGCCGGTGGGGCGATCATCCGCACCCCGGTGCCGCCGTTCAAGTGGTGGCGGGGACTGGAAGCCCGCAAGGTTCTGGAGAACTACTTCACCGCGCGGGTCGCCGAGAAGCGTGGCTCCGACGGCACCGACATGCTGACGGTGCTCACCCATGTCGCCGACGAGGACGGAAACACCTTCTCCGACAGAGACATCGTCAACCACATGATCTTCCTGATGATGGCCGCCCACGACACCTCGTCGTCGACGATGACGACCATGGCCTACCACCTGGCCGCGAACCCGGAGTGGCAGGATCGGCTCCGCGAGGAGGGCGAGAAGATCGGCGACGCCCCGTTGGACATCGACTCCCTGGACAAGCTGGAGACCTGGGATCTGGTCATCAACGAATGCCTGCGGATGGTGACCCCGCTGCCGTTCAACGTCCGGCGCGCTGTCCGGGACACCTCGATCCAGGGCTACTTCGTACCGGCCGGCACCAACATCAACCTGTGGCCCGGCATGAACCATATGCTCACCGAACTCTGGGACCAGCCGGAGAAATTCGACCCGGAGCGGTTCGCCGAGCCGCGGTCGGAACACAAGCGGCATCGCTACGCCTTCGCGCCGTTCGGCGGCGGCGCGCACAAGTGCATCGGGCTGGTGTTCGGCCAGTTGGAGATCAAGGCCGTGATGCATCGGGTGTTGCGCAACTACCAACTGGAGTTGCCGCACCGGGGGTACAAGCCGCGCTACGACTACGCGGGGATGCCGGTGCCGATCGACGGTATGCCGATCAGGCTCAAGCCGATTCGTTAGGCGAGCGAGAGGAAGATCTTCTCCAGCTCGGCCTCGGTCATCGCCGCCTTCCCGTTGGCGGCGTCTCCGGTGACACACTCCTTGAGTCCGCAGGCGATGATCTTGAATCCGGCTCGGTCCAGCGCCTTGGACACCGCCGCCAGCTGGGTGACGATGTCCTTGCATTCACGGCCCTGCTCGATCATCGCGATGACGCCGTTCAACTGGCCCTGCGCACGACGCAACCGGTTGAGCACTTCGGCGATGGAAGTTTCGTCACCAACCACTGCGGCCTCCTTAGGGCTTGACAGATTCGAGCTTACCCGCCGGGGTATCACTGGACCGACGACCACGCGCGAAGTAGACGGAGGCGGCCACCACGGTCGCCGCCGCCGTGGCGATCCCCACCGCGGGATGGACCTCCTGGGCGAGGATCACCGAGGACATCAGCAACACGAACCATCCGAAGGCCTTGCGCAGCGAGTCCGGGTTGACCAGTGCGGTCAGCCGCGCCCCGATGAGGGCACCGACCACTGCGGCCGCGGTGACCATCGCCGCCATTTTCCAGTCGATGGTCACGCTGCTGAGGTACCCCGCGAAGCCGGCGAAGGACTTCATCGCGATGACCACCAGCGAGGTGCCGACGGCAATCGGCATCGGAAGCCCGCCGAGCAGAGCCAGCGCGGGAACCACCAGGAAACCGCCACCGGCACCGACCAGGCCGGTGACCAATCCGACGACCAATCCCTCGGCGATCACCTTGAGCACCGGAATGGGATGGTCACCGTTGTTCTGCTCGACGTCCTTGCGGCCGCGCAGCATGGCCAGGGCGGTGGCGATCATCATCACCGCGAAGCCGATGAGCAGAACGGGTCCTGGAATGAACCGGGCTAGAAACCCGCCCGCGTAGGCACCAGCCATGCCCGCCGTCCCGAACACCAAACCGGTGCGCCACTGCACCCGCCCGGCCTTGGCGTGCGAGACGACCCCGACGGCGCTGGTGGTGCCGACGACCAGTAGCGAAGTGGCAATCGCCTGCTTTGCGTCCATACCTGCGACATAGGCCAGCAGCGGGACGGTCAGGATCGACCCGCCGCCCCCGAGTAAACCGAGCGATATGCCGACCAGGGTGGCCAACGCGACAGTGAGTGCGACCATCTCCCCTACCTCCGGGTCGGCTCAGGGTCGACCAGACGCGCGACCACCGACTGGGCATCGCAGCGCGGCCCGCGGTTGTAGGGCAACTTGGCCAGCAACATGCCCATCAGACAGGTGTTGGTCACCGCGGTGATGCTCAACCCGGCGCCTACCGCGAACGCCAGCCACTTCAGACCCGGCACAACGATGCTGGCCAGGATGCTCAACGCGACGATGGTGCCGGCAACGAATCGGACCTGGCGCTGCAGATCCCAGCGTCTGGCGCCGCGGTTGACCGAATAGCCGCCTGCCTCCCAGGCGCTCATGCCGCCGTCGAGAATGTGCACGTTGGCCAATCCGGCGTTGCGCAGTGCCTCCTCGGCCTGGGCCGCCCGCTGTCCGGACTGACAGACCAGCACCACATGCTCGTCGAGGTGGCTACGGATCTCCTCGCTGTGCTCGCGCAGCAGGTCCAATGGCACGTTGTAGGCCCCGGCGATGTGGATGGTCTCGAATTCGCCCGGTGTCCGGACGTCGATGATCCGCGGGGGCACCGGGGCGGCAAGAAGGGCGCGCAGTTCGGCGGCGTTCAGGACGGCGGGTGCAGTCATTGGACTCAGCTCCTCTCTTGATACCTCTGGGGGTATAGTAACACAGGAATAGTGATACCCCCAGGGGTACTTGAACGGGGTGACTGACCGCCCCGACGAAAGGACGTTCCATGGCCACCGTTGAACTGACCGCAGCCGACTTCGAATCCACCGTGACCGACAAGCCCATCGTGCTCGTCGACTTCTGGGCCTCCTGGTGCGGCCCGTGCCGCGCTTTCGCCCCGGTGTTCGACAAATCGGCGGCGTCCCACCCCGATGTGGTTCACGCGAAGGTGAACACCGAAGTCGAACAGCAACTCGCCGCCGCACTGCAGATCCGGTCGATCCCGACGATCATGGCCTTCCGCGACGGGATCCTGCTGTTCGCCCAACCGGGCGCCCTGCCTGCCCCGGCACTGGAAGAGTTGATCACCAAGATCAAGGGACTCGACATGAACGAGATTCGCGCCGAGATTGCCACTCGGGCCAAAGCGACCAACGCATAATCAGAGCAATCGAAGGAGAGAGATCATGTGCTACCCAGTTCAGTGCCCGCGCTGCCACAAGACCACCTGGGACGGCTGCGGCCAGCATGCCGAGCAGGTTATGAGCGAGGTCCCCAAGAACCAGCAGTGCACCTGCACCACACAGCGCTGAGTCCTTCCTGGGATCAGCGAAACGGGTTGTCGCCGAGGGCCACTGCGCGGCCAAGGCCCATCAGGGTGACCGCCGATGAGTGCAACCGCTCCCCCGCCTCCCGGCTCGCCCGGCCGGCCAGGTAGCGCGCCCAAGTCCCCTCGATGACGACGCCGAGCTTGAGGCAGGCCAGCGCGAGGTACCAGTCCAGGTGTTCGGTGCGACGGCCCCCGGCCTCCTGGTAGGCCTGCAGAAGCTCAGCGCGGGAGGCCAGCCCACCCAGTTCGGCGAGATATCCGGCTGATCCGAGCGGGTTAGGGTCGACCGGCCAACACACCAGCATCCAGCCGAGGTCCAGCAGCGGGTCGCCGATGGTGCACATCTCCCAGTCGACGAATGCGGCCACCTCGGCCGCCTCGCGGCGCAGCATCGTGTTGTTGAGGTGGATGTCGCCGTGCACGATGCCCGGCACGTAGTCCGCGGGCCTGTGCGCCTCGAGCCAGTCGCACAGTTCGTCGACTCCGGGTAACGAGTCGTGGTCGTAGCCGTCCTGGGAGCGGTAGGCGGCCACCGAGGTGCGCCATTGCGGCACTTGGCGTTCCAGGAACGACCCGGGGCGCTTCCAGGCTTCCAGGGGACTGCCCTGCCAGTCTGCCTGCCCGAGGCGGGCGACGTCGGCGGCGTAGTTCACACCGACCTGGTGGCGCATCGCCGGCCTGTCCACGTATGCCGCGGTGATCTCGTTGCCCGGGTTAAAGCCGTCGACTTCTTCCATCAGGTAGAAGACGACGCCGAGGACGTCGAGGTCCTCGCAGGCCGCGACGATCTGCGGATGGGGCACCGAACTGCCGGCCAGCGTGGTCAATACGGCGATCTCACGCTGCATGGTCCGGTCGCTGTTGGGCCGCGGGTGGGGCGGCGGACGTCGAAGCACCAGTCGCCGTCCGTCGATACGGAGTCGCACGACGACGTTCTGGGATCCGCCGGCCAGTGGCACCACGTCGGTGACGTCGGTTCCCAGGCCTTGGTCGCGCACCCAGGCGGTCAGAGCATCGACAGCCGTATCGTCCAGTGTCCCGGTGATCCCGGGCACCATCGGCTCAGGCATCAAGCGTAGCCAGCTCAGCAGATCCGCGGAAGTTGTTCGCCCAGTTCGCGTTCCACCACCCGGGTGGTTCCGAACGCGGTGCGAACCACCACCATGCCAGGATGCTGCTCGACGGCCCGACCGATGATCGTGGCGTTGGCGCCTTCCGGGCGGGCCCGCATGGCGGCCAGCACTGCCTCGCTGTGGGCGGGGTCGACGAAGGCCACCATCTTGCCCTCGTTGGCCACCTGCATCGGGTCCAGACCAAGGAATCCGCAGGCCGAAGCGACAGTCTCGGGGATCGGGACGGCGTGCTCGTCGAGTTCGACACCGACGCCGGCGGTACGGGCGATCTCGACGGTCGCGGCCACCAGGCCACCGCGGGTCGGATCCCGAAGGGCATGAATGTGATTCGGATCCTCGCCCGCGTTCTCCAGGGCGCCCAGCATGGCCGCCACCAGCCTGTGCAGGGGCGCGCTGTCGGTGGTGACCGTGGTGCCGAAGTCGATGCCCTCACGGACGCTCATGATGGCAACGCCGTGCTCGCCGATGTTTCCCGAGACAATGATGTGGTCGCCGGGCCGGGCCTGCTCAGGACCGATCCGCAACCCCTCGGGCACCACGCCGACCCCGGCGGTGTTGATGAAAAGCCCGTCCGCGCCGCCCCTTCCGACCACCTTGGTGTCGCCGGTAAGGATGCCCACCCCGGCGTCAGCGGCCGCCTTGCCCATGCTGTGGGCCACTGCGCCGAGCACCTCGACCTCCAGACCCTCCTCCAGGATGAACCCGGCGGTCAGGCCCAGTGGTTGGGCGCCGCTGCAGGCCAGGTCATTGATGGTGCCGTTGACAGCGAGATCGCCGATAGTGCCGCCGGGGAAGAACAACGGGTTGACGACGTAGGAGTCGGTGGTCAGGGCGATGCGGCCACCAGGGTTGGGCAGGACGGCAGAGTCCCGAGAAGGCCCGCCGCCGGAACCGAACGCCGGCAGAAAGAGGTTCTCGATCAGTTCCTCGGACAGGATGCCCCCGCCGCCATGACCCATGACGATCCGCTTGGTTTCACGCAGAGGCAGCGGGCAGACCCAGTTGGAGGGGTCCGGTAGCTGTGTCGATTCCCGGCTCGCTTCGCTCCTGCCCGCCGGAACGGACTCAGGCACTCGTAGCCAGTCGCCGGAACTGGTAGTACGCCGCGCAGGCTCCCTCACTGGAAACCATGGTGGCGCCCAGCGGAGTTCGCGGCGTGCAGGCGGTACCGAAGGCCGGGCACTCATTGGGCTTGATCAGCCCCTGCAGCACCTCACCGGCATGGCACAGGTCGGACTCGGCCACCGTCAACTGCCCCACGCCGAACTTGCGCTCGGCGTCGAACTCCGCGTAGCGCGGCGACAGCGTCCAACCAGACTTGGGAATCATCCCGATACCGCGCCACTGCCGGTCAGTGACGACGAAGACATCCGACAGCGCCTGCTGGGCGACGGTGTTGCCGGCCGCGGTGACCGCCCGCGGGTAGGCGTTGCGCAGTTCGGCCCGACCCGACTCCAGCAACTCCACCGACTGTCGGACCCCCTCGAGCAGATCCAGCGGCTCGAACCCGGTAACCACGATCGGGACGTTGTACTTCGCCACCAGCGGGCCGTACTCGCCGGTGCCCATCACGGTGCAGACGTGGCCGGCTGCCAGGAAGCTCTGCACCCGGTTGGTGGGCGAGCTGAGGATGGCCTCCATCGCCGGCGGCACCAGCACGTGGGAGACCAGCACGGAGAAATTGGTCAGCCCGAGGCGCTGGGCATGCAGCACCGACATGGCGTTGGCCGGTGCGGTGGTCTCGAACCCGACACCGAAGAACACCACCTGCTTGTCCGGGTTGTCCGCCGCGATGCGGGTGGCGTCCAACGGCGAATAGACGATCCGGACATCGCCGCCGCGGGCCCGCACGCCGAACAGATCCTGACTCGACCCCGGCACGCGCAACATGTCGCCGAACGAGCAGAAGATGACGTCGTCGCGGGCGGCGATCTCCAGCGCTCGGTCGATCATCTCCAGCGGCGTGACGCACACCGGGCAGCCGGGGCCGTGGATGAATTCCACCGAGCCGTCGAGGAGTTGGTCGATACCGTTGCGAATAATGGAGTGGGTCTGTCCACCGCAGACTTCCATGATGGTCCAACTGCGGGTGGCGGTGCGCCGGATGTTCTCGACCAGTGCCTTGGCGGCGGCCGGATCCCGGAACTCGTCGAGGTACTTCACGCTGACTCCTGACGCGGCAGTTCCTCCACCGCCCCGCCCAACTCCTCTTCCAAGATGCCGAGGTCGGCGAACATCTGAAGGGTCTCGTTGGCCGAAGCCTCATCAAGGCGGGTGATGGCGAATCCGGCATGCACGATGGTGTACTCGCCGATCTCCATGTCGGGTAGGTAGGCGAGGCAGACGGTCTTGGTGGTGCCGCCGAAGTCGACGCTCGACATCCGGGTGCCCGACTCCTCCCAGATCTCGATCACCTTGCCGGGGATTCCGAGGCACATATGCGCGTCCTTTCTTGTGCCCACTTCGCGGCGGCGATGGTGGCCTGACCCAGCGCCAAACCGCCGTCATTACAAGGAACGATACGGTGCGTCAGCACCTCGTAGCCGCTTCTGGTCAGAGATTTCCGAAGACCCTGCGCCAGTATGCGATTGGCGAACACCCCGCCGGTCAGGCCGACCGTCCGGATACCGGCGGTATCGGCGCAGTGCCGCGCCGCCCGGGCGGTTGCCGAAATGACCGCTCGGTGGAAACCCGCGGCCAGATCCGCGGGGGCGGCACCGTCCCGCAACCCCGTCACCAGGCCCTCGATGAGCGGCGCCGGATCGAGCAGACCCTCGGTGACGTCGAAGTGCAGGTCTACCGGCTTGCCGCGGCGAGCCAGGTGTTCGAGTTCGATCGCCGCCTGCCCTTCATAGCTGACCTGCTGGCAGACCCCGATCAGGCTGGCGACGGCGTCGAATAGTCGCCCCATGCTGGAGGTGGGTACGCATCCCACCCCCCGTGGGATCTGCTGGCGCAGCACGTGCAGCGCCGCCTGCCCGACTGCAGCCACCGGCGGCAGGTCGGGCGTCCAGTCCAGGCCCGCCCGGGTGAGCAGATCCAAGGCGATGCGGGCGGGTTGGCGGACAGCGCCGTCGCCGCCGGGCAGCGCGAACGGCACCAGGTGCCCGGCCCGGCTGAACTCCGCCGGATCGGTGATGGCCAGCAGTTCCCCACCCCAGATGGTGCCGTCGCTGCCGTAACCGGTGCCGTCGTAGGCGACGGCGACGATCGGGGTGCCCAGGCGCTGGTTGTCGGCCAGCAGTGCGACGGCGTGGGCGTGATGGTGCTGTACCGCGGTCACCGGCCTCCCCGCGGCGGCGCGGCGCGCCCATGCAGTGGTCGCATAGCGGGGGTGCATATCGCAGGCGATGAGTTCGGGTCGGCGGTCGGTCATGAAGGCCAGATGCTCCAGGGCGGCCTCGAAACACGTCTGGGTGCGCGGGTCGGCCATGTCGCCGAGGTGAGATGACAGGTGCGCGTGGCCGTCCGAACCCATCAGACAGAACGTGGTCTTCAGGTCCCCTCCGGTGGCCAGCACCACCGGCACGTCGAATCCTCCGGGTGCTCCCGGCACCGCGACCGGAAGCGGGGCGTATCCCCGTGATCGCCGCAACGGCAGTTCGTCGCCCTGATCGTCGAGCGTGACGACGGAGTCCTCGCAGGGTACGTGGATCGGTCGATCGTGGGTGAGGACGGCGTCGGCCAACCCGTCGATCCAGTCCAGGTCTTCGTCACGGAAGACGATCGGCGAACCGCCCTGGTTCGCCGAGGTCATCACCAGCGGTATGGGTCCCAGTGCATCGAAGAGCAGGTGATGCACCGGCGAGTAGGCCAGCATCACCCCGAGGTCTGCCAGGCCGGGCGCCACTGCGTCGCTGATGGCCCCGCCTAGTCGGGGCACCAGGACGATCGGTGCGGACGGAGAGGCCAGCACGGCGGCGGCGGCATCGCTGATATCGGCGACGCGACGGGCGGCGTCGAGGTCGGCGACCATCACCGCAAATGGCTTGGCCGGCCGATTCTTTCGCTGCCGCAGCAGGTTCACCACTGCGGCGTCGTCGGCGCGGCAGGCCAGATGGAAGCCACCGATTCCTTTGATGGCGACGACCCTCCCCGACTTCAGCACCTCAGCGATATCGGCACATGATCCCGACAACGTTGGCCCGCAATCGGGGCAGGCGATGGTCTGGGCGTGGAAGCGACGGTCGGCCGGGTCGTGGTACTCAGCCGCGCAGGCATCGCACATCGGAAAGTTGGCCATGGTGGTGGCCGGCCGGTCGTAGGGCAGGTCGGTGATGACGGTGTAGCGGGGTCCGCAGTTGGTGCAGGTGATGAACGGGTGCCGGTAGCGCCGGTCGGCCGGGTCGCGCATCTCGCGCAGGCAATCCGAGCAGGCGGCGATGTCGGGGGGGACCAGCGTGCGGGAGTGATCGCCGGCCCGGCTTTCGACGATCACGAACCCGGTGTCGCCGCAGGGATCGACGGGGGCGGCGGTCAGTGCGTCGATCCGCGCCATCGGCGGTGGCCGGTCCCGCAGGGCGGCCACCGCCGCGTCGACGTCGTCCCGGGGCCCCTCGAATTCGCAGTGCACCGAACCGGCGTCGTTGTAGACCCAGCCGCCGAGCCCGAACTCCGCGGCGATGCGGGCGACGGCGGGACGGAAGCCGACTCCCTGAACCACACCGGTGATGTCGAGGTGTACCCGCACCGTCACGCCGAACACGCTAGTCGTAGGGTTGTTTTGATGCACGAACTGTCGCTCTGCCAGGCGATCGCCGGGGTGGTGAAACCCCACGCCGCCGGCCGTCGCGTCGATGTCGTGCGGGTTCAGGTCGGAGCGCTGCGCCAAGTGGTCCCGGAGACGTTGTCGTTCTGCTGGACCTTGGTCCGCGACCATGCGGACATGCCGGACGCGGAGTTGGAATTGGAACTCGTCGCCGCCGAAGTGGAGTGCCGGGGTTGCGGCCGCCGGTCGGTGATCGAATCGCGGTGGTCGGTGTTCTGCCCGCTGTGCGAGAGCCCCGACGTCACGGTCGTCCGGGGCGAGGAGTTCCTGGTGACTTCAGTCGACGTCACTTAGAGAGAGGTTTGTCATGGGTCGATTCCACCGCCACGACGACGGCACCGTGCACAGCCACGATCATGACCACTCGCATGAGCACGAGCATGAGCATGAGCATGAGCACGGTGACCACAGCGGCTATGCCACCGGCACAGAGCGCATCGAGGTACTCGAGGCGATCTTCGCCGAGAACGACAATCGCGCGGCGGTTAACCGGGAAGCGTTCGAGAGCAACGGCATTCGCGCGCTGAATCTGATGAGCTCACCCGGTTCGGGCAAGACCACCATCCTGGCGGCAACGCTGGACGCACTGGCCGGCGAATTCGCCGTCGGTATCGTCGAGGGAGATATCGCCACCGACCTCGACGCAGCCAAACTCGACGGCCGCGGCGCGCAGATCTCACTGCTGAACACCAACAACGGCTTCGGCGGGGAATGCCACCTCGATGCCCCGATGGTGCATCGGGCGCTCCACGGGCTGGAACTGCCCAAGCTGGATCTGGTGATCATCGAGAACGTCGGGAACCTGGTGTGCCCGGCAGAGTTCGACGTCGGCGAGCACGCCAAGGCGATGGTGTACTCGGTGACCGAGGGCGAGGACAAGCCGCTGAAGTATCCGGTGATGTTCCGCTCAGTGGACGTGGTGTTGCTCAACAAGATCGATCTGGTGCCATATCTGGACGCCGACGTCGACACCTACGCCGCGCGGGTCCGGGACGTCAATCCGAACGCGACAATCCTTCCGGTCAGCGCCCGCACCGGCGAAGGTATGGGCGCTTGGCTGGACTGGCTGCGAACGTTCGCGCGCTCGTAACGGGCGTCAGCCGAACCGCACCGCGATAATGCACACGTCATCGGAACGCGGCCGCGGCGACAGCGTCTCCTGAAGCACCTCACAGTACCCGGACAGCGGTTCGCCGGCGTCCCAGCCTGCGATCATCTGCTGAGCACGGGTCAGACCCATCTCGATATCCATACCGTGGCGCTCCACCAGGCCGTCGGTGTACATGACCAGAATGTCGCCCGGCACGACTAGGACGCTGGCCTGGGTGTAGGTGGCCTCCGGCACGGGGCCGAGGACCGGTCCGCTGGCCTCGGTCAGCCGGACCACCTCGCCGTCGGCCGCGTGGCGCAGGAACGGCGGGGGGTGCCCGGCCGAACCGTAGGACAGCCGATTCTCGTCCGGGTCGAGGATGGCGACCGCCATGGTGGCGAACTTACCCAGACTGGCATGCCGGGTGAAACCGTTGAGTTCGGCGAGCAGCCGTGCCGGCGGCAGTCCCTGGTGCGCCAAAGCCCTTCCCGCACTGCGCAGTTGCGCCATGTCCTCCACCGCAGGCAGCCCGTGACCAATCACGTCGCCGATAGCGAAGTAGGTCCGGCCCTTGGGTAGCGGCATGATGTCGTACCAGTCGCCGCCCAGCCCGTGGGCGACGTCGGCCGGCTCGTAGGCGACGGCGACATCCAGTCCGCAGGTGTCCACCGGACTGGTCGGCAGCACCGCGGACTGCAGCACCGCCGCCCTGGCATGTTCGTCGGAATAGATCCGGGCCCGAACCAGCGCCTGTCCGACCATGGTCGCGACAGCAGAGATGTAGGCCCGCTGGGCGGTGTTGAACGGCTGCGGCTCGGCCCACACCAGCAGCACCACGCCGAACGGCTTGCCTCCCGACGTCAGTGGCCAACCCGCTGTCGACTCCGCCCCGCTCAAGCGTGACCAGTGCGCCTTCTCGGGATATCTGCGCCCGTACTCCGCGGAGGTGTGCACCGTGATCGGCTGGCCGGATCGCACCACGTCGGTTCCGACCGTCCGTTCGGCGATAGCGACCCCGCCGCCGAACTCGTCGACCACCGCCTGGGGGTGCCCGGACATCGTGACCCACTCCAGCCGCTGCCCGTCGGCGCTGACCAAGCCGAGGTTCAGCGCCCGGGCACCGGCCTCGTTGAGCACCTGGTCCTTGAGCGCCTCGCCTACGTCGTGGGGGGTAAGCGCGCCCGCGAGTTGCTCAGCCAGCCGGGACAACGTCTCCAACCGCATCCGCTCGCGACGCTCGGCTTCGCGCTCCTGCACGGCGCTCACCCGCGCAGAGGCTTCCTGCGCGATCAGCATGGCGACCACCACAATGATCGCGATGAAGACCTGGGTCAGTGCCACCCGGGCGCCCATCGACAGATTCATGGTGCTGAACAGACCCTTGCCGTGCAGAGTCATGACATTGGCCAGGAATGCCGACACCGCGCCGGCCAGGGCCGCGCCCAGCATGTCCAGTCGCAACGCCGCCCAGGCCAGCACCGGCAGGATCAGCATCGTCGGCGGAACCTCGGTCCAGAACGCGGCGGCTGACAGGGCGGCAGTCAAACCCAGAACACCGAAGGACTCCCAGGGACGTCGTCGCACGGCGTAGGACTGGGTGGCCCACAGCAGAATCGGGGCGCCGACCACCAGCACACCGAGGGCATCCCCAGCCCACCAGTTGAGCACCGAAGTCGGCCACGATTTGTCGGCGTCGAGCGCGCTGACCGTTCCACCCACCACGCCGCCGAACATCGGCGCGATCACGCACGCTCCGGTGATGAAGGCGACGAAATCCCGGCGCACACTCAGATCGGGCCGACCGCCGCACCAGGCCAACACGATCGAAGCCCCGATCAGGGGTTCCACCACATTCGCCGCGGCGAATCCGGCGGCCACCGACCACGGGCTGCCAAAGTGAGTGTCGACGAGGATCTCGCCGGCCACAACTGCGGCCGCGACCGCAGGCCACAGCGCGCGGCGGCTGAGGATCATCGCCGCCACCGTCACCCCGGCCGGGGGGTAGAAGAACGCCGGGCCTATCGCGGACCCGAAGGATTCCCAGGACAGCACCGCTCCGGCGGCGAAGGCGATGAAGACGACGGCGAACAGACCCAGGCCGTCACCCAACAACGACGACCGCGCCCTCGAAGGGCCGGTGCCGTCCCCTCCCGCTGGCGGGCTCATAACAGCGAGCGTATAGAACGGCCTGACGGTTTCGGCAGGCCCGCGAGTTAGCCTGCTGCTGGCCCGAAACGGGCGACAAGCAAGCAGACGTCGTCGGTGTGCAGGGCCGGAGCGACGATGCGGGCCAACCACTCGCAGTCGAGCAGAGCTTCCGGAGGCGAGGCAGCGACCGCCCGCTCGAGATGGGCGATACCCGCCATGACGCCCTCGTCGTGGTGCTCGACCAGGCCGTCGGTATACATCACCAACACATCGCCGGGTTGGACCAGGACGGCGCTTCCCACGTAGGCGGAGTCGTCGAATGGGCCCAGCATCGGACCGGAGGCGTCCGAGAGACGGATCACCTCGCCGGTCGCGGCGCGGCGCAACAGCGCGGGCAGGTGCCCGGCCGAACTGTATGCCAGGGAGTTATGCGCGGGGTCGAAGACCGCGACCAGGGTGGTGGCGAACTCGACGCGGATCTGGTGGACGGCAAAGCGGTTCAGTTCGCTGAGTATCTGGGCGGGTGGAAGACCGAGGTGGGCATAGGCGTCTCCGGTACTACGCAACTGAGCCATGTCTTGGACTGACGCCAGCCCGTGACCCATCACGTCACCGACCGCCAGGTAGGTCCGGCGGTCCGGCAGCGCCATGACGCTGTACCAGTCGCCGCCGAGTCCCTGCGCCGTGTCGGCGGGCCGGTAGAGCACGTTGTACTCGAGTCCGGCCGCGTCGACGTGGACCTCCGGTTGAGCAACCGAGTGCAGCACCGCCGCACGAGCGTGTTCGTCGGCATAGACCTTGGCTCGGACCAGCGCCTGGCTGACCATGGTGGCGACCGCGGAGATGTAGGCACGCTGGGCGGTGTCGAGTGGCTGGGGTTCCGACCAGGTCAACTGCACGACGCCGAACGGGGCACCGCCCGCGGCCAGCGGCCAGCTGACGATCGACTCTGTTCCGGTGACCTGCAACCAGTGCGCCCGGTGGGGGTAGGCGGCTTCGCAGTCCGATGCGGTCCGCATTTCGATGGGCATCCCGGACAGCAGTACGTCGGTAGCCAACGTCTTCGTCGTCAGGTCGACACCGCCACGAACTTCGTCGAGCATCGCCTGTGGATAACCGGAGGCGGTGATCCATTCCAGCTTGCCGCCATCGGAACTGACCAGACCCATTGCCAACGCACTGGCGCCGGCGTCGTTGAGTACCTGATCCTCCAGCGCCTCACCGATGTCTTCGGGCGTCAGGGCAGCAGACAGCTGGTGAGCCAGCCTGGACAGGGTTTGCAGCCGCAACCGCTCCCGGCGCTCGGCCTCCTGCCCCTGCACCGCCCGTAGCCGGGCCGCGGCCTCCTGAGCGATCAGCATGGCGACCACCACGATGACCGCGATGTAGATCTGCGTGACGGTCACCTTCCCACCCGGCGAGAGATGTACGTCGATGTACACCCCGCGGCCGTGGTTCGACACGACGTTGGCCAGCAGCGCCGCCAACGCCCCGGCGATCGCTGCGCCGAGCATGTCCAGCCGGAACCCCGCCCAGGCCAGAACCGGCAGGATGAGGATCGACGGCGGGAAGTCTGTCCAGAACGTCGCGACTGACAGAAGGCCCGTGAGCACCAGCACCAGCGCCATTTCCCACGGCCGCCGGCGCAGCACTCTGGACTGCAGCCTCCACAGCAGAATCGGGGAGGCCATCACCAGAACGCCGAGGGCATCCCCGGACCACCAGGTGGCCGTCTGGATGAACCAGTGACTCCTCTCGTTGAAGGAACTCGCGGTTCCGCCGATCAGCGCGCCGAAAACCGGCGCGATCAGGCATGCCCCCAGGATGAAGAGGGCGAAGTCACGACGCCTGCGCAGGTCGGGCCGACCACCGCACCAGGACAGAACCAGCGAAGCGCCGATGACGGGTTCCACCACATTTGCGGCTGCGTAGGCGGCCGACAGCCACGGCGGGCTCGCATAGATCGTGTCAACCAGGAATTCAGCGATCACCACCGCGAAAGCGATCCAGGGCCAGAGCGATCGACGACTGAGCATCATCGCCGCGACAGTGACACCCGACGCGGGGTAGAAGAAGGACGGGCCTCCGTCGGACCCGAAGGATTCCCAGGACATGACGGCAAACACCACGAAAGCGGCGAACACTGCAAGCACCCGTTTCGCGTCGCCGGCCAGTCCGGGCCGCACTGACGGCGGCTTACGCTGGATCAGCGGGACCCGGCTAAGGCGGTCCGGCGTTTTGGTCGTAACCGAGGTCATCGCGCCCACCTCGCTGCCGTTGTGCGCGCCGTCGAGGGTCTAGCGCTCACATCGGACACTGGCTCGATTATGGCAGTGAGACGCCCAGACGCCTATTCAGCCAAGGCTTACCGAAGGCCTCAAGCCTCGAATTTCGCCTCGACCTGCACCTCGATCTGGATGTCGTCAGGGCGCAGCAAAATCTGGGGCATCCCACCGGTCGGGTCCGCCATCGCGCGGGCCATCAGCACCGTGGGCTGAGCCGGCCCGGACGTTCCGGGGTCGCTGATCATGCGGATCACGACCGGTCCGAGGTCCAGTGCGTCCGCGTAGTCCTGGGCGCGCCGCACCGCGTCTCGCAGGGCTTCCTGCCGGATCTCGCGTTCCACCGTGTGCCGGGTGTCCTCGGTGAGCGTCCATTCGATGTGGTTCACACCGACGCCGTCAAGGGTTGCGGTCCGGTCCACCCAGGCGGCCAGATCATCGAAGTCGTTGAAAGTCGCGGTGACCGAGGCCGAGGCGGCGTGCACCAGGGGAAGTTGGCGCCCGTCCTGGCTGTACGGGCGGTGCGCGGATGTGCGGACCTGCTCAATGACATACCGGGTGACCGGGCCGCTCGCGGGGCTGTGCCGCGCTTCCAGAGACTCCGTCACCCGGGACAGCACGGACGCGACGAATTGCACTACCGGTTCGGGCGCGGGGCCGTCCGCGCTCACCGTCGCGAACACCGTGGCACGTTCGGGCGGCACCGTCACGCTGTGCGAGCCGCGGACGTTGATGTCGACGCCGGTCATCATCAAGTTCTACGCCGTGAGCGAGGAACCTCGCACACCTCTACTCGCATTTCCTCTGCGAGATTCCTCACTCGAGTGCGAAGGGGCGCCTATTTGATCAGCGGATCGCGCGGCATGCCCAGGATGCGCTCGGCGATCTGGTTGCGGGCCACCTCCGAGGTGCCGCCGGCGATGGCCATCCCACGGGCGCCCATCGCGGCACGCGCGGCCAGTGCCGCCTCCCCCTCGTCCAGGGCCAACTCCGGCCCGACCAGCGCGGCGGCGATCGCACCCTGCTCGCCGAAGTGTTCAGCCAGCTTGAGTTTGGTGATGTTGCCTTCCGGTCCGGGCCCGGCTCCCTCGATGCTTCGGGCCGCACGGCGCAGGTTGAGCAGTCGCAGCCCGTGGTCGTCGGCGAGGAACCTGCCCACCCGCGCCGTGGCGCCGGCCATCCGGTCGCCGTGCCGCTTGGTCAGGTCGACCAGCCAGGCCGTGGCCGGCGCGATACCGCCCGCTCCCCCGCCGATACTCACCCGCTCGTTGCCGAGAGTGGCCCGTGCCACCGTCCAGCCGGCATTGGGTTCCCCGACGACGTCCTCATCGGGCACAAAGACGTCGTTGAAGAAGACCTCGTTGAACTCCTTGCCGCCGGTGATCTGCCGCAGCGGCCGGACCTCCACCCCGGGGGCATTCATGTCGAGGATCACCATGGTGATCCCGGCATGCTTGGGTCCGTCGAAATCCGTTCGGACGGTCGCTAATCCGCGCTTGGCGTAGTGAGCGCCGGAGGTCCACACCTTCTGGCCGCTGACCGTCCAGCCGCCGTCGACCCGGGTGGCCCTGGTCTTGACCGCGGCGGCGTCGGAACCGGCGGATGGTTCGGAGAAAAGCTGGCACCAGATCTCGTCCTTGCGCAGTGCCTTCTCCACGAAACGCTCGATCTGCGAAGGGGTTCCGTGCTGTATCAGGGTGAGGATCACCCATCCGGTGATGCCGTAGTCCGGGCGCACGACGCCGGCGGCGGCGAATTCCTCCTCCACCAGAAGTTGCTCAACGGCGCCGGCGGCCCGGCCCCAGGGCTTGGGCCAGTGCGGCATGACGTAGCCGGTGGCGATCAGTTCGTCGAGTTGGGCCTTCTCGTCCAGCGCGGCGATACGTTGGGCTTCGGCGCGAATCTCGGCGCGCATCGCCTCCGCCTCAGGCGGCAGATCGAGGCTGTTGGCGCGCGTGAGTCCGGCGGCGGTGCGGGTGAACAGGTCGGTGGCCGGACCGTCGCCACCGAGCAGCGACTGGACGGTCAGCGCGCGCCGCAAATGCAGGTGCGCGTCGTGCTCCCAGGTGAATCCGATACCGCCGTGCACCTGGATGTTCAGTTCGGCGTTGCGGACGTAGGCCGGGAAGGCCAGCGTCGCGGCGGCCGCGGCGATGAGGTGGAACTGTTGCTCGTCCTCCCCGGCGGCGCGGGCGGCGTCCCATACGCAGGCCACCGCCGACTCGGCGGCCACCAGCATGTTGGCACAGTGGTGTTTGACCGCCTGGAAGGTCGCGATGGTGCGGCCGAACTGCTCGCGTACCTTGGCGTATTCGACGGCGGCGTCGACACAATCCGACGCCCCGCCGACGGCTTCGGCCGCGAACAGGGTGCGGGCGCGGGCCAGTGCGGCATCGCGTGCGCCCGGCAGCACGTCGACGGCGACGTCGGAGAGCACGACGGTTCCCGAGCGACGGGTGCGGTCGAGATTCTTGGGCGAATGGACCGTGACACCGTCGGCCGCACGCTCCACCAGCAGCATGTCCTCGCCCGCGGCGATCAGCAACAGGTCCGCCAGTCCGGCCCCGAGCACCACACCGGCGTCGCCGGACGCCCGGCCCCCGGCTACCGTCACGGCGCCACCGAAACCGACTGCACCGGTGCGGGATCCATCGACCAGCCCTGGCAGCAGCCGGGACTTCTGTTCGTCGGTGCCGAGTGCGTCGAGGACCGCTGAGACCACCACGGTGGGCACAAACGGTCCGGGTGCCACCGCTCGGCCGAGTTCGTCGATGACGACGGCCACTTCGGGCAGCCCGAAACCGGACCCGCCATGAGCCTCGTCGACGTGCAGTCCCAGCCAGCCCAGTTCGGCTAGTTCCCGCCAGAACGGCGGAAGGGATTCGTCGTCGGCGTCGAGCAATTCCCGAGCCGCGCCGCGGGCCTTCTGCGCGGTCAGGAAGGAGCGGGCGACATCGCCGAGTTCGCGGTGGTCGTCGGTCAGTGCAATAGCCATGCTCGGACGTTACCGCCCTGCGGCGGCCGCCTTCCCGCAGGGCTATGCCGAACTATTCCAAGGCGGTGATCAATTGACCCACGGTGTGGTGGGCCTCCAACGGGTGACGCAGCCGCCCTTTGGCATTGACCGTGTAGAGGTTGCGCCGGCCTTCCTTCTTCTTCTTCAGATAGCCGCCCTCGGTGAGATCGGCGAGGATCACCTGGACGGCGCGCTCGGTGATGCCGATCCGCAGGCCGAGTTCACGGGCGGTCAGCGCCTCGCCCCGGGACAGGCACAGCAGTACGTGGGCATGGTTGGTCAGGAAGGTCCAACTGCGTTCCCCCACCGTTTGTCCCGTAGTCATGGGTAATGTTGTACCACCCGAACCATTCGCGTAAAACCGTTCGTGTCTAGAGGCGAGCGAATTCTGCTTTACCGCGTTCGAACTCCGCCAGCATCGCCGCGGTCAGGGTGGGCCGAACCTCCCCGATCGCCCGGAGATAGTCCTCGGTGACGGCAGGCATCCCCTTCCCATCGCGCATCTCGCGTTCGAAGGCCGCCTGCGCGCCCTTGCGGGCAGCGAACTCGATATCGGCCGGGGTGAACAGTTCCGATGCGGTCACCAGACGGTCGACGTCGACGTTCCCGTTCGTGGCGCCCAGGTAGCGCCGCCAGACTGCCCGGCGAGCCGGCTGATCCGGCGGACCGACCGGGATGACGTAGTCGAAGCGGCCCGGCCGCAGGAACGCCGAGTCCAGCGAGTGCACCGCGTTGGTGGCGCACACCAGCAACCTGCTGTCGTGCTGACGGAACGCCGGAATCAGTTTGAGCAGTTCATTGGTGACGCCGAGTTCGGCGGTGGAGGCGCCGGCCCGGGCAGTGGCGATCTCCTCCACCTCGTCGATGAACAGCACCAGTTCATCGAGTTCGGCCAGGTCTGCGAATGCCTCCCGCAGCGACGCCGCCAGTCCGCCGGTACCGGTGGCCGCCAGCCGGGACGGGAACAGTTCGACGAACGGCCAGCCAAGCCGCGACGAGATAGCCTTGGCGAAGCTGGTCTTTCCGGTTCCGGGCGGGCCGAACAGGATGACCGCCTTAGGCGGGCTGACGCCGTACCGTTCGGCGACCTCGGGGTGGCCCAACGGGTCGACGATGCGCCGTTCGATGATCTGTTTCTCGGTCTCCATACCAGCCATGTCGCCCCACAACCCGGGTGGCAGGATCTGCCCGCCCAGTTCATCGAGGAGGTTGGCCTGATCGGGTCCCAGGTGCTCGAGCAGCTCGTAGTACACCAGCCGATCGCGGCGCGCGTAACCCGAGTTCTCCAGTGCCGCAGCACCGGTGGCCCCGTCCGGCAGCGCCGCACAGATCCGTCGCACCCCCGCCGAGCGCAGCCGCCGCTCAAGGTCGGCCAGCAGTGCCGAGCCGATCCCCCGGTTACGCCACCGCGATCCGATGGCCAGTAGCAGGATCCAGGCCCGCTCGCCCTGGGTCTGGGCCACCGCCATGCCGACCACCTCGTCGCCCACCTCGGCGACCACCGCCGGCTCGCCGGACCGCGCGGCGGCCATCACCTCGGCGACGCTGAACACCGGTTCGGCCGAGCCCGGGCCCCGGCTCTGATCCCACACACCGATCGCCTGGTCGAGGTCCTCGTCGTGGTAATCGCGCAGACGCCATACCGGCATGGCATTCACCTCCTCGGGGTTGAGCACTAGAGCCTGCCGGGATTCGCGGTGAGCGCATCCCCCATTCGGTGGATGTCGGCAGGGGACTTCGAGCGAAATCCACCCAAGCGCCCGTTTATGCTGCTCCCGGCGACCGGACAGGGGGCGACACGCACATGACGACGGCAGGCCTGGTGGGACGTTTGACGGGCATGGCCACGATGCTTGCGGCGGGGTGCATCATCGGCCTGGCCACAGCGGCGAACTCATCGGCGGCCCCTGCCGAATCCTCAACCGGAACAGCTGCCGACGCTGAAGCCGGTCGGCACCGGGCGCCGGCCCCCGCGTTCACCCGGCGCGATTTGCCGACTACCAAGGTATTGCGCGCGGGTTCATCGAACTCACGTCCACGGTCCATCCCGGGGCCGGCCGCGGTCAACGCCCCGGAATCCAGCAGGTCGCGCCAGTCGGCCCCGCCTGCATCCACCGTCACGAGTGCGACGACGTCGTCGGCGCTCGACCGGCAACCGCCGGTCCCGCCACAGCCCGCTCTCGCCGTGCAGTCGAGGGCCGTGCCGTCGACGGCCACGCTGTCGACGGCGTTGCCTCAGGCTCGAAAGAGTTCCCCGGCCCTGGTGTCCGACGCATCGGCAAAGATACGGGTGGCCGCGGAGTCACCAGACCCGCTCGCCTCATCCGTGCGCGGTCGGTTCCTCGCCGATCCCCGTGGCCGGCGGATCACGATCTTCAAAGGGGTTCACTTTGTAGTCCCCAACCGTTGGGGAGTCTGGGTCACACGGGTTTCCGGCGACGCCACCTTCACGGACGATTCGATCTACGACCTCAAGGACGAGGATCAGTACGACTGGAACAAACTGGCGGGTATCACCTTCACGCCGTGGCGACCCGAACGCAACGCCGGCATGGTCGTCTGGCGCTACAACCTCCACGACAACACCTTCGAGGTCGGGCCGTTCTTCGACAACAACTTCGCGTACGTCTTTCCCACCGAGGACGAGATCATCACCGTGTCGGCCGAAGAGACATTCGGCTACGCCGTCGACTACAACGGCATCACCGTCACCTACGGCGACCGCACCGTGTTCAAGCCCTACCCCGAGGGCCTGAAGCCGAACTTCTGGACCAGCGCCCGGGTCACGGGCTGGTTCGGCGGCAGTGAAGTGGCCCCACGAACACTCACCTACTACCTGCACATGAGGTGAGACGCCGCACCACGCCAGACAGTCCAAGCCTCGGCGGGGCTGACGATGCGGGTGCAAGGATCAGGGACCAGCACCATCAGGAGGAGGCAACCGTGGCATCACCGTCCGCCGCGCCGCCGGAACGCTTCGAGGAGGTCCGCGGCGAAGTCACCTTCGTCCGCACCGACAAGGACCTGCCGCCGGTCGCGATCATCGACCGCTCGCCGATCACCACCAGGCACAAACTGATCTTCGGCGGCGTCGCGGTTCTGGGCGCGCTGGCCTGGGCCGTCATCGCCTTCGTCCGCGGCGAGACCGTCAACGCAGTCTGGTTCGTGATCGCGGCGATCTGCACCTATGTCATCGGGTTCCGGTTCTACGCCCGACTGATCGAGATGAAGATCGTGCGCCCGCGCGACGACCACGCCACCCCCGCTGAGATCTACGAGAACGGCACCGACTACATGCCCACCGACCGGCGGGTACTGTTCGGGCACCACTTCGCTGCGATCGCCGGGGCGGGCCCGCTGGTTGGTCCGGTACTGGCCACCCAGATGGGGTATCTGCCAGGCACCATCTGGATCATCATCGGTGCGGTCTTGGCCGGTTGCGTGCAGGACTATCTGGTGCTGACCATCTCGACGCGGCGCCGAGGACGTTCGCTGGGTCAGATGGCCCGCGACGAACTCGGAGTGGTCGGCGGCGCGGCCGCGATCATCGGGGTTCTGGTGATCATGGTGATCCTGCTGGCGGTGCTGGGCCTGGTGGTTGTCAACGCGCTGGCCGAAAGCCCCTGGGGTGTCTTCTCGATCGCGATGACCATCCCGATTGCGATCTTCATGGGCCTGTATTTGCGCTACCTGCGGCCCGGTCGGGTCTCGGAGGTGTCGCTGATCGGGGTCGCACTGCTGCTGGCCGCCGTGGTGGCCGGCGGCTGGGTAGGCCACACCGAGTGGGGTGAACAGTGGTTCACCCTGTCGAAGGTCACCCTGTCGTGGTGCCTGATCATCTACGGCTTGGCCGCCTCGGTGCTGCCGGTCTGGCTGCTGCTGGCACCGCGCGATTACCTGTCGACGTTCATGAAGATCGGGACCATCGCACTGCTGGCCGTCGGAATTCTGGTGGCCCGTCCGGTGATGGAGGCCCCTGCGATCTCGCAGTTCGCCACATCCGGCGCAGGACCGGTGTTCGCCGGTTCGCTGTTCCCGTTCCTGTTCATCACCATCGCCTGCGGGGCGCTGTCGGGTTTCCATTCGCTGATCGCCTCGGGCACTACGCCCAAGCTGCTGGAGAAGGAAAGCCAGATGCGGCTGATCGGCTACGGCGGCATGATGACTGAGTCATTCGTGGCGATCATGGCGCTGATCACCGCCTCAATCCTCAACCAGCACTTGTACTTTGCCATGAACGCCCCCGCGGCGGCCACCGGCGGGACCGCCGAGACGGCCGCTGCCTACGTCAACAAACTGGGCCTGTCCGGGCCACCGATCACCCCCGCGGAGATCACCGAAGCAGCCGAAAGCGTGGGTGAGCAGTCAATCGTCTCGCGCACCGGCGGCGCACCCACCCTGGCCTTCGGGATGGCCCAGGTGCTCTCGGTGTTCGGCGGCAGCGGCCTGAAGGCGTTCTGGTACCACTTCGCGATCATGTTCGAGGCACTGTTCATCCTGACCACCATCGACGCCGGCACCCGGGTAGCCCGCTTCATGCTCTCCGACGGGCTGAGCAACCTCGGCGGGCCATTTCGCCGTCTGCATGATCCGAGTTGGAAGATCGGCGCCTGGGTCTGCAGCATCGTCGTGGTCGCGGGTTGGGGGTCCATCCTGCTGATGGGTGTCACCGACCCGCTCGGCGGCATCAACACGCTGTTCCCGTTGTTCGGCATCGCCAACCAGTTGCTGGCGGCCATTGCTTTGACGGTGGTCACCGTGGTGGTGATCAAGATGGGCTTGCTGAAATGGGCCTGGATTCCGGGACTTCCACTGGCGTGGGATCTTGTTGTCACCCTGACGGCGTCCTGGCAGAAGATCTTCTCCGGCGATCCCAAGCTCGGCTACTGGACGCAGCATTTCCAGTACCGCGACGCCCAAGCGGCCGGCAAGACGTCGTTCGGGGCGGCCAAGAACCCGGACCAACTGGCCGACGTCATCCGCAACACCTTCATCCAGGGCACGCTGTCGATCGTCTTCGCGGTGGTGGTGATCATCGTGGTAGCGGCGGCAGTGGTGATGTCGATCCGCTCGGTCCGCGGCCGCGGCCGGCCTCTCGCAGCGGAGAGCCCTGTTCCGTCAAAGATTTTCGGGCCGTCCCGTTTGTTCGCGACTCCCGTGGAGAAGGAGGTGCAGAAACAATGGGACGCCTTACCCGAATCAGTCGCCAGATCCGTTGGTACGTCGGCGCGTTGATGGGCGACAGCCACTACCAGCGGTACGTGGCGCACCGTCGTCGCGCACATCCCGGCGAGCCGGTGATCTCCGAAGCCCAGTACTGGCGGATGCGGCACCGGGAGGCAGAGGTGCGGCCGGGGGTGCGCTGCTGCTGATCGCCTCAGCGATCAGAGCCGACGAAAGGCCCGGCCCCTAGTGAAGGGACCGGGCCTCTCTGGATCGGGTCTCCGACGCCTGTGGGGGTCTGAAAGGTCCTGTTCCCCGGGTGACGAGAACCCAAACCTGGGCAGACCACTTGTCCGGCAGAGCGGACAGGCTCTCGACATTCGGCTTTTCGGACATGCCCACGCGACACGTCGCATTCAGCTCGGGCCACTGCGCACCGCCTGCGCGGCAGGGTCTAAATTTCTGACAACACCCGTACGCAGATGAGGGGACGGAAGATGGACCTGGCGTGGTCGGCGAAGGACCTGGAGTTCCGCGATGAGGTGCGGGCGTTTCTCGACGAGAAGTTGACCGACGATCTGCGCCGGGCGGGCCGGCTGATGACGAGCGTCTACGCCGACCATGAGGCCTCCATGGCCTGGCAGGCGATCCTGCACGAACGCGGCTGGGCGGCACCGGCGTGGCCGGTGGAATACGGTGGCTGCGACTGGACGCTGACTCAGCACTACATCTTCAGTCGGGAATCCACCCTGGCCGGCGCACCGTCATTGTCCCCCATGGGAATTCACATGGTGGCCCACGCCATCATCGCCTTTGGCTCCCCCGCGCAGAAGGACTACTTCCTACCCCGGATCCTGACCGGCGAGGTGTTCTTCTGTCAGGGCTACTCCGAGCCGGAGGCAGGCTCGGACCTGGCGTCGCTGATGATGGCCGCCGTCGACGACGGCGACGACCTAGTGTGTACCGGCAGCAAAATCTGGACGACCCACGCCATGGAAGCGAACTGGATTTTCGCCCTTGTTCGCACCACTCGTGGGGCTCGCAAGCAGCAGGGCATCACCTTCCTGCTCATCGACATGAACTCTCCGGGCATCAAGATCCGGCCTCTGGTGATGACATCCGGCGAAGAGATCCAGACCCAGATCTTCTTCGATTCCGTGCGGGTGCCGAAGTCGAATGTGATCGGCCGGATCGATGACGGTTGGACGGTGGCCAAGTACCTGCTCGAGTTCGAGCGCGGCGGCAGCGCCGCCGCCCCTTCCTTGCAGGTGATGGCCGAGTCCATCGCAGCCAATGCCGGGCCCCTGCTGGACGATCCGGCCTTCGCCGCCAAACTTGCCGATGCCCGGATCCGCACCGAGGTGCTGGAGATCCTGGAGTACCGGGTGCTGGCCACGGTGGCCGAGGGCCGAAACCCCGGTGCCGCATCGTCGATGCTGAAGATCCTGTCGACCGAACTTAGCCAGGCGATCACCGAACTGGCGATGGAAGCGGCCGGTCCGCTTGGGCGGGTCTACCAACCACACGCCACCCGACCCGGCGGCCCGATCGCCGACTTTCAGCCCCCGGCCGATGGTTACGTCAGCGGTCAGCCGTGGCAGGCAGTGGCGCCGCTGCGCTACTTCAATGACCGGGCGGGCTCAATCTATGCCGGCAGCAACGAGATTCAGCGCAACATCCTGGCCAAAGCGACACTGGGCCTATAGGGCGAAGGAGTTTTCGAAAAGTGCACTTCACCATGTCCGCCGAACAAGAAATGCTGCGGGACGGCCTGAGTAGGTTCCTCGCTTCGCGTTACGACCTGGAGCGCAGCCGGGCCGCCGCCAAGACCGGCGCGGGTTGGCAGCCCGAGATCTGGCGGGCCTTCGCCGAGGAACTCGGGATCCTCGGAGCCACCCTGCCCGAATCCGCGGGGGGCATCGGCGGCGGTTCGGTCGAGACCATGGTGATCGCCGAGGAGCTGGGTCGAGCCCTGGTCATCGAACCGTTCATCGACACCGTCGTGGTGGCCGGCGGACTGCTGCAGCGGGCCGCGACCGACGACGCGTCAGCCGTGCTCGAACAGATCGGCGAGGGATCGGCGATCGTCGCCCTCGCGGCCGGGGAATCATCGGATCATTGGGAGTCGATGTCTACCAGAGCAATTCACGAGAATGGCGGCTGGTTTCTCACCGGATCCACGTCTGTCGTCGTCGCCGCTCCTATCGCTACCCATGTGCTGATCGCGGCTGGCACCGACAGCGGCATCTCGCTGTTCCTCACCGAATTCGACCCGTCGGCTCCCCCGGCCGGAATGCAGTTGCACTCCTATCGCACCATCGACGACCGCCGCGCCGCGGACCTGGTTTTCGACGGCCTGCGACTGCCCGCCACGGCCCTGCTGCACCGAGACGCCGGGCCGTCACTGGCGCGCGCCCGCGACGAGGGTGCGGCGGCGGTGTGCGCCGAAGCCGTCGGCGCCATGCGCAAAGTGCTCGCTGATACCGTCGACTACTGCAAGCAGCGCCAGCAGTTCGGCACTCCGATCGGCAGTTTCCAAGTGCTGCAACATCGGATGGTGGACATGTACATGGAAGTGGAGCAGTCCGTTGCCGCCGCCTATCTGGCCGTACTGAACCTCGAGGCCGACCCCGACACCCGGGCCAGGGCGGTGTCTGCCGCCAAAGCCACCGTCGGTCGGGCGGCGCGGTTCGTCGGCCAGAACGCGGTGCAACTGCACGGCGGCATGGGCATGACCGAGGAACTGGCCATCGGGCATTACTTCAAGCGGCTCACCGCGCTGCAGTATGAATTCGGCTCCACCGACCACCACCGCACCCGCTACGCCCGGCTCACCCGCTAGAAGTCAACGCCCAGCCAACTCTGTGGCGACCGTCTGCATCGGAGCCAGGGTACCGCCGGACCGCATCGCGAACGGGTAGGCCAGCGCCACCACCGTCGTGATCGACACCGCGGGGATCAGACACCAGATGAAGATCAGCGACGGCCGCTTGTAGGTCACCGTGCTGATGCCCATGAGGACCGATGAGAGGACTCCGACCACCATCAGCAGAATGAAGAGCGGACGGGGCAGGGCGCGGTTGGCGACCGCCTCGACGCCGGCACCCGCGGTACTGACCTCCGACGCCGAGGCGACCAGCGGGGCGGCCTGCCGTTCGGGCGCCTTCGGGCCGTAGGCGTAGTTGTGCAGAGCGTTTTCGAACTCGTCGAGTGCCGCGGCGGAGGGCATCTGCGTGGTCGAGCCATTGACCAGGGATTCGCTATCCTCATTGGCCACCACAGTTGCATAGACCCTGAGTTTGTCCATGAGCGCGGCCGATTCGGTCTTGTCCGGGATGTTGTTGAGTTCCCAGGCCATCTGGTGCACTGCAGTGGCCTGTCTTTCCACGGCCGTCAGAGCCGTCGTCACGGCTCCCCAACTCGCCGAGATGGCGAACCCGACGAAGAAAGCGAAGGTGGCGGCCACACCTGTGAGCAGGTTGTTGGCCTGCTCGGCCAGCACCTCTCGCTCCTCTTCGGTGTGGCGACGCAGCACGAATTCCCGCGCCGCCTTGGTCACCGCCCAGAAGAACAGCACCATCACACCGATGATCGCCCACAGCGGTAGGGCGACGACGAGTTCCCGCACGGGGGAAAACTAGCAGCGATGGGGCGGCGGAACCCAATGATCGGCATCCCACGTTGAATGGTCGTAACCAAAGGAGGGTTCATCATGCTGAACAAGATCGCCGGGGCGCTGGGACAGGTCGCCGAGGGTGCCGGCAGCATCGTCGGAATTCGTCACGGGACCGAGGAGCCGTCGTTCACCGTGGAGCGCCGGGTCGGTGACGTCGAGATCCGTCGCTACGGAGCGCGGATCGCGGCCGAGACCACCATCGATGCCAACGAGGAGGCGGCCCGCAACGAGGGTTTCCGGCGGTTGGCGGGCTATATCTTCGGCGGCAACCAGGGCAGGGCCAAGATTGCGATGACGGCACCGGTTGCTCAGCAGAACACCACTACCTCGACCAAGGGCCAGAAGATCGCGATGACCGCGCCCGTGGGCGCCCAGCGCAGCAGCTCAGGCCAGTGGGTGATCAGGTTCTTCATGCCTTCGGAGTACACCCTGGAAACCCTGCCCGCCCCCAACGACGAACGGGTCCGGCTCGTCGAAGTCGCCGGGGAGCGGGTCGCGGTGCTGCGATTCTCCGGAAGCTACAGCCCGGAGGCGATCACCAGCCGCACTGAGGAACTGCTCAAGGCGTTGCACGACAACGACATCGAACCGGCTGGGAAACCGTTCGCCTGGTTCTACGATCCACCGTGGACGATCCCATTCCTGCGACGCAACGAGGTCGTGGTCAGCCTGGGCTGACCCCACTCAGCCCGCGGGAGCGGGCAGTGGCGGGACGGGGGCAGACGCCTCGGCAGCAGGCGCGACGTGAGCCGGCACGGCACCGGGATCCGCAGCCGGAACGGCCGACGCGACGGGCGCCGGGACGGCCGCCGGCGGGCCCGAGGAGCCGGACTGGCTCTGCGGGACGCTGCCAGCGACGTTGGTGTTGTTCACCGGGCGTTGCGCCAACAGCAGCAGCGCATCGCTGGCAGACACATCCTCGGTCCGCAGCGCTTTCCAGACGTCCTTCAGGTAGTCCAGCGTCCGATATTCGGGCGCGGTCTGAGTGGTGCCCGGCGGCAGATTTTCCGGGCTGGGCAGATGTGAGGTGCCTTCTGCCGGAGTCAGCAGGGCGGGGGCGGCAGCCTGGGCGAGGGCGGGCGGGGGCGGCGGGACTTCCGCGGGGACCGGGACCACGGGCTCACCGGGGACTACCGGTTCGGCCGCAGCTACCGGCGCTGCCATGCCCGCCAGCCCGAAACCGAGGACCGCTCCCGCCAAGGACACCCGCACCGATCGTGTACCGGTTACAAGACGCACGTCCCACCTCCGCGTCGAAGAACGCCTACACACGTCTGTCCGATCATGCCCGCGAATCGTTACAGCCGCCACTTACGCGAGTATCCGGACCTGGCCCGTCCCGTGGGCCTGCGTGAGGGAGACAATGCCGAGATGCGAACAGTTCTGGTGGCGGCGTCGGCCGCCGTCGCGCTGGCCTGGCCCGCAGTGGTCAGTGCCGCCCCGATACCCCCGGTAAGCCCGCAGGCCCGGTCTGCCGGACTGGTCGACGTGCGCAGCGTTGTTCCCGACGCGATCGTGGACCTGCGCTACGCCACCGCCAACAACTTCGTCGGTCTTCCGCTCTACCCACCGGACGCCCGCTGTCTGGTGCACGAGTCGCTGGGGCCTGGACTTGCCGCCGCCGCGGCGTCACTGCGGGAACAGGGCTATGCGCTGGTGTTCTGGGACTGCTACCGCCCTCATGAAGCGCAGGTTGAGATGTTCAATGCGGTGCCGGACCCGGCGTGGGTGGCCAGGCCGAGTGCCTACGCGCGCAGCCACGAGTCGGCCAGGTCGGTAGACGTCACCCTGGCCGTGGGGGGCCGTCTGGTGGATATGGGCACCGACTTCGACGACTTCTCGCCGCAGGCCACCGCATACGCCACCATGGGGATCAGCGCCGCGGCCCAGGCCAATCGGGCAGTGCTGCGCAACGCCATGGCCGTCGGCGGGCTGACCATCTACTCCGGCGAGTGGTGGCACTTTGACGGGCCGGGCGCGTCGGATCCGCGTCCGATTCTGGACGTGCCTGTCAACTAGCCGATCAGCGGCAGACGATTGCGGGTCATCTCCGTCAGCGCGTCCTGCATGAGGGTGTGGATCCGCTCGGCGTACGCCGCGGCGGTCTCTCCGGGGCCGGCGACGGTGGCGGGCAGGACCCGGGTATGCAGTTTGGTGGGAAGCGGAAGATACGGAAGCATCCCCACGGCACCGACGTTCAGCCCCCACGGAATGGACAGGCTGGTCGGTAGAGCCTTGACCCGCAGCAGCTTGTCCAAACGCAAAGCGCGGGCGAGTCTTTCACCGTCGGAGAGCACCAGCAGCGACTCCCCCGCCCCGGCGGTGACGATGGGAACGATCGGTACGCCCTGATTGATGGCCAGCTCAGCGAATCCGCTGCGGCCGCCGAAGACGATCTGGTTGCGATCGCTGAATTTCTTGGCCGCATCCACGTCGCCGCCGGGGAAGACCACCACGTGATGGCCTTCGGCGAAGGCCTGGTGGGCACTCTCGCGGCTGGCGGGCTTGGCGCCGAGATGCTCGACGATCGGTCCGACCCCCAGCGTCCAGGCGAGTTGGTGGGTCAGAAAGGTGACAGGTCGGTCGAGTGCAAGATCCTCCAGCACCGCGCTGACCGCCATCACGTTGAGGTCGACGATCCCGCCGAACCCGTGGTTGCCCACGAAAAGGACGGGATCTTCGAGTGCGTCGGCTTCGACCTCCACCTGCAATCGGTGATACCGACGGACGAACTCGATCACCCGGTGCCGGATCGAGTTCAACGCGGATTCGAGATGTTCCCCGCCCGGATCCACCGCCTGCTCGACGGCACCCAGGATTGCGTCAGCGAGTTGCTCAAGGGCGGTGCGGTGCTGGGGTTCGGACTCCACGCTCACATCCAATCCGCTGTGTGAGGCCCTACGCAGACACGGTGCGAGTCACCCTCTGCGGGGTTCCTCACTCGGAGGTGGACGAGGCCCCTGCAACGACGACGGCCGGCCTGGCCGTCCCGAACCGCAGCGCGGAGTCCTCCACCGGACCCTTGCGCAGCCGTTCATGGTCGGCCCAGTAGTCCATCTCGATGGTCCAGGGGCCGCTGGTCCCCTGCTGCGGAAAGGATTCCTGGGATCGCAGGACGTAGCCGGCCGCGAAGTCAAGCATCGGCCGCCTGCCGACGTTCGGGTCGGGGACCGGGACCACAGTGGTGTAGCCGTGCTGGTCCATATAGTTCATCAGCTTGCAGAGGTGCTCGCAGAGCAGGTCGATCTTGAGCGTCCACGAGGAGTTGGTGTAGCCGAAGGCGAACGCCATGTTCGGGATGCCCGACAGCATGAAGCTTTTGAAGACCATCAGGTCGTTGGGCTTTTTGGCCTCGCCGTCCACCGACACCGTGATCCCACCGAAGAGCAGCAGATTCAGGCCGGTGGCGGTGACGATGATGTCTGCCTTGATCTCTTTGCCGGAGTCCAGCAGGATTCCGTCGGAGGTGAACCGCACAATCTTGTCGGTGACCACCGAGGCCTTGCCCTTGCCGATGACCTTGAACAGATCGGCATCGGGAACTGCACACAGCCGCTGGTCCCACGGGTTGTAGGTCGGGTTGAAATGGGTGGCGACGTCGAAGTCCTTGGGCAGGAACTTGACGTTGGCCGACCGAATGATCCGGCGGGCCAGCTTGGGCTGCTTCTGGCATAGGTTGTAGATGAACCGGCCCTTGCCGATGTTGAACCGGCGGGTCGCGGCGTAGGCGGCCTTGGCGGGCAACATTTTCCGCAGACTGTTGGCCAGTGGGTCCTTGCGGGGCAACGGCATCACGTAGGACGGTGAGCGTTGCAGCATGGTGATGTGCTTGGCCTTGTCAGCCATCGCCGGGATCAGCGTGACGGCGGTGGCGCCGCTGCCGATCACGACGATCTCCTTGCCGCTGTAGTCCAGATCCTCCGGCCAGAACTGCGGGTGCACGATCTGCCCCTTGAAGTCCTCCTGACCCTCGAAGTGCGGGCTGTATCCGCTGGCGTAGTCGTAATAGCCGGTGGCGCCGAAGAGCCAGTTGCAGGTGACTTCCCACTGCTGGCCGTCGCGTTCCAGCGTGACCGTCCAACGCCCAGTATCGCTGGAGAAATCGGCGGCAATCACTTTGTGGTGGAAGTAGATTCGCTTGCCCAGACCGTCCTCTTCGACCACCTCGTGCAGGTAGCTCAGGATTTCGTGTGCATCGGCGATGGCGTTGTCCGACGTCCAGGGCTTGAACTCGTAGCCGAAGGTGTGCAGATCGGAGTCCGACCGGATGCCCGGATAGCGGAACAGATCCCAGGTGCCGCCGATGGCGTCGCGGCCGTCGACGATCGCGAAGGTGCTCCCCGGACGCATCTTGACCAGGTAATGACCCAGCCCGATGCCGGAGATGCCGGCGCCGACGACCAGGACATCGACATGCCCGGTCAGCGGATCCTTCGGACGGACCTGATTGAGCGAAGCGACGGACATGCGGACTCCCGATTCGGCGTGGATCTAAACGCTAACAATGTTATAGTTCTATCGACAGGTGTCAAGGATATGGGGGAAGTTTCCACGTGACGACCGCGAGCGTGTCCCGCCGGGCGCCGGTTCAGGAGCGCAGTCGGCAGACGGTGGTGCGCATCCTCGATGCTGCTGCCGCGATTGCTGACGAGCAGGGCGTCGACGCCGCCACCACCCGCGCGATCGCAGACCGGGCTGGGGTCTCCTACCCGTCGCTATACCGATTCTTCGCCGACCGCGAGGCTATCCTCGACGAACTCATGGAGCGCCATGTCGCGGAGTTGGATGACCGCTGCGTCCAGGCCGAGAAGTCCTGGCAGATCACCTCGATCGCGGATCTGCTCAACAATGAACTCGACCTGCACGTGCACTACTACCGGCGCTACCCGAGTTCGGCGCGGCTGTGGATGGGCGGACGGACCTCCCCCACCGTCGCCAAACACGTCCGCGCCCGCATGCAGACCCTGGCCGAACGCATCCACGCGATCCTGGTAGGCAAGGGCCTGATTCCTTCGCACACCGACACCCGGGCGCTGCTGGTGGCTGTCGAGATCGCCGATCGCGTGCTGGAGTTGGCCTTCCGCGACAACAGCGACTTCGATCAGGATCTGCTCGACATCGGCCGTCGCGCCCTCATCGCTTTTGGCCGCGACCTTTCCGGGGGCCTTTCCCTGCCCGACCCCAGCTGACCGGCATCAGCACCACCCCGGGGGTGGCGTCGGCCAACCGCTCGAACGCGTCGATGAATCCCTCGGTGATCTGCTCGTGGTCGGGTACCAGCGCTGTGTCGCAAGCGATTCCGACGATAACCCGGCCGTTGTAACTGGCGATGGTGAAGCTCATCGGCTGGTCCCCTGACACCGGAGCCCAGCCGACAATGCCCTCAACCTGGCTGCCGGCCAGATACACAGTGGACGGAGGGCCGGGCACGTTGGTCAGCGTTCCCAAAGTTCGGTTAGCGAACAGATCCACCGACGCCTCGTAGAGACCGCGACTGAAGCCTGCGATGGTCTCCTGGAATCGGAACGCGACGGCTGCTTCGTGGCCGTGCTTGATGCGGTCCATCCGCCGCTTGGCAGTGGCGAGCACCTTGTGCGGGTCGGGTTCGTCGGTGGGCAGTTCCAGCTGCACCAGTGCGAAGTCGTTGCCCAGCGAGTCCGGCAACGTCAGATCCAGCGGCTTGAGGTTCACCGGCACCATGAACGTCACTGATGAGCACAACGCCTCGTGGTCCCGAAGATAGTCGTGCAGGGTCAACGCGATACAGGCGACCAGAACGTCGTTGACGGTGGCACGGTTCGCCCTGGCCACCGCTTTCATCGCGGCCATCGGCAGTGGATCCGACCAGGCCACGCTCTTCTGCCCACTGGCCGTGCCGGTCCAGATGGTGGCGTCGTTGCGGGTGCCGATCAGCAACTTGCGGACGGTGTCGACGTCCCCGGGAACCGCGGAGAAGATGTCGACGAGGGTGCCACCGCCCGGGACGGCGGCGCGAATCGTGCCACCGAGATCTGCGGCACCGGCGCGGACCGCGGTCAGCAGGGTGGCCCCGGCCCCCACAGGGTTGCGCAGCGCGAATCCGCCGATTTTCGCGGCCCGCTTGAGCAGCTTGGACTCCGAGACCCGGGAGACGGCGTCACCCGCCGTGCGGGCGACTTCGGCCACCCCGAAGCGAACCCGGTCAGGCAGAGGACGACCCGGAGGGTGCGGTTGTGCACCGGTCTGGATGACCGCCGGCGCCAGGATCGGCCCGCCCTGCGGGGTGGAGTCGAAAAGACTCATCGCCAACTGCACCATCCGCATGCCGTCGGCGATGGCGTGGTGGCTGCGCAGGATCATCGCGCTGCCCTCGCCATAGCGTTTGATCCAAATCGATTGCCACAGCGGGCGATCGCGATCCAGACTGTCGGTGCGGTGCGCGGCGACAAGTTCCTGCAGGGCATGTGGATCGTCTGGATTGTGTAGTGACACCAGCGAGACGTGATTTTCGAGTTTGAAATGGGGGTCCGGCTCCCACCACCAGGAGCCATCCTCGTCGTGGACTGCTTTGCTGCGGAACACCGGGTAGCGGTCGATCAGACGTTGTTTGACGACCTTGCGCAGTTCGGTGAAGTCCAGCGGTTCGGAAGTCCAGATCACCGAGTCGACGACCATCAGATTGTTCGGCCGGTCCATCTCCAGCCACAGGGCATCCTGAATGCCGAGTCGGCGGCGCGCCCCCTCGATGGCGGGCTTGCGACGCTCGACCATGACACCTCCGCTTGCTGGTTTGGGGAATTCCCTGGCGCCCATTGTTGCCGATCGGCGCGCCGGTGTTCACCGTACTTCTAAGGACATCCGTGACCTGCCAGAATTGCCGAGAATCAGCCGAAGGGACGGCCATGCCAAAGTCAGCTTGCTTGCGCCTCGTAGCCGCCCTGGCCACGGTCGTGGCCCTGGTCGGATTGTCACCGTCAGCTCATGCCTGCAGCCGGGTGACCTGGCTCGGACCGGATGGCATGGTGATCACCGGCCGGTCGATGGATTGGCCCTACTCCTTCAATTCCCATCTGTTTGCTGTGCCAGCCGGCAGTACTCAGGACGGCGCGGGCGGGGTCAACTCGCTGACCTGGACAAGGAAGTACGGCGCCATCGAAGTAGCCGGCACCACCGATCCGGGCGGCCCCATCGACGGCGTTTTCGACGGAATGAACACCGAAGGCCTGGTGGCCAATCTGCTGTATCTGGGAGAGGCCGACTTCGGGCCCGCGCCCACCGACAACCGGCCGCGGCTGTCCTTTGCCGGGTGGGTCGACTATGTGCTGACCAGTTTCGCCACTGTCAACGAGGTGGTCGATGCGTTCACCAACCCGTCGATCTACATCGTGCCGATCAACTTCGGTCCAGGCGCCGCGGCCCATCCGACAGTGCACCTGTCGGTCACAGATGCCTCCGGCGACTCGGCCATCATTGAGTACCTCCGGGGCAAACCGGTGATCCATCACGGCCGCCAGTATCAGGTGATGACCAATAGCCCCACTTATGACGAGCAACTGAAACTCAACGCGAAGTGGGAAGACGTCGACAAAAACAAGGAACTCCCCGGTTCGATCCAGTCCAAGGACCGGTTCGTCCGCGCCTCGTATTACTTGAGCAAACTGCCGCAAACCTCTGACGAGCGTCAGGCAGTGGCCGGGGTGTTCAGCGTGATGCGCAATGTCTCGGTGCCCTGGGGGGTTGGCGACCCGCAGCACCCGAACCTCGCCCCCACCTACTGGCGGTCGGTGGCCGACTCGACCGCCAAGACCTACTACTTCGAGTCGACGCTCAGCCCGAACATCGTCTGGATGAACCTCAACAAGGTCAACCTGGGCCCCGGTTCGGGTACTCGAGCGGTCGCCGTCGAGGGCGACTACTCGATGATTGGCAACATCGACAACAGGCTAGCGCCGGCGAAGCCGATTTCCTTCCTGGCTCCAACGGCGGCGAATACTCCCCAGCCGGGTGTGACACCCCCCGCGGTCCAGGAGGCGGAAACCAAGTCCGGATTCAAGGCGTGGTGGCTGATCCCGATCCTCGCTGCGGTGGGAGTGCTGGGCTTACTGCCGCGGCTGTTCCGCAAGCGGAACCCGGAAAGCTAGACCTTCGGCTGTTTTTGCTATGCGGCGTAGCAATGCTGGGCGCGACTCGGCGCAGCCTCCGGGATCAGCCGGTCCAGTTGGAACCTGAACGCGACGAGCAGCGTGTCGCTGCGGCGCCATACTGGCGTTCCGTCGGTGATGGTCATGGCGATATCGAGGTGGTCCGCCTCGTCTGCCTCGTCGGTCACAGTGAGCGCAAACTGCTCGAGAACGAATCTGCTTTGCGAGGAAAGGTTCTGGCGGATCGTCCCGAGTTTGACGGCGTCGGGAACCGATGCAGTCACCACGTAGAGATCGTCTGTGGCCGTGGATGCGCCGAAGGCCACGGTTGCTGCCGCTGAGGGTGCACCGAAGAGATTAATGGGTTCGTTGCCGGTGAACAGGCGGACGATCCCGCCGACCATGGCGAGTTGAAGCGTGGTCGCCGCTCCGACGATCCGGCCGACGAGCTGACCGAAGCGGTTGTCGCCGAACAGTGAGCCGATACCTCTTCCGATGGCGAATCCGATCGCCGACTGGATGGCGCTGTCGCGGAGGACTGTGTTGACGACGGAATTGAGTACCTCGTTCACGGGCGTGCCAGTCAGCAGATTGTCCGCTACGTCGCCGACGAGATTCCAGACGGCAGGATCGGCAAGCAGCGCGTCGACCGTGCCATTGGTCACCTGGCCGATGATCGCGTTGACGAACCCGATGTTGATCCCGAGTTGCTCGACCAGCGCGACGGCGGCAAGACCGGCGGCATCGCTGAGCGCCTGACGGGGCGCCGCGCTGCCAAGGACCGATTCCAAGGCTCCTCGAAGTGTTGTGCTCACCGCGGATGTGAAGGCTGTGTCGGTTTGCAGCACCGAGAGCGCCTCAGTCAGGCCACCGGCCAGATCATCGCCGGCGATGACGGCAGCGACTAGTCGCCGGGCCATTCCCGCAAGTGCCTCCGTGACCCCGGGCTGGCCGAGTAAGCCGGGGACAGCCGTGCCGACCTGACCCGCAACCACGTCGACGAACTCCGTGTTGGCCAGTAGGCCGGCGACAACGCTGCCCAGCGGCGATCCGAGGAAGTCGCCCACCATCGCCCGTACCGTCGATGAGTCGGCCACGTTCGAGATCATTTCCGCCACCACCGAACTCACTCCGCTCACCGCCGCGGAATTGCCCAGGATCGCCGTCACCGCCGCGAACGTCGTAGTGCCGGCGGCCTGCCCGATCGCGGTGTCGGCCTGCAGTCCCGCCAGCACGCTGCCGAATACTGCGTCCAGATCCTGCCC
>CAZADG010000002.1:98534-121285 GCA_964483865.1 uncultured Mycobacterium sp. | reverse complement strand
CGACGTTGGTGACCGCCTGGTTCTTGGCGGGCTGGCCGACCAGCACTTCGCCGTTACGTGCAAAGGCGACCACCGACGGCGTCGTGCGGGAGCCCTCCGAGTTGGCGACGACGACAGGGTCGCCACCTTCGAGAACCGCGACGCACGAGTTGGTGGTCCCGAGGTCGATACCGACCGCACGAGCCATGTTTGTATTCCTCCTGATAGACAGTTGCCAAGTAACTACAGTCTGAGCGGACCGGACTCAATCTTGCGGCCGACGGCGTTGACTGTCAACCAACAGTTGAGTCCGAAAGGCTCAAGTTGTCAGTAGGGGTAACCGACCTCGTGCGAAATTTGTTCCCGGCGCTACCGGCCGGGCATGTCCCTGATCGCCTCGAAACCCACGTATGCACCCGCCACCAGGAGTAATGCCGCAGTGATCCACCTGCCGTGGACCTTCATGATCCGTTCGTAGCCCTCTTTGATCCGTACCGTGGCTCCGGGGTTCACCAGGTCGATGAGTACGGGCAGCAGTGTCGGAACGACCGCGATCGCGGCGAACATCACGATCCCGAGAGTGCGCTGCCCCGGTTGGTCGATCTGAAAAATCTGATGCCCGGCCGCAATGGCGATCGGGAAGACCTTGGGGTGCAGTCCGCACATGGCGAAACCGGCCAGCACTGCCCGGCCGACCCGCCGGGGCACCGGCAAGTCCGCCTGCAGATCCAGACTCGGGAAGCGCTTGGTCAACGCGGTCCGCAGCGCGCTGGGCTTGTGCTCGGGCGCGGAAACGTCCGCGATCGGCTTCTTGCGAACCGCGTTGGCCGCGCGGCGCACGCCGATGGTGATCAGCGCGGCCGCGATCGCAACCCTCACGAAGAATCCGGGCCAGCCGTGGTGGGAGGAGGCGTGCGCCTCGGTACCGGATGCGTGCGCGATCCACAGGCCGATGCCGGTCGAGAAGGCGATACCGAGGATGCCACCGATGGCGTAGCCCGCGGCCGCTAGGCGGGGAGCCTTCTTGTCAGCGGCGACGATCAGTCCGAGCACGAGCGTTTCCGGGCTGAAGAAGATCGCCAACGCCAATGAGGCGAGGACGGCGAAATGTGAACTCACCGGCCCCGCCCCATGACACAGAAGGTTCTAGCGGTAGAGCATGTTTCGGGCATACCGATGAATTCCCTTGCGTGACAGGACATTGAACCCGACCACGCAGAGTACCCGCCGGCTACCCGCAACTGGGAGAACTCAGCGACGCCCTGCGGCACCGAGCCAGGGGATGTGCGGCATGTTGCCCGGAGGCGCCACGGTTCCCGGCCGGGCCTTGATCGACGTGCTGCCGTTGGTCGCGCAGATGGTCTTGAAGTCGGTGCTCTGGCACGTCGGTCGGGCGACGGCCGAGGGGGCCGCAACACCGGCGGCCACGGTCAATCCCGCCACCATCAGTACGGTCTTGCTGCGAAGTGTCATGAAACTTCCCCTTTTTCGGGTTCTTGCCGGGATGTTCTTAAGGTCAGGCTCGGGTGCTTACGGGCAGGCCGAGACGACGACGGGGGCGCCCGGGGTCATCGGCGTGTTTTTGGCCGCGGCGCGGGCATAGGCGTCGGCGACCGCCGCTTCGATGGTCGGTCCGGCGCCGCCGGCGATGACGTCGGTGTTGTCATCGGCGACCGAGACGATGCAGAGATTGTCGTTGGTGACCTCGTCTACCGTGCAGTCCACACCGCCCGCGGCGTTGCACATTGCCAGCACCGCAGCCGAAGCCTCTTCATTGGTGTCGCCGGTCGCGGTGAAGCCATCCAGCTCACCGATGAAGGCGCCGGTGCCGACCGCCACCGAGATGTCATCGGCGGGGTTGTCCTCCACGGTTCCACCCGGACCGCCGGCCCAGGCGACGCCCGCCGGAACGCCGGCGGCGAGGAAGCCCGCAGCCACAATCGCCGAAATCAAACGGGTGTTGGCCATGCCATTCCCTCTCGTCGTTCTCGTCATTGAATTTTCACTTACGTTAACACCGGCGTGTCGAAACCGCAGGCCGGACCAGCCCGCTTGTCGTCGCTGACCGGCGGGTGTTTCGCGGACATGACACTACTGCACGGCACACCTTTGTGCGGTTTGGCGCGCGTTACAGTCGCTTCCACATTCGACACGACGAAACGGGGTTCTTTCAGTGAGGCGGCCCATCACTCCGCGCCTAACCATCGCCCCCGCCGCCCTCGTGGTCGTCGGGCTAGTCCTCGCCGGCTGCGCGCGGCCGACCGTCCCTGACGCCTCCCCTGGCGCCTCCCCTGGCGCCTCCGCCCCGGCGGCCTCAGCTTCCGTAACCAAAATGGACACCACCGTGGTGCCCGCACCGGACGGCGCTCAACCGCGGCTGGCCTCGAGCCCGGCACAGATCGGTGCCGATCTGGTTGCCGACGAGCAGGCACTTCGCAATCCGTCGACCACCGAGCCCGAACTCCTGGCTGCTGCGCGCCGCCAGCAGGCCGCTTATCGCGCCATCGGACGCAACCCTGAGTGGGATCCGATCATCAAGCCGCTGATTCCGGCGTCGCTGTCGATGGTCTATGACCGCAATATCAGCGCCCGGCGGCAGTTGACCGCCATGGCCCCGGTCCGTGACACCCTGCCGGCCTGGCGCATCATCCCGTCGGCACCGGCCGGTGATCTCCTCGGCTACTACCGCGAAGCCGAAGCGGCCACCGGCGTGGGCTGGAATTACCTCGCGGCGATCAACCTGATCGAAACCAAGTTCGGCAGCATCGCCGGCCTCAGTTCCGCAGGTGCGCAGGGGCCGATGCAGTTCATGCCGGAAACCTGGGCCGCCTACGGAAACGGGACCGACGTCAATTCACCACGCGACTCGATCATGGCGGCCGGGAGGTACCTGGCCGACAGCGGGTTCGCGACCAATCCCGGTCGTGCCATCTACGCCTACAACCATGCGAACGAGTACGTGAACGCGGTGACCGACTACGCCGCCATCATGGCCGCAGACCCGGCCGCCTTCGGCGCTTACCACCGCTGGGAGGTGTACTACTACACCACCGCCGGTGACGTGCTCTTACCGATCGGATACTCCCAGACGCAACGGATTCCGGTCGGCGAATATCTGGCCAGTCATCCCCAGTGACGAGGAACTGGTCAGCCGACCCCGCCGCCGACCAGCAGGCCCAACACGTAGGTGACGGCGGCCGCTCCGTAGCCGATCATCAACTGCCGCAGTGCCCGTCGCAGCGGTGGGGCTCCTGAGAGCAGTCCCACGATCACCCCGGTCGCCAGCAATGCGACACCGACCAGTACCGCGGCTGCGACCATCGCGGCTCGGCCCTCGACGCCGAAGAGGTACGGCAGCACCGGAATCAGCGCACCGGTCGCGAAAAACAGGAAGCTGGAGACCGCCGCCCCGAGTCCGGTGCCGATCGCTTCATGGCGTTCCATGCCGTGACCGCCAGTCTGGTGGCTGGCTGCACCGGCTTCGCGTAGCACCTCGGCGGCGTGCGCCCTCGCTTCTTCGGTGCTCATTCCGCGAGCCCGGTACACCAACTCGAGTTCATTGGCGTCGACGTCCAACTGCGTCAGGGCGGAGCCGACGTTCGGGCTCGGCGCCGAGGCTTCCAGTAGCTCGCGCTGCGAGCTCACCGACACGTACTCACCGGCGCCCATGGAAAGTGCACCGGCGAACAGACCGGCCAGGCCGGTCACCAGGACGGTATGGTTGTCCACGCCACTGGCCGCCACGCCGAGGATCAGCGCCAAGTTGCTGACCAGACCGTCGTTGGCTCCGAAGACCGCGGCCCGGAAACTACCCGAGAGCCGATCCCGTCCCCTCGCGGCCAGCGCCCGGATGACCTCCTCGTGGATCTGCTCGTCGGCGATCATGGTGGGAGTGGCGTCGGCGTCATCGTCATAGCTGGCGCGGGCTTCGAACCGCTGCACCAGGGCCAGCACGAACACCGAGCCGAAGTGTCGGGCCATGAAGGCAAGCGCCCGGGTACCCAGATCTGCCCGCACCGGCGGGCCCGCCTTATCGCCGAGCAGATTCAGCCAATGCTGTTCGTGACGCTCCTCGGCAGCGGCGATCGAGGACAGAATCTCGCGCTCTTCACCCTTGTGCTTGAGCGCCAGATCGCGATACACGGCAGCTTCCGCCCGCTCATTGGCCAGATGCTTGCGCCACCGCCGCAAATCGCTGGTGCTCGGCGAACTAGTCACGCGAAGACCCGGTCCACGAATGCCGCATTGCCTTCCTTCCAGGCGACGATGAAATTGCCGACATCGTCGCGGCTGATCGCCAGGCCCGGGCAGAACCAACTTCCGCCGTCGTCAGTGAAGAAGTGCGGCGAGCCGACCACACCGCGCCGCGTGCCCTCGGCCCAGTCCGCCCGCACCGCGGCCTCGGCAGCCTTGGGATCAAGCGGCTGCAGCCCGAATCGGCCGGCAAGCTCCTCCAGGACCTCGGGCCGGCTGATATCGAGGCCCTTCTCAAACATCGCGTCGCGCAGCCCCATGCCGACTTCCTCGCAGAGCGCGTCGTCACCCGTCTGCTCGGCGGCCGCAGCCAGAGCGAACGCGGGCATGGAGGTCTTCGGAAAGGTCGTGACCGAAAAGCCGGCGAACAGATCGGGGCGAACCGATTCCTTCAGCGCCGAGATCTCGGCGTCAACATGGTGAGCGTCCAGTGGCTTGCCATTGATGAGTTCCAGCGGCCAGGAACGAATCCTCAGTCGAGGGACGGTGAGGCCGCGTTCGGTGCGCCGGTCTATCAGCGTGTGTAAGCCGACGTGGGTGAACGGACACAGGACATCGGCGAAGACCTCTACACGTGCCATATCGGAAAGGCTATCCCTGATCGCGGTGTTCTCCATCGCACGCTGATCCATAATCTGGGCGCATGGCGGGCGAGACGCGGCGGGTAGCAGCCGGGGTGGTCGTCATCGCACTGGCGCTCCTGGGTTGGATCGGCACGCTGGTGGTGGTGCCGATGCTGCAGCAGCCGGACACTACTGAGGACCTCACCGCCGCCTGGAGACAGGCCGGGCCGACCCCGTTGGGCGAGTCGACCACGGTTGCGGTACCGGCCGGTCAGACACTGGTGGCCTTTCTGGTCGGCACCGATCTGTACGGGATCGCCGGCACCACCACCGGAACCTGCACGGCCTCTCGGAATGAGCGGCCCCTCCCACTCGGGGACCCGGTGCTGATCGATCGATCACTGACCGACCTGCTCGCAGGCGGCCAGGAGACGGTCGCCGTAGCCGGGTGGACCAACGCCACCGGCCAGCCTGCCCAGGTGGAGGTCCGTTGCACGACAACTGATTCCACCGTCGACCATTATGTGGCCGTTCCGACGCGGACGGCGGTGGTGGTGCATGCTCCCTGGTTCCAACCATGGGCCTGGGTGGCGATCGCCGCCGCCGGCCTGGCGCTGATCGCCACCGGGGCCAAGCGGGTCAACCCGCCCAACCCGTGACCCGGCTGGCCGAGAGTTCACTGAGGTACACATCCAGGTCGGTGTAGCCCGCCGTGGACAACGTGTGGGCATTGGTGTTGGCGACGTTCGGGTCGAGGCCCTTGGCGGTCTCCCAGGTGTCGGGCATTCCATCGTTGTCGGTGTCGGCCGGCGCGCCGGGTGCTGCGCCGGAGTAGGCGGTGAGCAGTGCGTCCCCGGCCGGGTTGGTGTTGCGGGGTGCGACGGCAATGGTGTTGGTGGCAACGCTGCTCATGAGCCGATTGTCCATCGGGTCGCGGGGCCAGGCTCCGACCGTGTTGAGCAGCACGTCCACCAGTTGATCGGTGGGGGTGTAGGTGATGGCCGGGAACGGGTGGCGCACCGAACGCTTGTTCGCCACCTGTGCTGAGGTGTTGGGGTCGGTGAGCGACGGATAGTCGTTGCAGCAGTAGAACAGTTGGTAGTCCGAACGGGTCGGGTACGAACTCATCTTGTTGCCGCTGACATAGAGATTGTTGAGCGGGGTGCGCATGATCTGGTCGTCGAACATGCCATAGGGGAAACCGCTTCGGACCCGGAAGTAGTTGTTGACTGCGTTGAGGTTCCAGTAGATCGGGTACGGATTGCCCCTGGCGTCGGTCACCGATCCGGTATCGGGACCCAGCGCCACGAAGAAGTTCGGATCCCAATACAGGTTGTTCGACATTTCGAAGTTCATAGATGAGCGCGCCGCAGCGATCGATTCGCGGCTGCCCTCCGGGAGCCGGCCCTCGATCCGGTTGAAGACGTTGTGGTGCAGAGACACGTTGTCCAGAGCGAACCCATGGGCGGGGTTGGAGTAGTTCATCAGGATTCCGCCGTAATGCGAGTGGCCCCCGACGGTCTCGGCGATCAGGGTGTTCTGCACGGTGATGTCATGGGAGTAGGAGATCTCGATCGCCTCGTCGGTGGCGTTGCCGATGGAGACGTGGTCGACGATTCCGTTTCTGGTGTAGCGGATCCGCAGTCCGTCGTCGCTGGGTCCGCCTTGTCCGGGTCGGATCCGAATGTGTTGCAGGATCCAGTTTTCAGCGAAGTCTGCCGGTGCCCGTACGGCCTGGTCCTGGTAAGGGGTCTCGTCAGTGACAAAGCCGCGGATCGTGACGCCGCCCGGTGAGGTCTGCCCGGCGATGGTGACGTTGCCGTTCGTCAGATGGATCTGGGTGTCGATGACGCCGCTGACTTTGAAAAGGATGTACCTGGCTTGGGGCTGGTCGATGGCCCACTGCAGTGAGCCGGGTCCGTTGGAGTTGAGATTGGTGACGTAGACGACGCTGCCGCCGCGACCGCCGGTCGCGGCGGCACCGAATCCCTCCGCCCCCGGGAAGGCGACCGCCGGGGTACCCGGATCCACCGATGGGCTGACTGCAACGGTGACCGCAGCGCTGACCGCACCTCCGTGACCGTCGAGTGCTGTCACCGTGAAACTGTCCTGCAGGTCGGCCTGGGTCGCACCCGGCGCCGCCGCATTCTGGCGCGCGGCTACCGTCGGGGTGTAGGTGAACGCCCCGGTGCTCGCATTGACCACCACGCCGCCCTTGCCCGTACTCACCGGCGCGCTGAACGTCAACGGATCGGCGTCACCGTCGGTGACATTGACCCGACCGGTCACCACCCCGGTCACCGCATCCGGAATACCCACCGTCGTGACACCCAGTACCGGAGCGGCATTGGCCGGACTGACCACCACGGCGACCGGCACCACCGCCGTACCGCCGCGACCGTCACTGATCGTGACGGTGAACGAATCAGCCTGATCGGCCGGCGTGGCACCCGACGCGGCAGCGCTATGACGTGCGGCCGACGTCGGCGTGTAGGTGAAAGCCCCAGCACCAGAAACACTTACCGCACCCTTTGCCGTCGATGACGGGCCGGAATAGGTCAGCGGATCACCGTCGGCGTCAACGCCCGTGACACTGCCTATCACCATCCCGGTCAACGGATTCGGCAACCCGACCACCGCGGCGCCAGTCGGCGCATTGTTGACCGGCCCCCATGGAGTCACCACGACGGAGATGGTGGCGGTGGCGGTGTGGCCCGCTGAGCCCCGCCGACCGGAGGTCAGGCTGTTCAGCCAGCCCGCGAACCCGTGTACGTGGGGACCGCTGCCCTCATCGCTGACCCTGATTCCGAACGTGTCGGTGGTGCCGGTCGCCGACAACGCAGGATCCGGCGTGTAGGTGTAACCGCCATCAGTCGCGACCACGACGGTCCCGCGTATCGGCGTCTGCGTGACAACGTAAGTCAGCACGGCGCTATCCGGGTCGATGGCGTTCACACGGCCCGTCACAACACCGTTGGCACCCTGGACGGTCTGGCTGGGGTTCATTGTCGGGGTGACGTTCAGGAAGCGGGATGCAAACCCGGCGGAACCGCGAGCACGGGCCGAGGTCTCCCGGCGAGCGAACGCCACCGCCGTCGCGTCGGCGACCGATGGCGCGATCGGCTGCGCGGGGGCGTCAACGCCGCCTGCCGGAAGCAGCCCCGCAATCGATCCGGGTACGGCCCAACGGCGCCCCGCTGCGGCGGGCCTTGGCGGGTTGGTCGGCGACGCCGCGTATCGCGGTTCGGCGGCAGCCTTCAACGGCGGCCCAGCGGTGACAATCGTCGGCACTTGTCGGGGCTGAGGCGGAAGCTCGGGGGTACTGCTGACGGCAGACCGGTCCGGACCTGGCTCTGGTGTGGGAGTGGAAATGTGAGCCGGCTTCAGACCCGTCTCCGGGTGCCGATCACTCGGGCCCCGGAGTGCGGCCGCTGCCTTCGGGTGGCGGACGGTCCGGTCGATCGTCTGGCCGTGCCGGGGCGGCCGGGCCGTGCGCTCGCGCCCGGGGCGGTCAGCCGACGCCGACGAGTCGGCATCAGCCGGTTCTGCGGCCGCAATCGCGGAACCGCTGAGTGAGAGGACGGCACCGATACCCAACGCTGCCGCCAGGGGCCCGAGGCGCCCGACGTATCGTGCGTATCCCATAGGTTGATCCCAACGACCGGTGCGGAAGCGCGTTACGGCCGATTGGACCACAGCCTGGACAGGTTTGACCGTGTCACTTCCGGAGCACTGACCAAAGGCCCTCGCAGTCGGGACCTTTGCCACACCGGATCTGCGGAAAATCCTGTTAACGACCCGTGAAAGCCGCTAGCGTCGCCTGAAAAGCGCTGTTCAAAACCATGGCTTCTCAGGGGTGTATGTCGTGACCACGATCAAGCAAGTATTTCTCGGTGCAGCCGTGGCCGGGGTGGTGGCCGGTGCCGGATCAGCGGCCGGTTCCGCCGTCGCCTACGCCGAGCCGACTGGCGCCGACACGACCAACACGACGTCGACGTCCGACGGCCCGAGCCAGGAATCCAAACCCTCCGCGAAGCGGTCCCGGCCCGGCGCCGCGGCCACCTCCCGCGGCGACAGCGCGCCGCAGACCGGGGATTCGGAAGCTCCCCGCAAAAAGAACCAGGCCCGTGGCTCGGCCAGGACTCACACCAGCGACCAGGCCCGGAACGATCGACCCGAATCGGCGATACCGAAGGTTGACAGCACTGCCCAGCAGGTCGAACCGGAGACAACCGAGGCCACAGTGACGGCCACGATCGACACAGCCGTCACTCGCAACATCAGCCCGGCCCCCTCAGCCGCCACCCCCGCGCCGGCAGTTGCAGCAGCGGTTCAACCTGCGGTCACCGCCGCCGCGGCGCCGACACCCGCGCCCGCAGCCCCCACACCGACTCCCGTGCGTCTGCCTCTGCTTCCCGATCTGCCGGGCCTGCCCGTCGCACCCGCCAGTGCGGTGACGGTCAGCGCGACCTCCGGAACCAACAACCGGTTGCGCGCCGCGAGTGCGGTCGCCCAGGCCGCGGTCCTCGCCGACCCTCCGAACCACGTGCTGCTGATCGGCACTGACGGCACCAACCTGAGCAAGATCCTCCAGTACACCTACGACACCCCGGGCAGCGGATTTCGGGCAGTGATGGACCAGGGCATCACCGGTACGACCAGTCTGGTCGGCCACACCACCATCTCCGGGCCGTCCTGGTCGACCATCCTCACCGGAGCCTGGGACAACAAGACCGGCATCATCAACAACCTGTTCAATCCCGAGCCCTACAAGAAGTGGCCGACGGTCTTCAACCTCATCGAGTACTACAAACCCGCCGTCACCACCGCCGTCGTCGCCGACTGGCAGTACATCAACGACATCGCCGACGCGGGCGGCTACCCGGCCGACATCAACGAGTTCATCGAGTTCACCAACACCTGGGAAGACACCGATGATGAGGTCGCAGCAAGGACCATCGAACTCATCAATGCCGCAGCTGCCGACGAGTCGACCTTCCTGTTCTCCTACCAGGTGGCGGTCGACGAGGAAGGCCACCTGCACGGCGGAGGGTCCCAGCAGTACGCGGACGCGGTGATCAACACCAGCGAGAACATCGCGGCGATCATGAACGCCGTGGATGCCTGGGAGACGGCCAACCCCGGCCAGCAGTGGACGGTCATCGTCACCACCGACCACGGCCATCAGCCGGCGAAGGGCTTCGGCCACGGCTTCCAATCACCCAACGAGACTTCGTCCTTCGTGATCTTCGATCTCGAGGGCGATGACGCCAACGACGGCAAGCAGAACCTGGGCTACGCGAACACCGACATCACACCCACGATCGTCAATCTCTTCGGAATCGACCAGCGGACGGACTTCGACGGCGTGCCGTTGCAGACCAAGGGCACCGGGATCGTGACCCCGACCGACCTCAAGCAGGCGTTGAGTGACGCCCTCTCGATGTACGGCTACCCCACCATCGGAACGGACGTCGCGCTGGGGGCGCGCACCGTGTTCGCGTCGGTCCCGTACTTCATCGACGGTTTCATTCACGACATCACCGCGCAGCTCCAGGCGATCGTCGACAAGGACATCTTCCTGATCAGCGGTATCGCCCAGGCCACCCAATGGGTCGTCCAGTTCAACGGAGACCTGTTGGTGGGGGTCACCCAGGCCGTGGCCCGCGTGGTGGCCACGCTGACCGGTTCGGGAACCATCCCGCCGAGCGACCCGCCACTCCCGGCTCCGCCGGCCGGAGCCGAGCCCCCGGCGCTGGACAGCGCCGTCGTCCTCGCCTCCGCGGTGAGCCCGCGCGCGGCCGCGCCGACGGCGAACGCCGCGGTGACCAGCCCGAATCTCTTGGTCAATCCGGGCGCGGAACTCGGTGATCCCTCGCTCTCCGGCTACAGCGCCGTGACGATCCCCGGATGGACCTTGACCGGGACCCCGACGGTGATCGAATACGGCGCGCCGCGTAACCTCTGGCCGATCGGCACCAGTTTCCCGATGCCGAACCTCCCGTCTTTCCTGGGATATCCCAAGGCCAGCAGCGGACCGGCCGACGGCGGAAACCAGTTCTTCGGCGGTGGCGACGTCGCGACCGCGACTCTGACCCAGACCGTCGATCTGCGCGGGGTGTCCAGCGACATCGACTCCGGCACGACGACGTTCAATCTCAGCGGTTGGCTCGGCGGCTACCTGTTCGACAAGTCCGCGGCATCGGTGAAGGTCGACTTCCTCGACGCGAACAAGACCTATCTCGGTAGTGCCGGACTGAGCCCCGTCGGCGCACTCCAACGCTTGTTCCAGACCGGGTTCAAGCAACGGTCGACCTCGGGCGAACTCCCGATCGGGACCCGCTACGCACAGGTCGCGGTCACACTCGATGACCGCCAGTTCGTGACCCTCGGGATCCCATGGTTGCTCGGCGGTGTGGATTTCGCCTATAACTACGCCTTCGCGGACAACATCGCCTTCTCCGTGGGCGCGGACCTGCCCGCCCCGCCGGATCCGACCCCACCGGTATCGACGGTGGGCGAACTCGACCACGTCTTCATGGTGTACATGGAGAACAAGGGCTTCGAGGACATCGTCGGGAGCACGAAAGCCCCCTTCATCAACAGCCTCATCAACGCCTACGGACTGGCCGATAACTACTACGGACTGACCCACCCGAGCCTGCCGAACTACTACCCGGTCATCGGCGGCACCGACTTCGGCCTGACGTACAACTGCGCCACCCCGTGCATCGACGCCGACACCACCCTGGTCTCCAACATCACCGCCGCCGGCAAGACCTGGAAGGGATACGCCCAGAGCCTGGAGCCCGGAGCCAGCCCGCTGACTGCCACCGCCGACTACTCCCCGGACCAACTGCCCTTCCCCGCGTTCAAGTCCATCGCCAACGACCCCGCAGCGCTGGCGAACGTCGTACCACTGGAGCAGATGGCCGAGGATCTGAAGTCCGTCGCCACCGCGCCCAACTACGCGTGGTTCGCCGCCAATGAGGATTTCAACGGCGAAGGTCCGGTCGACTTCCCCTGGGGCATGCTGAAGTTCGCGCTGAGCCAACTGACGCCCGGCAATCCGTACAACATCCCGGCACTTGACGAGTTCCTCTCGGAGAACGTTCCGGTGGTGCTGAACTCTGCGGTGTGGAATGACCCCACCCGCAAGTCGGCGCTGATCGTCACCTTCGACGAGGACAACAACAACACGTCACTGAACTTCGGCAATGAAGGCAACCGAGTCGTGTTCGTGGTCATCCCGTCGCAGGGTGCGATAGACGCCGGAATGCGTACCGGCGCCTTCACCGCCACGAACCACTACAACCACTACAGCCTGCTGCGGTTCATCGAGGACTCCCTGGGGCTGCCGACACTGACCAACAACGACAAGTTCGCCGCTCCGCTGAACGAGTTCTGGAACACGGCAACCCAGTCCGGAGAGGGGTCGGCGCAGGTCTAGAAACCCGGCACCGTGGGCACCTATGCCGTCACCGGTTCGGCGTCCGGAATGGGCGGGGCCGTCGTCGAACGACTGAACGGCAACGGCCATACCGTTATCGAGGTCGACATCGCCAACGCCGCAGTGCTGGCCGACCTGTCGACGGCGGCCGGTCGGCGCACGGCCGCCGATGCGGTGCTCAAGCAGTGCGGCGGCAAACTGGATGGCGCCGTACTGGCCGCCGGTCTGGGTCCCACCAAGGGTGCGGAGCGGCTGATCACCGAGGTGAACTACTTCGCGGTTGTGGAACTTCTGGAAGCGTGGCGACCAGCGCTGGCCGCCGCGGACCGGCCCAAAGTCGTCGTCTTCTCGAGCAATTCGACAACCACGGTGCCCGCGGTGCCGGGCCGGGCGGTGCGCGCACTGCTGGCCGGGGACGCCGAGAAGGCCTTGCGCACCTATCGCCTGCTCGGGCCGGCCGCTCCCCCGATGGCGTACGCGGCGTCCAAGATCGCGGTGAGCCGATGGGTCCGCCGGCAGGCGGTGACACCGGAGTGGGCCGGTGCCGGAATCCGGCTCAACGCCCTGGCCCCGGGCGCGATCATGACACCCATGCTGGAACGCCAACTCTCGACTCCGGCCGAGGCCAGGAACATCCGCCGTTTCCCGGTGCCGATCGGCGGCTTCGGCGATGCCGGGCAACTCGCGGACTGGGTGGTGTTCATGTTGTCGGATTCCGCCGATTTCCTCTGCGGCAGTGTAGTTTTCGTTGACGGAGGTTCGGACGCGTATTTTCGGGCGGACGATTGGCCTCGTCCGGTTTCAGCCCGCCGGATACCCTCGTACCTGTACCGGACCCGCAAGTTCTTCACAAGGAGTCGATCATGAACCATCGCTTGGCAACGGCGCTGTCGATCATCGCGGTGCCACTGGCGGCGTGCTCGAGCACGGCCGAAGAGCCGAAGTCCGGATCAGCGTCGGGACCACAGACCACCACGATCGAGATCTCCTACGACGATCTGTTGAACCAGAAGCAGATCAGCCGCAGTGCCACCCTCGCGGTCGGGGACTTCCTTCAGGTGAGCCTCGGAGCGAGTCCGTCCACCGGGTTCACGTGGGAAGAGAAGTTGCTGATCTCCGACCCGAAGGTGATCACTCAGACCGGCCACGAGGTCATCGCGCCGAAACAGGATCAACCCGGTGCATCGGGCAATGAAGTCTGGATGCTGCAGGCCACCGGACCCGGAAACTCCACGGTGTCCACCACCTACGGGCGGCCATGGCCGGGAGGAGAGAAGGACTCCTGGGTCTTCTCGGTCAACGTCACCGTGAAATGACGTCCCGCGAGTCACTCCAGTAACTCCAGGCACCAAATGCGTACTCTGGTCGAGTGCGCATCTCCAAGGGCGGCCGAGTCGCGGTTGCAGCTGCCTGCCTGGTGACCGCCGTGTTGGCGGGGTGTAGCACCACCGTCGACGGCGTGGCCAGCTGTCCCGGTTGCGGCAGCGGCACCGAGCCCGATTTCTCCACCCCCCGTCCGACGCAGCCCACGACGGCCCCGACCAGTGAACCCCCGACTTCCACCCCGGAACAGCCGGTCGGCGGGCAGACCCTGGAGCCCAATTCGAACGGCTACGTGTACATCGAGACCCGCTCGGGCAAGACCCGCTGCCAGATCTCGGCCGACACCGTTGGTTGCGAATCGGAATTCACCGACTCGCCGGTCCTGGACGGCGAGAACGCCAACGGTGTCGAGGTCTCCGCCAGCGGCAGTAACCGCTGGGTGCTGGGCAACCTGGGCGCGATGCCCACCACCGCCATCGGCTACGGCACGTACCAAGCGGTGGGCTGGACCATCACCGCCGACAGCGCCGGCACCACGTTCACCAACGATGACAGTGGGCACGGCATGTTCGTCAGCACCGAACGCGTCGAGTTCTTCTGACAGACTGATCCGCGTGGATTTCAGAGTCTTCGCCGAACCCCAGCAGGGTGCCACCTACGAGCAGCAACTGGCACTGGCCAAATCCGCCGAATCCCTTGGCTACTCGGCGTTTTTCCGCTCAGACCATTACCTGGCAATGAAGGTCGAGGGCCTTCCCGGCCCGACCGACTCCTGGGTGACGCTGGCCGGAATCGCTCGCGAAACCTCCACGATCCGGCTGGGAACCCTGGTGACGTCCGCGACCTTCCGCTACCCGGGACCGCTTGCGATCTCGGTCGCCCAGGTCGACGAGATGAGCGGCGGCCGGGTCGAATTGGGTATCGGCGCAGGCTGGTTCGAAGCCGAGCACCTGGCCTACGCGATTCCGTTCCCCGGACTGGGTGAGCGGTTCGAGCGACTGGAGGAACAACTCGAGATCATCACCGGGATGTGGTCCAACCCGGTCGGTGAGACGTTCGACTACTCGGGCAGCCACTACTCTGTCGTCGACTCCCCTGCGCTTCCCAAGCCCGTACAGCGGCCGTACCCGCCGATCGTCATCGGCGGTGGCGGACCCAAGCGAACACCAGCGTTGGCGGCCCGGTTCGCCGCCGAATTCAATCTCGCCTTCCCGACACTGGACTTCACCCGGGCCCAGTTCGGACGGGTCCGCTCGGCCCTCGAAGCCGCCGGGCGCGATCCCGGGGACATCACCTACTCGGCCGCATTCGTAGTGTGCGCCGGCCGCACCGAGACCGAGATCGCCCGGCAGGCCGCGACGATCGGGCGCGACGTCGTGGAGTTGCGGGAGAATTCCCCTCTGGTCGGCACCCCGGCCGAGATCGCCGATCGGCTCGCCGCGTTCGTCGATACCGGAGTGCAGCGCGTCTACCTGCAACTGGTGAACCTCTCTGACACCGATGTCCTGCGCGAACAGCTGGATCTGTTCGCCACCGAGGTGATGCCGCAGTTCGCTGCGGCGCGCTAGCGACCCATTAGGATCAGTGCACGTGGCGCGTAACGGTTACCCCGACGACCCGGACAACTACTCCGAGAGCGAACCGACCCAGTACTCCAACTATGGCGGAACCAGCGGTGAGGCCTACAGCGAGTACGGGCCGCCGACCGGGTACACCGCACCCACCGCGCCGGTCGGGGACACCGGCCGCTACCCGGCCCCGTTACCGACGCCGCCCCCCTGGCATCAGCGTCCGGTGGTGTTGGTCGGCCTCGGCGTGTTGACGGCGGCCGTACTGGCACTGCTGGTGTACGCGGTGGTGAAGTTCACCACCGCCGGCACCTCACAAAGTCCGGCGGTCACCTCGAGCAGTGTGGCAACGACGACATCCTCGGCACCCACAGCCGAGCCCAGCCGCGAAACCCAGACCCAGACCGTCGACCCGTCGCCAAGCACCACCGCGGCACCACCCCCGCAGCCCACCACGGTGACCACAACGGTGACACCGACCACTAGTGCGGCGCCGACTACTACAGAGGCACCGACGCCGTCGACGACGACGTCGGTCACCACGTCGGTCACCACCGTCACCGAGACGACGACCAAGCCGCTGTTCCCGAACTGGCCGCGACCGACTCGTCCGACTCTGCTCGAGCCTCCCGCGGAAGGCTGAGCTCAGAACCCTCGAGAGTACTGAGCCACCAGCGCTTCGGCACTGCGTACCGCCGCGCGGCAGGCCCGGGTGGTGAAGGGATCGTTGAGCGGGTGTTCCGAACGGCGGCGCCAGCGCTGGGCGGCAGCGAGCGCCGCACGGGGACCGTCGTGGGGGTTCAGGTCGGTCAGCCCGAGACGACTGCCCGATGCGGTACCCGAACCGCCGAGGATGCGCCGCAGGGAAGCGATCTCATCATTGGTCAATGTGGTTGGTCGAGAATGCAGTTGGCTGAGAAGACGTAACTCCTCGAAGGCGTGCGTATCGGCGAGCAGCGGATCGAGATCGGCGACGATGCGCGGCGTCGCCGGAGTCGGGTAGCGCTCGACAAACCTGCGCAGGCTGATCAGAGCGGTATGAGACTTGAGTTCTTCGGCGCGTTGCGCGAAATGTTGATCGATCGCCTCTCGGAGGGCGACCAGACCGCTACGTTCCAGCAGATCGTCGGACAGAGTCGCCGCGTCGGCGACACCGGCCCGCAGCAGAGCCAGCGACAACCGGATCCCGAACATTCCGAATCGTTCGACCAGATTCGCCCTGGTTGCGGAATCCACCGGTAGTGCGGGATCCTCGCGCATGAACCGGTCGGCGCTCAGCATTGCCTTGTTGAGTTCGCCGGCATCGACGTCGGCGAGCTTCCGCAGTCCGTCGAATTCGCTCTGCCGCAGCGTGCGCGCGGTGAGCGCCAACAGGCCCGACACCGGGACCACTGCTTGGCAGGAACCGGTGCGGTCGAGCTCGGCGGTGAACCGTTGGGCGACATCCTTGGCTGAGAGCATGGCGTCGATTCGGCCCGCACCGATCTCGTCGGCGCGGGAAGCCACACCTATCACTCCGAGTGCCCCGGCGGATCCGCCGACAAGATCACCGATCTGCTTGAGCAGCGCGACATCTGCAGCGTTGAGGGTGCGCAGCAGGAACACCACCGCATCGACCCTGGGTATGCCGTCGGGCGGGACCAGCAGCCGCAAGGTTCGCTCGGAGACCTCGCGGGTCAGTGACGAGGTTCCGGGAGTGTCGATGATGCTGGCTGAGGCCAGTTCCGCGGCTGGCCACTCGACGTCCATATCGGCCACCCGCGCGGGGTCAAGGGTCGCGATATCGAAGGTCAGCCCGCCATCGGCGGACCGGATGATCGGGACATTCATCCGGGTGCCGTCGGCGAGGTTGGCAGTAGCTCTCGGGGTGAGTCCATGACGGAACCAGGTGACGATCCGGGTGGCTTCGGTGGCGTCGGTGGGTGCGATGCACTCACCGACCAGTGCGTTGACCAGGGTGGATTTGCCGGACTTCAGCGCTCCGGTCAGCGCTATCCGGATCGGCTCGTTGACCCGCGCGCCGATGCGGTGCAATTCGGCGAGGACTTCGGGGCGTTGCCGGTAGACCGGATCCGTCTGGTAGACCCGCTGTGTCGCCTCCAGGATTCCCCGAACATTCATCTGGCGGTGAGCTTTTCGGAGTTGTCGACCACCTGCTGGAGGATGTTGAGTTGGCGTTCGAGTTCACGAACGCGGGTAGTGCGGTCGGCTTCCTCCAGTCGGGCAGCGGACAGGGTGGCCTGTAGCGACTCGTTGAGCGATCGTGTCGTCTGGTTGGCGATCTCGCGGTAGTGGTCACGCAGTTGACGTTGGATGTTCTTCAACCGGTCTCGCGACTCCTTGGTGACCACAAACAGCACATCGTCGACGAACCTCCGCAGATTGGTCTTGGCTTCGTTGCGAACACGCAGCATGCGGTTTTCCATGTCCTCGTGGTAGGCCTTACGGCCGAGCAACAGTCCGGCGCCCAGCGAGATGGGGTTGAACATTCCCAGCCCCGCCACGGAGGTCAGCATCCCGAACATCAGCACGCCGCCGTAAGAGCCGCGCATGCTGGTGATCATCTTGTGCCCCTTGCCGACCGGCTTGGATTCGAGCCGGGCCAGGGATTTGAGCCGACCCATTCCCACGGCCATCTCTCTGGCGCTCAGCTCAGGCATCGTGACCACGTCCACACCCGCGTCGACGAACGTGCGGGCCACCTCCGCGGCGAGCGCCTCGGCGCGCTGGTAGGCCCATACGAAGTTGTCGCCGACGGCGTTGGCGACGTCCTCTTCGACCTGAGCGCCGATCTCCGCCCAGTGCAGGGTGGGGTCGAGGGAGTCGATCACCTGCTCGGCCTGCTGGGTGATCGCCCGGAAGCGGGCGCGCAGATCGTGGTCGACGTCGGCGGTCAGATCGGCGATGCCATCGGTGAGTACCTGCTGCCACAACGCGGTCTGCTGCAGCGCCTCCTGCGCCTCCTGCTTACGGCGCTCCAGATCGGCGGTCAGCCGGCGAACTTGGTCGGGATCGCTGAGGACGGACAGTTCTGATCCCACCGAAAGAATCAGATGTTCAGCAGCCGAGCGGATTTCGCCGATCACGTGATCGCGGGTGCGATCATTGCCGCGCGAGAGCACCTTCTCGGACAGGAACCTCACGATGGCCGGGAAGTTTGACTCCTCGTTGAGTTCCTTGTCGTCTGTGGCCACCGCGTGGCTGCGCAGCAGCGACGAAGCGGGGATCACGGGAATCTCCAAGCCGACCCGGCGTAGATGTGCATTGTCGGCCTCGACCACCTGCCGCCAGAACGGGTACAGATCGGTCTTGGTGGCGATGACAGCCGTCGTCGGGCATATCTCGGCGGCTTGGCGGATGAACCGCATCTCCGGTTCGGTGAATTCCTGACTTGCGTCGCTGACGAACAGCACTGCGTCGGCGTCCGGCAGCAGGCCGAGCATGGCAGACAGGTGCGGCTGACCGTGGCCCCCGACTCCCGGGGTATCGATGAAGACGAGCCCGCCCTTGAGTAGCGGACTGGGGGCGCCAACCTCGATGCGCAGCACCCGCCGGCCGCGAGCCTGCGGCGCGCGACGAAGGTCGGTCCGCAGATCGGCGACCGGAACCTCCACCGCCTCTTCGCCGCCGCGACCGTCGGAGGCAACGATCCGTGCCGACGGTTGATCCTCGTAGCCGACAACCGTCACGAGCACGGTGCTCTCGTCGTCGCCGACCCGGGCGGCAGGCAGGTTCAGCAGGGAGTTGAGTAACTGGCTCTTGCCCTGTTTGAGTTGTCCGGCGATGACCACCCGGACCAGCGGATCGGTGATCCGATCCCGCGCGGCGGCGAGGCGGGCCGACACGTCGGCCCGGTCATTGAGATCGGCGATGCTGCGGGTGTGGTCGATCAACTCGACGATCACGCCGACCTGGCGCCGGTCCTGCGACTGGTTCACCCGACCTCCCTCCAGATAATCCACTGACCTCCCTCCAGAATCCAAAGGTATGTGTTGGACGCACGAACGCGGCGGGCACCCGGGGGGAGAGAGATTCCGGGTACCCGCCGCGCCGTGGGGCTAGAAGCCGAGTCCGAGCAGATGGTTACCCGACGCCAGCGACAGATCGGCACTGTTGTCGAGTTCGCTGTTGAGAAGCGTTGTGTCGCGGCTGGCGTCGAACAGCGTGTGATCGGAGTAGTCGTGCGTCGAACCGTCGGTGATCACGGTTTCCCGCATCGAATTGTCCGAACTGTCGGTGGTCGTGGTGGTCGTGCTGGTCACCGTCGTGATCGTGGACTCCCGCCCATCGGCCGTCGCGGTGTTGCCGGAGCCACCCACCGTTGTGGTGGTCTGCGCGCCGCCGACCGAAGCGCCGTTGTGCACGCTGCTGTCCGCTCCCTTGATGACCGCACCGGACTCCCCGGTGGCGATGACATCGCCGCCGGCGGTGGTGCCGGCATCGCGGATCACGTTGTCCTGGCCAGTTGAGACGTTCGAGCCGTAGTCGGCCCGGATGTCCCCATTGGTGACGGCGTTGGCGTCGCCGAGCACCGCCCCGTCGCCGCTGACGATGGCGCCATTGGCCTCGGCGCCGACGACCACCCCACCGTTGGTGGCGGTCTGCGTGGTCTTGCTGCCCAGGGTGATGTCACCGAAGCCGAGGTTGAAGGCGCCCTGCTGGGCGTTGGCGCCGGCGTCCTGGTTCGGGCTGAACAGCGGCACGTCGAGGTCGGTGTTGTTACGGCTGGCCAGCTCGGTACTGGTCTCGGGGGCGAACGTCGGCGCCGGTGCGAACGTCGGCGAGGAATTCCAGACCGGGTCGTAGGACGGCGCGTAGGAGGGCGTGAACTCCGGGGCGAATCCATACTGGTTGGCCACCGCGCGCTGCAGTCCGAGGATCGGATCCCCCCCGCCGAGCACCAGACCGGGCACAGCGGTAGCCGCGACCGAGGACAACTGCGCGGGGCTGACGCCGGCCAGGCCGGCATCCCGCAATGTCTGGTCGGGTGCGGCGACGAAGGCACGGGCAACGTCCTCGCTGCGGAACAGGTTCAGGATCCAGTCGATGAGAGCGATCATGGCGAGCCCTTTCGTAGGTTTGCTTGCCGGTCGGTCCGGCAATCTGCGAACCACGGTATGGCTGCTGCAACTGCATCGAATCGGGGTTCCCTCCCCCTGTGTGCGAATCCCTATTAGGGCTAAGCGGGATCTGAGATTAGGGGATTAGGGGCTCGTTGCGGCAATCCCCCCAAAACACGGAAAACCCCACGTCAGACGACGTAGGGCGGTTGGCGCCTGCGGTTCACAGCAGATCGAAGCCGGACGGATCACCCGGGTGATGGTCGGTCGGCAGATCGCCGTGCGGCTGGTTCCAGGCCTCCTCACCAGGCCAGTCCGGGGTCATCGGATCCGGCTGCGCGGAAACCGGCGTCGGATCACTATCGGGCACTGGGTCGGCTGCGACCGCGGGCGGCCCCATGGGCAACGTCACCGCAGGCAGAGGAGGTTCATGGAATTCGACTCGGAGGGGGACGGCGATTTCGAAGGCGTCGAAGGCGGCAGCGGCCGCCCCACTGGCCCACACGTTTCCGGGATCTGTGGCGGCTCCGAAGCCGGGTGCCGCGGCGGCGAGCGAGTCGGTGACGACTGGGATCAGGTTGTCGACGTCGGCGACGGTGACACCGGGCAGGCCGGCAGCGGCCAGCAGCGCGGCCGGATCGGCTGCATACCGGGCGGACACGTCAGGGTCACGTACCAGCGCCATGACGAAATCCAGCAGAGAATTGGCCACGGAGGCAAGGTTAAGGCCTTGACACACTCCATCGAATCGGCGATTGGCCCACCCCCCGCACCTAAACTGTTAGGGGATTTACCCTTAGGGGAAAATCCATTGTTAGGGGATTGCTGAGAGCTCAGGATCCGGGAGGGTTATCGTGGGGGGCCGCGATACGCAAGGGAGATGCGCGTGAGACCGCTGGAGCCGCCCGCACTGGGACTCGCAATCGGAACGACGAACGTCGTGGCCGTCCGCCCGGGACGCCCCGCTGTCAGCCGTCGGTCGGTCCTGACGCTCTGGGACGATCGACCGGCCGAGGTCGGCGTGCCCTCTCAGAACCCGGAACTGACCAGCCCGAATCTGACGCAGCCCGGGCGGGTCTTGCGAGCTTTCGTCGAGAGGGTCGGCGACCCGGTTCCCCTTGTGGCCGCAGACGGCGCGGCCTACCGAGGCGAGACCCTGCTCACCGCTGCTCTTGAGGCGTTGGCCCGCGCAGCCGATGACGGACGCCAGGCGACCGGGGTCGTCGTCGCCGTCCCCGCGCACTGGAGTGCGGGCACGATCGGGGCGCTCCGCGGCGCCCTCCGGGAGAGCCCCGCCCTGTCGCCGGGCGGCATCCCGCCGATGATCGTCTCCGACGCGACAGCCGCACTATCGGCGCTGCAGGCGTCGCCCGGACTTCCGGGCAGTGGCGTGGTCGCGCTGTGCGACTTCGGCGGTAGCGGCAGTTCCATCACCTTGACCGACGCGAGCGCCAACCTTGCCCCGATCGGGGAGACAATCCGCTTCGGGGACTTTTCCGGCGACCAGATCGACCAGGCGCTGCTCAACCACGTGCTGGCTGGAATCCGATCCGCCGGTCATGAGGACACTTCCGGAACCGCCGCCGTCGGACCGCTCACCCGGCTGCGCGAGCAATGCCGACTGGCCAAGGAGCGACTGTCCGGAGAAACCGCCGCGGTGGTGCCGGTCGAACTGCCCGGATACCGCTCCGACGTCCGGATCACTCGTCCGGAACTGGACGCCCTCATCGCTGAGCCATTCGCGGGTTTCCTCGATGCCCTTGGAGATGCGCTGGAGCGCAACAGGATTCCTGCCGCAAACCTGGCGGCGATCGCAACGGTGGGCGGCGGTGCGGCGATTCCCGGAATCAGCCAGCTGCTGTCGCAAGCCTTGTTGGTGCCGGTGATTACCAGCCCCTCACCTGCCTTGGCGGCCGCGACGGGTGCGGCGATCCTGGCCGAACGCAGCAGCGTCCCCGACGCACCGACTGGCCTTGCGGCCACCGCCGCCGACGCGCCGACCAACCTGGCTCCGGCAGCATGGGCCGCGGGTGCGGCAGGTCAGGCGGCGACGGAATCGGCATCCGACGGTTCTCCGTCGGCGACCTTCCGCGCGCTGGCTTGGTCGCAGGGCGAGGGTGCGGCGGAGGAACCCGTTCCCTACGCCGGCGTGGACTACTACGGCGCCGGTGACTACGCCGCTGAGACCGGTGCCCGACCGGTCGTGGAGTTCGAACCCGAGGACCAGGACACGGTCTTGGTCGCTCCCCCGCTCCCCTGGTATCGCCGTCCGCCATTGCTGTTCGGTATCGCAGCAGTACTGGCCACCGTCGCCGTCGGCGGACTGGCGGTAACCCTCACCAGCAGCGACAGCACCCCCACCACGACGACCACCCGGGTAACCAAACCCGGCGAGAGCCCCGCCACCTCGGCCGCGCCACCACCACCGGTGACGACGACGGTGACGGGAAGCAACGGCCAGACGACGGTCACGACCATCACGGCGACCACCACGGCAGCCCCGACTTCCAGCACCACACCCACCACCACAACCACAACACCGACAACGACAACG
>CAZADG010000002.1:55455-98434 GCA_964483865.1 uncultured Mycobacterium sp. | reverse complement strand
CGACAACGACAACGCCCACCACCACAACAACAACGACGACAACAACCACCACCACAACAACAACGACGCCAACCACGACGACCCCGACGACGACCCGAACCACGACCACGACGGCACCGCCGCCGACAACTACCGAAGCGCCACCCACGACCACCGCTGCCCCGCCGACGACTACCGCTGAGCCCGTGGTCACCACGACTGTCCAACCGGATGTCACAACTCAGGCCGTCGTTCCCGATGAACCCGCGCCCACCACCAGACCTGCGCCGCTGGAATAGTCGTGTCCACCTCACCAGCGGGCGGTCATGTGACTTCGGCACGAGCAGTGCTCGATGCACTGGCCGACGAACCCGCGAAGCGGTTCATCACCGGCGGTATCGGAACCGGGAAGAGTACTGCGCTTGAAGCGGTTCGACGCAGACTTCGCGGGTCTGAACGTCTGTTCGTCGGCCGCGTCCCAGACCCCAGCGATAGCGAGTCCGCCGTCGTGATCGACGATGCACACCTGCTCGGTGACGCCGAACTGCACGAGCTCGCCAGCCTGGCCGACGATCCAGATCGGATGGTGGTGGTGGCCGCCGAGTGCCGCGACCACCACATCGGACTCAGGAACCTCGCTGCCGCACTGGAACGGGAGAACAACCGGATTACATTGGGCCCGTTGAGCTCTGGCGAGATCTCTCAAATCCTGGCCGACCCGTCCGGACATCCCCCACCGCCCGAGGTCGTCTCGACAGTGCTCACCGCATCGGCCGGAATACCGTTCCTGGTTGCGGCGCTCGGCACAGCAACGCACCCTTTGACCGCGTCTTGCTGCGCGCGATCGACCGAGTTGGCACTCATCGACCGATTACGCCGACTCGACCAGACCGAACTTGAAGCGCTGGTCGTCGCCTCACTGAGCACGGATCTGGGCGGAGCCGATCTGGCCGCGGCGTTAGGAGTCGACCCCCGGTTCGGCATCGACCTCGTCGACCGTGCGCGCGGAACCGGCCTGCTTCAGCCATCCCATCACCCGGACTTCCTCCGTTCCGTCCACCGTGCGGCGGCCCACCTCGTCGGCGCCGCCCGCCACCGCGAAGTCGAAAAGCACCTACTGCGAACGCAGTTGGAGACCTCGACACTGTCACCACACCTGGCTTTAGAACTGGCCGAGCACGGCATTCGCGACGACTCGCTGGCGCACTGGCTGCGCACCCACGCCGCAAGCGGGAACCTGAACCTCGGCGAAACCGTTCGACTACAGCAGGCCGCCGTGGCGGCCGGAGCAGCTGACATGCGGGCAGTTCTTGCCGATTCCCTGGCAGTCAGCGGCGATATTCCGTCCGCAGGTGCCCTGGCCGACGAGTTGCTCGATTCATCGGAGGCGGGCGTACGCGCTGCCGGTGTACGGATCGCTGCGAGCGTCGCCGCCGACAACGGCAACTACGCTCACGCTGCCGAGTTATTCGACTGGCTGGGTCCCTCCACAGACCCGGGTGTGAGTTCGGCGGCCGCCCTGGCACAGATTGCCGTCGGCGACCTCGCCGCAGCACGCGCCGCCCTGGCACCCGCCCGGTCTGGCCCACCGACAACGGCAGCACGGAGTGCTCGCAGCCTGGCCGAGGGCATCCTGCTGACCGTCGACGAGTCCTATCCGGCGGCGGCCACCCGGCTGGGGCAAGCCCTTGCCGGCCAGCGACCCACGGTCGCGATGATGCCGGACAGTACCGCAGCATTGGTCACCTTGGCCGCACTGAACGGCGGTGACTCGGCGCGGGCGCGCAGCGTCGCGGATCGAGCGGTCCGCGACGACCGGGATGGCCTGGAGCCGGTATTCGCCGCCAGGCATCGGCTGTTGCGAGGTTGGCTACGGATGCAGGACGGCCACTTCGCGGCGGCCGCCGCTGACGCCGACTCCGCCGGGCAGATGCGCGGTCGGGACGCGCTCTGGGCGGCGGCGCTACAGGCCGGAATCGCCCGTCGGCGTGGTGACGCAGGTGCACTGCACGCCCACTGGACGGCGGGCATGGAAGCGATCGCAGGATATTCGGTCGACGTGTTCTCGCTGCTGCCACTCGGGGAGCTGTGGGTGGCCGGGGCACGTTTGCGGCAACAGGAGCGCCTCAGGCCCGCACTCGAGCAGGGCTTCGGGGTGCTGGCCGCCTTGGGCGACCCGGTGACCTGGGCACCGCTGCTGCACTGGGCCGGTGTGCACGCCGGCATCCTGGCCGCAGATCCAACCGCAGTCGCCCCACATGGTCAGGCCCTGACCAGGATGGCCGGTCAGAGCGCGTTCGCCGCAGCCCTGGCCGCAGCCGGTCGAACCTGGTTACGCGTTCTGGCCAACCAGGTCGACGCTGATGAGGTCCTCGGCGCGACCCTCGGGCTTGCACAGTTCGGGCTGACTTCCGATGCGACCAGGTTGGCCGGCCAAGCCGCTCTGCAGGCTCAGGACCCCAAGGTCTCCGGACTCATGCTGCAGTCGGCCCGGGACCTCAAGCTGAGCCTCGGCGCCGAGAGTGAACCGACTCCCGGCACCCCCGACCACCGCCCAAGGCCCGCTTCCACGACTCTGTCGGACCGGGAACGCGAGGTTGCCGCGCTGTTGCTGCTCGGCATGCCCTACCGGGACATCGGTGCCCAGTTGTTCATCTCCGCCAAGACGGTCGAGCACCACGTCGCTCGTATCCGGCGTCGCCTGGGCGCGGAATCGCGCTCGGAAATGCTGTCCATGCTGCGGGTGCTACTGGCGAATGACGGCGCCTGACCGTAGCCCCACCCCGGTGATCTGCACCCCATTTCGAGACCTCGCTCGCGCGGAGACCGCCCGAGGTGCGACTATGAACCGTCGACAAGCACAAGTTACCCACCGGTAACAGAAGCGAAGTTACCTACCGGTAACCACAATCTGAAGAGGGACGTCGTGGAAACGCAGACTCTCATCCGGCTGATCATCGGCCTCGCCATGACCGCCGTCGTCGCAGTGCTGGCGCTCAAGCGCGTGCAGTACCTGACCCAGCTGATCCGGTCCGGACAGCCGACGGCGGATGAACGCGGCCGTAAAAACCACCTCGGTGAGCGGATCGGCAACCAGATCCGGGAGGTGTTCGGGCAGACGAAGCTGTTGAAGTGGTCGATCCCCGGCATCGCCCACTTCTTCACGATGTGGGGCTTCTTCGTCCTGGCCACGGTCTACATCGAGGCCTACGGTGTGCTTTTCGACCCCAAGTTCCACATTCCCGTCGTCGGCAAGTGGGGAATCCTCGGCTTCCTGCAGGACTTCTTCGCCGTGGCTGTGCTGCTCGGCATCATCGTGTTCGCGATCATCCGGTTGCGCTCGGAGCCCAAGGAATACGGCCGTTCCTCGCGCTTCTACGGCTCGCACACCGGCGGGGCCTGGCTGATCCTTTTCATGATCTTCAATGTCATCTGGACCTACGCGCTGTTCCGCGGCGCTGCGGTCGCCGTCGGCAACCTGCCCTACAACGGGTCCGCGTTCTTCTCCCACGCCATCGGCGGCCTGCTCATGCCACTGGGAGTGCACACCAACGAGATCATCGAAACCGTCGCACTGCTGCTGCACATCGGCGTCATGCTGGTCTTCTCGTTGATCGTTCTGCACTCCAAGCACCTGCACATCGGGCTGGCTCCGCTGAACGTCACGTTCAAGCGACTGCCCAACGCGCTGGGTCCGCTACTGCCGATGGAGTCCAAAGGCGAGTACATCAACTTCGAGGATCCCGCCGAGGACGCGGTCTTCGGCCGCGGCAAGATCGAAGACTTCACCTGGAAGGGCTACCTCGACCTCACCACCTGTACCGAGTGCGGCCGCTGCCAGTCGCAGTGTCCGGCCTGGAACACCGGCAAGCCGCTGTCCCCCAAGCTTGTGATCATGGATCTGCGCGATCATCTCTTCGCGAAGGCGCCCTACATCTTCGGTGACAAGAAAGCGGACACCGACGCTCTCACCAATTCCGAGGGCGGCATGGAAATCGGCCACGACGAGCACTCGGTGCCCGAGTCCGGTTTCGGCCGGGTTCCCGCCGACTCCCCGCTGCAGGCCACCCGACCGCTGGTGGGTGACGCTGCTTCGCTCGGCGTCATCGACCCCGACGTGTTGTGGTCGTGCACCACCTGTGGCGCGTGCGTCGAACAGTGCCCGGTGGATATCGAGCACATCGACCACATCGTCGACATGCGGCGCTATCAGGTGATGATGGAGTCGGAGTTCCCCGGCGAGTTGGGCGGTCTCTACAAGAACTTGGAGACCAAGGGCAATCCCTGGGGCCAGAACTCCAAGGAACGACTCACCTGGATCGACGAAGTCGAGTTCGATGTCCCGGTCTACGGCAAGGACGTCGATTCCTTCGCCGGATTCGAGTATCTGTTCTGGGTCGGCTGCGCGGGCGCCCTGGACGACCGCGCCAAGAAGACCACCAAGGCCGTCGCCGAACTGATGTCCGCAGCAGGCGTGAAGTTCCTGGTCCTCGGCGACGGGGAAACCTGCACCGGCGACTCGGCCCGACGCTCCGGGAACGAATTCCTGTTCCAGCAGTTGGCATCTCAGAACGTGGAGACCCTCAACGATCTGTTCGAGGGCGTCGAACGGGTGGACCGCAAGGTCGTGGTGACCTGCCCGCACTGCTTCAACACCCTCGGCCGGGAGTACCCCCAGGTCGGCGGCAGCTACACCGTGCTGCACCACACCCAGTTGCTGAACCGTTTGGTGCGCGATAAGAAACTCATCCCGGTGCACAGCACCGGGGCAGGCGGGGCCGGCGGAACGATCACCTACCACGACCCGTGCTACCTGGGCCGCCACAACAAGGTCTACGAGGCGCCGCGTGAGCTGATCGGCGCTTCCGGGGCGACGCTCACCGAGATGCCGCGGCATGCCGAACGCGGATTCTGCTGCGGTGCCGGCGGTGCCCGGATGTGGATGGAGGAGCACCTCGGCAAGCGCGTCAACCACGAGCGCGTCGACGAGGCGCTCAACCTGGACCCCACTACCATCGCCACCGGCTGCCCGTTCTGCCGGGTGATGCTGTCCGACGGTGTCGGCGACCGCGGCAAGGCCGAAGAGGTCGAGGTGGTCGATGTGGCTCAGCTGCTGCTGGGATCCCTGGACCGCAGCACCATCACGCTGCCGGAGAAGGGCGCCGCGGCCAAGCTTGCGGCAGCGTCCGCGCCGGCGATCAAACCGGCCGCTCCCAAGACCCCGGCTGCTCCCGCGACCGAGGCCAAGCCGACCCCCGCACCGGAGCCGGTCGCTGCGGCACCGGCGGCCCCCGCCGCGACGGCTCCGGCCGCCGCACCGGCAGCGCCCGCCGCACCGGCCAAGGGCCTGGGCATCGCCGCGGGCGCGAAACGCCCCGGCGCCAAGAAAGCCGCAGCGACCAACGCCGCGGCTCCTACGGCACCGGCGGCACCGGCGGCACCGGCGGCACCGGCGGCACCGGCGCAGCCTGCCGCCCCGGCCGAACCAGCGGCACCGGCGGCACCGGTTAAGGGACTGGGAATCGCGCCGGGCGCGAGACGGCCGGGGGCGAAAAAGGCTACCGCCGCACCTGCGGCGGGAACTGCACCGACAGCAGCCCCGGCTCAGACCGAATCCACGGCCGAGAGCCCACCATCACCGCAGCCCGCAACCCAGACCGAACCTGCAGCGGACACGCCGCCGGTGAAGGGCCTGGGCATTGCAAAGGGCGCCCGACCGCCCGGCAAACGCCGCTAGGAAGACCCCGTCAGGCGACTTTCTTCATCTGGATCGGGACCTGGGTGACCTGACCGCCGACGCACTCACCGTTGGAGTCGGCGGTCACGATGCCGGCCATTGTCGCCGCGTCCAACGAGTACCGCAGGATGATGGGCGCGAACTTGCCGTCCGGGCACACCATCGCATCCGGTTTGGATGTGGCAAAGTTCCATCGGCCGCCGGACAACGTGGCTACTGCAGTCCAGCCGCGGTTGCTGGTGATGTTCGCGGTGCAGCCGTCGTTGGCACAGGTTGATTGGACAGTCCAGTAGAACTCCTCGGACGCACCGTCGATGTCGTAAACACCGTTGAAAAGCGGCAATGCGGCCGCAGTACCTGCCGGACCGATCACGGTCAGCGCAGCCGCGGCACCTGTCGTCGCCATGGTCTTCAATGTCAGGTTCATTCCGGGTTCCTCCTGTGTGCCCCCGCTAGTTAACAGCCGATAGGCAGGAATCTGGACACCCGCAAGCGACGTGTGGCGAAACCGAGTCCGAGCCGTAACGGAAAAACGGTTTGGGTGGCGCTCAGAGCATGGGGGACAATCATTCGCGTGACCACACATCAGCTGCCGTGGCAAGGCACCAGCCACCATCCGCGGCCACGGACGCTCGCGCAGTCCACCAAGCTGCAAGACGTTCTCTACGAGATCCGCGGGCCGGTACACGACCACGCGGCCCGCCTGGAAGCCGAGGGCCACCGCATCCTCAAGCTGAACATCGGCAACCCGGCGCCGTTCGGCTTCGAGGCCCCCGACGTGATCATGCGCGACATGATCCAGGCGCTGCCCAACGCGCAGGGTTACTCGGATTCCAAAGGCATCCTGTCCGCCCGGCGCGCGGTGGTCACCCGCTACGAACTCGTTCATGGATTCCCGCGCTTCGACGTCGACTCGGTGTTTCTGGGCAACGGCGTCTCCGAGTTGATCACGATGACCTTGCAGGCCCTGCTCGATAACGGCGACCAGGTCCTGATCCCGGCGCCCGACTACCCGCTGTGGACCGCATCGACATCACTGGCCGGCGGAACGCCGGTGCACTACCTGTGCGACGAAACCAACGGCTGGCAGCCCGACATCGCCGATCTGGAGTCCAAGATCACCCCGCGCACCAAAGCCATGGTGGTGATCAACCCGAACAACCCGACCGGCGCCGTCTACAGCCGGGACGTGCTTCAGCAGATGGTCGATCTGGCTCGCAAGCACCAACTGCTGCTGCTCGCCGATGAGATCTACGACAAGATCCTCTACGACGACGTGAAGCACGTCTCACTCGCGTCTGTGGCACCTGACCTGCTCTGCTTGACTTTCAATGGCCTGTCGAAGGCATACCGAGTCGCCGGCTACCGATCAGGCTGGCTGGTGATCACCGGCCCCACCGACCACGCGACCAGTTTCATCGAGGGGATCAGCCTCCTGGCCAACATGCGCCTTTGCCCGAATGTTCCTGCGCAGCATGCGATTCAGGTTGCGCTGGGCGGGCATCAGAGCATCGACGATCTCGTTCTGCCGGGCGGCCGGCTGCTTGAGCAGCGCGACGTCGCGTGGGAGAGACTCAACGAGATCCCCGGTGTCTCCTGCGTCAAACCGCAAGGTGCGCTGTACGTCTTCCCGCGGTTGGATCCCGAGGTCCATGACATCGTCGACGACGAGAAACTGGTCCTGGACCTGCTGCTCGAGGAGAAGATCCTGATGACCCAGGGCACCGGTTTCAATTGGCCGGCACCGGACCATTTGCGGATCGTGACACTTCCATGGGCGCGGGATCTCGCCAAAGCCGTTGAGCGGCTGGGCAACTTCCTGGCAAGCTACCGGCAGTAGCCGGTGGCACACTCGCACTCGCATCACACCGGCGCTGCACCGCTAGGTCCGATCGCCGCACGGATCGTGGTGGCAGCCCTGGCTGTCATCGGTCTCGCCATGACCGTGGGCGCGGTGCTGCTCTGGCCTTCGAACTCCAAGGTCGACATCCCACTGCCGTTCCAGAACGCCGAGGGCGGTTCGGTGACCACAGAGGGCGGACATGTGCTTTCCAGCACCTTGGGTGACTGCGGAAGCCCTTCGGCCAGACAGGTCCTCACAGCACCGCCCGCCGCCGGCTTACCAGGATCGGGCACCTGCACTCAGTCGCTGGTCGCGATCGACACCGGCCCCAACAGCGGCGCCAATACCCTCCTGGAGTTCTCTCGCGGACCGGGCCAGCCGAACCTGCTGGCGGGCGAGAAGGTGCGGATCTTCCGCCAGGTGGATCAACAGGGGACGACAACCTACGGCTTCTACGACTACGAACGCACTTGGCCGCTGGCCATGCTCGCAATGCTTTTCGCCGTGGTGATCGTCGCCGTCGCACGCTGGCGTGGCTTGCGCGCCCTGGCCGGGATCTTCGTCGCTTTCGTTGTTCTGGTGGTCTTCATGCTGCCCGCACTCCGAGACGGCGCGCCGGCGGTACCCGTGGCACTCGTCGCGTCGACGGCGATCCTGTTCGCGGTGATCTACCTGGCACACGGCATCAGCCTGCGCACCAGTGCCGCCCTGCTCGGCACCCTTACCGCGATGCTGCTGGCAGCGTTCCTGTCCTGGGCCGCAATCGAACTCACCCATCTGACCGGTCTGTCCGAGGATCGCAACAATGAGGTCGCCGCTTATCTGGGGAATGTGTCCATCAACGGTCTTCTGCTGGCCGGTTTCATCATCGGCTCACTGGGCGTACTCAACGATGTGACCATTAGCCAGGCCTCGACGGTGTTCGAACTCGCCCACGTGGCGCACGGCAACAGACGGCAGGTCTTCCTGCGGGCCATGCGGGTCGGCAGCGACCATATCGCCAGCACGGTGTACACCCTGGTGCTCGCCTACGCGGGCAGTTCCCTTCCGCTGCTGCTGCTCTTCAGCGTCTCGAACCGTTCCCTGAAGGACGTTCTGACCAGCGAAAGCGTGGCGATCGAGATCGCCCGGTCGGCGGTCGGCGGTATCGCACTGGCGCTGTCGGTCCCACTGACCACGGCGATCGCCGCGGTACTTGCCACACCTACCGCCGGTCCAACAGCTCCAGAAGGTAATCGCCGTAGCCCGACTTGAGCAGGGTCTGTGCCCGCTGCTCGAGGAACGCATCGTCGATGAAGCCCATCCGCCAGGCGATCTCCTCCGGACAGGCCACCTTGAGGCCCTGTCGCGCCTCGACCGTGCGGACGAAGTTGCCGGCCTCTAGGAGCGAATCAAACGTTCCGGTGTCCAGCCAGGCGGTGCCGCGCGGCAGGATCTCGACCGCGAGCCGTTCGGAATTCAGATAGGCCCGGTGGACGTCGGTGATCTCCAATTCGCCGCGGGCAGAGGGCCGTAGCGACCGTGCGATAGCGACCACATCGTTGTCGTAGAAGTACAGTCCCGGGACAGCATAGTTGGATTTCGGCGTGGCGGGCTTCTCTTCGAGCGCCAATGCCTTTCCACTGGAATCGAATTCAACGACGCCGTAGGCGGAGGGGTTGGCGACCCAGTAGGCGAAGATTGCGCCACCGGTCAGGTTGCGGAATCGGCGCAGGTTGGTTCCCACGCCCGGGCCGTAGAAAATGTTGTCACCCAGGATGAGCGCCACCGGACCGGTTCCGATGTGGTCAGCGCCGAGGATGAAGGCCTGCGCAAGACCGTCGGGGCGTTCCTGCACTGTGTAGGTGATGGTGATGCCGAACTGGGCACCGTCGCCCAGGAGCCGCTGGAAGGACGGAGCGTCCTGCGGCGTCGCGATGACCAGAATGTCGCGGATCCCCGCCAGCATGAGGGTGGACAGCGGGTAATAGATCATCGGCTTGTCGTAGACCGGCAGCAACTGCTTACTGACGCCCTGGGTTATCGGGTAAAGCCGGGTGCCCGCCCCGCCGGCGAGGATGATTCCGCGCATAGCTCTACGCCTGGAGGTCTTCCTCGTTCATCTCGGTGGCCGCCAGTGCCGCGGCCAGGTCCTCGTGCCTGAAGGCGGCAGTGACATGGTCGTCCACCACCCGGAACGCCGAGGCCGTGGTGCGCGCACTCGACGGATCTTCGCGCGGTGTGATGCGTTCACTCACCACGACGACGCCGTTGCGGTAATAGATGTCCCCCACCTCGACCTCGGCGTCGGCTCGTTGGGCCCACTCCCGCAGGGCTGCGTGGCCCTGTGCGGCGCCGTGCGCATCGCCGATCTCGATATCGTCGCTGGATAATGCGACCAGCGTGTCGAGGTCCGCGGTGCTCAGCGCGTCGTGCCATGCCAACACGGTGGCAATCTCCGAGGTGCTCATATCGTATTCTCTGCCTCTTCTCCCTGATCGTCCCGAATCATGGCCAAACGTACCTGCTTCGAACGACGTCAGGGCCAATCAGGTTGCAGGAGAGTGCGGGCTCGCCGGACGCCGGTCAGCTCCCGAACGGCCATAGCGACGGCCACACGCTCTGGGATCCGCCGGAGTCTCGTTCCGAGTTGCCGGAATCGGACTGCGAGCCCGACCACGATTCGGAACCACCGCTGGGCACCTGAGTGGTCACCGGGGCGGTGTAGGTCGGATAACTCGTCGTGGTGGGCGCAGCGGACTGTTCGGACTGTTCGGGGACCTGCGTGGTCGGGGTTACCGTTGCCGAAGGAGTCGCCGTCGAAGGAATCGAAGGAGTCGAGGGCGGGGTCGAGGGCACCGTAGACGGCGCCGCAGTGCCGGGATATCGCGGTACCGGGTTGGTGCGTGCCGGAATCTGGAAAATCGGCGGAATGATCGGAACCGGTACGACAATCGGCGGCGCGATCACGGGCGCCGGAGCAGGCGCTGCGGCCGGGGCAGTCGCCGGCGCCGGGACGGGAACCGCGGCTGGGACCGGCGCAGGGGCAGGGAATGGCGCCGCTGGGGCGGGCGCCGGCGCGGTTCCCTTGGGGGCAACGACAACGGTTCGCGGTGCTTCCTGAACCACTGGAATCGGAGCCTGGATTGTCTCGAGGGGAGCTGGAGGCGGGGCCGGCGGTCCTGCCTGCGACGGAGCCGGTACGGCGCCGTTGGAGACCACCGCGCTCTCACCGGGCACTGGACGCTGGTCGGCCGTCGGACGGATCGCGACGGCCAGTGAGATGGCCAGCGCGACAACCCCCACGACGAAGATCGTCGACAGCGCACTGCCCACAAGCACGAACCTGCTGTGCCCGGCGGCCGCCGACTCGTCGTCGGCGTCGGGGCACAGCGCCACGAGGTCATGGTCATCGTCATCGGGAACCGCGCTGTAACCGAGCGGGGCCATGTAGCCGGCAGCGGCCAGCTGGGTGGGACCGGCGGTGGTGTCCTCCGGCGAAATTAGCCCGACCGTCGCGGCTTCATAGCGCGGGGCATTGGCTGCCGCCAGCGCCGCTCCGCGGGCCAGGGCAAGATCGCCGTCCTCGGGCGCATAGATCGGAAATGCGGAGCGGCTGGCGAGGTGCGGCTTGAGGGCGGCGATGTCGACACCGGAGCCCACCACGAACAGCGCCTCGGGGCGTTGGATCCCGGTCTCCAGCCCAGCGACCAGGTCCTGCAGCTCGTTCAGCGCGTCCCCGGCCTGCAGACCGCGGCTGGCCACCGTGACAACAGAGCCGTCGAGGGTGCGTACCACCGCCAGCGTGGCGGTCTCCTTTTCGACGAAGAGCAGTGCAGTACGTTCGCACTCCATGGCCTCGCCGATCGCCTGGGCCAGCGCGCTGGCCGCGTGCAGTTCGGAGACCAGGATGACGTCTTCAATCCGCTGTGCCCGTAAGGCCTGACGCAGCCGTGCCGCCGCCGCGTGATCGGTCCAGGCCACTCCGGTGGCCGTCAGATGGTGTCCCCCCTCGACGGCACTCTCCCGGGTTCCGAGGATTGCCGCGACCACCTGTTCGGGAGCATCGGATGTTGCCGCACTGACGCCGGCGGCGACGTCGAATGAATCCTGATCGAGGGTGACACCGTCGGCCCCGCTGCCCTCTACCAGGGCCATGCGGACCGCCGTGGGTGTCATCGACACCCCGAGCACGATATCCACGTGAACCTCCACAGTGTTTGCTGGACACCTCGCCCGGTCTCAGCGGAGAACACACGGGCCTGAAGCACCGACTATCCGGTTCATCGGTACTGCAGGCGGCGCCGTTACACCCGAAGGCGGTTAGCTGGAGGGCTGAGTGAAGTTGAGGTAGGACCGTGACGGCGTGGGACCGCGCTGGCCCTGATACTTCGATCCCACCGCGGCGCTGCCGTACGGGTTTTCGGCCGGGCTGGTGAGCCGCAGAAGACATAACTGGCCGATTTTCATCCCGGGCCACAGGGTGATCGGCAGGTTGGCGACGTTGGACAACTCCAGCGTGATGTGGCCCGAGAAGCCCGGGTCGATGAACCCAGCGGTCGAGTGGGTCAGCAGGCCCAGGCGGCCCAGCGATGACTTTCCCTCCAGTCGGCCGGCCAGATCACCGGGCAGCGAATAGGACTCCAGCGTAGATCCGAGGACGAACTCCCCGGGATGCAGAACGAACGGCTCCCCGTCAGCGGCCTGCACCAGGCTGGTCAGTTCGTCTTGCTGCCGGGCAGGGTCAATGTGGGTGTAGCGAGTGTTGTTGAAGACCCGGAAAAGGCTGTCCAGACGGACGTCGACACTGGACGGCTGCACCAGCGAGTCGTCGAAGGGGTCGATGCCGAGTCTGCCGGACGCTATCTCGGCGCGAATGTCACGATCTGAGAGCAGCACCCAACGAGCGTATAGCCAGGCTTGGCTTGCTATCGTTGACAGCGCGGCGTGCCGATGTAGTTCAATGGCAGAACATCAGCTTCCCAAGCTGAATACGCGGGTTCGATTCCCGTCATCGGCTCCACTGAACTGTCATTCGAATCGCATTCAAAGTCGACAACCCCGCCGGAGGCGTCGGATCTCGACGATCCCAACACCTGCTAAATTGCCCTCTATGAACGTCATTGATAAGCGTCTTGGCCACCATCTAGGGATGGCGGCTAGCCTCGCCTGTCTTGCCATCGCGGTAGCAGCACCGGCATCTGCGGACACTCTCAACACCACAACGTGCTCTCAGCAACAGATCATGTCGTCGCTGCAGCAGAACGCCCCCATCATCTGGGGCGCGATCAGTAACAATCCGCAAACGGAGCAAAAGTTGCGGGTCGCGCTTGATGTGGTCCTCGCCGCTCCTCCGGGCCAGCGTGAGCAGTTAGCGAACACGCTGGAGCAGGCCCTCGGCAAAGATCAGTTGACGGACATTAGCGATGACGTCCTCAACGCCTCCGGCGGTCCGATCGGCAGAGCTGTCAACGCCTGCCACAGCTTCTGACACTTCGATTCGGTCGCGGTGATCTGCCGCCCTCCCTGGTGAACGATGACACGGGCGGGGTTGTTTCCTCTCCGTGAATTCAGTTCGCGACCGCCGCCTCGGTTGACCGTGGCTCGGGCGGGCCTGGCTTATCCTTCCCCCAATGGCCGCGAAGAGATACTGGTGGGCCGCGGTGACCGCCGTGTTCGTCTACGCGACGATGTGGGTCGGGTACACGCAGAAGTGGGCTGTGCTGGCCGAGGTGGACTACCCCATCCTCGGTTTCTTCCACGATTACGGCGTCGACCGTCCTGGTTGGCTCTCGTTTTGGCATGACCTCTCGGCGATCTTCAGTACCCGGGTTCTCAGCCTCGTCGCCCTGATCGTCATCGCCATGGCCCTGGCCTACAAACAGCTAAGGGTTGCTGCATTCCTCACCGTGACCATGATGATGATGGGCCTGGTGACGGCCGGCGCCAAAGCTCTCGCCGATCGCCCACGGCCGTCGACCGCGATGGACTTCGAAAGCTCATCATCGTTTCCGTCAGGACATGCACTGAGCATCACGGTGGCCGTGTTCTCGCTCACGACGGTGCTGTGGCCGGGCCTGTCCCGCGGATGGCGAAAGTTCGTCGTCCTCATCGGCGGCCTGCTGATCGTGCTGCTGATGGCGGCGCGGGTGGTCCTCAACGTCCACCACCCCTCAGACGTTACGGCCGGCTTTGCCCTGGGCTTCCTCTGGTACCTGCTGTGGGTCAGCGTGATCCCACCGTGGCCGGACAGGCAGGCGCCAGCCCGTACCGCTCAGCGTCCCCGGATCTGATCGATGAGGGTGTAACTGGTCGGATCGTCGGGCAGCACCGCGGCGAAACCTTCCAGGAAGATGATGGCGACGACATTGGCGGCGACCACGGCAATGAACAGCCAGATGATGACGGTCGACACCTTGCGTCCGGTGGTGCCCTCGGCCGGCGCCTGCGGGATACCACGCGGCATCAACATCAGCATCACGCCGACGTAGATCATGACGATCGCGAAGGTGACGAAGGCCCAGGTGTACAGGTGCAGTCGCAGGAAGGGCTCGCCGTAGCCTGGATCGCCGGGCAGGATGTGCAGCTCGATCTGCCGGATAGACACCGACGCGCCGGCGAGCACACTGATCAGGCCCATTCCCAGGCCCTGTGCGTAGCGAGCGGTAGTAAGAGTCCCACGGCGCGCCTGCATGATGACGAAAAGCGCGCCCAAGGTCGCCAGGATCATCCCGTAGCGCTGCAGCATGCACAGCGGGCAGGGGAACTCACCCATGACGAACTGGATGAAAAAGGCGCTGAGCATCACCACCGTGTAGGCGGCGACCCAGGCGTGCAAACCCCAGAACGTCAGGGCTCCGAACAACGCACTCCGGGGTTCGGCCGGTTCTTCGACGATCCGGGTTTCCTCGATGACGACCTCGCCCATCAGAAGCTCAAATCCAGGACGGAGGTGACGTGGTAGCGGAATAGGCCGATCATGGCGACCAGTCCGACGGCCCACAGGGAGATGATCGTCCCGCGCTTAGCGCCACGCCAGATCAGCAGGGCGATCCCCAGCAACAGGATCATGATGAGAATGTCCACGCGCGAACAGTAGTTCCCGATGGACTCTCATGGGGTGGTTTAGCTCGGGAAAATGTGAACCCAGTCGACCAGCATCTGGCACGGGTAGTCGCCCGTCGACGCGTCCTTGCCGCCGGTGCCGCCGACGGCCACGTTGAACACCGGCTTCATCATGAAGCCGGGATCATTGAAGGCCCAGTCATCGATCGAGAATGCCGGAACCTCGAAGTAGGGTTCCATGCCGGGCGCGTAGTCCCGCCAGAAGTACATCCCCGCGGTGTTCCACGTCAGGCGCCAGGTGTGCCACTGGTCATCGACCGGAAACGGCTGAGTCGCGAACGAGGTCCCGTCCAGACGGGCGTGGACGGTCGTGCCGGACGGCCACTCCATGTTGCCGTACCACTCGATGAGATCGACCTCACCGCCGCGCGGCTTGTTCTCGTTGACCACCCACCACGCCGGCCAGGCGCCGGGGGTCAGGCACTCCATCTTCACCCGCGCCTCGAACGTGTGGTTGATCGGTGCAGCAAAGTTGCCGACGACCTTGCCGCTGGTGTACGTGCTCGACGGCGAGGTGCCATTGGGGTTCCGAGTTGCCCGGATGACCAAATTGGAGTTGCCGTCAAGGAAGACGTGCTCGCGATCGTCGCGGTACTGGCCCATATTCTCCGGGCGGTCCCAGAAGACCGGTTTCTTGATCAGTTCGCGGCGCTGGGCGATGCTCCACAGCGCCGGGTTGGGCGGTGCACCGGCAGGTCCGTCGAACTCGTCGCCCAGGAATCCGGGAGGGGCAACGGCCCCCTGCGGAGCGGGAGGCGCACCGAACGGAGGTGGCGGCACAGGCGCACCGGGCGGCGGAGGAGGACCGGGCAGTGGGGGCTCCGGATTGGCGCCGGCCGTTGCCGGAACCGCGACGGCGGCCAGACCCATACCCGCCATGACCATGGCACTGCGACGATCCATCTTCGGCATGGCTCATCACTTTAATGGCCAATTGCTGTTGTGCCTAAAACAAGTTGTCGCGCCATCGGGCACCGCAGGGGATTTCTCAGGTCCCAACTGCGCAAACCGCACTTCGGCGAGCTACGGAAGAAGTTCGTGTCGGCTACCGGCGAATCGCCGGTGACGTTCAGATGAGAATCGGCGGCACCGGTGGGGCGGACAAGGCGAACCCGTCACTGCGACTGTTCGGACTCAGGTTCCTCGACGCCGGAGGTGTCGAGCACGCTGACGTCGATCCCGTACGGGAGGAAACGGACGTTGCGGTTCGGGTCAGTGTTGAGCTTGTTCGCCCGCAAAGCGTCGAGTTCGCTTCTGTAGACCTGCTCTACGTGCGCCTTGCCCCCGGGATCGGAGATGTAGATGGCCCAGACACCGTCGCCAGCCTCGCCCGCGGTCTCCGGTTGCGGACGCCCCTGTGGCGCTGGGCGTACGAACTGGTCGAAAAGCATTCCGAAACCGGTCCGTTCCGGCGAGGTGTTGAAGAATCGTCCGACCTGCTCGAAAGCGCTACGCAGACCTTCGCCGGTCTCGCGCACGACGCGGTCGAACTCGTCAGGGTCGATGCCGAACGGCCCGTTGTTATCCATGGATCCCAGTGTGCGCCGAGTTTGCTGCTGATGTCGATCCCGGCGGGTAAGCCTGCAGCGAACCGCGGAAATGCACATCAGGCCCGCCGGAGGAGGGTGGCGGGCTCGATCAGGAGGGTCGAGGGAAGTGGGGGCGGCGACGCACCGTCAGACGGCCGAGATCGGAAGCGAACGTCGGGGCTGAAAGACGAAGGCGGCACCGCCGCTGACTTTGGTGACCTGAACTTCGGGGAGGTCCGTGGTCGTGCTGTCCGTCCTGGTGAACTCGGCGGTCCAGTCAGTGCCGGTCCCGACGACGCGGACAGCCAGGTGTGGGTCCACGGCGGTGGCGATAGCTTGGAGCGGCCGCGTGGAATCGGGCCCACAGCAGGCAATCCACCCTCCGTCGTCATGGGCCGCCGACCGCTCGATGTGCAATCGTCCGCCCGCTATCTGCGCCTGCACGTAGCCAACGGGGTTCAGCAGCGGGTGCAACCGAAGTACCTTATCGAGGCCATCAAGATCTGCCGGGATGTTCAGGGCGCGCCGGATTCGCTCGGCGGCGACCCCCGCGATCCCGGTGAGCTGCTTGGTGCGGATTGACGTCGCCAGGCGCTCGTCGTCGCCCGCGCGTTGGGTCACCGCGTGGACGAAAGAGAGGTTCAGCAGATGCATCTGCAGACACACCTCGTCGGCGATGCGCGTCAGTGCCGAGTGTGAGAACGCGCCGAAGTCGACGTCGGAGAGCAGCGGACCGGAGTAGTCCGCGGCACCCTCGTCATCGGGGTCGATGGGGGCCAGATCCCAGTTGGCGGCATTCGTGCCGGCGATGACCGCCAGGGCGGGGATGGGTTGGGCCTCGGGGTAGGAGGGGTCGATGATCACCGTCCACGCACAGTGCGGTTGCCGGTCTGCGGGCCTGCGCGGCGGTCGGTGGATGGGCCGAACCTGCGCCCTCGGGTTGGTGGCCACCGCAGTGGCATCGAAAGTGGGGTCTTCGATGTCATGGCACATGCCCCTGACGTAATCGGGGCCCATCGGCTCGACATCGAGCAGGGCACCGCAGTGGTCGAGGTGGAACTCGCCGTGCCAGCGATCATGGACGGTGTAGCGGAAGTCCATGAATTGCGGTGGCGCGCCGATGTCGAACTGCAGTCCCTTGAAAATGGTGATGATGTCCTCACCCTCGTACCGAAGGGCCTTCTGCATGCGTTTGGTGTAGAGCGGGCTACAGCCGGCCCATTCCTCGATGGCAATCTGAAGCATTTCCTCGCGGCCGAAAGACGCGATGCACCAGGCCATTCCGGATCGGTCGATCAGTTGTCCGATGAGAAGGAGCTCGGGAACAAGCACGGCCAGCTCAGCGCGGGACAATTCGGCGAAGCGGCTGCGGGGCTGGCTCACCCCGTCAAACCTAGTCCAGGGGGTCACCGGTGTGCTGCAATGACGGGATGGCTGATCTGGAGGTAATCGAGGCGATCAAGCGGGTCAAGTACCGCTATTTGCGGGCGCTGGACACCAAGCATTGGGATGACTTCGCCGACACTCTCACCGAGGATGTCGCCGGGGACTACGGATCGTCTTTGGGCAAGGAGTTGCACTTCACCACGCGAGCCGAGTTGGTCGAGTTCATGCGCACCGCGATGCCGGCGGGCGTCATCACCGAGCACCGGGTGACTCACCCCGAGATCACCGTGGACGACAGCGATGAGGCCGAGGGTAGGTGGTACCTGCAGGACCGGGTGATCGTGCCGGAACACAACTTCATGCTGTTCGGGGCGGCGTTCTACCGCGACCGATATCGCAAGACCAGCGAGGGCTGGAAGATCTGCGCGACGGGGTATGAGCGCACCTACGAGGTGACTCAGAAGCTGGAGGGCAAGCTCACGCCGGGCTCGGCGCTGGCCTGAATCACTGGGCGATGGCGATCACCGCGCCGGGCTGCAGCCAGCGGATGATCTTCACCAGGGTGGCGTCGTCGAGGGCCACGCAACCGGCGGTCGGCGCTCCGTTGCTCGTATGCACGAAGAATGCGCCGCCGTTGCCGGGCACCCTTTCCTTGTTGACGCCCATGACGATGGCGTGCGCGTAGGCCGGGATGTACAGGTTCTCGGTGCCGCTGGCCGGAGAGGTGTCGAAGGGGCAGTCGGCCTGCTTGCACACCTGCATGGTGTTGTAGGTGGGCCCGTCGGCGGACCACCAGTAGTCCGGGGTCGTCTGGTAGTACTTCAAGCCACCGCCCGGATTGGGCTGGGTGCCGAACGCGAAGTCGAGGCTGTAGACCCCCATCGGGGTTGCCGGGACGGCGTCTTTCGCCTTCGGCGCCATCCCCGCCGAACCGATGAGGGTCGGAATGCCGCTGCCGACCGGCTGCCAACCGGTGGCCCCGCGCTGCCAGACGTCCATCTTGGCGTTGGAGCCACCGATTCCCACGACCGAGAGAACCTGGTTCGCGCCGCCGACCTGCGAGGCGAACCAGGGGGTGTCGGCATGAACGACGGGTGCCGAGGCCGTGGCGACGACGGCCGCAGTCACGGCAGCCGCCAGCGAAGGGATGATTCGGCGCATGGGCTCATCGTCCTTGCGGGGTTCGGCGGGGGTCAAGTCAAGGTTGGGCCACGGTTCGATGTCGGGGGCTGCCGGGCGGGATGCTGACGGGGCCGATGACGCCTCTGCCCGCTTCGAACGACATCAGGCTTCCCCGGGGTGGCTATTGTCCGCCCTCTCACTGGTTGTCGCTCGAAGGTGGGCAAAAGCGATAACGTTTCCGCCGGCTTGGCTGCTTCCACGATCTAGGTGACTTGACGTGCTGAAACCAGTGCAGCTGACCGCTCCGCTTCGGCAGTGAATAGCGCTCCGGCAAACACGCGGCTAACATCCGATCATGCCTCGAGCCGTGATCGCGATGATCCGAACGGAGACTCCGTGACCGATCTGCCCCCCGGCGATTGGTCCGGGCTGCTGGTGGGACATCAGTGGCCGCATGCGACGTCTCTCTCGGTTCTGCAATCGGCCGCAATCAAGAGGTCGAGCAGCGGGGAGATTCTCGACTCGTACGCCGACGAACTCAGGTCGATTCGATTGGGCAGCATTGCCTCTCAGGAGGGTGCGACCGCCGATAGCCACCGGGCGATGTTCATTGCCGGCGAGGAGCATTCACGAAGCATCGCCGAGAGGCACAGGATCAAGGTCCGGGCGTACAACGCGGCGATCGCGTCCGTCGAGTCGCTGAGGGATTCGCTATCCGAAATCGCGGCCAACGGCAACCGGGCCATCGAAGAGATACGCCAATCGAACGCGCCAACGGCGGTGAAGCTGCCGGAAATCGTTCGGATCATCTCGCAGGCGCAATCCGATTCCAACATCAAGTCCGCACTGTGCGCCGCCGACATCTTCTCCGCGACCGAGTCAGTCCTCGCCGGCGAAGGATCGCCGGTGTCGGCTCGAGGATTGGCGGCAGCGCAGGGATTGGACATCGGCGGACCGGGCGCGCTCACCGATGCCGGCGACATCCAACGCGCGGTATCCACCAAACTCGCTGGTTCTGATCCAGTTTCTGAAGTTTCCGACACCGACCGATCAGTCGGGATCGGCCAGTCGCCATTCTCAAGCGTCGCAAGCACTCAGCAGGAACAGCAGCCTCACAGCCCGGCATATCCGAGTCCAACTGACCCGAAGTCCGATGGAGGGTTGGGGGCAACACCGGGGTCGCGGCACGGATCGGGAACCCCGGTAAGTCCGGTGGACCCCGGCAGCGTCACCAATGCCGGTGGTGCCGACGCCCCCAACGGACCCGGCCTCCCGACTTCTGCCACCTCAAGTCCGGCATCACCCGATTCGACTGAGGTACCAGAGTTATCGGAGTCCGCCGCAAATCCCGCCGGCGAATGTCTGCGGTCCGCGCACCACCCTGGGGTGCCGATTGCGGCCGGGGCAGAAGCAATTTCGTCAGCCGTCGGCGGTATCCCCCTTTCCTCTGAGTCGCCAATGGTCGACGGCTCGATCACCGAGAATCCCACCGACACGAATCCGGCTTCCGGCACAGTGTCCGCACACGGCGCGCCGCCGCCAACATCTCCGATCGCACCGGGGGTAACGCCGGCCGGTGCCACCCGCCTGGGTCCTCCGCCGCTGACCGCCGCTGCGATCCCGGCCACCACAGCGCCACCGGGCCCGTTGCTCGCCTACGGCGCAGACGTGCGGCCCCCGATGGGCACAGCGCCCCCGACTACTCCGATTCCACTGGCAACACCCGGTTCCGCTCCGGTCAACCCCACTGGCGGCGCTGGACCAACCGGCCAGTCGGCGGTGGTGCGTCAACATTCGCCGTCCCACAACACCGCACACGCACCCTCCGCCGCCGGACTGACCGCACGGGCGTTCACGGCCAACGCAACCGGGGTAACGGCGGCTTCAACGACCGCACCCGTCGCGACAACGACCCGCCTTCATCGAATTCTCGCCGCGATCGCCAATCAACAGCCCCAGTTACGTTGGGCAGTAGGCGATCTGGACGACGGCACCACCGTCCTGGTCACCGATTTGGCCTGCGGCTGGATTCCCCCACAGATCGACATCCCGGTCGGCGTTCACCTTCTCAAACCCGCCCTGCGCCGCGACGGCCTGCACGCCCTCCTCGCCACGGCCACCCACGCAGCGTTCTTCGAACCAGGGCAGCAGCTAGCCCCAGAGCCGGTGCCGATGTCGATGTCGATCCAGGCCCGCGAAACCGATACTGTCGAGGAACTGGGATGGGAACTCTCGCAGGCCACGAAGTGGCGGGACGGCTTACCCAGGCTTGCCCACACACTGGCTCGGTCCGCCTGCGCTGGGACCGGCTACCTCGACTCGGAGTTAGCTCTTCTGCGGGATCATCTCAGGACCGCCGCCAGTGCGGTTCTTCGCACCTACCCTGACATGGTCGACCCCGATCACGTGGCCAATTGGCAGCTGCTGGCAACGGTCGATGCCTTGGCCGGCGATCAGAAGTCCTGTGCCAATTATCATTTCGCGTGGTTCCGTGCCCTGACAGCGACACCTCAGGTGCACCGATGAGCGGCGGCCGACTCAGTGCCAACGTCGAGCAGTACCATCAGGCGGCCGCGATGAACACCCCGCCGCCGCAGATCTCTTCCGATTCTCTGGTTTCGGGAGTCACACCCACCGAGCAACTTCTGCGGATCCTGGGACTCGCCGCGAATCTCGGCGACGAGCGGGACAACGCAACCAGTGCCGAGCAGCATGCCGAACGCGACGCCCGGACTCGGGAAGCGGCCGACACGTTCGCCGCCCAGGACGAGGAAGCAGCCACGGAGCTGGGCAGCATTGACGGCGAGCCCTACGAGGGGGGAGCGGGGCCGGCCGCCCTGCAGGCCCAGGGGGCGACGGTGGCCCAACAACTTCCACAGCTGGCCTCCGGATTCGCCGGGGCGCTGGCCGGTGCGGTCGGGGGTGCGCTGCAGCCTCTGGCGCAGCTGCCGCAGCAAGCCCTGCAAACCGGCATGGGGTTGTTGCAGCAGGCAGGCGCCGGGACTGACGGGTCCGCGCTCTCCGAGGACTTCGCCCCCGAGGCTCCGCTCGCCGAGGACTTCGACGCCGGGTCCGCTGAGCTTGGCGGCCTCGGAACCGGCGATGACGGCGACGACATCGGTACCGGCGGTCTGGGCGCCGGCAACGGCGGCGCGCTGGGATCTTTGGCCGGCACCGCCCCTACGGCCTACCTCGGCCCGCCCCCCGTGCCCTCGGCCGGAACCGCCCCATCCGCAGCACCTGTTTCGCCGCCTCCCCCGGCCACCGCCGCGCCCGCGACCGCGCACGGCACCGCCGGGATGGCCGGTATGCCGATGGTTCCGCCCGGCGCGATGACTGGACCATCGGCGGCCGACCGGGACGTCAAGCCCGACACCAAGCGCGTGTCGGTCCCGCCGGTACGAAACGGGGCCCCGGTGCAAGGCCGCCTGACGGTCCCGCCGGCGGCACCACCAGTGGTCCGAAAGATCGAAGGCACACCAGTAGTCACCCGCCGAATCGTCGCGCAGGCCAACACGGAGGCCGCCGACGGGTCCACCCCTTGTGGTTAGTGGGACTAACATCGTGCGCGGTAGCAGGGCGGCCTTCAGCGCGGCCCGGAAAGGCCGATGAGCGATGACCTCCCCCGTCGAAATGCCCATCCCCGTCCCGGACGTCCCGGGAGCCGACGCCGGTCCAACGGGACTGCCGAAACGGTCGGACCTGACGGCGTTTCAACGCGTGGTCGTCGACTCCTCCGCCCTGGCCGACATCGGCTTGCGGACCGCGATCTCCACCGTGGTGGGAGCGGCCGTCGCCCCCTCGGTCCTCGGCACCGCCGTGCACAGGGCCGAAGCCAAGCGGGAACGCGACAACATCGCCTTCTACGTCGATCTCGCCGAGCATAGGGACGCTGCCCTTTCCTTCCCCGCGCCGACGGCCGTACCGAACGTCTCGATGCGTGCTGCCAATCCGATCGCCGAGTACATCGCCCGCGGCCATGTCCACAACGGCTCGTTCGCGAGTGAATTCCAGCCCATCAATCCCGACTTGCGAGACAGGTGGCGGAAACTCAAGCGCAACAACATCGTCCGATTCCAGCACTGGCGCCACTCCGATGGCCCTCGCCCAACCCTGTGCGTGATTCACGGATTTCTCGGTTCCCCCTACCTGGTCAACGGTCTGTTCTTCTCGCTGCCGTGGTTCTACCGGTCGGGCTACAACGTTCTGCTGTACACGCTGCCCTTCCACGGCCGTCGCGCCGAAGGGAACTCACCCTTCAGCGGCTACGGCTATTTCGCCGGCGGGATGACCGGCTTCGCCGAAGCGATGGGTCAGGCGGTTTATGACTTCCGCACCATCCTGAATTGGCTCGAGCACAGCGGCGTCGACCGGATCGCACTTACCGGCATCTCACTGGGCGGCTACACCTCCGCACTGGTCGCCTCGGCCGACGATCGACTGCAGGCGGTGATCCCGAATGTCCCTCTCGTCACCCCGGCATCGGCGTTCGACGATTGGTGGCCGGCCAGCAAGGTGGTCCAACTTGCCAGGTTCGCCGGGGGCATCAGCCGGGAGGAGGCGTACGCCAGTTTCGCCTACCACTCGCCGCTGAACTATCAGCCGAAGGTTCCCCGGGAACGCCGCCTGATCATCACCGGGTTGGGCGACCGACTGGCTCCCCCGGATCACTCCGAGGCATTGTGGAAGCACTGGGATCATTGCGCACTGCACTGGTTTCCCGGCAACCATGTTCTGCACGTCAGTCAGCCGGAATACTTGCGGCGCACCAACCGATTCCTGCGGCCGCTGATGTTCAGTTCCTGACGGTCAGACCAGCGGACGACCGGTGCGCATCCGCCAATTCACATCATGCAGAAGAACATTGAACGGGAAGTTCCGCACGAATGACGGAGCCAGCGTGTTGCCCAGCCGGACCGCTGCCATCAGCGCATCGAATTCCCGTTGCTTGGCCCGGCTCCAATCCAGCTGCATCTCATCCCGGAACCGCTGCGGCAGAAAGCCTGCGGTGATCAGCAGCGCAACGCTCTCGTTGATGCTCTGCAACGGTGCGGGCAACTGCAGGCCACGGAGTCGGGCCACGGCGATCGGGTAGAGGAAATCCCGGATGGTGTCGTCGATGTGGATTTTTTCGAGCTGCTCGTCCCAGTATTTGTCGAACGCCGGCCGGTCGGCCGGCCACATTTCCGGGCGCATCTGCAGCATGGTGCCCAGCGCCATGCTGTCGCGGTAATGCTGGTCGGCGGTCTCGTCGTCCATCTCGCCGATGAAGATTCGGCGCACGTCCACCCCGCCCTTGTAGAGGCAGGCGGCCACCCACAACTGCAGTTCGGGATCCAGGGCGTTGTACTTCACCGGGCTGTCCGCGGTGGAGGTCACCTGGGCGTGCGCCCGGGTCACCGCCTTGCGGTAGGCCTGCTGTTGCTGGGCGTTGCCCTGTGTGGCGACGGCCAGGTAGGTGAAGGTGGTGCGTGCCCGCTTAATGGGGTGGCGGTCGATGCGGCCGCTCTCCACCCGGCTCTCCTTGACGCCGTACCCGACGCCTGGGTGGGCGAGTTGCATGATCACGTTGGCCGGGCCGGCCAGCAGCGCGATACCGGGAATACCGTCATCGAACACCCCTGACCGGGTCAGCCGCTGCAGTAGTCCGCGGTTGGGCACCGGCCCCGAGGACTGGCTGACCGGACGGTCCGCAATGCCGACGAGATCACGAGTGCCGGCCATCGAGCCCCCTTGCGCAAATGTGAAAACGAATGTTTCCCGATATTGTGCCAAGGCCGTACCGATGTCAAGATGACGCGGTGACCCAGGCACGGCCGTATGCCGGAGTGGACGCCGCGGACCGACTGGCCCGTCGCCGCTCGCGTCTATTGCAGTCCGGCCTTGAGCTACTCGGGAGCAATGTCGATCCCGCCGAACTGACGGTTCGCGGGATCTGTCAGCAGGCAGGCCTGGCCACCCGGTACTTCTATGAAGGGTTCCACGACAAAGACGAGTTCATCGGCGCGGTCTTCGACTGGGTGATCGGACAATTGGCGACGACCACCCAGGCAGCGGTTTCCGCGGCACCCCCCGAGGAGCAGACCCGGGCCGGGCTGACGAACATCGTGCGAACGATCGAGGTCGATCCCCGAGTGGGACGACTGATCTTCGGCACCCAGGTGTCCAACACCGCGGTGATCCGCAAGCGCCAGGAGACCGAGGCGCTGTTCGTGATGCTGGCCGGCCAGCACGTGGAGACGATCACCAGGCAGCCCGCCACCGAGGCCACCAAGGCGTTCTCCTACTTCGTCGTCGGAGGCGTCACCCAGACCATCAGTGCATGGCTGGCCGGCGACGTCGTCCTGACCTCAGCCGAGTTGGTCGATCAGCTCAGCGCAATCGTCGACGCCTTCGGGGAGTCGCGCCTGTTCCGGGCCTGACCGCGATGGCATCCACGGTAAGGGTTCTGGCCCATTTCCTCCCCGGCGAAACAGCGCTGGGAATGGTTGCGCCCGAATCGGATTGGCTGGATGTTCGCTGGTGCCACGAGGACGACGACGTCACCCTGCACCGCGAACTGCCCTGGGCGGACGTGGTGTGGCACGTACTGCGCCCGCTGTCCGGCGATGATCTGCGTCGTAGCCTCCGACTGCGACTGGTGCACAAACTCGGCACGGGAGTCAACACCATCGACGTCGCCACCGCCACCGAACTCGACGTCGCAGTGGCCAATATGCCGGGGGCCAACGCTCCCTCCGCCGCCGAGGGCACCGTCCTGCTGATGCTGGCCGCGATGCGCCGCCTCCTGGAACTCGACGCTGCGACCCGCGCTGGTCGTGGTTGGCCGACGGACGCCACTCTCGGGGAGACGGTGCGGGACATCGGAAGCTGTACGGTCGGCCTGGTCGGTTACGGCAACATCGCGCGGCGGGTCGAGCAGATCGTGGCCGCCATGGGGGCCCGGGTACTGCACACCAGCACCGCAGACGACGCAACCTCGGGTTGGCGGCCCTTGGCCGCGCTACTCGAAAACAGCGACATCGTGAGCCTGCATCTGCCACTCACCGAGGACACCGAGGGGCTGATCGACCGCGACGCGCTACGTCTGATGAAGCCGACAGCCCTGCTGGTCAACACTTCCCGCGGTGCCGTCGTGGACGAGGCGGCGCTCATCAGGGCGCTGAGTCAGGGCCGCCTTGCCGCTGCCGGGCTGGACGTCTTCGCCTCTGAACCGGTGGATCCGGAGAATCCGTTGCTGAAACTGAACAACGTCGTGCTGACCCCGCACGTCGTCTGGTACACACAGGACACCATGCGCCGGTACCTGGCTGAGGCCATCGACAACTGCCGCAGGCTTCGCGATGGGCAGGATCTGGTCAACGTCGTCAACGCCGTCAAGCGAGGGGGGCGTGGTGGCCTTCTCTCCGAGAGCTGAGTCGCTGGAGGCCAGCACGATTCGGGCCGTCACCGTGCGGTTGGTGCCACTGTTGATGGCGCTGTATTTCGTCAACTACCTCGATCGCACGAACCTGGGTATCGCCAAGTCCGAGATCAGTGCCGACCTGCAACTGTCGGCCACCATGTTCGGACTGGCGTCGGGCATCTTCTTCATCGGCTATGTCCTGGTGGAGGTGCCGTCGAACCTGGCCCTGGTGCGTTTCGGCGCCCGGCGGTGGCTGGCACGGATCGCGGTCTCCTGGGGGATCGTCGCGGTCGCGATCGCGTTTGCCCCTAACGCCCCCACTCTGTTGGCTCTGCGGTTCCTGCTGGGTGTCGCCGAGGCCGGGCTGTTCCCCGGTGTCGTCTTCTATCTCAGCCGCTGGTTCCCGGCCGCGTACCGCGCCCGCATCGTGGGGACGTTCATGCTGGCGGTTCCGATCGCGGCGGCGATCGGAACGCCGTTGGCGGCGTGGCTGATTCAGGCCGGGCACGGCACGTTCGGCCTGGCCGGGTGGCGGTTCATGATGGTGTGTGTGGGCCTGCCCGCAGTGTTTCTCGGCGTGGTCTGCTGGTTCTACCTGACCGACCGGCCCGCCGACGCGCACTGGCTGGCCGAGGACCAACGCCGCTGGCTCATCGACACAATGGCCGCCGAGGAACGCGACATCAGCAACCGCTACCACTACCCGCTGCGGCGGACCCTCACCAGCCCACGGGTCTGGGCATTGGCGGTCGTTTACTTCGGGGTGGCCTACGGCCTCTACGCGTTGGCCTTCTTCCTGCCGTCCATCGTCGCCGGCTTCCGGAAAACCTTCGCCGTGCAGCTTTCCCTGGTCGAGGTGGGACTGATCACCGCCGTGCCCTACGTTTTCGGCGCGCTGGCGATGTTCTTCTGGTCCAGGCATGCCGACCGCGCCGGCGAACACGTCTGGCATGTGGCGATCCCGTTGGCAGTCGGTGGTGCGGCGATCCCGGTGGCCTTGTACCTGCGCAACCCGGTGGCGGTCATGGCAGCCGTAACCATCGCCGCGGTCGGCATCTTCGCCGCACTGCCGGTGTTCTGGGCACTGCCGTCGCGGTTCCTCACCGGCGCCGCGGCCGCTGGTGGGATCGGCCTGATCAACTCGCTGGGCAACATGGGTGGGTTCGCCGCACCGTATGCCACCGGCGCCCTGGAGGACCTCACCGGAACCGACAAGGCAGGCATGTGGGCGGTCGGGACGATCATGACGGTCGGGGCCGCCCTGGTGGTCTGGCTGCGGGCAGCTCCACGCCCCGACCACCGGGACCACGACGCCGAAAACGCTGGAACGGCGGAGTACCCTCGGTCCCAACCCACCGGTTAATTGGCACCTCCGAGAGTGAAGGCGACCGAACATGCCCCTCGCGATCACATCCGAGCACCAGGACCTCGCCGACTCGGTGCGAGCGCTCGTCCGCCGGGTCGCTCCGGCCGAGTTCCTCCACGCGTCACTGGAAACCCCGGTCCCCAGCCCGCCGCCGTACTGGCGGGCAGCCGCCGAACAGGGCCTGCACGGTCTGCACCTCGCCGAGTCGGTGGGCGGTCAGGGTTTCGGTCTGCTCGAATTGGCCATCGCGATCGCCGAGTTCGGCTACGGCGCGGTGCCGGGCCCATATGTGCCCTCGGCGATCTCCAGCGCCCTGATCGCCGCCCACGACCCCGATGCCAAACTGCTCGCCGAACTGGCGAACGGGGAAAGCATTGCCGCCTTCGCGATCGAATCCGACCTGACCGCCAGCCGCCAGAACGACTCCTTGGTGATCCGCGGGGAGGCCCGTTCGGTGCCCGCCGCCACGCAAGCCTCAGTGCTGGTACTACCGGTCAATATCGACAGCGGTATCGAATGGATCGTGCTCGAGGCCGACTTGCTGGAGATCGTTCCACTGCGATCGGTGGACGCCCTTCGGCCGGTGGCCCATGTCCGCGCCAACGGCGTGGAGGTCGGCGCTGAACGGCTGCTGTCGAACCTCTCCCGGTCAGCCGGTCGCGCCATCGTGGACACTCTGCTGTCGGCCGAGGCGGTCGGCATCGCCCGCTGGGCCACCGACACCGCCTCGGAATACGCCAAGATCCGGGAGCAGTTCGGCCGGCCCATCGGACAGTTCCAGGCCATCAAGCACAAGTGTGCCGAGATGATCGCCACCACCGAGCGGGCCACTGCCGCAGTGTGGGACGCCGCCCGCGCGATCGACGAAGCGGCGGAGAAGAACTGGGACGAATTCGCTTCCGAGGATGGGCCCACCCACTACGAGTTCGCCGCAGCGGTGGCGGCCACCCTGGCGCCGAAGGCCGCCCAACACTGCGCCCAGGAGTGCATCCAGGTGCACGGCGGCATCGGCTTCACCTGGGAGCACGACACCAACGTCTACTACCGGCACGCCCTGGGTTTGGTCGCGGCTTTCGGCCGTTCGACGGAGTACCCGCAACGGGTGTTCGACAGCGCGACCACCAGCGGGATGCGGGCGCTGGACATCGACCTCGACCCGGACACCGAGAAGTTGCGCGACGAGATCCGCGCCGAAGTCGCTGCACTGAAAGCGATTCCCAGCGAGGAGCGCAAGGCGGCCATCGCCGAGGGCGGCTGGGTGCTGCCGTATCTGCCGCAACCGTGGGGCCGTGCGGCGTCGCCGGTGGAGCAGATCATCATTTCCCAGGAGTTCAGTACCGGACGGGTCAAGCGGCCCGCCATGGGCATCGCCGCCTGGCTCATCCCGTCGATCGTCGCCTACGGCACCGACGAGCAGAAGCAGCGCTTCCTACCGCCCACCTTCCGCGGCGAGATGATCTGGTGCCAGCTGTTTTCCGAACCGGGAGCCGGCTCCGATCTGGCCAGCCTCACCACCAAGGCCACCAAGGTCGACGGCGGCTGGCGAATCACCGGGCAGAAGATCTGGACCACAGCAGCGCAGTTCTCTCAGTGGGGCGCACTGCTGGCCAGAACGAACCCAAGCGCTCCGAAACACAATGGCATCACCTACTTCCTGCTCGACATGAAGCAGCCTGGTGTGGAGGTCAAGCCGCTGCGCGAGCTGACCGGCAACGCACTGTTCAACACCGTGTTCATCGACGACGTTTTCGTGCCCGACGAGTTGGTGCTCGGCCAGGTGGACCAAGGGTGGGAAGTCAGCCGCAACACCCTTACCGCGGAACGTGTTTCGATCGGCAGTGACGAGCCCTGGTTCCTGCCGAACCTGACCAGGTTCGTCGAGTTCGTCAGCGGTGGTCATTTCGACCAGGTGGGCCATCACCGCGCCGGAACGCTGATCGCCGAGGGGCATGCCGCGAAGCTGATGAATCTGCGCTCGACACTGCTGACCCTCGCCGGCGGCGACGCCATGCCCTCGGCGGCGATCTCCAAGCTGTTGTCGATGCGCACCGGTCAGGGCTACGCGGAGTTCGCGGTCGCCTCGATGGGTGTCGACGGAGCCATCTGGGAAGAGGACTCGATTCAGGGCAAGTGGGCGGAATTCCTGCTCGCCAGCCGGGCGACGACAATCTACGGAGGCACCTCCGAGGTGCAGTTGAACATCATCGCCGAGCGGCTGCTCGGCCTGCCCCGCGACCCGTAGGCCTCAGTGGATCTCGATTTGGCGTAGCTCCCGCTTGAGGATCTTGCCGGTCGGGTTGCGAGGCAGCTCGGACAAAAAGACCACCTCGCGCGGAACCTTGTACCGGGCAAGGTGATCGCGCACGTAGTCCTTGATCACGTCCTCGGTGAGTTCGACGCCCTCCTTGACCACGACGAAGGCGCGCAGCCGCTGGCCGAAGTCCTTGTCGTCCACGCCGAGCGCGGTGGCCTCGATGACGTCGGGATGGCCACTGATGAGGTCCTCCACCTCGGCCGGGAAAACGTTCTCGCCACCGGAGACGATCATCTCGTCGTCGCGGCCGCTGACGTAGAGCAAACCGTCGTCGTCGAAATAGCCGACGTCGCCGGAGGACATCAGCCCGTCGATGACTTCCTTGCCGCCGCCGCCGGTGTACCCCTCGAACGGGAAGAAGTTGCCGACGAAGATCCTGCCGACCTTGCCCTGCGGCAACTCGTGACCGTGCTCATCGAGAATCTTGACCTTGACACCCTTGATCGTCGGTCCGACTGTCGCGGGATTCTTCTTCAGATCCTGTGGACGCGCGATCGAGACGAACGCGATTTCCGTTGAGCCGTAAAGGTTGTAGACCACCGGGCCGATGTCCTTCATGGCCCGGGTGGCCAGTTCGGCACCGAGTTGGGAACCCGACGCGAAGATGATGCGCAGCGAAGACATGTCCGGTTTCTTGTCCATCTTCTCCAGGGTGTCGAGCATCCGGGAGAGCATGACCGGAACCACCACGATGGCCGTCACCTTGTGCTTGGGGATGTCGTCGAGAACGGTCGCCGGCTTGAAGCGGCGGTGCAGGACCAGCGTCGAACCCAGCGTCATCGCGATGGTCGCGTGCAGATAGCCCAGCGCGTGGAACATCGGTGCGGGTAGCGCGGTGACCTCGCCGGATTTGAACGGGACGTGCGACAACACCCCGCCGATCGGGGCGAGCGTCGGCGGCGCGTGCCGGTTGGCGCCTTTCGGGGTGCCGGTCGTGCCACTGGTCAGGATGATGATCGAGGATCGCTTGGTGGCCTTGGGCGCGGGGGCTTTGCTGCTGCGGGCGATCAGGTCCGCCAGCGTCTCATCGGTGCTGCCGGACGGGCCGTCAGCATCGGGATTGGAGCCGAGCGCGCGCAGTTTGCCCAGCGGCGTCTCGGCCAGTTTCACCGCTTCGGAGTACTCGTCGTCGTAGATGAGGACCTTGCCGCCCTCGCGGGCGTTGACATCGCGGATCTGCGGTCCGGAGAACTCGGTGTTGAGCAGAATGGTTCGAGCGCCGACTCGGCCGCAGGCGTAGTTGGCGATCAGAAACCATCGGTGGTTTCGGGCCAGGATCGCCACCCCGTCGCCGCCCTTGACACCCATCGCCAGCAGTCCGTTCGCGGTCGCGTTGACGGCATCGTTGAGTTCGGCGAAGGTCATCGTTCCCTCGTCGTCGATGATGGCCGTCCGGTTCGGGTTCCGCCGCGCGTTGAGGGCGGGGATCATGCCCACCTCGCCCCAACGGCGGACATCAGCAGCGAGTGCGGCGAAGTTCTGCGGCGGCTCCAACCCGAAGGCACCCGAGGAGATCATCTTCTGCAGGTAGTGCAGTTCGGCCGAGCCCCGCTCGGCGTACTGACGGGCCTTGTCGAGCACCTTCGATGTGAGATCGGTAATCGCCATGTGCCCAGCCTAGAGCCAACGGGTAAGGCCATAGGGTGGGATTCATGGCGGATCCCAGCGGTGTGACGCTGGAGGTGGGCGGCCGGGAGGTGCTCGTCACCCACCCGGACAAGGTGGTGTTCCCGGCCGCCGACGGGCGGCCGGCCATCAGCAAGTTGGACTTGGTGAGCTACTACGCCGAGGTGGCAGTGGCCGCGCTGGGCGGTGTCGCGAACCGTCCGATGATCCTCAAGAGATTCGTCAAAGGGATCACCGAGGAAGCTGTCTTCCAGAAACGCGCACCGAAGAACCGGCCGGACTGGGTGAACGTCGCCGAGTTGCGCTATGCCTCCGGCACCTCTGCGGCGGAAGCGGTGATCCACGACGCCGCGGGGCTGGCATGGGCGGTTAACCTCGGTTGCGTCGACCTCAATCCACATGCGGTGCGGGCCGCCGACCTGGAACATCCCGACGAACTGCGGATCGATCTCGACCCGCTGCCCGGAGTTCCGTGGGAACAGATTCTGGACGTCGCCGCCGTGGTGCGGGAAGTGCTCGACGATCACGGCCTGACGCCCTGGCCCAAGACGTCCGGATCGAAAGGCTTCCACGTCTACGCCCGCATCGCCCCGCGGTGGACATTCAGCCAGATGCGACTGGCTGCCCAGACCGTAGCCCGAGAAGTGGAGCGCCGCGCGCCGCAACTGGCCACCAGCCAGTGGTGGAAACAGGAACGCCACGGGGTGTTCGTCGATTTCAACCAGAACGCCAAGGACCGCACCGTGGCCTCGGCGTACTCGGTACGCGCGGTTCCCGACGCCAGGGTCTCCACCCCGCTGCGCTGGGATGAGGTGCCCGGCTGCCGTCCCGAGACCTTCACCATTGCCACCGTGCCCGATCGGATAGCCGAGCACGGTGACCCATGGGAACCGATGAACCTCCACTTCGGCTCCCTGGACGCGCTGTTGCGGCTCGCCGAGGAAATCGGACCACCAGAGCGTCCGCCGAAGGCCGGGAAACCGTTGATCGAGGTGGCCCGGACCAAGACACGACAGGAGGCGATGGCGGCATTGGAGGTCTGGCGGGATCGACACCGCGACGCAGCGGCACTGCTGGAGCCTGCCGATGTTTTGATCGACGGCATGCGCGGGCCCAGTTCGATCTGGTACCGGGTTCGGATCAACCTCGACCATGTGCCGCCGCAGCAGCGCCCGGCCCAGGAGGAGCTGATCGCCGATTACAGCCCGTGGGTGGGGTATTCGGGCCGTCAGCGCTGACAGCCCGGCGTTGCATGGGGTTTGATGGTTCGGTGGCCACAATCAGCAGATCCCGCACTGTTGCAGCCTCCCCGCAGGCGGTGTGGGAGGTTTTGGCCGATTTCGGGTCGATCAGCGGCTGGGCTCCCAACGTCGACCATTCCTGCCTGCTCGAGCACGGTCCTGCGGGTCCAGCGATCGGCACCACCCGGCGGGTGCAGGTCGGCCGCGACGCCCTGGTCGAGCGGATCACCGAGTTCAGTCCTCCGACCGGCCTGGCCTATGACATCGAGGGCCTGCCCCGACAGCTGCGTCGAGTCGCCAATCGGTGGACGCTGGTTCCGGCCGCCGACGGAGGGACCGACGTGACTCTCACCAGCACCGTCGAGATCGGCGCCAACCCATTGGCCGGTCTCGCCGAACGCGCGATGTGCCGCTTCATGTCCAAGCAGTCCGATTCAATGCTGACCGGACTGGCCGAGCGAGTGGAAGGTTCGCTATGACAGATGTTCTTCGCCCGAGCGGCTCGCCGGTGACCCGCCCCGACATCGTGATCGTGATGACCGATGAGGAACGCGCGATTCCGCCGTACGAATCGCAGGAGGTGCTGGCCTGGCGCGACCGCGTTCTCACCGGCCGCAAATGGTTCGACGAGAACGGCGTCAGCTTTACCCGGCACTACACCGGATCACTGGCATGTGTGCCCAGCCGTCCGACGATCTTCACCGGCCAGTATCCGGACCTGCATGGGGTCACCCAGACCGACGGGATCGGTAAGGCGTATGACGACTCCCGGATGCGGTGGCTGCGCCCGGGCGAGGTTCCGACCCTGGGTAACTGGTTCCGGGCCGCGGGATACGACACCCACTACGACGGCAAGTGGCACATCTCCCATGCCGATCTGACCGATCCGACCACTGGGAAGATCCTGGCCACCAACGACGACGACGGCATTGTCGACCCGGCGGCGGTGCGGCGCTATCTGGACGCGGATCCGCTGGCCCCGTATGGGTTTTCGGGCTGGGTCGGACCCGAGCCGCACGGCGCCCTCACGGCCAACTGCGGGCTGCGCCGTGACCCGTTGATCGCCGAACGAGTGGTGGCCTGGCTCGAAGACCGCTACGCCCGCCGCCGCGCGGGTGATCCCGAGGCACTACGGCCGTTCCTGCTGGTGGCCAGTTTCGTCAATCCGCACGACATCGTGTTGTTTCCTGGCTGGGTGCTTCGCTCGCCGCTCAAGCCGTCCCCGCTCGATCCGCCGCACGTACCGCCCGCCCCCACCGCGGAGGAGGACCTGCGCACCAAGCCCGCCGCGCAGATTGCGTTCAGGGAGGCCTACTACTCCGGTTACGCCCCGGCCGCCGCGATTCAGCAGGTGTACGAACGCTTCGCCCAGCGCTACCGCGACATGTACTACCGCCTGCACGCCGAGGTCGACACCCCCATCGACCGGGTGCGGCGCGCCGTGACCGACGGCTCGGAGAGTGCGGTGCTGGTCCGCACCGCCGATCATGGCGACCTGCTCGGCGCCCACGGTGGCCTGCACCAGAAGTGGTTCAATCTGTACGACGAGGCCACCCGGGTGCCGTTCACGATCGTGCGGGTGGGCGGTCAGGGCGCCGGTCCGCGGGTGGTCAACGCGCCCACCTCCCACGTCGACTTGGTGCCCACTCTGCTCGGCGCCGCCGGAGTGGATGTGAGCGCGGTGGCCGAGGCCTTGCGCGAGGAGTTCACCGAGGTCCATCCGCTGCCCGGCCGTAATCTCATGCCAGTCGTCGACGGGGCGCCCGCCGACGACGACCGCGCCGTGTATCTGATGACACGCGACAACATGCTCGAAGGCGACTCCGGCGCCTCCGGAGTGGGCCGACAGCTGAAGCGCACCACCAATCCCCCCGCGCCGCTTCGCATCCGGATTCCGGCACACACAGCGGCGAACTTCGAGGGCTTGGTCGTCCGGGTCGGCGAGCAGACCGCACCTGGCGGCGGTGGACATCTCTGGAAGCTGGTCCGGAGCTTCGACGACCCGTCCACATGGACCGAACCGGGGGTTCGCCACCTGGCCGCCAACGGACTCGGCGGGGAGGTCTATCGAACCAACCCGCTGGACGATCAGTGGGAACTGTATGACCTGACCGCCGATCCGATAGAAGCCGACAACCGCTGGTCCGATCCGGCCCTGCATGAGTTGCGCCAACATCTGCGGATGCGGCTGAAGGAATCCCGCACCGAGTCCGTGCCCGAGCGCAACAACCCGTGGCCCTACGCAACGCGCGGGTCCGGCTCCGGGATGGCGCACTGAGACACCCGGGCCGCCGGTCGGCCGGCCTTGACTGATCCATCCGTCGTATGTGACGATTTCGTCAGTCAGGGAAGCGAGGCTGCCGTGGGTGATGTCGTCGGTGCGCACAATGAGTTGCACAGCGAGCAGGGCGGCCTGCGCGGCGAGCATCCCGGGCGGGCCCGCAATCCGGTGATCAAGGTCGCCGATCTGGCCTGGCTGGAGTTCGACAAGCCCGACCTGTCCCGGGCGGCCGCCTTCGCCCGCGCCTTCGGTTTCCAGACCAGCGCCACCTCCGCCGAGGAACTGCACCTGCGGGGCACCGACCCCGGCGGCCCGTGCGTGATCATCCGCCGTGGCTCGGCCACCAGGTTCCGCGGATTCGCCTTCCGCGCCGACGACGAATCCGATCTGCTGCGACTGGCGAACAAGACCGGTTCGGCACCGGTGCCGTTGCCGGATCGCATCGGCGGCCAGGCGGTCCATCTGGTCGACCCCAGCGGCAACCCCGTCAAAGTCGTTGCCGGGCTTCACGAATCTCCCGCTTTGCCCGTCCAGGAGCCCGCGGTTTTCAACTTCGGGCACGAGGTTCGCCGAGCCAATTCCACCCAGCGACCGCCCCGCGAGCCGGCCCGAGTCCAGCGGCTCGGCCATGTGGTGCTCTCATCGACGAAGTACATCGAGAACCTGAACTGGTACCTCGAGCACTTCGGCCTGATCGTCAGCGACTTCCTCTACTACGAAGGTCAACGCCAGCGCGGTCCGACGATGAGCTTCATCCGATGCGACCGGGGCACGACCCCCACCGATCACCACACCATGGCCATGGCACTGGGCCCGGCGAACCGCTACGTGCACTCCGCATTTCAGGTGAGCGATCTCGACGCGCTCGCGGCCGGCGGCGAGTATCTGCTCCAGCAGGGCTACGTCCGATCCTGGGGTATCGGCAGGCACATCCAGGGCAGCCAACTGTTCGACTACTGGCGCGATCCTGATGGATTCCTGGTGGAACACTTCGCCGACGGCGACATGTTCGACGATTCCGTCGAAACCGGCTGGGCGCCGTTCACCGCATCCGGGCTGGCGCAGTGGGGACCGCCGGCGACCAAGGATTTCCTGGGCATCGACCCCAGGCACGCCCGCGGCGAGGTGGGCGCAATCGTGACGGCATTGCGGGATAGGAACGAGTTCGACGTGAAGAGGTTGATCGGATTGCTGAAGGTGGCTCGCTCGTGACGATGTCGATACTGCGCACCGCAGAGGGTTGGTGGGTGCGTAAGGGCGATGCGGCCAGCAAGGTCGAAACCTCCGCGTCCACTACCGGTCAACTTCTCGCCGATCGGAACTCGCTCGCCGAGGCGCAGGCGAGCGCCTCGACCGTGCCGGTGGCGAACTTGGACCTGCTGTCGCCGGTGACGACGCCGTGCCGCGTGATAGCACAGATGACGAACTTCGCCTCGCACGTCCGCGATGCCGGAATGGATCCCGACAGCACGCCGCTGACCTTCTTCCGGAAGTCCTCGGCATCGGTCAGCGGGCCATTCGATCCGATCGTCAAACCCGGGCATGTTCGCTTCCTGGACTACGAAGTCGAGATCGGACTGGTGGTCGGCCGCGACATCCCGGCCGGCACAACTATTTCAGGCACCGATCTATCAAATGTTCTCGCCGGCCTCGTGGTCACCAACGACGTTTCGGCCCGGGACATCCAGCTGCCGCAGACCCAGTTCTACGAGGCCAAGTCCTACCCGACGTTCACACCGGTCGGCCCGGAACTGGTACTGCTCGACGCCGACGAATGGCGCCGGTTCGGCGATCTGCGACTGCGACTGAGCGTCAATGGCGAACAGCGGCAGAACGCCCTCGTGGACGGTGACATGCTTTACCGGCCCCTGCAGGCACTGCAGTCACTCAGCCGGTTCCAGGACTTGAGCTCCGGCGACCTGATCCTCACCGGAACCCCGATCGGAACCGCCCTGAGCGCCCCACCCAAGCCCGTTCAGATGATGTCCAACCTGCTGCCGCCTGCGGTCAAGTGGAAGGCGTTCTTCAAAAGCCAGGAACGCAACTCCAAGTATCTGCGGAACGGCGATCGCGTCGAGGCCTCCGTCGCCACCGACGACGGTGCCATCGACCTCGGCACCCAGCGGATGACGGTGCGGGCCTAACCTTCACGGTCAGGGCAACTAGTCCTCGAGAACCGGTTCCTCGATCATGGGCAGCGGACGTGAGCAGATCTTGTGCGCGTCGCGGGCCGACATCCCGAACAGTCGCAACAGGTCCGCCGCCATCGCGTCCGTGGTCTGATCACCGTCGCGCCCGGGGTCATCGGCCAGCAGCGCTCCCAGCCCCATCAGCAGTCCGCCGGCGACGGCCAACGCCCGCTCCGGATCGTCGATACTGAACCGCCCTGCCGCCGCGGCGGCTTTGATGTCACGCAATGCCCGTGGCGCCAGCCCACGCTCGGAGGAGAGCGCGGCCTGCCAGTTCGCCAGCAGGATGGTGCTCTCCTGCGGGCGGCGGCGGAAGAACCGCCCGGTCAACCGAAAGGAACTGGCGAAGGTTTCGGCGGGGTCATCCAACTGTGCGGTCAACTCATCGAGGATGTCGCCGTGCCGATCGATGACGTCCAGGATCGCCGCTTCGAACAGTTCCTCCTTGGTGGAGAAATGGTTGTAAAACGACCCCATCCCGACATCAGCAGCCTGGGTGATCTCCAGTATCGGGACGTTGAGCTTGCCGGCGGCGATGAGGCTCTGCGCGGCTTTGATCAACGCCGACCGAGTGCGCTGTTTGCGCCGCTCGACCCGGTTCACCGACGCGTCAGCCACCTCCACTCGGACAAGCTTGCTCAATGGTGAGGATTTCGTCAAACACTGCTTGACTGAGCATGTGGTCATGTGTGACGATTTCGTCACTTAGTCGAGGAGTCGCGATGGACCAGGCGGACCATTATCCGGTGGTGATCATCGGCGCGGGACCGGTCGGCGTCACGGCCGCCACGCTGTTGGCCCAGTACGGTATCCGCAGCCTCATCCTGGACCGCTGGGCCGGAATGTACCCGCAGCCCAGGGCCGTTCACCTCGACGATGAGGTATGCCGGATTCTCGACCGCCTCGGGATCGCCGAGGAATTCGCCGCCATCTCGCGACCCGCCCTGGGACTGCGACTGCTCGACCCGGACCTCAACGTGCTGGCCGAGTTCCACCGGAATCCCACCGACAGCCGCCACGGCTATCCGCAAGCCAACATGTTCGACCAACCGGAACTCGAGGGTTTGCTCCGGGCAAACCTGAAGCGCTATCCCGAGGCGACTCTGCGTGGTGACGCCGAGGTTACCGCACTGACCGATCTGGGTGGAGCCCGAACCCGGATCCATTACACCAATCGCCCCGACCGCACCGAACACGTGGTCGACGCGGAGTACGTACTCGGCTGCGACGGGGCGAACAGCCTGGTGCGCAGACACATCGGGGCAACCATGCGCGACCTGCGCTTCGAACAGCGGTGGCTGGTGATCGACGTCGATGCCGAAGTCGATCTGCAGCAATGGGGTGGTGTGCACCAAGTCTGCAACCCACTGCGAGCCGGAACGTTCATGCAAGTGGGTCCGCACCGGTACCGATGGGAATTCCGGCTCCTTGCCGGCGAATCCGCTCAAGACTTCCGAGCCATGACAGCCTTGCGTCCCCTGATCGCGCCGTGGCTCGGGTCGACGGACGACGAACACCTCCGGATCATCCGCGTCGCCGAGTACACCTTTCGCGCGCAGTTCGCCGACCACTGGCGGCGGGACAACACTTTCCTACTCGGCGACGCCGCCCACCTCACCCCGCCCTTCATCGGGCAGGGCCTCTGCGCGGGCCTGCGCGATGCAATGAACATCAGCTGGAAACTGGCCGGGGTGCTCGACGGGAGTTTGTCCCCAGCGGCACTCGACAGCTACCAGGACGAACGAAAACCCCACGCCCGCAGCATGATCTTGCTTGCACTCGGCGTCGGCCACTCGATGACGGCCGGGGGTAGGGTCGGCAACGCGCTTCGCGGCGCGGTGGCACCTCGCGCCCACCTTGTCCCCGGGCTGTCGAGCAGGCTGCTCGATTCCACCTCCCCCCCACTGCACAGGTCCGCGCTGATCACCAAGAGTTCGGGGAGTGGGCAACTCGGCGGACGACTGTGCCCCAATGCCCCCACTCCGGCCGGAACCCGGCTCGATGCCGTTGTCGGGAAGGGCTTCTCAGTCATCACGGCCGTGTCGCCGACCGGTGCACAGCGCGATCTGATCAAGCGTCGGCATGCCGTACTCCACTACGCCGAGCCTGGAACCGTGCTCGCCGAATGGCTGCACCGCGGGCGCGCGCAAGCCGCGATCGTCAGGCCGGATTTCACCGTTCTGCGTGCCGGCGAGGACCTCTCGGAGTTGTGCACCTCGCTGCCCTTATTCGGCCGGGGCTAAGCTGAATCGGTGGCTCCCGCACCCTCAACGGCTGTCGTCCAGTTCTACTGGCGACCGGGTTGCCCCTTCTGCCTGACACTGCGCGGAAGGCTCCGCAAACGTCGGATTCCCTTCGAACCGGTGAACATCTGGCAAGACCCCGCCGCTGCGGCGCGGGTCCGGGACGCCACCGGCGGCGACGAAACGGTGCCGACGGTCTTCATCGGCCCGCACTCGTTGGTCAACCCGAGCGTGGACCAGGTCGAGACACTGGTCCGGCAGGTCGCCCCCGAGTTGCTGACCGACCACGATGCACCCCGACGACGCTGGTTCCGGAGTCGCTGACAGCTAGTGCACGCCTTCCATCAGTGCGCTGATCCGGGGTGCCAACACCCACACCACCACGCCGACCACCACTGCCGCGGCACCGATGATCCCGAAGTAAGCGGCCTCATGGGCGGCGTCGTAGTAGCGGGCCAGCACACCCGACATAGCGGTGCCCAGTCCGACTGAGAAGAAGTACAGCGCCATCATCTGAGCCCGGAATGCGTTGGGGGCCAACTGGGTCGTCACCGACAGACCTATCGGCGACAGCAGCAACTCTGACACCGCAAAGACGGCCATGATCGCCACCACGACGAGCACCGGCACCGTACGACCCGACGTGCCGGCCATCGACAGGAACAGCAGAAACGCCAGGCCCATGCCGATGACACCGTAAGCAAACTTGCGCGGGGTGGTCGGGGCACGCCGGCCCAGTTTGGTCCACATCACCGCGAACACCGGCGAGAGCAGAATGATCCACACCGGTTCGATGGATCCGATCCAACTCGACGGCGCGGTCCATCCGAAGATCGTCCAGTTCATCCGCTCGTCGGAGTACACCGCCAGAACAGTGAAGATCTGCTGGAACAGCGACCAGAACACAGCGTTCGCGATGAACAGCGGGATGAACGCCCGCACCCGGGTGCGTTCCAGCGGAGTAACGCGACTGCTGGTCAGCATGGCGGTGAAGTAGGCAGCCGATGCCAGGACGATGAGCGCCGTGGTGACCTGAGAGAGGTTGGCCAGTGTGACCACTCCGGTGCCGAACCCGAGTCCGATCACCGCCACAACCGCCGCTGCCACCGCCAGTGCACGCCAGAGAGCCTGCCGCGACAACGGGTGTGCAACCGTTCGCCCATGGCTGCCGAGGTTGCGCCGGAATATGACGTACTGAGTCAGCCCCAACGCCATCCCGATGGCGGCCGCACCGAAGCCGTAGTGGAATCCGAACCGGGTCTGCAGCAGACCGGTGACCAACGGCCCGGTGAATGCTCCCAGATTGATTCCGAGGTAGAACAGCGTGAATCCGCCGTCGCGGCGCGCGTCGCCGTGGTCGTAGAGGGTTCCCAGCAGCGACGAGGCATTAGCCTTCAGGGCGCCTGCGCCGAGAGCGATGAGCACCAAACCGACTGCCACCCCGGTCATCCCGGGCAGGACCGCCAGTGAGATGTGGCCGCACATCACCACCACACCGCCGTACAGCACGGTGCGTTCCATTCCCAACACCCGATCGGCGATCCAGCCGCCCAGAACCGTCGAAAGGTAGACGAAACCACCGTACGCGCCGACGATGCCGGTGGCGGTCGTCTTCGGAAGCCCCAGTCCGCCCTCGGTCACCGAGTAGTACAGGTAGTAGCCGAGGATCGTGAGCATTCCATAGAACGAGAAACGCTCCCACAGCTCCACGCCGAAGAGGTTGACCAGACCCACCGGATGGCCGAACCAGCTACGTTGGGCCCGCGGACGCTGATCGTGTTCGGTCACGTCGCTCACCCTAGACTTCGGCGGGTGAAAGTGGTCGCGATCCACATCGCCCCGGGCCGGCGGTTGCCGATGCGTCCGGTGACCGAGGTCGAGGCGCAGGCCGGCACGGGCCTGGTCGGGGACCGCTACCACGGCAGCCGACACCGCCATGTCACCGTGCAGTCGCAGGAGGACCTGGACCGGGCGGCCACCGAGCTGGGCCGCGACTTCCCCTGCAGCGCAACCCGTCGCAACGTGACCGTCGATGCCGGCGCGATTCCGAACCGGCCGGGCGAGAGACTCCGGATCGGCGGAGTTGACCTGGAGGTGGTCCGGGTTGCCGCGCCATGCCGACTGCTCGATGACGGGATCGGCCCAGGCGCGGCCGCCGCACTACGCGGCCGGGCCGGATCGGTGTGCCGCATCCTGACCTCCGGGACGATCCGGGTCGGCGATCCGGTGGAGCCAATCGACCCGTGACGCCGTTCCTGTTCGGTTTCGTCAGCTCCATCAGCCTGATCGCGGCGATTGGCGCGCAAAACGCCTTCGTCCTGCGCCAGGGGATCCGCAACGAACATGTGCTTGCCGTCGTAACACTCTGCGTCGCTTCGGATCTGTTGCTCATCCTCGCGGGGATCGCCGGGATCGGGGCTCTGGTCACCGCGCATCCGGGTTTGACGACCGTTGCGCGCTACGGCGGAGCGGCATTCCTGATCGGCTACGCCGTGCTGGCGGCCCGGCGCGCGCTCCGTCCCGCCGCCCTCAACCCCGCCGACGCCGCGCCCGCCCGACTCGGTCCGGTTCTCCTCACCTGCCTTGCCCTGACGTTCCTCAACCCACACGTCTACCTCGACACCGTGGTGCTGATCGGAACCCTGGCCAATCAGCAGCGCGATGGCCGCTGGCTGTTCGGGGCCGGTGCAGCGATTGCCAGTGCCGTGTGGTTCTTCGGGCTCGGCTTCGGGGCGCGCCGGTTGGCCGGCGTGTTCGCCAGCCCACGTACCTGGCGGATCCTGGACTGGTTGATCGCCGCCACCATGCTGGCTCTCGGTATCTCCCTCGCACTCAGCGCAGGATGATTGGATTGGCACCGTGACAACCGATGTGGAAACCCAGAAGCCGCCGAGTTTCGCGCAGGTGGGCAGCGTCTACTACCCCGTTCTCGTCGCTGTTTTCACCGCACTGGTCATCATTTCCAACGTCACCGCCACCAAGGGCGTGGCATTCGGCCCGATCATCACCGACGGGGGTTTCATCGTCTTCCCCCTCACCTACGTCATCGGTGACGTGCTGGCCGAGGTGTATGGATTCCGGGCCGCACGGCGTGCCATCGCACTCGGCTTCCTGATGAACGGACTTGCCGCCCTGGCTTTCTGGGTGACGGTCTACCTACCGGCCGCTGACTTCTACCCCAACCAGGAACACCTCGCCAACGTGGTCGGCGCGTACACCCAGCTGATCGTCGCGGGGTTGGCCGGGTTCCTCGTCGGTCAGACCATCAATGCCTGGGCAGTCGTCAAGATCAAGGAACGGACCCGGGAGAAGCACCTGTGGGCCCGACTGGTCGGGTCCACGTTCGCCGGTCAACTCGGAGACACCCTGGTGTTCTGCGCCATCGCCGCCGGCGCGATCGGAATCACCAGCCTCGGCGACTTCCTCACCTACACCGCGCTCGGCTGGATCTACAAGACCGCCGTCGAGGTACTCATGCTGCCGATCACCTATCGGGTGATCGGCTACGTCAAACGCCATGAACCCACCTACGCCTCCGCGTGATGGCCATCCGCGACTACAGCAACGGCGCGGCCATCCGCGACTACAGCAACGGCGCGGCCATCCGCGACTAC
>CAZADG010000002.1:0-55355 GCA_964483865.1 uncultured Mycobacterium sp. | reverse complement strand
CAGCAACGGCGCGGCCATCCGCGACTACAGCAACGGCGCGGCCATCCGCGACTACAGCAACGGCGCGGCCATCCGCGACTACGGAGACCGGGCGCTGATGGTCGAACGTGCCTCCACTGCTGAGGTTCTGGCCCTGACGGAAATGCTCCGGTCGACCGAGCTGCCCGGCGTGATCGACATCGTCCCTGGTGCCCGAACCGTTTTGGTGAGCTTTACCGACGCTGCCCACCAGGCATCGGTCCGGGCGCAGCTGGCACGCCTCGCCGTTTCGAGCGGGCACACCGAAGCCAGCACCGGCACGCCCGACGTGGTGATCGACGTCGTTTACGACGGCGCCGACCTGCTGGCCGTCGCTGACCGGCTCGAGATGGATCCCAGCGAAGTCGTGGCCGCCCACACCGGCACATCGTGGCGGGTCGGATTCGCCGGTTTTGCACCCGGTTTCGCCTACCTCGTCGGCGGCGACCCAAGGCTGCAAGTACCGCGACGCCCGGAGCCGCGGACGCGGGTACCGGCCGGTTCGGTGGGCCTGGCCGGGGAGTTCAGCGGGGTCTATCCGCGGGAATCTCCCGGCGGCTGGCAACTGATCGGCCGCACCGAGGCGGTGCTGTGGGACCTCGATCGGCCCGAGCCGGCACTTCTCACGCCGGGGATGTGGGTGCGGTTCCGCGCCGTGGAGAATCTGTCGTAGTCCCATGGCCGCCCTGGAGGTGTTGCAGACCGGACCGCTGACCCTGGTGCAGGATCTCGGCCGGCCGGGACTGGCCCACCTCGGGGTGCCTAGATCCGGGGCGGCCGACCGCGAGTCACACGCCCTGGCGAACCGGCTGATGGCCAACCCCCAACACGCCGCGACATTGGAGATAACCCTCGGGGGCTTCCGGGCACGCGTGCTCGGCGGTGCGGTGGAAATCGCGATCGCCGGCGCCGACCCGATGCCGGTTGTCGACGGAATCCCGTTCGGCATCAACAGCGTTCAGCGACTCGAAGCCGGTCAAGTGCTGGCGTTGGGCGTACCGAGGTCCGGCCTGCGCAGCTATCTCGCCGTCCGCGGGGGTGTCGACGCAGCCCCTGTCCTCGGATCGCGCAGCTACGACACCCTGTCCGGGATCGGACCGCTCCCGCTCCGGCGCGGAGACGTCATCGCCGTCGGCCGGCCCGACCGTGTCTTCCCCGCGGTCGAACAGGCACCGGTCAGTCAAGTCACGGGCGACCGGGTGGACCTGCTGGTGGTGCCCGGCCCGCGGGAGGACTGGCTCGAGGACCCTGAGGCGTTCGTAGGCACCGAATGGGTGACCTCCGAGCGCAGCGATCGGGTCGGTGTCCGATTGATCGGAGCCCCGCTGCGCCACCGCTGGCCGGACCGCCAACTGCCCAGCGAGGGCACCACCCGCGGCTCGGTGCAGGTACCCCCCAACGGGCAGCCGGTGATCCTCGGGCCCGACCACCCGGTCACCGGCGGCTACCCCGTCATCGGCGTGATCGTCGATGCCGATACCGACAAACTGGCTCAACTGCGTCCCGGCCAGGCGGTGCGGATGCGCTGGGTTTACAGCCCGCCAAGCCAGCCGAGCTGGTAGAGCTGTGAAGGTGCCGCAAGTCCATACCGCCCGGCTGGTCCACACCAGCGACCTCGACGACGAGACCCTGCACAACGCCCATCGACTCCTCGTGGATGCCTACGCCGGGGATTTCACCGACGCGGACTGGGACCACACGCTGGGTGGCATGCACGCCGTCATCGGACACCGGGGAGCGTTGATCGCCCACGCCGCGGTGGTGCAGCGTCGGCTGCTCCACCGCGGCGAGGCACTGCGCTGCGGGTACGTGGAAGGTGTTGCGGTACGGGAGGATTGGCGCGGACAGGGGCTGGGCAATGCGGTGCTGGACGCGGTCGAGCAGGTGATCCGCGGGGCTTATCGGATCGGCGCGTTGAGCGCCTCCGGGGCAGGCGACCGGCTGTACCGGCCGCGCGGCTGGGTGAGTTGGCGGGGGCCGACGTCGGTGCTCTCGCCGACCGGGACATTGCGCACCGCGGAGGACGACGGATCGGTTTACGTGCTGCCGGTGGACGTCGAGGTCGACCCCGACTCCGAGTTGGTCTGCGACTGGCGCGACGGCGACGCCTGGTAGGTCAAAGACGGCCGGCGCCCTGCGGCGCTTGAGCGCGCCGGATCGTGAGCCAGGGTGAAGCTCAGGCGGCTCCCCTCGCCCACTCCACGGTGCGCCGCAGACCGTCGTCGAACGAGACGTGAGGCCGATAGCCCAGAAGCCTTGCCGCCTTGGTGAGGTCAGCAACGGAATGCCTGACGTCGCCCGCCCGGGGCGGCCCGTAGACCGGCTCCGGCAAGGGGCCCAGTATCTCGCCGAGCGCCGCCCAGGCCTCGTTGAGCGACACGCCGCGACCGGTGGCCAGGTTGATCACCTCACCGGCAACTCCGGCCGCGTCCATCGACCGCAGCACCCCGTTCACCACGTTGTCGATGAAAACGAAATCGCGCGTTTGACCCCCATCGCCGTAGACGGTCGCCGGCGAACCCGACAGCGCGGCTCTGATGAACAGCGACAGAACCCCGGAGTAGGGCGATGATGCACTCTGCTTCGGCCCAAAGACGTTGAAGTATCGCAACGCCACGGTCTCAAGTCCGTACAGCCGGTGGAACAACCGGCAGTATTGCTCACCGGCGTACTTCTGCAGGGCGTAGGGAGACTGCAGATCGGCCGGCATGTCCTCCACCTTCGGCAAGGCCGGATCGTCGCCATAGGCCGCCGAGGAGGCCGCGAAGATGACGCGGCGGACGCCCGCATCTCTCGCGGCCACCAGGACATTGAGGGTCGCATTGAGATTCGCATCGTGTGCCACTCGCGGCTCGGAGACCGACAGCGGAACGGATGCGACGGCTGCCTGATGGAGGACGAACTCGCAATCGCGCACGACGGCATCGGCCGTTTCCGGATCGGTGAGATCCCCCCGGATGAACTCGGCTCCGGCCGGGACATTCGCAAGGCGGCCCGTGGAGAGGTCGTCCACTATTCGGACGGCGTGACCGCGTGCCACGAGCGCCGCAGACAGGTGTGAGCCGATGAAACCGGCCCCTCCCGTCACCAGACATAAAGCCACGTGAAAAATCCTAGGCCGCGGCCAGACGTGACGTCTCTCACAAAAAGTGGTGGACGTCGCTAGCATCGAAGGGGAATACGAGACCGCACAGCCCGGGGAGGCCCCATGTCCAGAGCCGCTGAACTCGCCGAATTGCAGCACCTGATCGGCAACCTGCGCCGCTGTGTGGCGTCGATACAGCACCGCTACGGAGACACTCCGGCGATGCGCCGGGTGCTCATCGACACCGAAAGAATCGTCGGTGACCTGGATCTTTTGGAGATCGACGCCGGCGAGTTGGAACTCGCCCCGCACTTCCCCACGACCTCCGGGGAGAAGATCCAGGTGCCCGACACTCCCTACGACCGGGAGTTCTGGCGCGGCATCGACGACGAGGGCGTCGGCGGTCACAACCGACGCTGATCCGCTGTCGCGGAACGACGCTGACCCAATTTCAGCCCAGGGCGTAGGCGTGGGTAGTCTTCGGAGCAGTTGACTCGAAGGGGATCACTGCTGATGAGCGCACCCACCACCAACCGGCGTGCCACCGGTGTCTTCTCGCCCGGCCGGGCTCAGATCACGCAGAAGACCCTGCGCACCGACAACTGGCTCAAAGCCCCCATCCTGACCAACCTCGGCTTCGCGGCATTCATCATCTACGCGACGGTGCGGGCGTTCCAGCGAGACCACTTCTTCGTCGAGGAGTACCACTACCTGACGCCGTTCTACTCGCCGTGCATGTCGGTGAACTGCGGGGCGGCCAGTGAGTTCTGGCCGCAGATCCTCCCGGCCTCGGGCCCGTTCTCGCTGCTGCCCTATGCGCTGTTCTCGCTGCCGTTCCTGCTGCTGTTCCGGCTCACCTGCTACTACTACCGCGGCGCCTACTACCGCTCGGTCTGGCAGTCCCCGACCGCCTGCGCCGTGGCTGAACCGCACGCCACCTACACCGGTGAGACACGATTCCCGCTGATCCTGCAGAACCTGCACCGCTACTTCTTTTACATCGCGGCACTCATCTCGGTGATCAACACCTGGGACGCGATCCAGGCGATGCACTCGCCGTCGGGCTTCGGCTTCGGTCTGGGCAACGTGATCCTGTGGGTCAACGTCATCCTGCTCTGGACCTACACCATCTCGTGCCACTCCTGCCGGCATGTGATGGGCGGCCGCCTCAAGCACTTCTCCAAGCATCCGGTGCGTTACCGACTGTGGACCGAGATCAGCAAGCTCAACGTCCACCACAAGAAGTTCGCCTGGATCACCCTGGGCACCCTGATGTTCACCGACTTCTACATCATGCTGGTGGCCAGTGGTGCGATCTCCGACCTGAGATTCATTGGCTGACAGCGCCACACCAGATAAAGACATCACACCGACATCAACAAACCCAGTTCAAGCGAGGTCACACATGGTTGAGGTCGAACGCCATTCCTACGACGTTGTCGTCATCGGCGCCGGTGGTTCGGGTCTGCGCGCCGTCATCGAGGCACGCCAGCGGGGCCTGCGGGTCGCGGTGGTGACCAAGTCGCTGTTCGGCAAGGCACACACGGTGATGGCCGAGGGCGGCTGCGCGGCGGCGATGGGCAATGCCAACCCCAAGGACAACTGGAAGGTGCACTTCGCCGACACGATGCGCGGCGGCAAGTTCCTCAACAACTGGCGGATGGCCGAACTGCACGCGCAGGAAGCCCCCGAGCGGGTCTGGGAGCTGGAGACCTACGGGGCGCTGTTCGACCGGACCAAGGACGGCCGGATCAGCCAGCGCAACTTCGGTGGCCACACCTATCCGCGGTTGGCGCACGTCGGTGACCGCACCGGCCTGGAGATCATCCGCACCCTGCAGCAGAAGATCGTCTCGCTGCAACAGGAGGACAAGGCCGAGTTCGGTGACTACGACGCCCGGATCAAGATCTTCGCCGAGTGCTCGATCACCGAACTCATCAAGGACGGCGACCGGATCGCCGGAGCCTTCGGCTACTGGCGCGAGTCCGGAAAGTTCATCCTCTTCGAGGCGCCGGCGATCGTGCTGGCCACCGGTGGCATCGGCAAGTCGTTCAAGGTGTCGTCGAACTCCTGGGAGTACACCGGTGACGGCCACGCCCTGGCCATGCGGGCCGGGGCCGGTCTGATCAACATGGAGTTCATCCAGTTCCACCCGACCGGCATGGTCTGGCCGCTGTCGGTCAAGGGCATCCTTGTCACCGAGGGCGTGCGCGGCGACGGGGGTGTGCTCAAGAACGCCAACGGCGAGCGGTTCATGTTCAACTACATCCCCCCGGTGTTCAAGGGTCAGTACGCCGAGACCGAGGCCGAGGCCGACCAGTGGCTGGCCGAGCAGCAGGGCTCCGGTGACGGCACCGCGCGCCGCACCCCGGACCTGTTGCCTCGCGACGAGGTGTCGCGCGCCATCAACGCCGAGGTCAAGGCCGGCCGCGGCGGGCCGCACGGCGGGGTGTACCTCGACATCGCCTCCCGGCTACCGGCGGAGACCATCAAGAAGCGGCTGCCGTCGATGTACCACCAGTTCATCGAACTGGCCGAGGTGGACATCACCAAGGAGCCGATGGAGATCGGACCCACCTGCCACTACGTGATGGGTGGTATCGAGGTCGACCCCGACACCGCTGCCACCGCCACCCCGGGCCTGTTCGCCGCCGGTGAGTGCGCGGGCGGCATGCACGGCTCCAACCGCTTGGGCGGCAACTCGCTGTCGGACCTGTTGGTGTTCGGCCGGCGCGCCGGACTCGGCGCCGCAGACTACGTCCGGGCGCTCAAGAGCCGCCCCGCGGTCAGCGAGGAGGCGATCAACGAGTCGGCGTCGATCGCGTTGACACCGTTCACCGGACCGCAGGGACAGGCCAAGCCGGAGAACCCCTACAGCCTGCACGCCGAACTGCAGCAGACGATGAACGACCTGGTCGGCATCATCCGCACCGGCGAGGAGATGCAGCAGGCCCTGGACAAGATCGAGGAGTTCAAGGTCCGCTTCCGCAACATCGAGTCTGACGGTCGCCGCGAGTTCAACCCCGGCTGGCACCTGGCCATGGACATGCGGAACATGCTGCTGGTCAGCGAGTGCGTGGCGAAGTCCGCTCTGGCGCGCACCGAGAGCCGCGGCGGGCACACCCGCGACGACTTCCCGCAGATGGACAACCACTGGCGGCGTGCCCTGGTGGTGTGCCGCTCCGCAGGCGACGATCCGGTGATGCCCGAGGTCACCGCCACCCGCGAAGAGCAGGAGCCGATGCGCGAGGATCTGCTGGAGCTGTTTGAGATCGAGGAACTCGGCAAGTACTTCACCGACGAAGAACTGGCCCGGCATCCGGGACGGAAGGGCTAGCGATGAGCTATCAGGCGAACCTCAAGGTCTGGCGCGGCGACGACGAAGGCGGTGACCTGCACGACTTCACCGTGCCGGTCAACGAGGGCGAGGTCGTCCTCGACATCATCCACCGCCTGCAGGCCGAGCAGGCTCCCGATCTCGCGGTTCGGTGGAACTGCAAGGCCGGCAAGTGCGGCTCGTGCTCGGCGGAGATCAACGGCCGTCCCCGGCTGATGTGTATGACGCGGATGTCGGTATTCGAGCCGACTGAGACCATTACGATCACCCCGTTGCGCACCTTCCCGGTGATCCGCGACCTGGTTACCGATGTGTCCTTCAACTACGAGAAGGCAAGGGAAATCCCGTCTTTCGCGCCGCCGAAGGACCTGCAGCCGGGCGAGTACCGGATGGCACAGATCGACGTGGAACGCTCCCAGGAGTTCCGCAAGTGCATCGAGTGCTTCCTCTGCAACAACGTGTGCCACACCATCCGCGACCACGAGGAGAACAAGAAGTCCTTCGCCGGTCCGCGGTACCTGATGCGCGTCGCCGAGTTGGACATGCATCCGCTGGACACCATGGATCGTCAGCACCAGGCGCAGGACGAGTTCGGCTTGGGCTTCTGCAACATCAACAAGTGCTGCACCGAGGTGTGCCCGGAGCACATCAAGATCACCGACAACGCGCTGATCCCGATGAAGGAACGCGTCGCCGACCGCAAGTACGACCCCGTCGTCTGGCTCGGCAACAAGCTCTTCCGCCGGAAGTAACCCCCATCGGAAGTGCATCCAGATCGAGAATCACGCCGCATCGGAGGGGTTTCTCGATCTGGACGAACTTTCGGCGTTAGGGGCTCAGCCGACGAAAACTGCTGCGGTGGAAGACGATCGGCGACACGTCGCCGTGCACAGTGATCTCCTGAACCCGCAGGATCACGATCGAGTGGTCACCGGCCGGCACCGATCGCTCGACGGCGCTCTCAAACCACACACTGGTGTCCTTGACGAACACCGCCCCCGACGCCGTCGACACGGTGTCCAATCCGGCGAACCGGTCCCCGGTCTTTGCGGCCAGCGTTCGGGCGGCGTCGCGATGACGCTCGGCGAGCACGCTGATTCCCAGCATCGGCAGCCGCTCCAGCCTCGGCCAGGTCTCTGAGGCGTTTCGGACACAGAACGAGACCAACGGCGGCTCAAGCGAAACCGGCACGAAAGTACTGGCGGCCATACCCAACCGCTCACCGTCGGCCTCGGCCGCGACCGCGATCACCCCGGACGGGAAGTGACTGAAGGCCTCACGCAGCGCCGTGGGGCTGAAACTGATGCTGGCGTCCATGCTGGGTCAAACGTACACGTGAAGTGCCCGCACAACCCGGCCCGCGACCTGCTCCGCTGGCCCGAGCCGGTAGCCTACCTCCGTGTCTGAGGCACCCGTTCTGACAACCCTGCGCGAACGCGCCAGCCTGCAGCCCGACGACGTCGCCTTCACCTTCACCCACTACGACGCCGACTGGTCTGGGGTGACCGAGACGCTGACCTGGGCCCAGCTCTACCGGAGGGTGGATAACCTGGCCCGGGCGATCAGCAGCCACGGGGAGTCCGGCGACCGGGCCGTGATCCTGGCCAATCAGAGCCTGGACTACATCGTGGCATTCCTGGGTTCGATGTTGGCCGGCTACATCGCGGTTCCACTCTCTGCGCCCTACCCGGGGGCGCACGACGAGCGGATCGGCGCGGTCATGGCAGACACCTCACCCGCCGTCGTCCTGACGACCTCCGAGCTGGTGGAGACGGTCGGCGAATACCTCGCTGACACCGCTGGGCCGGTTCCGACGGTTGTCGCCGTGGACGACGTGGCGGCGGCCGGACGCCCGGCCGGGGCCGCGGTGCGACGTCCACTGCCCGAGGTCGCCTACCTGCAGTACACCTCCGGTTCCACCCGGGTGCCCGCCGGCGTGATGATCAGCCACGACAACCTGTACACGAACTTCCGCCAACTCATGGCGGACTACTTCGGCCCGATGAATGGAGTAGTCCCGCCCGGCACCAACATCGTGTCCTGGCTGCCCTTCTACCACGACATGGGCCTGGTCTTCGCCGTCGTCACACCGATACTCGGCGGCTACCCCAGCCATCTGAGCAGTCCGATGGCCTTCCTGCAGAGGCCGGCCCGCTGGATCCAGGCCATGGCGGCACACGACCACGCCTGGTCGGCGGCCCCGAACTTCGCATACGAACTCGCGGCGGCCAAAACCTCCGACGACGATATGGCCGGGCTCGACATGAGCGGGGTGGACGGGCTGCTCAGCGGCGCGGAGCGAGTTCATCCGGCAACGCTGAAGCGTTTCACCGACCGGTTCGGCAAGTACAACTTCCGTCCCGAGGCCTTCCGGCCGTCCTACGGACTCGCCGAAGGAACCGTCTATGCGGCCACCCGTACCGTCGGCGGACCGCCGAAGGTTTCGCACTTCGACGCCGATGCGCTGTCCGAAGGGGCAGCCATCGCCGTGCAGGCACCGGCCGGAGTCGGGCTGATCTCCTACGGCACGCCACACTCCCCCGAGGTTCGGATCGTCGACCCCGATGCACTCACCGAGTCGTCGGCTGGCGCCGTGGGCGAGATCTGGCTGCACGGTGGCAATGTCGCCGAGGGGTACTGGCGCAAGCCCGACGAGACCGCAGCGACATTCGGCGGGATGCTGGCCACCCCGTCGGAAGGCACGCCGCCGGGTCCGTGGTTGCGAACAGGCGACCTGGGTTTCATGTTCGACGACGAGCTGTACATCGTCGGGCGGATGAAGGACATCCTGATCATCCGCGGCCGCAACCTTTACCCCGAAGACATCGAGTCCACCGTGGGTGAGATCACCGGCGGCCGGTCCGCGGCCATCACGGTGAGTGTCGGTCAGGACGAAAAGCTCGTCGTGATAGCCGAATACAAGAAGCGGCGCCCGGAGTCTTCAAACGCAGCTCAGGCAGCCGATGCGATCGAGGCACTCAAAAACGAGGTCACCTCGGCGATCTCGCGCGTTTACGGCGTGACCACCGCCGATCTGGTCCTGGTGGCGCCCGGGTCCCTTCCCATCACGACCAGTGGCAAGATCCGCCGGTCGGCCTGTGGTGACCTCTATGTCGCCCAGCAATTCGCTCGTCTGGACAGCTGACCGGCAGACCGGTCGCTGAGGAACCATGTGGCTCACCGTCTTCGTGATGGCGATGGCCGTCAGCACCGAACCGTTCCGGCTCGGGATGGCGGTGCTGCTGCTGAACCGCCCCCGACCCGTCGCCGACCTGCTGGCATTTCTCTGCGGCGGTTTCCTGATGGGTATCTCCGTCGGCGTGGTCGTGCTGTTCGGCCTGCGCACAGCGGTGGACTCCGCGCACGTGACTCTGCCGAGAGTTCAGATCGGCATGGGGCTGGTGGCGCTGATCGCTGCCGCGGTGGTCGCTGTGATCCGAGTGCCGGACCGTGGGGAAGAGGGTTTCCGACCGGGGCGGCTTGCCCGACAGACGCAGCGCCTGCTGAACGCCGAGGGCCCCTGGATGGCCGGGGCCGCCGGCCTTGGCATCGCCCTTCCGTCGGTGGACTACCTGGCCGTGCTGGCGGTGATCCTGGCCTCGGGGGCGACACCGGCCAACCAGATCGGTGCGTTGGTGATGTTCACCGTCGTCGCCTTCGCCGTGGTCGAGATACCTCTGGTGTCCTATCTTTTTGCGCCCGAGCGCACCCGCGCCGCCATGGCCGTCCTCAACGAATGGTTCGCCGCGCACCGACGGCGTGCGTTGGCCATCACCCTGGCCGTCATCGGAACCATTCTGTTGACGGTCGGGCTGCTCACGCTGTGAATCGGCCCCCACCTGGCCATGCGGTAGCGTAGTTCGCCGTAGGAGGGGTCAGATGAGACGAGTGTTCGCCGGACTGCTTGCCGGCTGCGTCGTCGGAACGTCGGGGGGCTTGGGTACCGGAACGGCACAGGCCAATCCCTGGTACCCGCAGCCCTGCACTGGCGGTCCCTATCCGGCTGAAACTTGCGCACCGGCGCCCTCCCCATTGGTGCAAGGGTCCGCCGCCCCGGTCGTTTACGCCCTCGGCGGCGCGCGGGCTCCGGGAATACCCTGGTACGAGTACACGATGAAGGCCGGGGCCGACTGGTTCCCCGAGGCCCGGCGTGAGTTGATCGACTACCCCGCCGGAGCGCCGTTCAGCTGGATGCCACAGTTCGTTCTGCCGCCAGGACCGCGGGACAACGAGACCATCGGCGAGGCTGCCACCGCGGCGACCGACAGCCTGGGTCAGGCGATCTTCAGCGGGTCCGGCGAACCGGCCGCTGCGGTCGGCCTGTCCCAGGGAACGCTGGCACTGGACCAGGTGCAGGCCCGCTTGGCCGACGATCCGAACGCTCCAGCCCCTGACGAGTTGACCTTCACCACCATCGGCGACCCGACCAGCCGCCACGGTTTCGGTCAGAGCTTCCTGGCCGGGATATTCGGACCCGGCGAGTACATTCCGCTCATCGACTACACCATGCCCCCTTCGGTGGAGAGTCAGTACGACAGCAACCGGGTAGTCGCCGTGTACGACGGATTGGCCGATTTCCCGGACCGGCCGGAGAACATGTTCGCGGTCGCCAACGCCATTGCCGGTTCGACGATCGTGCACACCCCCGCGGCCTTCACCAGCCCGGACATTGTTCCGCCGCAGAACATCCGTAACCAGATCAATTCCAGGGGCGCCACGGAAACGTCGTTCCTGATTCCGGTCACCAATCTCCCGATGACCCTGCCGCTGCGCTACCTGGGGGTGCCGGACTGGGGCGTGGACATGCTGGACGGGGCTTTACAGCCGATCATCGACGCGGGCTATTCCCGCAACGACGACCCCGCTACCCGCCCAGTGACGGTGAGTCCGACCGGCATGGACCCGATCGCCAGCCTCGATCCTGGAACCAGGGCGACCATCGAGAAGACCTTCGCCGATGCTCGGACGCTTTTCGGAGTGCTGGGCTGACAATCGGCTGCGGATTTACACCGAATCGAAAACCGTGGGGCGAGCTGGCTTCTGAAGTACTGGCGGCTGCGGGATGTTCGGCCACCAACTGAATTTGCCGAACAGTGTCGCCGCGGCGGGCACTGTCACGGTGCGAACGACGAGGGTGTCCAGCAGGATGCCGAGTCCGATCACCGTACCGGCCTGAACAATAGTGCTGATGGACGAAAACAACAGGCCGAACATCGATGCGGCGAAGATGAAGCCGGCAGCGGTGATCACACCACCGGTGGACTGGACGGTCCGGATCACACCGAGTCGTAACCCGGTCCCCGACTCCTCACGGAGTCGTGAAGCCAGCAGCATGTTGTAGTCGGCACCCACGGCCACCAGCACGACGAAGGTCAAACCGGGGACGCTCCAATGCAATTGCTGGTTCATACCGAACTGGAAGATCAGCACGCCGAGACCCAAGGCGGACAGGTAGGACAGGATCACCGATCCGACCAGATAGAGCGGCGCCACCAGTGCCCGCAGTAGGACCATCAGAACCAGCAGCACCACGATGACGGTGACGGCGATGATGAGGCGCAGGTCGCTGTTGTAGTAGTCACGCGTATCGCGAAGTGTCACAGGGTAACCCGATACCGACACCTTGGCATCAGCCAGTGTGGTGTTGGGCAAGGCTCCCCTGGCCGCGTCCAGAACGGCGTTCACCTGGTCCATCGCCTCAGTGCTGAACGGATTGAGGTCGGTCTGGATCAGATAACGCACCGCGCGGCCATCGGGGGAGACGAACGCGGTGATCGCTTTGCGGAACTCGTCGGAAGCCAGCACGTCGGGCGGGATGTTGAAGCCGGCCATCGCCGGGGTGGCGGCGTCCTCGCTCATCGCCTGGAGGAACGACGCGGCGGCATCCAGTCCCGGTCCAACCCGCTTGGTCTGGCTGACGATCTGGTCGACACCGTCGGCGACCTGACGGCTGGCGCTGGCGAGCCTGTCCGCCCCGTCCTGCACGGTGTATAACTGCGTGCGGGCGGTACTCGCGTCGTAAACCCCTATGGCGCGAAGGGATTTGATGACCGTCTGCACCGAGGTGGTCAGGCCGGTGACTGTCGAGGAAACGCTTTGCGTGGGTTCGGCATTCATCAACTGACTCGATAAATCGAGCAGCCCGTCCAGCGCGCCGGTATCGCGCAGATACTGGATCCGGCGGAACTGGTTGTTGGCGGCCCAGCACACCGGGTTGGCGATGCACGTCGGACTGGTGTCCAGCGCCACGATGACCGGGTCTATCCAGTCCAGCTTGTAGGTGACACCGGCGAACTTGACTTGCAAGATCTGGCCGAGCATCCGCAGACCATCGATAAGCTTCGCGGTCTTGTCAAGATCCTCGAAAGTCTGCTCCCCGCCCGCCAGTCCCTGGATGTAGGCCAGCGCGTCAATGAGGCTGGAGATGTTTCCGGCCGCCTGGTTCACCTGGCCCTGCACGTCACCGAGACTGGTTGCCAGCTGATCGGCGCCCGAGGCCAACCGGTTCAGGTCCGAGGACCGATCGGCGATCATCCCCGAGGCCGTGGCCAACTGTTCACCGACCTGCCCGGCCTGGTAGGTCGCCCGGGCCTGGGGCAGCGTCTCGCCGGTGGGTCGGGTCACGCCCCGGATCGCGTGGATACCCGGGATCTGACTGATCCGTTGCGCCATCTGGTCCAGATCGGCCAGTGACCGTGCCGTGCGCAGATCACGGTCGGCCTCGATGACGAGATACTGCGGGATGGTCTGGTTGACGGCGAAGTGGTCGTCGAGCATCGCGTAGCCGATGGAACTCTCCGCGGCGGCCGGCAGCACCTTGCGGTCGTCGTAGTTGTACTGCACCAGCCCGGCGCACGCGGCGAGCGCAAGCAGCAAAGCCAGGCTCGCGGCGAGGTATGCCCGGGGCCGTCGGACCACGCCTATCCCGACCCTGCGCCACAGCGGTGCCGCCATCTCAGGCCTCGGCTTTATCCAGCCGCGCCGGCCGACCAGCACGATGACCGCTGGCAGCAGGGTGATGGCGCCGAGAAAGGCGGTGGCGATCCCCATGGCCAGCGACAGCCCAGTGGTCGAGAACAATCCGAGTTTGGCGAAACCCATGCCCAGAAAGGTCACCCCGACGGTGGCTGCCGACGCCGCTATCACCGGACCGATCGAGGCCAGCGCCAGTTGCAGCGCGTCGTCGCTGCGCTCTCCGCGCCGGACGTAATCGTGATAGCGACTGATCAGGAAGACGGCGTAATCGGTTCCGGCGCCGGCGATCATCGCACTGAGCAGCACGATCGCCTGGTTGGAGATCGGCAGGCCGGTGTTCAGGGAGACCGCGGAAATCAAGCCCTGCGCGGTCAGCAGGGAGGCGCCGATCGTGAGCAACGGCAGCATCATGGTGACCGGGTTGCGATAGATGACGGCGAGGATCACCAGCAGCAGAACCGCGATCGCGGATTCGATGGGCAGTCGGTCACGGGCACCGGCATCGGTGAGGTCTGCGACCGTGGCGGCCGGCCCGGTCATGCGGGCCGACAGCGACGATCCCCGCAGGGTGTCCTCCACCAGATCGGCGACGCGCACGTAGGCGTCGTAGGCCTTGGGGGTCCCGAGTTCACCGGCCAAGCCGACCGGAAGGATCCATGCCTGGCCGTCCTTGCTGGCCAGGGCCTCCCGCAGCGGCGGGGCACTGACGAACTCCTGCAGCATGACCACGTCGGTGGTGTCCTGCCGCAGCCGGTCGACCAGTCGGCGGTACACCGCCTCGTCATCGCTTCCGAGGCCGCTGTTGTCGGTGAGCAACACCACCAGGATGTTCTCCGCGCCGGAGTCCTTGAAGGCCGCGCTCATCTGCCGGGTGGCCTCGACGGAGGGTGCATCGGCCGGGAGCAGCGAAACCGGATTGCGTACCGACATCTCGTCCAGCGGCGGCACGGTGGTGGACAGCGTCCCCAGCAACAGCATCCACAGCGCGATCACCACCCAGGGCATCCGCGCCACGAAACGTCCAAGCCACCCGAAGGCGGCCCCGGTCCGTTCTGTCACCGGGGCATCGAGTTCTTACGCCACATCGCGGTCGTTCCAGTGGCCCTGTTTGGCGACGAGTTCGAACACCGATTTGAGGACCTCGAGATAGCGGTCAATAGACTCGCGGGCCTCGGGGTTGTCGGGGTACATCACCGTGACGGCGGTCTGATCCTCCACCCGGGCGACATAGATCGACAATTGGTAGGAGTACCGGCCGTCGCTGTACACCCCGACGTTGAGGTCGCCGAGTTCGGCGGTCAACAGGGCTGACAGGGGGGCGGTCCCCGCGTCGAGGAAGTTGATCACCGGAAAGTTGGGCGGAGGCGGACTCAGTGCCGGCTCGAGTTCGACGACGCGGTCGAACGGCAGTTCCGCCATGGACTTGTTTGAGTCGAACGAGTCCTGGGCCACCCGGGCGGCGTCGGCGAACGTCTCGCCCCGGACCGGCACGGTGATCGGGATGAGGCCGGTGAACCACCCCTGCGTCATGGCATCGGTGGCGTCTCGACGGGTGTCCCGCGGGGTCAGCCCGTGGTACTCGTCGGCTCCGGTCAAGTCGTGCTGGGTCAGCGCGATACAGGCGAGCACGCCGCCGATGAACCGGGCGCCGGCGTCGGTGCAGGCGGTCTCGAACGCCGCCATCTGGTCGCGATCCAACATCGACATCGTCGTCATGGCCGATTCCCAGCGCACTGCCGGATCCCCCAGGGGCAGCGGGAAGCCGGGGAGGCTGTTACCGCTTGCCTTGGCGAACTCGACCCAGGCCTGGACCTCGGGCGACTGGCTGTTCAGCGCGGCGGTGTAGGCGTGCTGGCGTTCGCAAAATTCGGCGTAGCTGCCGGCCGGCGGCAGTTGCAACGGTGCACCGCCGGCCACCAGCGCGGAGTACATCATGAAGAACTCCATCAGCGTGACGCCCACGACGGAGGCGTCGACGTGAACGTGATCGATGCTGGCGAAGAAGGTGAAGCTCTCCTCGCCTTGAATGATCCCGAACCGGAAGCAGTCCCAGTGCAGCGGATCGGGAATGTTGACAACCAGGTCGCGGATTTCGTCGACGTGAAGGACGCCGTGCTCGACCGGGGCGAACTCGATGTCCCGTGGGTTCTCGATGGCATGCCGCAGCAGGGCGCCGTCGTCGCCGAACTCGAACCAGCTGCGGTAGGTGTCCTGACGCCGAAGGTGAGCGTTGACCACATAGGTCATCGCGCGGATATCGCACTGTCCCGGGGCGTCGCAGCTGACGACCATCAGCCTGGAGTAGTCCAGGCCCTTGTCCCGCTGACTGCAGTAGCCGCGGATGTGCTGGGCCTGCATGTAGCCGACCGGGACGGAACTCAGCGGGGCCTGGGCGGCCTTTGCCAGAGAGGAGTCGGTGGGCTGCCAGGTCACGACCGGGCCGTCGACCGGCGTCCACTCGGTGATCGAACCGATTTCCAGTGGTCCAATACGCATTCTCGTCTCCTTGCCGGCACGGGGGACTCCCCCGTGCAGGGTATCGCCTATCCGGCCGGCGCCGGTACCGCCTCACGTTGCTGGATCTCCTCGCAGAGATGATCGGCGAGGCCCCGCACCGTGGTGATCTGGGTCGGTCCGATTCGGACTCCGGTCTCGGTCTCGATCCGGGTTCGCAACTCAAGGTTGCCCAGCGAGTCCAGTCCGTAGTCCGACAACGGGCGGTCCGGATCGATGGTCCGGCGCAACAGCAGGCTCAGCTGTTCGGACACCAGCTTGCGGATCATGCCCGGCCATTCCTCCTGAGGCACCCCGCGCAGCTCGGCGAGGAACCTGCCGCTGTCGCTCTGTGCGGAGTTCGCCGATTGGAACGCTTCGGCGAACTTGCTGCGCTGACCGAACGCCGTGAGCCAGGGCGTGCCGATGATCGGTGCGTAGCCGCTGTAGGGCCGGTCGTAGCGCAGCAGCGTCTCGAACGCCCGTGCACCTTCGGCCGGTTCGATCGCCATACCGGTGTCCTCGGCCAGTGCCATACCGCGCCCTACCTGGGCCCACGCGCCCCAGGCGATCGCAGTGGCGGGTAGGCCCTGGGCGTGCCGCCAGCGGGAGAACGAGTCGAGCCAGCTGTTGGCGGCGGAGTAGGCACCCTGGCCCGGCGAACCGACCAGCGCAGCCGCCGATGAGAACAAGCAGAACCAGTCCAGCGGCTGATTCGCGGTGGCCTGGTGAAGCGCCCAGGCCCCGCCGACCTTGGGCGTCCAGCAATGCTCGATGAGGCCGTCGGTGATGTTGGTCAGCGTGGCGTCCTCGACGACAGCGGCGGCGTGAAGCACGCCGCGAACCGGTAGCGAAGTCTCGGTGGCGACGGCAACCAGTGTCGCGGCCGTGGCGGGGTCACCGATGTCCCCGCTGACGACCTGAACGTCGGCACCGGCTGACCGCATCCTGTCGATGGCCGCCTGGGCCTCAGGCCCGGCAGCCGACCGCGCGTTGAGCACGATGCGTCCGCATCCGGCGGCCGCCATCTCACCTGCCAGGAACAGACCAAGGCCGCCGAGGCCACCGGTGAGGATGTAGGAACCGTCGGCCCGGAACACCGGAACCTCCGCCGGCGGCACGACCGCCCGAAGGCGGCCGTGCTGAGCCGGTCCGCCCTGGATGTCGAGCAGCACCTTGCCGGTGTGGCCCGCACCGCCGACCAGTCGCACAGCGGTGGACGCCTCGCCGATCGGGAAGTGGGTGGTGGGCGGCATCGGCAGCACACCGGCGGCGGTCTGCTCGTAGACGGTGGTCAGCAACCGCTGGACGGTCGCCGGGTGGCTGTGGGTCAGCAGCGCCAAGTCCACCGCATAGAGCGAAAGGTTGCGGCGGAACGGGAATAGCCCGAGTCGGGTATCGCCGTAAATGTCCCGCTTGCCGATCTCGATGAAACGGCCGCCGAAGGCAAGCAGTTCAATACCGGCCCGTTGGGCTGCGCCGGGCAGCGAGTTCAACACGACGTCGACGCCGTATCCGTCGGTGTCCCTGCGGATTTCGTCGGCGAAGTCGAGACTGCGGGAATCGTACACATGCTCGATCCCCATATCGCGCAAAACCTGCCGGCGTTCCTCACTGCCGGCGGTGGCGAAGATCTCGCAGCCCACTGCGCGGGCGATCGCGATCGCGGCCTGACCGACACCGCCGGTCCCGGAATGGATCAGAACTTTGTCCTCGCGGCCGATCCGGGCCAGGTCGTGCAGCCCGTACCAAGCCGTGGCGGAGGCAGTCGGGATCGCGGCGGCCTCCTCGACCGGTATCGCCGAGGGCAGGGTGACCGCATGGCGGGCGTCGCACAGCACGAAGGTGGCCCAGCACCCGTTGGGTGACATACCGCCGACAAGGTCACCCACCTTGTGACCGGTGACACCGGGTCCCACTGCGGTCACCACGCCGGCAAAGTCGATGCCGAGCAATTGGCGGTAGCCCTCGAACGTCGGGTACCGGCCGAAGGCAACCAGAACATCGGCGAAGTTGATGCTTGACGCCCGAACTGCGACCTCGATCTGACCCGGACCCGGTTCCACCCGCGTAAAGGCGTTGAACTCCAGCGATTCGACGTCGCCGGGATTGCGGATCTCCATGCGCACACCGTCGCTGGCGCAGTCGGCCTCGGTGGTGCGGCGGTCACCCGGCCGCAACGGGCCTCGCAACAACCGGGCGGTGTGCCAGCGGCCGTCCCGCCACGCGGTCTCGTCCTCAGCCGAACCGCTGAGCAACTGGCGGGCGATCAGTGCGGCGTCGGTCGCGTCATCGACGTCGATCGCGCTGGCCTTCAGGTGCGGATGTTCGGAGTCGATGACCCGCATCAGCCCGCGCAAGCCGGCCTGCTCAAGATTGGCGCGTTCCAACGGCGCAACGGTGGCCGCGTTTCGGGTGATCAGGTGCAACCGCGGCGGTTCCCCCGGCAGTTCGGCCAGTTCGCGAGCCGCCTTGACCAGAACGGCGACGTGGTCTCGACCGCGGCGTACCGGATCGGAGAACGGGCCGGCCGGCGGGGTAACCAGAACCACACCGGTCCAGGGGTCGGCGACGGTACTGGCGGTCAACTCGGCACGAATCTGCGCGGGATCGGTGAGCCTCTCCCAGCGGGATGATGCGGAATTCCCTTCCAGCGCAGAAGAATTGAGCGCATCAACGATCTCGCCGGCGAGCACTTCGGCCCCGTCTCCGGTGCTGAACACCAACCATCGACCGCCCTCGGTCGGCGACTCCGGCAATTCACGCTCGTCCCACTCGATGGTGAGCAGCCGCTCGCTGAGTGTCCGGTTGGCCTGCTCGGCATCGGAGACACCGGCCGACATGCGCAGACCCTCGACAGTCAGCAGTACGGTTCCGGCCTGGTCCATGATCTCGATATCGGCCTCGCACTCGCCCGAGCGGGTGGCCGTCACCCGGGTCAGGCAGTAGTGCGCGTTGCGGGCCTGGTGATGCAGTCGCAGCCGGCGCACACCGACCGGAAGCAGCAGTCCGCCTGATCCGGCGTTCTGCACAATCGGATGCACCACCACGGATTGGAAGCAGGCGTCCAGCAGTGCCGGATGAACGTGAAAGGCCGACTGCTGCGATCGGATCGAACTGGGGAGCGCCACCTCGGCGAAGACCGACGTGACTTCGTCCGCGGCGGTATAGGCCGCGGTAAGCCCGGAAAACGCCGGGCCGTACTGGATTCCGACCGCGTCGAAAGCCTTTCGCAGGTCGTCGCCGTCGGAGCGGACCGGGTGTGCGGCGAGCAGTGCGGCGACATCATGGGCCGGGGTTTGCTGCCGTTCCTCGATTGCGCGCAGCACGGCCGCCGACCTGCGGACCCGCTCCCCCTCGGTCCGGCTGTCGACCGCGAACTCCAGGACATCCGACGCCTGCCAGGTGGCCGAGGCGGACACCGGCGCCACGTCGTCGAGCAGCAGAGTTTGCTCGAACCGGATCTCGCGGACCTCGGAATCCTCGCCCAGTGCTGCGCGGGCCGCCGCCAGCGCCATCTCGCAGTAGGCCGCACCCGGCAGTGCCGCGATGTTGTGGATCATGTGGTCAGCGAGCCACGGGTGCGCCTCAGTGCCGACCTCGCCCTGCCAGACATCCCGGGCCGGCTCCTCGTCCAGGTGCACGTGCGCGCCAAGCAATGGGTGCACCGAGACCATCGAACTGCCGTGGGCGGGATGGTCATGGTCCTCGCGGCTCAGCATGAGTTCACGGTGTGTCCAGGCCGGCAGCGGGGCATCCACCAGCCGACCGTGGGGGTAGAGCATCGCGAAATCGATGGCGGCGCCGGCACTGTGCAGATCTGCCACAAACCCGCGCAGACCCAGCGGCAGTTCCTGTTCGCGACGCATCGCGGCAAGTGCGGCGATCGGCATGTCCAGGCTGCCGGCGTTCTGCTCCACGGCGTGGGTGAGCAACGGATGCGGGGCGAGTTCGCCGAACACCCGGAACCCGTCATTGAGTGCAGCCTGCACCGCCGAGGCGAATCGCACTGTGTAGCGCAGGTTCTCGGCCCAGTAGTCGGCGGCGAAACTCGGCCGGTCCCGTGGATCCCACAGCGTCGCGGAGTAGTAGGGCACCTCCGGGTCCCGCGGGTTGAGGTCGGCCAGTTCTTCGACCAGGTCACCGAGGATCGGCTCCACCTGCGGAGAATGGGAGGCCACATCAACCGCCACCTCCCGTGCCATGACGCCGTTACTTTCCCAGTGCGCCACCAGTTCCCGGACGGCGGCGGTCTCGCCGCCGATCACCGTCGACGTGGGTGAGGCCGCGACCGCAAGCACGACGTCCTTGACACCGCGGACCGAGAGCTCGGAGAGCACCTGGGGACCGGGTAGTTCCACCGCGGCCATGGCCCCACTGCCGGAAATCCGCTTCATCAGCTTCGAGCGCCGGCAGATGACCTTGCACCCGTCCTCCAGGCTCAGCGCTCCGGCGACGACTGCGGCGGCAGACTCGCCGAGCGAGTGGCCGATCACAGCACCGGGACGCACGCCGTAGGACTTCAGCGCCTCAGCCATCGCGACCTGCATTGCGAAGATGGTCGGCTGCACGCGGTCGATCCCGGTGACCGTCTCGGGGGCGGTCATCGCCTCGGTGACCGAGAAGCCCGACTCGCGGGCGATTATCGGTTCGATTTCGGCGATGGTGGCCGCGAAAACGGGCTCCGTGGCAAGCAGATCCGCCCCCATACCGGCCCACTGCGAACCTTGGCCGGAGAACACCCAGACCGGCCCGCGGTCACCCAGGCCGACCGCAGGCGGGTAAGGCAGGTCACCGTCGGCGACCTCGCGCAGTGCCGCGACGAGTTGGCTGGTATCGGCGGCGGCGACGGCGGTGCGCACCGGCCGGTGTGAGCGCCGGCGGGCCAGGGTGTAGCCCAGGTCGGCGAGACCGCTTTCGGGGCTCGATCCATTGCGTGCCACCGAGGACGTGCGCTGCCGCTCCAGCCAATCCGCCAACCGGCCGGCGGTGACCTTCAGCTGTTCGGCCGAGGTCGACGAGATCGGGAACAGCAGCGGACCCGCGGGCAGACCGGGGGTGTCCGCGGTCGCCCGGACATCGGGCGCCTGCTCGACGACCGCGTGGGCGTTGGTGCCCGACATTCCGTAGGATGAGACGGCCGCGCGGCGGGGTCCGTCACCGCCATGGGGCCACGGGGTATTCTCCTGCGGCACAAACAGTTTGGTGTCCACCGCGGCCATCCGGTCGGGCAGCTGGTGGAAGTGGATGTTCTTGGGGACCACACCGTGCTCGAGTGCGAGGACGGCCTTCATCACGCCGAGGGTCCCAGACGCGGACTGGCAGTGACCAAAGTTCGGCTTGATCGAAGCCAGGGCGCACGACTCGTCGGTACCGTAAACCGCTGCGAGGCTTGTGAATTCTATCGGGTCACCAACCGGGGTGCCGGTACCGTGCGCCTCCACCAAGCCGATGGTCGCGGGATCGACCTGCGCCGCTTCCAGGGCGTCGCGGTAGACGGCGACCTGGGCATCCTCCGACGGCGTGGCGATGTTGACGGTGCGGCCGTCCTGGTTGGCCGCGGTCCCGCGGATGACGGCAAGAATCCGGTCACCGTCGCGCTGGGCGTCCTCAAGTCGCTTGAACAGCAGGACCACCGAGCCCTCGCCGGAGACGAAGCCATCGGCCGCGACGTCGAAGGCGTGGCAGTGACCGGTCGGCGACAACATGCCCTGCAGCGACCCGGACACCGACTTACGCGGTTCAAGGGTGACCGAGACGCCACCGGCGATGGCCAGGTCGCTCTCGCCCTCGTCCAGGCTGCGGCAGGCCTGGTGGATCGCCACCAGGCCTGACGAACAGGCGGTGTCCACGGTGACCGCGGGGCCGCGCAGACCCAGCGCGTAGGAGATGCGGCCGGACGCGAAACTGTTGGACGTGCCGGTGAAGCCGTAGGGCCCCTCCGCAGCACCGCAGTCGGCGGACAGCAGTTCGTAGTCGCTGTGGGTCAGGCCGACGAACACGCCGGTCCTGGAGCCGGCCAGTTTCGACGGATCGATCCCGGCGAACTCGATTGCTTCCCATGCGGTCTCCAGCAACAACCGGTGCTGCGGATCGATCGCGGTGGCCTCGCGCTCGGTCATGCCGAAAAAGTCGCAGTCGAAACCGCCGACGTCGTCCAGGAACGCGCCCCACCGGGAAACGGAGCGGCCCGGGACTCCCGGCTCCGGGTCGTAGTAGGCCTCCGCGTCCCAGCGGTCGTCGGGGATCTCGGTGACGAAATCGCGACCGTCCAGCAATGCGTCCCACAGTTGTTGGGGCGAATCGACGCCGCCCGGAAGACGACATGCCATGCCGATCACGGCGACCGGTGTGGCGGCTGATAGTGACACCTGGGAACCCCCATTGGACCGGCTGCTTGCAAGCACTGACGAGTCTTTGAGAAATATGCGCGGTCGGCCGCTGGCGCCGACGGCGACCAAGCTTATGTGAAAAAGCTGAGATTTTCTAAAACGCCAAACAGCCCCCCAGCGCGCTCTCGATCACTGTTGCCCACCCGCCGGTGCTGTAGATCACAGCGGCTTGCAAAAAAGTTATGAAATGTATAACTTGAACCATGTTACTGGTGGGTAACTTGCGTCAAGTACCCAACCGCGAAGGTGGCGTTCTCAAGGAGGAATAGTGAGCCACTACAAGAGCAATGTCCGCGATCAGGTCTTCAACCTTTTCGAGGTGTTCGGCTTGGACCAGACCCTGGGCCAGGGCGAGTTCAGCGACCTCGACGCCGACACCGCCACTGAGATGCTCGGCGAGATGGCGCGGTTGTGTGAGGGACCGGTGGCCGCTTCCTTCGTCGACGGCGACCGCAACCCGCCGGTGTTCGACCCGAAGACCCACACCGTCACCCTCCCGGAGTCTTTCAAGGCTTCCGTCCGTGCGTTCATCGAAGGCGGCTGGGACAAGGTCGGCCTGATCGAGGAACTCGGCGGAGTGCCCGCCCCCAAGGCGCTGATGTGGGCGCTGCACGAGCATGTCCTGGGCGCCAACCCTGCGGTGTGGATGTACGCCGGCGGTGCCGGTTTTGCGCAGATCCTCCACCACCTCGGCACTGAAGAGCAGAAGAAATGGGCCGTGCTGGCCGCCGAGCGCGGCTGGGGCTCGACCATGGTGCTCACCGAGCCCGACGCAGGTTCCGACGTCGGCGCAGGCCGCACCAAGGCCGCCAAGCAGGAGGACGGCTCGTGGCATATCGACGGCGTGAAGCGGTTCATCACCTCCGCCGACTCCGATGACCTGTTCGAGAACATCTTCCACCTCGTGCTGGCTCGTCCCGAGGGCGCCGGACCGGGTACTAAGGGCCTGTCGCTGTTCGTCGTGCCCAAGTTCCACTTCGACCGTGAAACCGGTGAGCCCGGCGAGCGCAACGGCGTTTTCGTCACGAACGTCGAGCACAAGATGGGCCTGAAGGTCTCGGCCACCTGCGAGCTCACCTTCGGTCAGCACGGCATCCCGGCCAAGGGCTGGTTGGTCGGCGAGGTCCACGAGGGGATCGCGCAGATGTTCGACGTAATCGAGCAGGCCCGAATGATGGTGGGCACCAAGGCGATCGCCACGCTGTCGACTGGTTACCTCAATGCGCTCGAGTACGCCAAACAGCGCGTCCAGGGTGCCGACCTGACCCAGATGATGGACAAGACCGCACCGCGCGTCACGATCACCCACCATCCGGACGTCCGTCGCAGCCTGATGACCCAGAAGGCTTACGCAGAAGGTATGCGTGCGGTGTACCTGTTCACCGCCACCTACCAGGATCCCGAGGTGGCCAAGGCACTTCACGGCGTCGACGCCGACTTGGCGTTCAAGGTCAACGATCTGATGCTGCCGATCGTCAAGGGTGTCGGATCCGAGCAGGCCTACGCCAAGCTCACCGAAAGCTTGCAGACCCTCGGCGGCTCGGGCTTCCTGCAGGACTACCCGATCGAGCAGTACATCCGCGACGCCAAGATCGACTCGCTCTACGAGGGCACCACCGCCATCCAGGCGCAGGACTTCTTCTTCCGGAAGATCATCCGGGACAAGGGTCAGGCCCTGGCGCACGTGGCCGGCCAGATCGATGAGTTCGTCAAGAACGAGTCCGGCAACGGCCGCCTCAAGACAGAGCGGGCGTTGCTCGCCAAGGCGCTCGAGGACGTCCAGGGCATGGCCGCCGCGCTGACCGGCTACCTGATGGCCGCTCAGGAAGATCCCACGAGCATCTACAAGGTGGGCCTGGGTTCGGTCCGTTTCCTGATGAGCGTGGGCGATCTAGTCATGGGCTGGTTGCTGCTGCGCCAGTCGGCGGTGGCCATGGCCGCTCTCGACGCGGGCGCCTCGGCGGCCGACAAGTCCTTCTACGAGGGCAAGATCGCTGCCGCATCGTTCTTCGCGAAGAACTTCCTGCCCCTGCTCAGCGGCACTCGACAGGTGGTCGAGGCGCTGGACAACGAGGTCATGGAGCTCGACGAAGCAGCGTTCTAACACGCACCAGCACGGCGGCCCCGGGATGCCAGCATCCCGGGGCCGCCGTGTTTGTGCAGCGTGGGCTTGGACTTGGGGTCCTAGGACCCTTCCGCTGCACAGGCCATTTGTTACCGTCGGAATCGTGACCGCTCCGGAGCGCAACCCCGGGAACGGTAAATCCCCGGCTCCCCGTAACCCCGTCGCCAACATCGTCAGACCGTTGACGGGTTCGGTGGCCAAAGCAGGCGGTTACTACGCGCGTTCCTGGAGTGCCTACCTCGGCGGCGCACACAGCGAACTGCCCACCGCACGCCCCACGCTGTCGCTGGCAACCCACGCCCTGCGCGACGAGTTGGTGCTTGTCGGCCTGCTCTGGCGACGTCCATTGAGCGATCCGGCCGCCTACGAACAGATCAATCGCGAGGTCCTCGAGGCGGTCGATTTCTACGGCGAACGCGGCTGGCTGGACAAGCCGCAGGACTTCTTCACCGCGCCGCCCACTCCGACTGAGGTGTCCGTCAGATCATTCACCAGCCGCAAGCGGACCCACCAGCGGATCACCTTCGAGAGCGGCTATGCGCCGCATCAGGGCGAACCGGGGGCCGACCGCTGGATGAGCTACACCGCCAACAACCGCGACTATGCACTGATGCTGCGCCATCCTGAGCCACGGCCCTGGATGGTGTGCGTGCACGGCACCGAGATGGGTCGGGCCGAACTCGATCTCACCCTGTTCCGGGCCTGGCACCTGCATGAGGATTTCGGGCTCAACGTCATCCTGCCGGTGCTCCCCATGCACGGCCCGCGCGCACGACGGCTACCCAAGGGTGCGGTTTTCCCGGGCGAGAACGTGCTCGACGACGTCCACGGCACCGCGCAGGCGGTGTGGGATGTGCGGCGGCTGATCGCCTGGATCCGGTCGGAGCAGCCCGGTGCCCGAATCGGTCTCAACAGCATTTCGCTCGGCGGATACATCGCGGCCCTAGTGGCCAGCCTCGAAGACGACCTGACCTGCGCCATCCTTGGCGTGCCGCCGTCGAACCTGGTCGAACTGCTCGGTCGGCACTCCGGCCTGCCGAGGGACGACCCGCGACGCAAGACGCTGGAGCTCGCCAAACCGATCGGTCAGATGGTGTCCCCGCTGTCGATGGAGCCCAAGGTTCCCCCACAGGGGCGGTTCATCTACGCCGGGGTGGCAGACCGCATCGTGCACCCCCGCCAGCAGGTGGTTCAGCTGTGGGAGCACTGGGGCCGACCGGATATCGGCTGGTACCACGGTGGGCACACCGGCTTCTTCCAGGCCCGGCCGGTTCAGCGCTACGTCGATGCCGCGCTCGTTCAGTCCGGTCTGTCCGACGGCGGGCCGGCCAGGCCAGCGCCGACCAAGGCGACCAAGGCGACCAAAGCGACCAAGGCGACCAAGGCGAAGTGACCGTCGCTGGAATCCCCTCCGCTCCAGCGACGGACACCCTCACTTGCGAGGACGCCCCGCATTACCGCCGGGTCGGGGGGTCAGACGGTAACGCGGAGCTATCCGCAACCTGGGTTACCCAGGCATCGGCGTCAACAAACTAGACCTCGAGAATGGCGGTGACGCCCTGGCCGCCGGCGGCGCAGATCGAGATCAGCCCCCGAACCGGGCGGGCCACTTCGCCCGTCCGCTCAGCGAGGGCCTTCTTCTCAGCCAGTTGCTTGGCCAACTGCGCCACGATCCTGCCGCCCGTGGCCGCAAACGGGTGCCCGGCGGCCAGCGACGAACCATTGACGTTGAGCTTGGTCCGATCGATCGGGCCCAGGGCCGAGTCCAGCCCCAGCCGCTCTTTGCAGTACTCGTCGGACTCCCAGGCCTGTAGGTGGCACAGCACCACCGAGGCGAACGCCTCGTGGATCTCGTAGAAGTCGAAGTCCTGCAGGGCAAGTCCGTTCCGGGCCAACAGTCGCGGGACCGCGTAGGTGGGCGCCATCAAGAGGCCGTCATCGCCGTTGACGTAGTCCACCGCCGCGGTCTCGGCGTCAACGAAGTAGGCCAATGGGGTCAACGAGTGCGCCTGCGCCCACTCCTCACTGGCGAGTAGTGCCACCGACGCGCCGTCGGTCAGCGGGGTCGAGTTGCCGGCGGTCATCGTCGCATCGCCGTCCCTGACGCCGAAGACCGGGCGCAGCGTGGCAAGTTTCTCCGGTGAGGAGTCGGCCCGCAGGTTGTTGTCGCGGTAGAGACCGAGGAACGGGGTGACCAGGTCGTCGAAGAAGCCTCGGTCGTATGCGGCAGCCATGTTGCGGTGACTCGCCGCCGCCAACTGGTCCTGATCGACCCGTTTGATACCCATCTTCTTGGCGGTACGGGCGGCGTGCTCGCCCATCGACAGCCCGGTGCGTGGCTCGCCATTGGTGGGAATCTCGATACCGAGGGATGCGGGCAAGCCGCCGGCCAGTTTGAGCCGGTCCAGGTTCGACGTCGAGCGGCGAAGGGACAGCAGTGTGCGGCGCAGGTTGTCCCCCAATCCGATCGGGGCGTCGGAGGTGGTGTCCACCCCGCCGGCGGCCGCAACGTCATAGCGCCCGGCCGCAATGCCGTCGGCAGCCGCAACAGCGGCCTGAAGTCCGGTTCCGCAGGCCTGCTGAAGGTCGAACGCCGCGGTGTACGGGGACAGCGCGGTTCCCAGAACGCATTCGCGCATCAGATTGAAATCGCGGCTGTGCTTGAGCACGGCTCCTCCGATGACCGCCCCGAGTGTTTCGCCTTCCAAACCGAATCGATCCACCAGTCCGTCGAGCGCGGCGGTGAACATGTCCTGATTGGACGCTTCGGCGTAGGCGCTGTCGGAGCGCGCGAACGGGATTCGGTTACCGCCGAGGACGGCGACCCGGCGTCGGGTGGGGACGACCACGTCAAACCTCCGCTGTGTCGGGGCACGAAACTGGGTTACTCCAGCCCATACTACGTGCCGTTCTTACTCTGGAGTAAGTTCGTGTCTACCCCGGGGTACCCGGATTCGGCACACGCGAAAGGCGCCAGAAGTGGCTTCCGACCTCCTGTCCCAGGTGATCAACTCCGCGCCCGCGGCGTTCCTGGCCAAGCAACTGGGAGTGCCCGCCCCCGAGACCCTGCGACGCTATCGACCGGGCGACCCGCCCCTGGCCGGATCCCTGCTGATCGGCGGCCCGGCGGAACACCCCGGTCGACTGGCCGAGCCGGTGCGGTCCGCGCTGGCCGACGACTATGACATCGTCGGAGACAATCTCGGCGGCAGGTGGGCGGACACGTTCGCGGGCCTGGTGTTCGACGCCACCGGGATCACTCGCCCACAGGCGCTGCGCGGTCTCTACGAGTTCTTCACCCCGCTGTTGCGCAATCTGGGACCCTGCGCCCGGGTGGTGGTTCTCGGCAGCACTCCCGAGCAACTGAGCGACAGCGATGAACGGATCTGCCAGCGCGCTCTGGAGGGCTTCACCCGATCGCTGGGCAAAGAACTTCGCCGCGGTGCGACGGCGGCGTTGGTCTACGTCTCACCCGACGCCAAACCGGCCGCGACCGGATGCGAATCGACACTGAGATTCCTGTTGTCAGCCAAGTCCGCCTATGTCGACGGTCAGGTTTTCCGCGTCGGGGCCGCCGACTCGCACCCGCCCGCCGACTGGAACAAGCCGTTAGCTGGGAAGGTCGGCATCGTCACCGGCGCGGCACGCGGCATCGGCGCCTGTATCGCCGAGGTGTTCGCCCGCGACGGCGCCCGGGTGGTGGCCGTCGATATCGACGCGTCGGCTCAGGCCCTCGAAGAGACCGCCGCCCGGGTGGGCGGTACCGCGCTCGCGCTGGACGTCACCGCCGACGACGCCGTGGATCGGATCACGGCTCACCTGCGCGAGCACTTCTCGGATCTCAATGGCGGCCGGGCCGACATCTTGGTCAACAATGCCGGGATCACCCGGGACAAACTCTTGGCCAATATGGATGACAGTCGCTGGGACTCAGTGATCGCAGTGAATTTGATTGCCCCGCTTCGGCTTACCGAGGGCCTGACCGCCAACGGCAGCATCGGCGACGGCGGTCGGATCATCGGCCTTTCCTCGATGGCCGGAATCGCCGGCAACCGCGGGCAGACCAACTATGCGACCACCAAGGCCGGGATGATCGGCGTCACCGAAGCACTGTCGCCGATCTTGGCGGGCAAGGGCATCACCATCAACGCGGTCGCACCGGGGTTCATCGAGACCGCGATGACGGCGGCCATTCCGCTGGCGACCCGAGAGCTGGGCCGTCGGCTCAATTCGCTGTATCAGGGCGGCGAGCCGGTCGACGTCGCGGAGACCATCGCCTTCTTCGCCAGCCCGGCCTCCAACGCCGTAACAGGCAATGTGATCCGGGTCTGCGGCCAAGCTTTGCTGGGCGCCTGATGCTGACCACGGCCCGCGCCGCGGTGGGCGCGCTGCCTTTCGTACCCCGCGGCGACCGACTGCCTGACCGGGTGGAGCACGTGAAGGACCTGGCGATCGACCGCACAAACGTCGCCGCATACGCCGCCACCACCGGCCTGCGCTACGGCGCAAACGTGCCGCTCACTTACCCGTTCGTACTGACGTTTCCGTCTGTCATGGCGCTGCTGACCGGCTTCGACTTCCCGTTCCCCGCTATCGGTGCGGTACACGTGGCGAACACCATCACCGCATACCGCCCCATCGCGGTGACCGACACCGTCGACGTCCACGTGCATTCCGAAAACCTGCGAGAACATCGCAAGGGGCTGCTCGTTGACCTGGTCAGCGAGGTCAAGGTCGGAAACGAGACAGCCTGGCATCAGGTCGCCACCTTCCTGCACCAGCAGCGCACCAGCCTTTCCGGAGAACCCAAGCCGGAGCCGGCACCGGCCCGGAAACTGCCGCCCCCCAACGCAGTCCTGCGGATCAGTCCCGGGCGGATTCGTCGCTACGCGGCCATCAGCGGCGATCGGAATCCGATTCACACCAGTTCGCTGGGTGCGAAACTGTTCGGTTTCCCAACCGCGATCGCGCACGGGATGTTCAGCGCAGCAGCGGTTCTGGCCAACGTCGAGGGCCAAACTCCGGATTCCGTTCGGTACTCGGTGAAGTTCGGCAAGCCGGTACTGCTGCCGGCTACCGCCGGGTTGTACGTCGACCGGGCGGTCGGCGGCTGGGATATCGCACTGCGCAACGTGGCCAAGGGGTATCCGCACCTGACGGCAACCATCCGGACCCTCTGACACACCGGGGGCTGCGTCAGTTCAGCCTTTGAGGCCCCGCCAGAACAGGTTGATCAACAACTCCGCCGCCTCATCGACATCGGCGTCTCCGGAACTGACCCGCGTGCCGACCGCTTCGCCAGCACCCACCAGTGCGACTGCCGTCATATGAAAATCGTTGTCCGGTCCGGGATTCCGGGTGCCGTCCTCCAGAAGGCGGGCCACCAGGTCGATGATCTTCTCCCTGCCTTCCCGCACGGTATGGGCGAACGCCTGCGAACTGGTGGCCTGGGTGTAGAGAACGATCCAGGAAGCCCGGTTAGCGTCGATGTACTGGAGTACCGAGAGGATGGTGCGGCGCAACAACTCCCGTGGGCCCTGATCGAGGCCCCCGTTGACAACGACGTCGGCACGAACCGCTTCGATGAATCGGCCGAGCTCGCGATTCAGGCAGGCGCCGAACAACTCCTCCTTGGACCCGTAGTACAGGTAGAGCATCGGCTTGGAAATCTGCGCCGCGGCCGCGATGGCATCCATCGACGTCTCGTGGTAGCCGTTCACCGAGAATGTCTGCACGGCGGCGTCCAGCATCTGCTGCTCGCGCACCGCGCGCGGCAGCCGCTTGGTGCCACCGGCCGCCATTGACGACTAGCCGCTGCCGCAGCGGGCGCTGGGCCCCTTGGCCATCCGCAGGATCGAGCCCTCCACCGCAGGCATCGCCAGTTCGCCGTCGTTGACGGCCGACTCCAGCCGGTCGAGTACCGCAGGCACCTCGTCAGTGGTGATCCACAGCGCTACATCCACGCCGGCCTGCAGGGTGCGCAGCACCGCCTCGGCGACCCCGTAGCGCGACGAGATCGCGGCCATGCTGGACAGGTCGTCACTGAAGACCGGACCGTTGAAACCGGGGCCGCCGTAGCCACCGCTGCGCAGGAGATTCACCGCCGCGGCGCTAAGGCTGGCGGGCTGATCTCCGGTCAAGCCGGGTACCTGGAGGTGTCCCATCATGACGGCCACCGGCCCCTGAGCGGTCAGGGTGCGGTAGGGCACCAAGTCGCTTTCCATGAGCGCGGAGAGCGGCGGGGTGGTGACCACACCGGCGGTGTGGGAGTCACCGGAGCCGTGGCCGTGTCCGGGGAAGTGTTTGAGCACCGGCAGGACGCCGGCGTCGCGCAGGCCGCGGGCGAAAGCGCCGGCGTAGGCGGTGACGACATCGGGGTCGTTGGAGAACGAACGGTCGCCGATGACGGTGTTGGCACCCTGGTCGGAGACGTCGACGACGGGCGCGAAATCGACCGTGATCCCCATTCCGCGCATCTGTCGTCCCCGGGAAAGTGCGATCTGGTACACCTCGTCGGCCGTTTTGGTCTGAGCCAGGGTGCGGGCCGGCGGAATCGCACCGATCAGCGAGGAAAGCCGGGACACCCGGCCGCCTTCCTCGTCGACACTGACCGCCAGCGGCAGCGGGCCGAGGTTGGCGATCTCGTTGATGGTGCCGTCAGTCAGCATCGACAGGTCGGTCCAGCTGCCGATCATGATGCCGCCGACGTGATGGGTGCCCACCACACTCCGGGCGTCGCTGGCATTGCGGACCCCGACCATCAGGGTCTGAGCCAGTTTGTCCCGGGTGGACATCGCCGCCAGCAGCGCCGAACCGGTCCCACACGCCGGGGGCGCCGGCGCCGCGGGCGGGTTCAGCGGAGCGGACAACGGGGTGACGGTGGCCGATTCGGCGACGTTGGACTCGCCGGAAGACCCTGCCGCCTTCTGCTGTGCAGGAGCCGAGCAAGCCGTCAGAACCATCGGCACGGCCGCGCAGGCCGCCAGGGCGCGAAGAGAGAGCAGGCTAGTGACCATCCGCCCATGCTGTCATGGCGCCGCCTCCGCGCCCAACCGAGGCCGCCGAGGCGGTGTCGCGCCGTGCTAGGTTGACCAGCAGGGTAACCCCCCTGACATGCCCTTCTATCCAAGGAGTACCGACCATGACCCGGTTCCTGGTGCCCGCCGCCGCCAGCGTCGTGGTCGGTCTGTTACTCGGAGCCGCTTCGGTCTTCGGCGCCACCCTGATGATCCAGCAGGACACCAAGCCGGCCCTGCAGCCCGGTGACCCGGCTTCGTCGGTGCTCAACCGCGTCGAGTACGGCAACCGCGGCTAGCCTGAGCACCCTGGCCGCCGCGCGGCATGCCGTTGCGGAGAAGTCCGACGCCGTGAATGTCCAGCCATTGCACCGACGCTGGTTGTTCGCGGTCTTCGCAGCCGCCCTGGTGCTGTGCTTCGTGCAGGCGCCCGGCCTGATCGCCCCGGACACCAAACTCGACCTGACCGCCAATCCCCTGCGCTTCCTGTCCCGGGCGGCGAACCTGTGGAACAGCGATCTGCCCTTCGGGCAGGCCCAGAATCAGGCCTACGGCTATCTGTTTCCGCACGGGGCGTTCTTCCTGCTCGGCGATATCGTCGGGCTGCCCGGTTGGGTGATCCAGCGACTGTGGTGGGCCCTGCTGCTCACAGCGGGATTCTGGGGCCTCCTGCGGGTCGCCGAGACCCTCGGCATCGGCACCCGGACCTCCCGGCTGGTGGCGGCAGGCGCCTTCGCGCTCTCCCCTCGGGTGCTGACCACTCTGGGTTCGATTTCGTCGGAGACGCTGCCGATGATGTTGGCACCCTGGGTGCTACTGCCGGTCATCCTCGCGCTCAGCGGTACCAGTCGGCAGCCACTGCGGGTACTGGCCGGCCAGGCCGGTATCGCCCTGGCCCTGATGGGTGCGGTCAATGCGGTGGCCAGCCTGGCCGGCTGCCTGCCCGCGGTGATCTGGTGGGCGAGCCACCGACCCAACCGGCGATGGTGGCGCTTCACCGCGTGGTGGGCGCTGGCTTCGGCGCTCGCGGTGGCCTGGTGGGCGGTGGCGCTGGTACTGCTGGGTCGGATCAGCCCGCCTTTCCTGGACTTCATCGAGTCCTCCGGCGTGACCACCCAGTGGACCTCGCTGACCGAGACGCTACGGGGCACGTCGGCCTGGACGCCGTTCGTCGCGCCCAACGCCACCGCCGCCTCGTCCCTGGTCACCCAGTCGGTGATGGTGCTGGCCACCACGCTGGTCGCCGCCGGCGGACTGGCCGGCCTGGCGCTGCGCTCGATGCCGTTCCGCGGACGGCTGATCGCCATGCTGCTGACCGGCCTGGTGCTGCTGACCGCCGGCTATTCGGGCGGGCTGGGCTCGCCGGTGGCCGCGGCGGTGCAGCATTTCCTGGACGCCGCAGGGGCGCCACTGCGCAACGTTCACAAACTGGAACCGGTCATCCGGATCCCGATCGCCCTCGGGTTGGCACATCTGCTGGGCAGAATCCCACTGCCTGGCAGTGCCGCCCGGCCGGTGTGGATCAGGGCCTTCGCGCATCCGGAGGGCGACCGGCGGATGGCGGCCGGAATCGTGGTGCTGACCGCACTGCTGGTCGCCACCGCACTGGCCTGGACCGGCAGGCTGACCCCACCGGGCGCGTTCCGCGAAATCCCGGACTACTGGCATCAGGCGGCGGGATGGCTCAGCGAGCACAACGACACCGGCCCCGTTGGGCCATCCGGTCCGAGGGGCCGGGTGCTGGTGGTCCCCGGAGCGCCATTCGCGACTCAGGTGTGGGGCAACACCCATGACGAGCCATTGCAGGTTCTCGGCGAATCACCCTGGGGTGTAAGGGATTCCATTCCGTTGACTCCACCGCAGACCATTCGCGCCCTGGACTCGGTGCAGAGACTGTTCGCAGCCGGCCGTCCCTCCGCGGGGCTGGCGGACACGCTGGCGCGCCAGGGCATCTCCTATGTCGTGCTGCGCAATGACCTCGACCCGGAAACATCCCGATCGGCCCGGCCGCTGCTGGTGCGGCGCGCGATCGAAGGTTCACCGGGGTTGGCGAAAGTGGCGGAGTTCGGCGAGAAGGTCGGACCGGGCGTCGTCGAGGGGTTCATCAGCGACAGCGGTCTGCGTCCACGCTTCCCGGCGATTCAGATCTACCGCGTCGACACGGCTGCCAACCCCGGCGTCCCCTATCTTGTCGGCACCAACGACATGACGCGAGTGGCGGGCGGCCCAGAGTCGTTGCTGCGGATCGACGCCCGCCGCCGCCAACTCGGTCAGCCCCCACTCGGGCCGATGCTGCTGACCGCCGACGCGCAGCGCGCCGGGTTGGCCGGCGCGCCCGGCCGCGGTGTGATCGTCACCGACACCCCGGTCGACCGGGAGACCGACTACGGCCGCGTCGACGATCACTCGTCGGCGGTGCGCGCCGCCGGCGACCGGCGCAACACGTTCAACCGGGTGCCCGACTACCCCGCTCCCGGCGCCGCCCCAGTACAGGGACAGTGGACCGGCGGGCGGCTCAGCGCCTCGAGTTCGTCCTCGGATGCCACCACACTGCCGAATGTCTCGCCGGCCAGCGGGCCGGTGGCGGCGGTGGACAAGGACTCCGCCACCGCTTGGGTGTCCAACTCTCTGCAGCCGGCGATCGGCCAATGGCTGCAGATCGACTTCGACCGCCCGGTGACCAACGCCGCGCTGACGCTCACCCCGAGCGCCACAGCGGTCGGCGCGCAGGTGCGCCGTATCCAGATCTCCACCATCAACGGCACCAGCACGGTGGGCTTCGACTCACCGGGCACTCCACTGACCATCGCGCTGCCCTACGGCGAGACACCCTGGGTGCGAATCACCGCGGTCGGGACCGACGACGGATCCTCCGGCGTTCAGTTCGGGATCACCGACCTAGACGTAACCCAGTACGACGCATCGGGATTCGCACACCCCGTGGACATCCGCCATACCGTCGTCGTCCCAGCCCCGCCGGCCGGATCGTCGGTGGCCGAATGGGATCTGGGCCCCGAACTGCTCGGCCGGGACGGCTGCGCGGACTCCCCGGACGGAGTGCACTGCGCAGCGTCCATGGCGCTGGCCCCGGAGGAGCCGGTGACGCTCAGCCGCACCCTCACCGTCCCGTCGCCGATGGAGGTCACCCCGACGGTCTGGGTTCGGGCCCGGCAGGGGCCGCGGTTGGCGGATCTGATCGCACAGCCCGGCACAGCCAGAGCGCAGGGCAACGCCGACCTCATCGACGTGCAGGGTTCGGCCTACGCAGCCGCAGACGGCGACCTGCGAACGTCCTGGACGGCGTCCCAAGGTGTCGCGCAGCATCAGGCCGCCCCGACCCTGACCCTGACCCTGCCCCGCCCCGACGAGGTCGCCGCGCTACGCATCACCCCGAGTCCCTCGGCACTTCCCACCCATCCGACCCTGGTCGCCGTCGACCTCGGCGACGGTCCGCAGGTGCGAAGCCTGGGCGAGGGCGACCAACCGCAGACCCTTGCGCTGCGGCCGCGAGTCACCGACACCGTCCGCATCAGCCTGCTCGACTGGCAGGACGTCATCGACCGCACCGCCCTGGGCTTCGACCAGCTCAAGCCGCCCGGGCTCGCCGAGGTCACGGCGATCGGCCCGTCGGGAGCACCGATCGCCGCAGCCGACGCCGACGCTAACCTCAAGCGCGCCATCGAGATTCCGTGCGGACAGGGGCCGGTCATCGGCGTGGCCGGCCGATTCGTGCAAACCTCGGTATCGACAACGGTGCAGGCCCTGCTCGATGGCCAGCCTGTCGCGGCGCGGGCCTGCGATCGCACTCCCATCGCGCTGCAGGCGGGCCGACAGGAGCTCCTGATCAGCCCCGGGCAGGCCTTCATCGCCGACGGTGCCCAACTCACCGGCCCGCTGGCCAGGGACCTCATCCCGGCCACCAGTTCGCCGGCCGAGATCACTGGATGGGAGCCGGACCGGCGCCAGGTCAGCGTGCCGCGCGCCCCGGTCAGCCGGGTACTGGTGGTACCTGAGAGCGTCAACCCCGGCTGGGTGGCCCATACCGACGACGGGGCGGAACTGACGCCACTGGTCGTCAACGGCTGGCAACAGGGTTGGGTGCTGCCCCCCGGCGAGCAGGGCACCGTGACACTCAGTTTCCCGTCCAACGGGCTCTACCGGACCGGCTTGACCAGCGGATTGGCGCTGCTGCCACTGCTGTTGCTGATGACGCTGCTGCCGGCACGACGGGGGGCGCCGCTCTACTTCCCGGCCCGGCCGTGGCGGCCGGGTGCGTTGGGCGTCGCAGGACTGCTGGCCGCCGGCACCGTGATCGCAGGCGTCGGCGGTTTCGTGGTGTTCGGGGCGTTGTTGACACTGGCGCATCTGCTTCGCCGCCGCCGGAGCACCCTGGACCGACTGACCCTGGTTGTCGTTCCGTCCGGACTGATCGTCGCCGGAGCACTGCTGTCCCGGTACCCGTGGCGCTCGGTAGACGGCTACATCGGCCACTCGGCCTGGGTGCAGTTCTTCGCGTTGATCGGCCTTGCGGCGCTGGCGGCTTCGCTGTTTCCCCTGCCGCGGCGAAGGTCAAGGCCGAAGATTCCCCGGCCGTAAAGTCGCCGTATGACCGTCGATACCGTCCGTGGCCAGATTCCCGCCGGGGCTCTCGGCGTCACGCTCATGCACGAGCACGTGTTCGTGCTGTCCCCGGAGATCATCGCCAACTACCCGGAGGGCTGGGGCGATGAGCAGGCCCGTGAAGAGGCGGCCGTGGAAAAGCTCAATGCACTCAAAGCGGCCGGGGTGGACACCATCGTCGATCCCACGGTGATCGGCCTCGGCCGGTACATCCCGCGCATCCAACGGGTGGCCGCGCGGACCGATCTGCACATCGTGGTGGCAACCGGGGTCTACACCTACAACGACGTTCCGATGTACTTCCATTTCACCGGGCCGGGCACCGCCCTGGACGGCCCGGAACCCATGGTCGAGATGTTCGTTCGGGATATCACCGAAGGAATCGCCGGAACCGGGGTGAAGGCGGCAATCCTCAAATGCGCCACCGACGAACCCGGCGTGACACCCGGGGTCGATCGGGTGCTGCGGGCGGTGGCCAAAGCCCATCTGGCCACTGGCGTGCCGATCACCACCCACACCCATGCCCGCACCCGCCGCGGATTGGATCAGCAGCGCATCTTCGCCGAGGAGGGGGTGGATCTGAGCCGGGTGATCATCGGACACAGCGGCGACACCACCGACCTCGACTACCTCGAGGAGTTGATCGCCGCCGGCTCCTACCTTGGCATGGACCGGTTCGGTCTGGACAACATCCTCGGCTTCGAAGACCGGGTGGACACCGTCGCCACGATGTGTGAGCGCGGCCATGCCGGCCGGATGGTCCTGGCGCACGACGCGTCCTGCCACATCGACTGGCTGCCGGAGGCGGCGCTGCCGGTGGTCCTGCCCAACTGGCATTACCTGCACATCCACAACGACGTCCTGCCCGCCCTGCGGGAGCGTGGTGTCACCGAGGAACAGATCACCGCCATGCTGGTGGACAACCCGCGGGCCATCTTCACCCACGGTGGCGCCTACTGAGGGGCGTGCGTAGTACCGTGCCAGTTGCTCATCCGACGCGCCCCATCCGACGTCCCCTCAACCGGATTGGTCCAAGCAGAAGACGTAGGCGCTGGGGGTACTCTCCGAGCGCTCCACTGTCACCACGGCGCCGGTACACGCCGCTACGGAGTCTGGTTCCGCAACGGAAGGTCGAGTTGGACGTCTGCGACATCGACGATGCCGGCCGAGGAATTGAAGTACACCGAGGAGTACGCGACGATCTGCAGGGTCAGCGAGTCCTCCGCACCGGCGGTGTAGACGATGTCCTCCAGGGGAACTGACACCGTGTGGCGACGGCCGTCGAGGGTCACCGGAACCGCCGTGATCATGTTCCCGACCACCCGACCCGTGGCATCGTCGACGAGTTGCGCGAAGATCGCCTTGCCGTTGCCGAGGCCCTGATAGCTGAAGCTCAACTGCGGGGCGCCGACGATCTGGCTGCCTGCGGGTGGCTTGACCGCAATGTTGAGCGCGTTCTTGGCGGGAGTTGCGAACGTTGCGTTGAGGGGGAATGAGAGCAGGAACGAGGGCACGGTGTCGGGACCGCGCAACGGCCCGGAACCTCCGATGATCGGGATGATGGGAAGCACTCCGCCCGCGCCGGTCGCCGTATACGGGGCGGGCTGGTTGAAGCCCGGCTCGAACGGCAGCTCCGAAGAGGTGTAGCGGGTGCCCTTCTGGTCCCACCATTGGAAGGTCGGGATGGCGTCCGCGGCGTCCGAGATGCGGGCGACGTAGGTATCCATCCACGCGACACTGTCCCCGATCAGGTCGCCCGGCGCCGGCGACGGATCCAGGCAGTACCCGTGCGCACCGCAGAACCACACCATCTTTACCGGTGTGCCAAAGGGATTGGCGACGATGGCCTGCGCGTTGGCCACCGCTTCGGCCAACGGGAAAAGTCCGTCGACCGTACTCTGCAGAAGTAACGTCGGAGCCGTCATCTTGCTGAGCAGCACGGTCGGACCGCTGCTGCTCAGCACGGCTTGGGAGGTCTGGCTCATCCAGTTGGCGAGCAGGCCGGTCGCAATCCCGGCATAGATCTGGCTGTTGAGCCGCGCGTTTACGTTCACCAAGGCCAGCAGCAGCCCCGTCGCCCACGACGATTTGAACACATCGCGGGGATACAGCGACGAGATCAGTGAGCCCCAGGTGATGGACGGCACAAGGGCATCGAGCCGCGGATCGGTTCCGGCAGTGGGTAATTGGACACCGCCCCCGTAGGAGCCGCCCACCATTCCGATCGCCGGATCGCCGGGGGCGTCGAGCTTGACCAGTGGGCTACCGGCGGCCCAACTGATCAGCGCCGAGACGTCGCGGCCTTCGTAGAACGGGTTGTCCATCTGCAGGATCCCGCCGGAGGCGAACGTGCCGCGCTGGTCCCAGGAGATGACGTTGTAGTTCTCCTCGCGGAGCACCTTCACCGGGGGAACGATCGAGGCCGATGTGGTGCCCGGGACCGCTGGAGCGTACGGGTTGGTGGAGCCCGGAGCGGCCAGGCCCGGAGCGCGGAAGACCGTCGGGGCAACCTCGCCGGGCTCAATACTGCTGGCGGGGAAGAAGTTCGTGCTGATCGGAGTGCCGTCGAACGACGTCACCTTGTAAGTGAAGGCAAGAGGAGTTTGTCCCGGCGCCAACGTCGCCAGATCGACGTCGATCTTGGTCAGTGTCGACCCGCCGATGATCGGGGCAAGCAATGCGCCCAGCAACGCGGTTTGTTGCAGGGCGTCGATGAGGGACCCGGCGGCCGACCCGACCAGTGGTAGCCCGGTGACGATCGAGTCGAACTTCGTCACCTCGGTGACGCGCACGTCGAAGACCTGAGTGCCTTTGCCTGCGCCGGTATCGAGATTCCAGGTCAGGTAGGGAAGCGCAGTGAAACTCTGGGGGTCTTGAGCCGTCGGACTGATCGGCACCGTGCCGATGCTCAGCTTGCCGACCGCCGCGCCCTGGCTGACGTACTCGTATTTCATGCACGACGACGTCTGCTTCTCCGAGCAGGAGGTGTCCCCGAATCGCGCGCTGCTGGCGTTGAGCCTGCCCTGCACGATTCCGTCGACGATATCGACTGTTGGACTGACCACGATCGGTTCCAGGGCAAGCTGTTTGGCCTCCGGGCCCGTTACCGATTGAGAATCACTCGCGGAGCCCGACGCAGCGACGCGCGGTGCAGGCAGCGACGCTGGAGTCGCAGGCGTTGAGGTGCCCCGCACCGTCGCGGCGGCAGGTCTCCTGGTAGCCAGTTCGCGGGAGGAGGCCGATCCGGCTGCGCGAGGTCCGGCGGAGGGCCGCCGGGGTGGAGTTGAGCGGCTCGCGGCCCGCTCGGTGTTCGAGTCTTGAGCCGTCGACGCGGAGGTGTCCGACGGCGATGCCCAGCACACCGCAACACTGCCGAAGCTCACGGCCGCACCGATCCCCAGCGCCACAGCAAGACCGCCGACCCGCCCCACGTTTACGGCTGCGCGCACCCCGGTACCCCTCTTCTCGGCCGGCATTCACAGGACCGGAACACCAAGCTGGAAACCCACCATGCCGACCTCGAGTGTGAAGGACAGCATAGAGGTCCGGGCTGGTCGCCGGGCAGGATCCTTGGTGAGACCGCTGGCTGGATTCCCATTCCGGACATGGTGGCGTTGCAGAACGTGCTCGACGTCGACGCGCGTGCACCGTCGAAACCACCACGTGGATCATCTGAGCGCCCGCGCAACAGCTGGCACGGCGCCGGAGCGAGCCGCCGCGGGGCTATCGTGGCCCGGTGACCAGAACCGAACGTGAGAGCGAGTTGCTCTCGGTCACGCTTGAACTGCTTCAGCAACGCGGTTACGACGGTCTCACCGTCGACGAGGTTGCGGCCACAGCCCGGGCCAGCAAGGCCACCGTCTACCGCCGCTGGCCCACCAAAGCCGAACTGGTGTTGGCCGCATTCATCGAGGGCGTCAGCCAGGACGCGGAGCCTCCCAACACCGGAAGCCTGCGCGAGGATCTGATCCGCATCGGGGACGCCGTGTGCGCCCAGTCCAAAGAGCACGCCGGCACCATGCGAGCCGTTCTCGGAGAAGTCTCGCGCAACCCCGCCCTCAATGACGCCATGCAACGGCAGTTGGTCGATCAGCGCAGGGCGATGATGAAGAAGGTGCTCAAACAGGCCGTCGACCGCGGTGAGATCGGCGCCGACGAGGCGAACAGCGAACTGTGGGACCTGCTACCCGGTTACCTGATCTTTCGCAGCGTTATCCAGGACCGGCCCGCAACACGCCGGACGGTCCGCGCCATCGTCGACGACATGATCCTGCCGAGCCTGAACCGGCGCGCCCGGTGAAACGGTACGGTACCGTACTGCGAATGGAGGCCGACGGGTGACGCGGGGGACCCTGAGGTCGGCGATCGTCCGCAGGTGGCTTGTCTGGGTGACGGTCGTCATTGTCGGGCTGGCCGCCTTCGCCGTGTACCGGTTGCAAGGGGCCTTCGGCCCCCAGGACCCCGCCACTCCCGCCGGCGTCGCCGGGCAGATCGTGTCGTACAACCCCAAACGCGTCCAGCTCGAGGTGTTCGGCGACCCGGGGGCGACCGCCACGATCACCTACACCGACGTCGATTCCCGACCGCAGCGCGTCGACGACGCCGTCCTGCCCTGGTCCTACGACGGCTCGACCACCACTCCTGCGGTGCTACTCAACCTCCAGGCCCAGACGACCGGCAACACCGTGGGCTGCCGGATCACCGTCGACGGGGTGGTCAAGGTGGAGCGATCGATGAGTATGCCGACCGCCTACGTCTTTTGCCTGGACAAGTCGGGATGAGGGGCCTCCGATGAGCAGCCGGCACGGCACTACGCCCCGCATCCCGCGGCTGGTTCGCGGTCTATCCATCCCGATCGCGATCATCTGGCTGGCGCTGGCCGCCTCGACCAACGCGTTGATCCCACCGCTGGAAGAGGTCGGCCGGATCCACAACGTCGCGCAGAGCTCCAAGGATGCGCCGTCGCTGATCGCCTCCAAGAAGATCGGGCAGGTGTTCGGCGAGTACGACTCCGACAGCCTGGTCACCCTCGTGCTCGAAGGCGACAAGCCGTTGGGCGCCGAGGCCCACCAGTTCGCCGACGTGCTGGTCGCTGAATTGCGGGCCGATACCGAACATGTCCAGCACGTGCAGTACTTCTGGGGTGATCCGCTCACCGCGGCGGGGTCGCAGAGCAACGACGGCAAGGCCGCTCTCATCCAGGCCTACCTGGTCGGCGACGCCGGCAGCAGTCAGGCCAACGAGTCCGTCGCCGCCGTGCGCGACATCGTCGACAAGACCCCGTCGCCGGCCGGGGTCAAGGCGTACGTCAGCGGCCCGGCCGCCCTGGTCGCCGACGAGTTCGCGGTCGGCGAGAACAGCCACATCAAGGTCACCGCGCTCACCTTCGGGGTGATCGGGGTGATGCTGCTGATCGTCTACCGGTCCATCACCACCATGCTGCTCACCCTGGTGGCGGTCGCCATCCAGGTGGCCGCCGCCCGGGGCGTCGTCGCGTTCCTGGGCCACATCGGCGTCATCCCGCTGTCGACGTATGCGACCAACCTGCTGACCTTGCTCTGCGTGGCGGCTGCAACGGATTACGCCATCTTCCTGCTGGGCCGCTACCAGGAGGCGCGCCAGGCCGGTGAGGATCGCCTCGCCGCCTACTACACGATGTACCGCAGCACCGCGCACGTGATCATCGGCTCGGGCCTGACGGTCGCCGCCGCGGTGTTCTGCCTGATCTTCACCCGCACCCCGTACTTCAACAGCCTCGGCATCCCGGCCGGCCTCGGCGTGCTGGTCACCCTGGTGGGCTCGCTGACCCTCACGCCGGCGGTCATCACCATCGGCAGCCATATCGGGTTGTTCGATCCCAAGCGCGCCATGCGGACCCGCGGCTGGCGGCGTATCGGCACCGCGATCGTCCGGTGGCCCGGACCGGTCCTGGTCGCCTCGATCGCGGTGGCGCTGATCGGCCTGCTGGCCCTGCCCGGCTACAAGACCTCATACGACGCCCGGCACTATCAGCCGGACTGGGCGCCGGCGAAGGTCGGCTACGCCGCGGCCGAACGCCATTTCACCGCGGCCCGGCTCAACCCTGAGGTGCTGATGGTCGAATCCGACAAGGATCTACGGACCCCAGCCAACATGATCGTGCTGGAGCGCGTCGCCAAGGAGGTCTTCCGCACCCGCGGGGTGGCAATGGTGCAGTCGATCACCCGGCCGCTGGGCACCCCGCTGGACCACACCTCGCTGGGCTTTGCGATGAGCGCCCAGAGCTCCGCCCAGATCCAGAATCTGCCGTTCCAGCAGGCCCGCGCCGATGACCTGATCAAGCAAGTCGCCGAAATCTCCCGGTCGATCACCCTGTTGCAGCAGCAGTACGCATTGCAACAACGGCAGTACGACCTCCAGCAACAGGCCACCGCGGCCACCGACGAGCAGGTGGCGGCCTTCCGGGAGACCTCCGCGCAGATCAAGGAGTTGCGCGACAAGGTCGCCAATTTCGATGACTTCCTACGTCCAATCAAGAACTACTTCTATTGGGAGCCGCACTGTTTCGACATTCCGTTGTGCGCGTCCTTCCGCTCGCTGTTCGACGCCCTCGACGGAGTGGACTCGCTGACCGAACAGTTCGACCAGGTCACCGCAAGTCTCGACAAGCTCAACGCTCTGCAGCCCCAACTGCTGGCGCTCATCCCGGAACAGATGGCGCTGATTCCCGAGAACATCGCCATCCAGGAGCGCAACAAGGCGCTCGCCGAGAGCAATTACGCCACACAGTCCGGGCTGTTCGCGCAATCGGCGGAGGCCTTGAAGAATTCCGAGGCGATGGGCCAGGCCTTCGACGACTCCAAGGACGACAGCACCTTCTATCTGCCGCCGGAGGTGTTCGACAACTCCGAGTTCAAGCGCGGTATGAAGCTGTTCCTTTCCCCGGACGGCAAGGCCGCGCGGATGATCATCACCCACGACGGCGATCCGGCGACCACCCAAGGCATTTCGCACATCGGCCCGATCCGGCAATCCGCGGAGGAGGCCCTCAAGGGCACCCCGCTGGCCGGGTCGAGCATCTACATCACCGGCACCGCGTCGGGTTTCATGGATGCCCGGGACATGGCGAACTACGACCTCATGATCGTCGTCATCGCGGCGGTGAGCCTCATCCTGCTGATCATGATGTTCGTCACCCGCAGCGTGGTGGCCGCCCTGGTCATCGTGGGCACGGTGGTGCTGTCGCTGGGCGCCTCGTTCGGGTTGTCGGTGCTGATCTGGCAGCACCTGCTGGGCATCGAGCTGTACTGGATCGTGCTTGCGCTGGCCATCATCATCCTGTTGGCGGTGGGATCGGACTACAACCTGCTGGTGATCTCACGGTTTAAGGAGGAGATCGGTGCCGGGCTGAACACCGGCCTGATCCGTACGATGGCCGGCACGGGTTCGGTGGTGACCGCCGCGGGCCTGGTATTCGCCTTCACCATGTGCGGTTTCGTGGTCGGGGACCTGATGGTGCTTGCCCAGATCGGCACCACCATCGGAGTGGGCCTGATCTTCGACACCCTGATTGTCCGCTCCTTCATGACACCGTCGATCGCCGCGCTGCTCGGGCGCTGGTTCTGGTGGCCCCTGAAGGTGCGCCCGCGCCCCGCCAGTTCGATGCTGCGTTCCTATGGCACCCGGCCGTCGGTGCGTGAACTGCTGCACCAGGACGAGCCGGCCCCGAGTGAAAAGCACTGCACCACAACGGTAGATTCTTAGATCATTGCGCGACGGCAGGCTCGGGAGCGTCCGTCACCGAGCTGTCCAGCGGTGGCACCGGAACCGGCCGACCATCGGCCCCCTTGCGCTGCGCCCGTCGATACTCCCAGCGCCGCAAGGCATTCCGACAGGGCGACTCGATAAGCGCGTAGCTGACCGCGGCCATAGCGAAGCCGAGAACGGTGGTCAGTACGAAGACAACGATCAGATCGCCGTTGAAGATGAAGGTGCCCACCATCGGGAACACCATGACGAGTGCGGCGAGATGCCAGATGAACAAGCCGTACGACCACCGGCCCAGCGTCACCATCACCGGACTGCCCAGTATCCGGTGCTCGGCCTCAGGCCGGTCCAGCACCAGTGGCGCCAGCAGCGCCCAGGCCACCACTGCTCCCATCGAGGTACGGACCACGAACTGACCCAGCGTGGCGGGAACCAGGTCTTTCGGCCCGGCCAGCGGAGAGGCCGAAATCAAATAGGCCACCAGTGCAATCCCGTAGATCACCCAGGGATTCCGCGCCAGCCGGTGCGGCCAGCCCAGGGGGCTCACCGTCCATTCGGCGAGCAGCATCCCGGCGGCGAACCACGAGGCGTAGGCGGGCGGCCAGTTCAGGAAGTTGACCCCCTCGGCGGTCTGGATCGGCAGCAGACCCCAGCCGAAGCTCGCCAGCGCCACCGCCGCGATCGCCGGAACCCGCCATCGCACGGGCAACCGATAAGCCAAGAAAGCAAGGATCGGAAGCGCCAGATAGAAAGTCACCTCCACTGAGAGACTCCACATCTGGGTCAAGCCCGCGGTCAGCGTCAGCGGCACATAAACCTGTGTCAGGGTCAGGTTGGCCAGCCAGACGGTCGGGCTGGCGTGGTTGGCTTCGGGCAGCAGCAGCAGGATGACCACCACCGCCACCAGGTACCCGGGCATGATCCGGACCAGCCTGGATCGCAGGTAGTGCCCGGCGGGCGGGCGGTGCCGCAGACCGCGGGCAGCGGCGGCATGGCCGCGCCAGAGCAGAAAACCGGACAGCGCGAAGAACACCGCCACGGCAAGATCGAAGCGGTGCAGCAGCCGGCCGATCACCCCTCCCGAGGTTCCGGTCTGAAATGCCACGTGGGTGAGAACAACGCCCATGGCTGCGCAGGCGCGCATCCCCTCGACGGCGGGCAGGAAACCGCGGGTCCCACCCACTTGCCCGGCCTCCACTGTCATAGAAACAAGTGTGCCGTTCCGCGCAAGCCCGGCGATAGCGGGTGGTGGCTTTAGTTCCGGCTGTTAGGGTCAAACCGGTTATCGACGGTACGGACTGCACAGTGGAGGCCTGACAGCGTGAATCGCGCAAGCATGTTGCGTCTCGCGGCGTTGGGCATCATCGGCCTCGGGTCGGCGCTGCTGATCGCTGCGCTGCTGCTGTCGACTTACACCTCCGGCAAGATTCGCAAGATTCCGCTGAACATCGACCAGACGCTTGTCGCGACCGGCACCGGGACCGCACTGGACCCGGCTTCGCTATCGGCGGGCCCCGGCGCGAAGTTCGTCGTCGACAAGAACGTCCCACTGGTTTCGCAGCAGGCAATGACGGTCGAGACTCCGGCAAACGCCCAGGTGGTGACCTTCCAGGTCGGCACGTCGGTGCGCCGCAGCGACAAGCAGAAGGACAACGGCCTGCTGCTGGCCATGGTCGACACCGTCACGCTCAACCGCAGCACCGCCGAAGCGGTGTCCGACGAGGATCGTCCGGGCGGTTCGGTTCAGAAGCCGCGCACCATCGAGGACGACAAGCCGCCGACCAACATGGCGCTGCCGCACGAGGGACTGTCCTACCGATTCCCATTCGATACCGAGAAGAAGTCCTATCCGTATTTCGATCCGATAGCGCAGAAGGCGTTCGACGCCAACTATGACGGCGAGGACGACGTCAACGGTCTGACCACCTACCGCTTCACCCAGAACGTCGGCTACGACGCGGACGGCAAGCTCGTCGAGCCCATCAAGTACGCCTCGTTGTACGACCGGAACGAGGACGGCGAGGTGACGGCCCGCGCTGAGCTGTGGGGCATCGAGAGCGCCGACCCCTACGAGCCGATCAAGATGACCCGCTATTACGCAGCCCAACGCACCTTCTGGGTGGACCCGGTGACCGGCACCATCGTCAAGGCCGAGGAGCGCGCCAACCACTACTACGCGCGCGACCCGCTCAAGCCGGAAGCCGAGTTTGCCGACTACAAGGTGTCCTCCACCGAAGAGACCGTCGAGTCTCAGGTGGCCGCCGCCCGCGCTGAGCGGGACCGGGTCGCGTTGTGGTCACGGATTCTGCCGATCAGCCTTGCCGCGGCCGGTCTGGTCAGTCTGCTCGGCGGTGTGCTGCTCGGCCTGTTCAGCACCCGGGTCGAAGCGGCACTGCCGGACGCCAACGAGGACGATATCGACATCGGACTTTTCGGTAAGGATGAGACGGGCCCGATGCCCGCGGCGCAGGCCCCCACCGAAAAGATTCCCACCCGCCGACCCCCCAGCACTTCATCGGAGCCCCCGCCTCCACAGCGGTGACCACCGCGACCCGCTGGTCATCCGCCGCCCTGGCACTGGCGGTGACGGCTCCCCTGCTGGCACCCGGCTACATACTGATCCGCGATGCGGTGTCCACGCCGCGCTCATATCTGTCGGACGGGGCGATCGGCCTCGGCGAGGCCGCACCGCGGGCAGTTCCCCAAGACTTCGCCGTCGCCGCGCTGTCCGCGATGCTCGACGGCGGGATCGTGGTCAAGGCACTGCTGATCACCGGATTGTTCCTGGCCGGCTGGGGCGCCGGCCGCCTGGCCGGTGCACTGCTGCCCGAGGCCGGCACTCCCGGGCAGTTGGTGGCCGCCACCGTGGCGGTGTGGAATCCCTTCGTCGCCGAACGGCTTCTGCAGGGGCACTGGAGTCTGCTACTGGCCTACGGCTGTCTGCCCTGGGTTGCTTCAGCAGTGATAGCGCTGCGCACGCACTGTCTTGAACACACAGCGGCCTGGGCCGGGCTGGTGTTCTGGACCGCGCTGGCGGGTCTGACCCCGACCGGCGTCATGCTCGCTGCCGTCGTCGGCCTCGTGTGCGTGGCGACGCCGGGTGACGGCCCGTCCCGATGGCGTTGTACGGCAGGAATTCTCCTGAGCGCCGGCATCGTCGCCGCTCCGTGGCTTGCCGCTTCGGCGCTCGGGAGTGGCCTCGGCAGCGCCAGGACCGACGGGCTGGCCGAGTTCGCCCCGCGCGCCGAACCACTACTGGGGACACTGGGCAGCCTGGCCGGTCTCGGCGGCATCTGGAATGCCGAAGCCGTACCGCAGAGCCGGACTACCGGGTGGGCCCTGGTCGGCACCGCGATCCTGTTGGCGGTGGTCGCGTCCGGAGTTCCAGCAGTGTTGCGCCGACGGAGCGGTAAACCTCTGCTGGTCCTGGCCGCCTTCAGCGTCCTCCTGCCCGCGGCGATGGCCACCGGACCGGGACTGACGGCGCTGCGGGTCGCCATCGACGCCGCGCCCGGACTCGCAGTGCTGCGGGACGGGCAGAAGTGGGTGGCTTTGGCGATGCCCGGCTATGCACTGGCCGCTGCGGGTGCGGTTCTGTTGCTCCAGCGTTGGCTACGCCCGGGGATGGCAGCGCTGCTGTGTTGCGTGGCGGTGCTGGCCGCGTTGCCGGATCTGGCGTGGGGGGTTGGCGGACAGGTGCGCCCGGTCCGCTACCCGCCGGGCTGGCAGGCAGCGGCCGACCGGATCAACGCAGATCCGGCCGATGTGGCGGTGCTACCGGCCGGCACCATGCGTCAGTTCGGCTGGGCCGGGAGGGCTCCGGTGCTCGACCCCTCTCCCCGCTGGCTTCGGGCCGAGGTGCTGGCCACCGGCGACCTTCCGGTGGCCGGCCGAACCGTCCAGGGCGAGGGGGAACACGCGCGGTCGGTGGAGAGGCTGCTGGAGTCCGGGGCGGGCCAGGAGGCGCTCGCTCGGGAAGGGGTCGGCTGGGTACTGATGGAGCGAGGGACACCGGGAACTATGGGCTCAGCCGAGCGGACGCTGGCGCAACTCACCCCGGTCTACGCCGACGACGACATCGCCCTCTACCGGATCGGTGGGACTAGTACGACGGCCCGACATCGCGGTGCAGTGATCGCCGCGCACCTGCTGTGGGCGGCGATGCTTGCGGCCGGCGCGGGCGGGCTGGCCGTGGCCGCGATGCGGCGGCGCGTTCAGTCCTGAGGGTGGCCGTGGCGGCGCTGGTAGTCCTCGCGGATCTGCGCGTCGCGGCGGCGGGCCCGCTCGTCGACGAGATCCGGATCCAGTCCGTGCTGGCGCAGCCGGTGGGCCCGCCACACCTTGTCCAGCGCGTGGGCGAAGTAGATGAACGGCAGCAGCAGCAGCGCGCTCATGGCCAGATGCATGGCGACGGTCGCCGGGATCAGCCACAACGGCGAAACGACCAGGATCGCCGGAATGCTCACTCGGACCAGGGTTCGTAGCCGCGCGCCCTTACCGGAGAGGTCCTCGCGCACCCAGTCGTCCATCTCCGGCGGAAGCACCTTGCCGTAGCAGTAGGCGATGTACTGCATGGGGTTGGGACTAACGTTCCGCTCCGCTCCACTCGTGGCCGGTGGTTCGTTCCGCTCCGCTCCACTCGTGGCCGGTGGTTCGTTCCGCTCCGCTCCACTCACGGCTGGATCAACCCGCTGACGCGTTCGCCGACGTGGACCGAGTCCAGCACCGTACGCATCGCCGTCGCGCTCTGCGACCAAGAGAACTCGCGGGTTCGGGCCTCCGCCTTGGCGCCGAGCTCCTCCCGCACGACCTGGTCGCTGAGCAGTTCCTCGAGGCGCTCGACCAGTTCGTTGTGGTCGTCGACAAGCAGTCCGGTCACACCGTCGACGATGGAGTCGGTCAGTCCCCCGGAGGACCGGTAGCCGATGGTGGGCACCCCGTGCTGGGCCGCCTCCACCACGGCGAGGCCCCAGCCCTCCTTGCGGGACGGCAGGACGTGCACCCAAGCCCGTTGCACCACAGCGTGTTTGGTGCAGTCGTCGACATGGCCGTGAAACGTGACCGCATCCTCGATGCCAAGGTGCTCGGCGTGCTCCAGTAACCGGTCCTGCCACCAACCGCCGCCGACGACGTCGAGATGCAGGCCGGGCAGCCTGCCACGCAGGGCGGCGACGGCGTCAAGGGCGTCTTCGATCTGCTTGTGCGGGACGAGCCGGGACAGCACCACCGCGCGCGGCGTGGCCGACCGGGCGCCGGCAAGGGTCTCCGGCGGGGCCTGGTCCAGCCCGTTGCGCACCACGGCCACCTGGCGGGCGTTGATACCGAGATCTGCCAGATCGCGCATCGACGGCAGCGACACCGTGACGTACTGGTTGCGTCGGTGCAGCCTGGGCGAAAGACGGGACTCGACGAACCAGCCGATCCGGCCGAGGAAGCGGCCGGCCACCGGCCACTGTTCCCGGTGGCAGTGGTGCACAAGCACCACGACCCGACTGCCGAACGCCAGTCGCGCCAGGAACGGCAGTCCGTTCTGGCTGTCGATCACCACGTCGGGCCGCACCTGCCGAAGCGGACCCAAACCGAATCGCGCCGCCACCATGGCCAGGCCGGCGCGAATGTACACGGTGTAGCGCCCGCCGCCGCGGCTGATCCGCACTCCGTCGACGATGTCCGACCTCGGGGCCCCCTCGTAGCGGGCGGTCCGCAATGTGACGTCGACACCGGACTCCGCCAGCAGCGCGCCAATGCGCTGAAGGTAGGTCTCACTCCCGCCGCCCTGGGGGTGGCCGGTGTCACGCCAGCACAGCAGCAACACGGAGCGAAGGGGCGGGGCAGACATCGCGCTTAGCGTAACGTTCGGGCGCGGCTAGGGTCATTCTGATGCGCGTCACCGACCAGTTCGCCGACCGGGCGACACTTGCCAGGTCGGTGCGACTGCTGACCGAGTTCCGGTACGAGCAGAGCGACCCGGCACGCTTTTACGGCGCTTTGGCCGACGACACCGCAGCGATGGTGAACGATCTGTGGGCCTCTTCGCAGGGCGACCACGGCAGGCGCACTGTTCTCGACGTGGGTGGCGGCCCGGGCTACTTCGCCTCGGCTTTCAGCGACGCGGGCTGGAGCTACATCGGCGTCGAACCCGACCCGCGCGAGATGCATGCCGCCGGACAATCCGGTCGCGGCGGACCGGGCAACTTTGTCCGGGCATCCGGGCTGGCACTACCGTTCGCCGACCGCAGCGTCGACGTCTGCCTGTCGTCCAACGTCGCCGAACACGTCGCCCAACCATGGCGACTCGGCGCGGAGATGCTCCGGGTCACCAGACCGGGCGGCCTGGTGATCCTGTCCTACACCGTGTGGCTGGGGCCGTTCGGCGGCCACGAGACCGGCCTGTGGCATTACCTCGGCGGCGCCCGGGCAGCGGCCCGCTACACCCGGCGCCACGGCCGCCCGCCGAAGAATCACTACGGGTCGTCGTTGTTCGCCGTCTCAGCGGGCGACGGACTTCGGTGGGCCCGTTCAACCGGAGCGCTGGTGGCCGCATTCCCCCGCTACCACCCGCGATGGGCGTGGGGTTTGACCTCGGTGCCTGGTGTGCGGGAGTTTCTGGTGAGCAATCTGGTGTTGGTGCTGCGGCCCTCCTGACACAGGTTCTAATCGCGTCGAATCGTCGGTAATGTGATCCACATGACACAGACGGCCTACAAAACCGAATTCGACAAGCTGTTCATCGGCGGCAAATGGGTCGAACCGTCGACCGAACGGGTCATCGAGGTGTACTCACCGGCTACCGGCGAGTACGTCGGCAAGGTGCCGTGGGCGGCGCCTGCCGATGTCGACGCCGCCTGCGCCGCCGCCCGCAAGGCCTTCGACGAAGGCCCGTGGCCGCGGATGACCCCCCAGGAGCGCCAGGCGGTGCTCGCCAACGCCGTGAAGTTGATCGAGGACCGGGCCGACGAGTTCAAGTTCCTGCTCAAGGCGGAGACCGGCCAACCCCAGATGATCGTCGACATGATGCAGTACGGGGCGGCGCTGTCCGGCCTGCAGTACTACTCGGCGGCCGCGGAGAAGTTCACCTGGCGCGACATCCGGGACGGCATTTACGGCCAGACCCTGGTGCTGCGCGAAGCGGTCGGCGTGGTGGGTGCGGTGGTGGCCTGGAACGTCCCCCTCTTCCTGGCCTGCAACAAACTCGGACCGGCGCTGATCGCAGGCTGCACGATGGTGCTCAAGCCGGCCGCCGAGACACCGCTGACCATCAACGCGCTCGCCGAGGTGTTCGCCGAAGCCGGACTCCCCGAGGGCGTGCTGTCGGTGGTGCCCGGTGGACCGGAGACCGGGCAGGCATTGACCGCGAACCCGCTCATCGACAAGTTCACCTTCACCGGGAGCACCATGGTCGGCCGTGCGGTCGGCATGCTCGCGGCCGAGAAACTCAAGCCGTGCACGCTCGAACTGGGCGGAAAGTCGGCGGCGATCATCCTTGAGGACGCCGACGTTGACGCCACCCTGCCGATGCTGTTGTTCTCCGGGCTGATGAACTCCGGGCAGGCCTGCGTAGCCCAGACCCGGATCCTGGCGCCGCGCTCCCGCTATGAGGAAATCGTCGAGAAGGTCGGCGCCGCGGTGTCGGCCATGCCGGTCGGGCTACCCGACTCACCGGGCGCGGTGATCGGCCCGTTGATCAGCGCCAAGCAGCGCGAACGCGTCGAGGGCTATATCGCGAAAGGCAAGGAGGAGGGCGCGCGACTGGTGACCGGCGGCGGGCGCCCACAGGGCTTGGACAGCGGATGGTTCGTCGAGCCGACGGTGTTCGCCGACGTCGACAACTCCATGACCATTGCCCAGGAGGAAATCTTCGGGCCGGTGCTGTCGGTGATCCCCTACGAGGACGAGCAGGACGCGATCCGGATCGCCAACGACTCGCAGTACGGACTGGCGGGCAGCGTCTGGACAACCAACTACGACAAGGCGATTGAAATCGCATCGAAGATCCGCACCGGCACCTACGCGGTCAACATGTACGCCTTCGACCCGGGTGCACCGTTCGGCGGTTACAAAAACTCCGGGGTGGGCCGCGAGAACGGGCCTGAGGGCATCGAGGAGTACGTCGAACTCAAGAGCGTGCTGTTGCCGTTCGGCTACACACCACCGGCCTGAGAACTCGGGCTTAGAAGACGGCCCGGACGATCATCTCCGCGACGGCGGCGGGCCGGTCCACACCGTCGACCTCGATGGTGTGTTTCACGGTCATGTCGGCGGCACCGCTTTCCGGCTTGGCCACGACGTCGACGAGTTCGGAGCGCACCCGCATTCGGCTGCCCACCGGGACGGCGGAGAGAAACCGGACCTTGTTCAGCCCGTAGTTGATCGCCAGTTTGGCGTTCTCCAAGCGGAAGTTGTCCTTGCTCAGCGCGGGGATCAGCGACAGCGTCAGGAATCCGTGGGCAATAGGCGTGCGATACGGGCTCTCCTTCTGCGCACGCTCGACGTCGACGTGAATCCACTGGTGGTCACCGGTGACATCGGCGAAATCGTTGACCCGCTGCTGGTCGACCGTCATCCACTCGCTGACCCCCAGTTCCTGGCCGACCAGCGTCTGGGCTTGTTCGACAGACCCGATCACCTGCATGTATGTGCCCTTCCGGTGGCGAATTGATACGGCGAGCAGCGTACAAGCGGAGCGTCACCAAGCTGTAACCCCTCGGCTTTGCGCCCGAGACTTCGCCCAACTATGGTCATAACCATAGTTACGGACCATCCGGCCGCGCACCGAGGAGGCACTCGATGTGGATCGTCGAACTGAACATCGCCGGGTTCCGGATCCGCCGCTGGACCCGCAAGCGGCGCCATTTGCTGCGGCTCGCTCCCAGCCCTCTGGAACTATGGGCACGGCCGTCCAGCGCCGCATGACGAGTCGGGGCTCCACACGGTCCGCAATGCTGGTCAGTGCCGCGGAACTCCTCCGCGAGCGTGGCGCGGCCGCGGTGACCGTCGACGCCGTGCTGGCCAGAAGCGGCGCCCCGCGGGGTTCGGTCTACCACCACTTCCCCGGCGGCCGCGGACAGATGCTGCGTGAGGCGTTGCAGTTCGCCGGCGACGAGATCGCCGCCAGAATCGACGCCGCCGCCGGCGACAGCGGAACCGCGCTGCTGCAGCAGTTCGCCGACATGTGGCGGCAAGCCCTGGTCGACAGCGACTACACCGCCGGCTGCCCCGTGCTGGCCGCGGCGATCGGTTCGGGCTCTGACGAGCAGCAGTTGACCTCGCTGGCAAGCGAGATCTTCGCCCGTTGGCGGCAAGCCGCCACAGGGGCCTATCTGCGGGAGGGCTTCGAGCGCGCCGACGCTGCCGCCCTGGCCGACACCGCGATCGCCGCGATGGAGGGTGCGGTGGTGCTGTGCCGGTCGTCCCGCAGCCTGGACCCCCTGAATGACGTTGCGCAACAGCTCGAATTCCTCTTGAACGCAAGGCAACTCGTATCCAAACCCGGTGTCCCGGCGGCCACTCCGTGACAACATCGCTCCCGCGCTTCGACGGCCTGGACCCGGAGACCCCACTCAGCGTCTTGCGGAGATTCGACGTCACCACTCGTGAACAGGACATGACCAAGTTCACCGTGGTGGCCCACATGCCGTTGGCGGGCATGCGTAATCCGTTCACCGGAGCACCGTCCCTGGCCGCATTGGGCGTGCTGGTCGACGACGTGGCCGGCCGGGTCAACTACAACCGCCGGCCCGCGGGCCTGTGGACCGTCTCCAGTGAACTGACCGTCGAAATCAGCCCCGGCGCCGTGGAACGAGTGGTGGCGGGCCCGGACGATCCGGTCGTCGCCGATGCCCGGCCAGTCGGCCCGCCGGGAGCCACTCTGCTGGCCGTCTGCACCCTGACGCACCGCGGCACGGTGATCGGCGGCGGAACCGTCCGGACCATGCCACTGCCCGGTGGCCCGGAGTCACCACTGCTTCGCGGTGATGATCCGTTGGTGCGCAATGCTGCAACCAGCCTCGCCGAACTGATGGCAGTCGAACCGCTGCCCACCCTGGGCAGCACCTACCGCCTGCGGCAGAAGCCGGACCCGATGATCAACAACCTGATCGGGATTGTCCACGGTGGCGTCAGTAGCGCCGGTCTCGAACTGGTCGCCTCCGCGGCGTTCAACCACGAGCAGGAAAACCCGTTTCGAACCGCTTCGATACGGGTCAATTTCCTGCGACCGTTCTCAGCCAGTGCCGAGGCGGGTGCACAATCCGTCTATGAAGCGACCGCGCTGCGGATCGGCCGAACCTCGGCCATCGCCGACGCGACCGCGTTCGGCGCCGACGGCAAGCCGGCGGTCATCGCCCGGGTCACCGGCTACCGGTAGGGCGCTGTGACCGTCAACTTCGCGGCCGCCTGCGCCAATGAACCGGAATTGGCCAAGCTGCGCGTCGCGCTACGGGAGTTCCTTGCTGCCGATCGTGTCGAGTTCGGCTGGGAACCGCACGTCGATGCCTGGCTTTCGAGGTGGGACGAGCAGTTCAGCGCCCGCCTCGGCGATGCCGGCTTCCTTGGACTCACCATCCCCCCGCAGTACGGCGGACAGGGGCTTGGTCATCTACACCGTTACGTGGTGACCGAGGAACTTCTGGCCAGCGGTGCGCCGGTCGCCGCGCACTGGATCGCCGATCGCCAGGTGGGTCCCGGCCTGTTGTCCTACGGGACCGAGGAGCAAAGACAGCGGATACTGCCGAGAATCGCTGCGGGACGGTACTTCTCGGCGATTGGGATGAGCGAACCACAGGCTGGCTCCGATCTCGCCGCTGCTTCCGCGCGCGCCCACCGCACCGCCGGCGGCTGGGTGCTGTCGGGCACCAAGGTGTGGACCAGTGGCGCGCATCTGTCGCATCAGATCGTCGTGCTGGTCAGAACGAGTCCGCTCGACCCGCAACGTCGGCACGCCGGCTTCAGCCAGTTCATCGTCCCCACCGACTCCCCCGGTATCGATATCAGCCCGATCGTGCTGATGACCGGTGAGCATCACTTCAACGAAGTCACCTTCAACGAGGTCTTCATCGACGACACCAACCTGCTTGGCAAGGAGGGCGACGGCTGGCGACAGGTGACCGCCGAATTGTCCTTCGAGCGCAGTGGACCGGAGCGCATCCTCAGCACCGCACCCTTGCTGACCGCATTGCTGCGACTGTTGGCGGCCCAGCCGAACCTCGACGGCCATGCGACCGCCGCGGTGGGTGGCCTGATGGCCCGGCTGATTTCGCTTCGGCAACTGTCGGTCTCAGTCGCCCGCGATCTGGCCACCGGACAATCGCCGGTCAATGAGGCGGCGCTGGTGAAGGACCTCGGTACCCGCTTCGAGCAGGAGTCGGTGGACCTGGCGGCAGATCTGCTGTCCTACGCCGACACTGGCGCAGCCCGCGACCAGGTGGCCGCACTGGTCGAGGTCGCCCGCGTTCATGCGCCGATGTTCACCTTGCGGGGTGGGACCAATGAGGTGCTCCGCGGGATGGTGGCGCGCGGCATGGGGTTGCGATGAGCGCTTGCGCGAAGA
>CAZADG010000001.1:95440-188496 GCA_964483865.1 uncultured Mycobacterium sp. | reverse complement strand
GGGAGGAAACCATGCAGGACACCGCAGCGCCCCACGTCATCCCGCTGGATTCCAGCGGTCTGGGAGACCGCAGCTATATCGCCCATGACGGTTCGGCGGCCCTCGTCGTCGATCCGCAGCGGGACTACGATCGCATTGAGCGCCTCCTGGCTGAGCACGGCCTCACGTTGACCCATGTCGCCGAGACTCACATCCACAACGACTACGTCACCGGCGGCTTGGAACTGGCCCGCCGGCACGGCGCCGCCTACATCGTGCCCGGCGACGTGGAGCTGTCCTACCAGGCGACGGCCGTGCGCGACGGCGACTCCTTCACCGTCGGCGACATGACCGTCGACGTGATCCACACCCCCGGGCACACGCCGCACCACATTTCTTTCGCGGTGCGCAAGGGCGATCACCTCGGTGCGGTGTTCACCGGCGGTTCCCTGCTGTACGGCAGTGTCGGCCGCCCCGATCTCGTCGCCCCCGACCTGGCCGTCAAGCAGGCCCACGACCAGTGGCATTCGGTCCGTCGCCTGGCCGAGACCCTGGACGACGAGACCCCGATCTACCCGACCCACGGCTTCGGTTCGTTCTGCGCGGCGACCCAGGCCCAGGGTCTGTCCTCGACCATCGGCAACGAGAAGAGGATCAACCCCGCTCTGACCGAGGCCGAGGAGGAGTTCGTCACCAACCTGCTGGCTGGACTCGACGTCTTCCCGGCCTACTACGCGCACATGGGGCCGGCCAACGCCGCGGGCCCGCACGACGTCGACCTGTCGATGCCCGAGCAGGCCGACCCGGGGGTGCTGCGCGAGCGCATCAACCGCGGCGAGTGGGTTGTCGACCTGCGCTCACGCAAGGTCTTCGCAGTCGGGCACGTCCCCGGCGCGCTGAACTTCGACCTCGACGGCGCCTTCATCAACTATCTGGCCTGGATGATGCCCTGGGGCACCCCGGTGACCCTGCTGGGATCCACCCCCGAGCAGGTCCATGCCGCCCACCGGGAACTGGTGCGAGTCGGAATCGACAACGCCGTCGGCCAGGCCTCCGGCGGCGTGGACTCCTGGTTGGACGACCCCGCCGGGGCGCAGCGCCTGGAACAGGTCGACTTCCACGGACTGGCGGCGGCGTTGGCCGCCGACAAGGACGCCTTCGTGATCGACACCAGGCAGGTCCTGGAGTGGGAGGCCGGACACGTCGAGAGGGCCGTCTTCATCCCGTTCTACGAAATCGCCGACCGCCTGGCCGAGATCCCCCGGGACAAGCCGGTCTACGTCTACTGCGGCTCGGGTTACCGGGCTGCCGCTGTGGCCTCCCTGCTGCAGCACCACGGGTTCACCAACATCGTGCACGTCGACGACGATTTCGCCGATGCCGCCGCCGCGGGGCTGACAGTCGTGGCCGGAGAAGCCCCGCGGCGCGAACCGGGCTGGACCTGGATCGCCTCGCGTGCGACCGTGCGGGAGTACAACCCACGCTCGGCGGCCGACACCCGCAGCTGACCGGCCCGCCGGTACGCTGACCCGACGTGTACCTCAAGAGTCTGACGCTGAAGGGCTTCAAGTCCTTCGCCTCGTCGACGACTCTGCGGTTCGAGCCGGGCATCACCTGTGTCGTCGGCCCCAACGGCTCCGGCAAATCCAACGTCGTCGATGCCCTGACCTGGGTGATGGGTGAGCAAGGCGCCAAGACTCTGCGCGGCGGCAAGATGGAGGACGTCATCTTCGCCGGCACCTCATCGCGGGCCCCGCTGGGGCGCGCCGAGGTGACGTTGACCATCGACAACTCCGACAATGCCTTGCCGATCGAGTACTCCGAGGTATCGATCACCCGCCGGATGTTCCGCGACGGGGCCGGGGAGTACGAGATCAACGGCAACAGCTGCCGGCTCCTCGACATCCAGGAACTGCTGAGCGACTCCGGTATCGGCCGCGAGATGCACGTCATCGTCGGACAGGGCCGGCTGTCCCAGATCCTGGAGTCCCGGCCGGAGGACCGGCGGGCCTTCATCGAGGAAGCGGCCGGGGTGCTCAAGCACCGTAAGCGCAAGGAAAAGGCGCTGCGCAAGCTTGACGCGACCTCGGCCAACCTGGCCCGGCTGACCGACCTCACCACTGAACTGCGACGGCAACTCAAGCCGCTGGGCCGACAGGCCGAGGTGGCCCGTCGGGCCCAGACCATTCAGGCCGACCTGCGCGACGCCCGACTGCGGCTGGCCGCCGACGATCTGGTGGCCCGCCGCGCCGACTTCGCCGGTGCCGACGATATCGAGACGACTCTGCGCCGCGAGCACGACGAGGCCGCAACCCGGTTGGCCCAGGCCGCCGAACAGTTGGCGGCGCACGAGGCCGCGGTGGCATCGCTTTCGGAGCGCACCGACGCCGCCCAGCAGACCTGGTTCCGGCTCTCGGCGCTATCCGAGCGGGTCAGCGCGACGTGCCGCATCGCCAGTGAGCGCGCGCAGTACCTCGACACCGAGCAGACCGCCAGCGCCGGACCCGATCCCGACGACCTCGATGCCCAGGCCGATCAGGTCGCCGAGCAGGAGCGCGCACTGCTGTCCGAGTTGGAGGCGGCACGGGTCCGCCTGGAGTCGGCACGCGCCGAACTCGCTGAGAAGGAGCGGGCCGCAACCGAAGCCGAGCGCGCTCATCTGGCCGCGGTTCAGGCCGAAGCCGACCGGCGGGAGGGCTTGGCGAGGCTGGCGGGCCAGGTTGAAACCGGCCGCGCCCGGGTCGAGTCCATCGACGAAGGGGTGGCCCGACTTTCGGCGGCCATCGAGGAGTCCGCCGCCCGCACCGAGCAGTCCAGGGCCGAGTTCGAGACGGTGCAGAGCAGGATCGGTGAACTCGACCAGGGCGAGGTCGGACTCGACGAACACCACGACCGGACCGTCGCTGCGCTGCGTCTGGCCGACGAACGGGTCGCCGAACTGCACACCGCCGAACGTGCCGCCGAACGCGAGGTGGCTTCGCTGCAGGCCCGCATCGACGCTCTGGCCGTTGGCCTGGAGCGTAAAGATGGCGCTGCGTGGTTGGTGGAAAACCGAAGCGGCTCAGGGCTTCTCGGTACAGTCCCAAAGCTGGTCCGGGTGCATCACGGCTACGAAACACCGTTGGCGGCGGTGCTCGGCGCGGCTGCCGACGCGGTTGCCGCCGATGACTTCAGCTCGGCCCGCTCCGCGGTACAGGCCCTCAAAGATGCCGACGGCGGCCGCGCGGCCATCGTGCTTGCGGACTGGCCGGAACCGCCCCGCCGCGACGCCGCGCCGCTTCCTGCCGGCACCCATTGGGCAATCGACCTGGTCGAGGCGCCCGACCGGCTGCAGGGCGCACTGACGGCGATGCTCTCCGACGTCGTTGTGGTCGACGATCTCGCCGCGGCACTGGATCTGGTGTCCGCGCGCCCATCGCTGCGGGCGGTCACCCGCGACGGTGACCTGGTGGGGGCCGGTTGGGTGGACGGCGGCTCGGATCGCAAGCCCAGCACGCTGGAGATCGCCGGGGCCATCGAACAGGCCCGCACGGAACTGGTTTCGGCCGAAACTCGAGTGGCTGAACTCGGCGCTGCTCTGGCCGGCGCGCTGACCGAGCAGGCCAACCGGCAGGACGCGGCCGAGCAGGCACTGGCGGCCCTCAACGAATCCGACGCCGCCATCTCGGCGATTTACGAACAGCTGGGACGGCTCGGCCAGGAAGCCCGCACCGCTGAGCAGGAGTTCCAGCGGCTCACGGCACAGCGCAATGAACTCGAGGCCGGTCGCGAACAAGCCATCGAAGAACTCGGCGCCCTTGAAGTTCGACTGCAGGGTGCGCAGGAGACTCAGACGGTCGTCGAAAACTCGCCGGGGGAGCGTCAGCAGATTCAGGCTTCCGCCGAGGCCGCCCGCAGTGCCGAGGTCGAGGCTCGACTCGCCGTGCGTACCGCCGAGGAGCGCGCGAATGCCGTTCGAGGACGGGCGGATTCACTGCGACGCGCGGCCGTGGCTGAACGCGAGGCACGGGTGCGCGCACAGCAGGCTCGGGCTGCCCGCCGGCATGCCGCTGAGGTGGCCGCCGCGGTCGCCGAGAGCGGCCGTCGGATCGCCGTTCACCTCAGCGGTGTGGTCGCTGCGGCGTCCCGATCCCGCGATCGCCTCGCCGCCGAACGCCAGCAGCGGGCCACCGCCATGGTTGCCGTCCGCGAGGAGGTTGCCGCGCTCAATACACGGATCGCTGCGCTCACCGATTCGCTGCACCGCGACGAGGTGGCCAAGGCGCAGGCGGCCCTGCGCATCGAACAACTGGAGCAGACCGTTCTGGAGCAGTTCGGAATGGCCGGTGACGATCTCATCGCCGAATACGGTCCGCAGGTGGAGTTGCCGCCGTCGGAGCTTGAGGTGGCCGAATACGAGCAGGCCCGCGAACGCGGCGAGCAGGTCACCGCGCCGGCACCCATGCCGTTCGACCGGACCACCCAGGAGCGCCGCGCCAAACGCGCCGAACGCGAACTCAATGAACTCGGACGGGTCAACCCGTTGGCGCTCGAGGAGTTCGCCGCATTGGAGGAGCGCTACAACTTCCTGTCCACCCAACTCGAGGACGTCAAGGCGGCCCGCAAAGACCTCCTCGACGTCATCTCCGACGTGGACGCCCGCATCCTGCAGGTGTTCACCGAGGCCTATGCCGACGTGGAACGGGAGTTTTCCCAGGTCTTCGCCGCGCTCTTCCCGGGCGGGGAGGGGCGGCTGCTCCTGACCGACCCCAGCGACATGCTGACCACCGGGGTGGAGGTTGAGGCCCGCCCGCCCGGCAAGAAGGTCAAGCGGCTGTCCTTGCTCTCCGGTGGCGAGAAGTCGCTGACCGCGGTGGCCATGCTGGTCGCGATCTTCCGGGCCCGGCCGTCACCGTTCTACGTGATGGACGAGGTCGAGGCCGCCCTCGACGACGTCAACCTGCGCCGCTTGATCGGCCTGTTCGAACAATTGCGCTCCCAGTCGCAGCTGATCGTCATCACCCACCAGAAGCCGACCATGGAGATCGCCGATGCCCTCTACGGCGTCAGCATGCAGGGCGACGGCATCACACAGGTGATCTCCCAGCGGATGCGCGGGGAGAACCTGGTCCCCAGCAGCGCGTCCTAGCTGTTTCGCAATGACCCCTTGACGCCGATCCGGCGTAGCTCAGCCAGATCGCCGGCACCGCAGCAGTGCAGGCAGACCCGCAGTTCCTCGATGAATGCACCCAGGGTGTCGACCACCGCCGAGGACGACTCGAGAGCCGGCGCCAGCAGTGGTCGCGCCATCGCCACGACGTCAGCACCGAGGGCGAGGGCCTTGGCCGCGTCCATCCCGGAGCGGATTCCGCCGGACGCGACCAGTGGCATCTTGGGCAGGGTTCGGCGTACCTCGATCAGGGCCTGCGCGGTCGGGATTCCCCAGTCTGCCACCGCCGGGTGGCGCACCTCGCCGTAGCGCACCACCTGCTCTACCCGCGCCCACGAGGTGCCGCCGGCCCCGGCGACGTCGACCGCCGCGATACGCATGCCACGCAACCGCTCCGCGGCCGCCTCGCCGATCCCATGGCCGACCTCCTTAACCAGAACCGGGTAGTCCAGTTCCTCAGCCAGTCGGGCCAGCCGGTCCAGGGAGCCGGTGAAATCGGTATCGCCGTTCTCCTGCATCGCCTCCTGAAGCGGATTGATATGAACGGCAACCGCATTCGCGCCGACCCTCGCCAAGGCGCTGGTGAGGCCGGGGGCCAGCGTTTCGGTCACCTGAGCCAGGCCGATGTTGCCGATCAGTAGTGTGTCGGGTGCCAGGTCGCGAACTTCGAAACTGGCTGCGGCAGCATTCCCCGCCGCGTCGTCATCGAGCATGATCCGCTGCGAACCCAGCATCATCCCGATGCCGAGCTTCTGCGCCGCGTCTGCCAGGTTGCGGTTGATGGTGCGGGCCAATTCTGCCCCGCCGGTCATGGCTCCGATCAGAACCGGAGCCTTCAGCGGAACCCCGAGGAAGTCGGTGGCGAGGTCGACGGACGTCAGGCTGGTCTGGGTGAGCGCGTTGTAGGGCAGGTCGAACCATTCCAAGCCGGTCGTCACCCCGACGAACTCCACCGGACCGGTCAGGCAGGCGTCGATATGCCGAAGCTTGCGGGCCGCCAATCCGTCATTCATCGGCGTCGGTCCGAGACGGCTTTGCCAGCCGGGCGGCGGCTCGACGGGAAACCCTGGAACAATGGCACGGTGTCACAGGGTCTCTGGATCGCCCTCGCGGTCATCGCCATCCTCGTCATCATCGCACTGGTCACCGGCTCGGTGCTTTACCGGCGCCGCCAGGTTAGCCTGCGTTCGACGCCCGAATCGACCTCGATCGAGGCTCCCACACCGGTCGACCGATCGGGTGGCTACACCGCCAAGACTGGTATCTCGTTCACGGAATCGTCATCGGGCCGGGCGTCGGCACCGGCGACGGTCGACCGGCCCCCGTCATCCCGGACAGCTCAGCCGCCCCAACTCGACACCACCGGACTGCCTGGCGTCGGCGATGACGCCGCCATTCCCCGGGACTCGCTGAAAAAGCCGATCGCCCAGGTCCATCTGCCCGAGCCGCCGGTGGTCGAACAGACCATGGAGCGTGACGCCGGTGTGCTGCTGCCCAGCGATCCGACGGCTGAGGACATCATCGCCGAGAGCGCGGCGCCCGCTGTGGCGCCGCCGACCGCACCCGATGTGTCCGACATCGCCGCCCCGGCGCCCGATGTCGGCGCGATTGCGCCTCCGGCGGGCCGACTGGAACGGCTGCGCGGCAGGCTCGCCAAATCCCAGAACGCCTTCGGCCGCAGCATGCTCGGCCTGCTCGGCGGCGGCGACCTCGACGAGGACTCCTGGGAAGAGGTCGAGGACACCCTGCTGATCGCCGACCTCGGGCCGACCACCACTGCATCGGTGGTGCAGCACCTGCGAGCCGCGATGGCGGCCGGCAACGTCCGCACCGAAGCCCAGGCCCGCGCGGTGCTGCGAGATGTCCTCGTCGAGGAACTCAATCCCCGCTTGGACAGGTCCATCCGGGCGCTGCCGCACGACGACAAGCCGTCGGTGCTGCTGGTGGTCGGTGTCAACGGCACCGGCAAGACCACCACGGTGGGCAAGCTCGCCCGGGTTCTGGTGGCCGACGGGCGTCGCGTCGTTCTGGGGGCCGCCGACACCTTTCGAGCCGCGGCGGCCGACCAGTTGCAGGCCTGGGCGTCGCGCGTCGGTGCCGACGTGGTCAGAGGGCCCGAGGGGGCCGACCCGGCCTCGGTGGCTTTCGATGCGGTGGACAAGGGCATCGAGTCCGGCGCCGACGTGGTGGTCATCGACACCGCGGGCCGGCTGCACACCAAGACCGGCCTGATGGACGAATTGGGCAAGGTCAAGAGGGTGATGGAGAAGCGGGCCGCTGCCGTCGACGAGGTGCTGCTGGTACTGGACGCCACCATCGGACAGAACGGCCTGACCCAGGCGCGAGTCTTCGCCGACGTCGTCGATATCACCGGGGTGGTGCTGACCAAACTGGATGGGACGGCCAAGGGCGGCATCGTCTTCCGTGTGCAGCAGGAACTGGGCGTCCCGGTGAAGCTGGTGGGGCTGGGCGAAGGACCTGACGATCTGGCCCCCTTCGAGCCGGAGGCCTTCGTCGACGCCCTGTTGGGCTGACGGGGCGGTTAATCCCGCCATTTAACGACCCGGAAACCCACGTCGCGGTTTCGTTCACCTGGGTGAAACACCGCAGAGCGGCGCCCGAAACACGGGCTGCGCAAGGTTCTCCCCAAGTCGCCGACCTATGGCGATCCAAAGGAGGAAATGCGAGTGGACCTATTCCCGGTTATGGGAGTGCCGGACACTGGTGACACCGCGTGGATGCTCGCCAGCGCCGCGCTCGTGCTGTTGATGACACCAGGACTGGCGTTCTTTTACGGCGGCATGGTGCGCGCCCGAGGCGTGCTGAACATGATCATGATGAGCATCAGTGCCATGGGCGTGGTGACGGTGCTCTGGGTGCTCTACGGGTATTCGATCGCTTTCGGCAACGACAAGTCCGGGCTGTTCGGGGATCCCGGACAGTACTTCGGACTCAAGGGCCTGATCGGCGGTAACGCCGTCGTCGAGGTGATCGCCGATCCGGTGGCGGGTATCGAGGCGGTCGAGGCGGTGAACATCCCACTGGCCGGAACAATCCCGATGACGGTGTTCGTGGCGTTCCAGTTGATGTTCGCCATCATCACCGTCGCGCTGATCTCCGGTGCGGTTGCCGACCGACTCAAGTTCGGTGGTTGGCTGTTGTTCGCGGCGCTGTGGGCGACGTTCGTCTATTTTCCGGTGGCGCACTGGGTGTTCGCCTTCGACGGGGTGACGGCTGAGACCGGTGGCTGGATCGCCAATCAACTCAAGGCCATCGACTTCGCCGGCGGAACGGCGGTGCACATCAATGCCGGTATCGCGGCGCTGGTGCTGGCGCTCATCCTGGGCAAGCGTTCCGGGTGGCCCGGCACGCCGATGCGTCCGCACAATCTGCCGTTCGTGATGCTTGGTGCCGGTCTGCTGTGGTTCGGCTGGTACGGATTCAACGCAGGTTCAGCGATCGGCGCCGGCGGAATCGCCGGGACCACGTTCGTGACCACGACGGTCGCCACGGCTGCGGCGATGTTGTGCTGGCTGCTGACCGAGCGGATCCGCGACGGTCACGGAACCTCGCTGGGCGCCGCTTCGGGCATCGTCGCGGGCCTGGTGGCCATCACACCGGCCTGCTCGTCGGTGAACGTGCTCGGGGCGTTGGCGATCGGTGCGGTGGCCGGCATCCTGTGTGCGCTGGCTGTCGGATTGAAGTTCAGATTCGGCTTCGACGACTCACTCGACGTGGTCGGCGTGCACCTGGTCGGCGGTCTGGTCGGCACTCTGATGGTCGGATTGGTTGCGACCGAGGAAGCTCCGGCCGCGGTCAACGGCCTGTTCTACGGCGGTGGCTTCGATCAGCTGTGGCGGCAGGCGGCGGGTGCCTTCGCCGTTCTGGGCTACTCGGCAGTCGTCACGGCTATCTTGGCCTTGGTTGTGAAGTTCACCATCGGACTACGACTCGACCGCGAAGCCGAGGCTTCGGGTATCGACGAGTCCGAACATGCGGAGACCGCGTACGACTTCGCCGTTGCCGGCGGCGGCGGTGGCGGTAGCTCGGTTTTCTCACGTCAAGGCGCGGAGGTATAGGGAATATGAAGCTGATCACTGCGATCGTCAAGCCGTTCACCCTGGAAGACGTCAAGACCGGCCTGGAAGAGCTTGGCGTCCTGGGCATGACGGTCAGCGAGGTTCAGGGGTACGGGCGTCAGAAGGGCCACACCGAGCTCTATCGCGGCGCCGAGTACGCCGTGGACTTCGTGCCCAAGGTTCGTGTCGAGGTCGTCGTCGACGACACCGTCGTGGACAAGGTGGTCGACGTCATCGTGGCCGCCGCGCGCACCGGCAAGATCGGCGACGGCAAGGTCTGGGTGAGTCCGGTGGAAACCATCGTCCGGGTGCGTACCGGCGAGCGGGGAACCGACGCGCTCTAGGCGTGCGGGCCAGGCCATGACCAAGCAGAAGAACGGTTCGGCCGACTTCCACCTCCCGGCGGGTTCCGCCGGGAGGTGGAAGCCCCCGGCGGTGGAGTCGCTGCATCCGGCCAAGGACTTGGCGGCGGCGAGCCGGCAGTTGCTCGACAGCGGTCAGCGTCGCCTCGACGCCGTGGCGTTGCGTGAGGCCTTACTGGATCTGCATGAACTCTGGCTGACCACCAAGGCGGCCGAACTGGGCATCACTTCCGGCAGCGGTTTCGCCATCGTCGCCACCGGTGGGCTGGGCCGCCGGGAGATGGTGCCCTACTCCGATATGGACCTCATGCTGCTGCATGACGGCATGCCGGCCGAGACGGTCACACAGGTCGCCGAGTTGCTCTGGTACCCGCTGTGGGACGCCAACATCCGGCTTGATCACAGTGTCCGGACCGTTTCGGAGGCCTTGCAGGTCGCCGGTACCGACATCTCGGCCGGTCTGGCGATGCTGGAAGCCCGTCATATCGCCGGCGACGAGGATCTGTCGGTTCAGTTGATCGGTGGAGCCCGGCGGCAGTGGCGGGCCGGAATCGTTTCCCGGTTCGATGATCTGGTCGAGCAGACCAAGGCACGCTGGCAGCGCAGCGGTGAGATCGCGCACCGCGCCGAACCGGACCTCAAGTCCGGCATGGGCGGACTTCGCGACCTTCAGTTGCTCAATGCCCTGGCGATAGCCCAACTGGCCGACGTGTATCCCAGCCTGGCGCCGGACTCGCCGGCCGGATCGCTGGGCGCAGCCCATCTGGTTCTGCTCAACGTCCGCACCGAATTGCATCGAGTCTCCAAGCGCGGGCGCGATCAACTGCTGGCCCAGTACGCCGACGAGATCGGTGCGGCCTTGCGGATCGGTGACCGGTTTGACCTTGCTCGCGTGTTGTCCGACGCCGCCCGCACGGTCAGCTACTACGTCGACGCGGGCGTGCGAACCGCTGCCAACGCGCTGCCGCGCCGCGGCCTGTCCGCCTTGCGCCGTCCGGTGCGACGCCCACTCGACGAAGGTGTCGTCGAGTACGCGGGCGAGGTGGTGCTGGCCCGCGATGCCAGACCGCAACGTGACCCCGGTCTGACCCTGCGGGTCGCGGCCGCGTCAGCAACCACCGGCATTCCGATTTCGGCATCAACGCTGGGCCGGCTGGCCGACAGCGCACCCGAACTACGCCAGCCCTGGCCGCGCGACACTCTCGAAGACCTGCTGGTCCTGCTCACCGCCGGCCCGACCACGGTCACCACCATCGAGGCTTTGGACCGCACCGGATTGTGGGGCCGGATCTTCCCGGAGTGGGGCGTGGTCCGCGACCTTCCGCCGCGGGACCCGGTGCACACCTGGACCGTCGACCGGCATCTGGTCGAAACAGTCTCCCGCGCAAGCGCCTTCACCACCCGGGTCTCCCGGCCGGATCTGCTGATTCTGGGCGCTTTGCTGCATGACCTCGGTAAGGGTCGGGCCGGCGACCACAGCGTCGTCGGCGCCGAACTGGCCACCCGGGTAGGGGAGCGGATGGGGTTGTGGCCCTCCGACGTCAGGATGCTGTCGGCGATCGTGCGCCATCATCTGCTGCTTCCCACCGTCGCTACCCGTCGAGATCTCAAGGATCCGGCCACCATCAGTGCCGTCGTGGAGGCGGTGGGCGGCGACTCGGTGCTGCTGGAAGTGCTCCAGGTCCTCGCCGAAGCTGATTCGCTTGCCACGGGGCCCGGTGTTTGGGGGGACTGGAAGGCAGCCCTGATCGGCGATCTGGTTCGACGTTGCCGCGCCATGATGGCCGGTGAACCCGAACCGCAGCCTGAACCGATTCCCGCCGAACACCTTGCGCTGGCCCGCGACGGTGCCGTCCATGTCGCGATCGCCCCGGGTGTGTCACCGCACACCTACGCGGTCACCATGATCGCCCCCGATCGCCGCGGTCTGTTGTCCAAGGCGGCGGGGGTGTTGGCGCTCAACGCGCTCAGCGTGCACTCTGCGTCGGTGAACAGCGCCGTTCAGGACGGCCGAGGGTCGGCCATCAACACCTTCGTGGTTTCGCCGCACTTCGGCTCTCCGCCGGCGGCCGAGTTGCTTCGGCAGCAGTTCATCGTCGCCATGGGTGGGGAGTCCGACGTCGTCGCGACACTTCAGAAGCGCGACCGGGAGGCCGCGCAGTACGGCACCGAACGGGCCGGGGATTCCAAAACGGCGGTGCCGGCGGCCACCCCGGCGCCACCGCGAGTGCTATGGCATGACCCCGACCGGTCCGGTCGACAACTGGTGGAGGTTCGCGCCACCGATCGCGCCGGGCTGTTGGCTGTGCTCACGTCGGTGTTCGAGCGTTCCGGTGTGGACATCGACTGGGCCAGAATCACCACGTTCGGTTCCACCGTGATCGACGTGTTCGCCATCTCGGCGCCAACCTCGGTGGCGGCGAGGGACACCCTTGAGCGCGAGCTTTACGCCGCGCTGCCCGCACCGCCGTCAAAGCCGGCAGCGGAGGCGGGCTGAGTGGGTTCGCCCGGACGGCCGAGCCCTGCTGGGTAGGCTGGCGAGGTGTTTGAATCCCTCTCTGACCGGTTGACCAGTGCGCTCTCCGGATTGCGTGGCAAAGGCCGGCTGACCGACGCCGATATCGACGCCACCGCCAGGGAGATCAGGCTGGCGCTCCTGGAAGCCGATGTGTCGCTGGCGGTGGTGCGCGAGTTCATCGGGCGGATCAAGGAACGCGCCCGCGGAGCCGAGGTTTCCGGTGCGCTCAACCCCGCCCAGCAGGTCGTCAAGATCGTCAACGAGGAGCTCATCGGCATCCTTGGCGGCGAGACCCGCCAACTGGTCTTCGCCAAGACCCCGCCGACGGTGATCATGCTGGCTGGCCTGCAGGGCGCCGGCAAGACCACCCTGGCGGGCAAGCTGGCGAACTGGCTGCGCGGCCAGGGCCACACCCCGCTGCTGGTGGCCTGCGACCTGCAGCGTCCCGGAGCGGTGAGCCAACTCAAGATCGTCGGCGAACGGGCTGGCGTGAGCGTCTTCGCGCCCCATCCGGGGACCTCTGCCGACGCCGCGGAATCTGCGGGCGGCGGGCCTGGGGATCCGGTCTCCGTCGCCGCCGCGGGCCTGGCCGAAGCCCGGTCCAAGCTCTTCGACGTGGTCATTATCGACACCGCCGGCCGCCTCGGCATCGACGACGTGCTGATGGCCCAGGCGGCGGCCATCCGCGACGCCGTACAACCCGACGAGACCCTGTTCGTCCTGGACGCGATGATCGGTCAGGATGCTGTGGCCACCGCCGAGGCGTTCGGTCAGGGCGTCGGCTTCACCGGTGTCGTGTTGACCAAACTGGACGGCGACGCACGCGGCGGCGCCGCGCTGTCGGTGCGGGAGATCACCGGCGTGCCGATCCTGTTCGCATCCACCGGCGAGAAGTTGGAGGACTTCGACGTCTTCCATCCTGACCGGATGGCCAGCCGGATTCTGGGCATGGGGGACGTTCTCTCGCTCATCGAGCAGGCCGAACAGGTCTTCGACGCCCAGAAGGCGGAGGAGGCCGCCGCCAAGATCGGCTCGGGTGAGCTGACGCTGGAGGACTTCCTCGAGCAAATGCTGATGATCCGCAAGATGGGTCCGATCGGAAACCTGCTGGGCATGCTTCCCGGCGCGGCCGGCATGAAGGACGCCCTGGCAGCCGTCGACGACAGCCACCTCGACCGGTTGCAGGCCATCATCCGTGGCATGACCCCCGAGGAGCGTGCCGACCCGAAGATCATCAACGCCTCGCGGCGACTGCGGATCGCCAACGGTTCCGGGGTGAGCGTGTCGGAGGTCAATCAGCTCGTCGACCGGTTCTTCGAGGCTCGAAAGATGATGTCGCAGATGGCCGGCGCCATGGGAATGGGCTTCGGCCGGCGGTCGACCAAGCGCAGTGCCAAGAACAACAAGAAGAAGGGCAAAGGCAAGGGGCGGGGTCCGACGCCGGCGAAGACGCGCAACCCGTTGATGGGATCCGGTATGGCTGATCTGCCGGGGGGCTTTCCGGATCTGTCCCAGATGCCCGAGGGTCTCAACGAGCTGCCCCCCGGTCTGGCCGGCTTCGACCTGTCGAAGCTCAAGTTCCCGGGTCAGCGATAAACGCTCCATTACACGTTCGGGGTCGCGGGCTGCCTGACGGCCAACCCGTGCAGTGGTGGATCGCCGAGGGCATCCTCCGCGCGGAGCCGGTCAAGGATGCCCGGACGATCTGGGACGGGGGCTGGATCATCCCGGGACTGGTCGATGCGCACTGCCATGTCGGCCTCGGCCCGCACGGCGCGGTCGGGCTCGACGAGGCGATCGTCCAGGCCGAAGCCGACCGTGATGCCGGGGCGTTGCTGCTGAGGGACTGCGGATCCCCGACCGACACCCGCAGTCTCGACACCCATCACGATCTTCCCCAAATCATCAGGGCGGGAACCCATCTCGCCCGACCCAAGCGATACCTGCCGGGCTATGCCGTCGAGTTGGAGGACGAAACCCAGCTACCCGCCGCGGTGGCCGAACAGGCCCGCCGTGGTGACGGCTGGGTGAAACTGATCGGAGACTGGATCGACCGGTCGGTGGGTGACCTGGCACCACTGTGGTCCGAGGATGTCCTGGCTGCGGCGGTCGACGCCGCGCATGCCGAGGGTGCCCGGGTGACCGCCCACGTGTTCGGCGAGGACGCCCTGCCGGGCCTGATCAGGGCGGGCATCGACTGTATCGAGCACGGCACCGGTCTGACCGAGGACACGGTCGCGTTGATGGCCGACCGCGGCACCGCACTGGTGCCCACCCTGATCAACATCGAGAACTTCCCGGCATTCGCCGCTGCCGCAACACGATTCCCGATGTATGCCGCCCATATGCGCGACCTCTACGCACGACATCGTCAGCGCATCGGCGCAGCACGGGAGGCCGGTGTTCCCATCTATGCCGGCAGCGACGCCGGCGGGAACCTCCCGCATGGCCTGATCGCCAGAGAGGTTGAGGCACTCAAGGCGATCGGGATGACGCCCACCGATGCGGTGGGGGCAGCCTGCTGGGACGCGCGCGGGTGGCTGGGCCGGCCCGTCCTGGCCGACGGCGCGCCGGCGGACCTCGTGTGCTTCGCCGAGGATCCGCGCTCAGGGCCAGAGGTGCTGGCCCGGCCTGACCGGATCATCTTGCGCGGGCACGTGTATTGAAACGTCAGGGCTGCGCGAAGCCCCAGTCGAGCAGTGCCCGGGCCTGATCCCACAGATCGTCTTTGCCGTACATCATCACGGCGACGAGTCGTTTACCGTTCCGCTGCGCCATCGCCACGTAGGTCTCCTGGGCGAGGTTGGTGTAGCCGGTCTTGCCGCCGATGAATCCGGGATAACTCGTCAGCAGCGGATCGTGACTGGCGATCTGTTTGAACCCGCCGTTACCGTCCGGGAAGGCCGCCGTGCGCTGCTGCAGAATCTGGACGAACAGCGGATAGTTCAACGCTGCCCGGTAGATCACCGCGAGATCGTGCGGAGTGGTGATTGATTCCCATCCGGGTCCGTCCAGGCCCGAGGGTGACGCGGCACGGGTGTTGCGGGCGCCGACCTCCTGGGCCTTGGCATTCATCTTCGCGACGGCCACCTGCGACCCTCCGAGCATGTCGGCGAGCATGTTGGCCGCGTCGTTGCCCGACACCATCATCAGCGCATCGAGTAGCTGACGGGTGGAGTAGACCTGCCCGGGCACCAAGCCGACGCAGGAGCACTCCACGTCGGTGTCGGCCGGGGTCGCGGGGGAACCGGCGTTCAGGGCCAGTTGGTCGAACACCACCATGGCCAGCAACGCTTTGATGGTGCTGGCCGGGGCGCGCAGGCCGTAGGCGTCCTGGCCGCCGAGGATTCGTCCGCTGACCATGTCGGCGACCAGCCAGGCCGGCGCGGGGCCGTTCGGCGGGGCGATCGCGGACGGTTGGGCAGGCTCGGCCGCGGCCGTCGGGGCGGTGAGCACAGCCAGCAGTGCCACGCCCGTCGTCGCCGCGGCACGGACCCACCACCGGAACACGGACATATCGGGTGAGGGTAGTCCTACCGGGCCTCGGGCCGGTCTCTGAACGGTCGCGAAGAAGTCACCAGCACCCGACCCCCCGCCGTATCCGATACCGGCGCGCCGGGTAACGTCCGCTGTATAACCTGCGAAAGAAGCAGAAGCAGGCCGAACACCATTGCGAACTAAGGGGTCATCAGTGAACGTCACGAAGTTAGCCGCAGCCCTCGCCGCCACCGCCATCACCTTCGGCGTAGGCGCGGTCAACATCGCGCCGGCCTCAGCCGCCGACAACATCAAGATCTTCGGTGAGCAGGAGCGGCTCAACGGCCCTAACGGCATGCCCTACATCGGGTACGTCGTCAATGACTTCGGGCCGAGCAACGACCCTGTTCCGCACAAGGGGCAGTTGTACTCGGCCAACCTGTGGATCGACGGCTTCGGTACTAACACCAATCCGATGATCGAACGCTTCGGCGCCCGCACCATCAAGGGCATTTTCTACCCGTCGATTCAGGGTGCGTCGAACATGAACAAGCTCTACTTCGACGTCACCGGCCCGGTGCCGAACAGCGTCGTGTGGAACGACGGTGTGCGCGACATCCTGGCCTGGGTGCCGGGCGAGCTTCCGCTGGAGGGCTTCTGGGAGGCACCGCCGGCACCGGAGCCGCCACCGGCCCCGGTGTATGACCCCTACGCGCCGGGAGGGCCGGCGGCGCCGCCCGCCGCCATGCCCGCCGAGACGGACCCGGCCCTCGTCGCAACACCGAATGACCTTGCGCCGGCGCCCTACGAACTCACCGAGCAAGAGGTCGCCGAGCCCGGCTTCCGCGGCTGATCGTTCGCTAGCCCGAACCGCCCCACACCACCGGTTCGGTGCCGTCGACCGTGTAGACCACACTGGTCGGCGCATCGCCGGTCACGTCGAAATAGATCTTGCCGGTTGCCGTCCCGCCGGGCGAGAGTGGACTGGGCGGGATTCCCAGTGGGCTGGCGACACCCCACAGGACCGGATAGTTTTCGGCGCCCGATCTCGCCGCGAATCCCGAGATCACCGGGACACCGCCGTGGTCGAGTTCGGCGGTCACGGTGGCCTCCCACAGCGATCCGGTCGGCCGGTAGCTGATCGCGTCGCTGCTGGGCTGGAGATCGTCGACGGTCCAGTGCTGCTCGATCTCGATATCGACGACGTCGACATCCGCCTGATCACCGAGATCGAGGGACTCGGCCGAGGCGCTCGGCGCGAGGACGGTGGCCGCCGCGGCGGCAAGAACACCCCATTTGATAAACGAGTTTAATTTCACGGTTTCCCCTTCCTGTTAAGGAAAACCTACCAGGAAATCGCGTTGAGGCGGCGGGCGTGACTACGGGTGTTCGGCTAGAGCGTCGCGACGCCCGCTGAAGGGTTCTGGGCGAATCCCCAGTCCAGCAGAGTCGCCGCCTGGTCCCAGTAGGTCGGACCGCCCTCCCGGACCAGTCCGTACATCATGGCGATGACCAGTCGCCTGCCATTGCGCTCGGCCGCGCCAACGAAGGTCTTTCGGGCCGCATAGGTGTAGCCGGTCTTTCCGCCGATCGCGCCGGGATAGCGGGTCAGCAGTTCGTCCTGGTTGACCAGTGGTCTCGGACCGCTCCCGCCGGGGAACATCGCCGTCGGCTGGGCGGTGATCTGAGCGAACACCGGGTTGGCCATCGCGGCCCGGAAGATGACTGCGAGGTCGCGCGGAGACGTCCAACCCGGGCCGCCCGGACCGTCCAGTCCGGACGGGGAAGTGGCGTGGGTGTCGGTGGCTCCGATGGCCGCAGCCTTGGCGTTCATCTTGTCCACTGCGGTGTCGTATCCGCCGAGCATGTCGGCCAGCGTCTGGGCGGCGTCATTGCCCGACACCAGCAGCGTGCCCTCCAGGAGTTGGCGGACGGTGTAGGCCTGGCCGGCTTTGATTCCAGCGCAGTTGCACTCGACGGCTTCGTTGGCCGCGCTGGCGACCACGGTGGAGTCCAGGTTCAGCTCGTCGAGGGCGACGAGCGCGAGCAGCACCTTGATGGTGCTGGCCGGCGGGTGCGCGGCGTACATGTCCCGGCCGGCCAGCACCTGGCCGGAGTCCAGATCGGCGACGATCCACGACGGCGCCGGACCCTCCGGGATGGGCGCCGAGCCCACCGGTTGAATGCTGGGATCGGCGAATGCCGGTGCGACGAGGTCGCCGACCCCGGCGGACGCGAACAGCGTGAGGGAGGCCGCGACAGCGGCTGCGAGCCTGACCATGGCCGATCAGCCTAACGGGTGCCCCCGGCGGCGGCGTCGGTGTTCAATCTGTGCATGCTGAGACTGCAGGAAATCTCGGATCGGCTGGAGATCCAGCAACTGCTGGTCGACTACGCGACGGCGATCGACCAACGCCGATTCGACGACTTGGACCGGATCTTCACCCCCGATGCCTATATCGACTACCGCGCGATGGGCGGAATCGACGGGCCGTATCCGCAGGTGAAGTCCTGGCTGGCCGAGGTGCTGCCGCAGTTTCCGGCCTTCTGTCATCTCAACGGCAACTTTGACATCAGGTTGGCCGGGGATGCCGCCACCGGCCGAACGATGTGCCTGAACCCGATGAAACTCGCTGGTGACGGCCCGATCTTGTTTTGCGCGCTGTGGTACGACGACGACTTTGTGCGAACCGCCGAAGGGTGGCGGCTCACCCGGCGGGTGGAAGTCAAGTGCATGGACAAGCTGATCTAGGCGATTAGCACCCGGAACAGCACATCTGGCACAATCGGACGCTGGCCACGCGAGGCAAAACCGGATTCCGGCATCCCGCCGGTGATCGCTGAATTGCAGCGTGAGACTAGAGGAGTAGTGCATTCATGGCTGTCAAGATCAAGCTCACCCGCCTCGGCAAGATCCGCAATCCCCAGTACCGCATCGCTGTCGCCGACGCGCGCACTCGCCGCGACGGCCGGTCGATCGAGGTCATCGGCCGCTACCACCCCAAGGAAGAGCCGAGCCTGATCGAGGTCGACTCCGAGCGGGCTCAGTACTGGCTGTCGGTCGGCGCCCAGCCCACCGAGCCGGTCCTCAAGCTGCTCAAGATCACCGGCGACTGGCAGAAGTTCAAGGGTCTGCCGGGCGCCGAGGGCACGTTGAAGGTCAAGGAGCCCAAGCCCACCAAGCTCGAGCTGTTCAATGCCGCTCTGGCCAACCCCGACGGCGCCCCGACCGGTGAGGCCGTGCAGCTGAAGAAGAAGAAGGCCCCGGCGAAGAAGGCCGAGGCCGAGGCTCCCGAAGCTGAGGCGGCTGCCGAGACTCCCGCCGATGAGCCGGCCGCTGAGTCCACCCCTGAGGTCGAGGCCGCGGCAGAGACCGCCGAGCCGGCAGCGGAATGAGTTCGGTCGTCGTCGACGCCGTCGAGCACCTGGTGCGCGGGATCGTCGACAACCCCGATGACGTTCGCGTCGACATGGTGACCAACCGGCGTGGCCGCACCGTTGAGGTGCACGTCCACCCCGATGATCTCGGCAAGGTGATCGGCCGCGGCGGCCGTACCGCCACCGCGCTGCGGACCCTGGTGGCTGGTATCGGCGGCCGGGGTATCCGCGTCGACGTGGTGGATACCGACCAGTAGCTCCTGCGGGGAATCAGCGCATGGAGCTCGTGGCCGGACGGGTCGTCAAAGCCCACGGCATCACCGGCGAGTTAGTGGTCGACGTCCGTACCGACGATCCCCACGAGCGTTTTGCCATCGGTAATCGCTTGAGGCTCAAGCCTTCTCGTGGAGAAGGTGCGGTCCGTGAGGTGCGAGTGGAGTCGGCTCGTCCGCACGGCGCTCGCCTGTTGGTGCGGCTGGACGGGATCAATGACCGCGATGCCGCCGAGGCTTTGCGCGGTCAGCTGTTCGTCGTCGACTCAGGCGAGTTGCCGCCGCTGGAGGACCCTGACGAGTTCTACGACCACGAACTCGAGGGCATGACGGTGCGCACCGTCGGCGGTGACGAGGTCGGCACGGTCACCGAGGTGCTGCACACCACTGCGGGCGAGTTGCTGTCGCTGCGCACCCCCGAGGGGCGGGAGGTGCTGGTGCCCTTCGTCGGCGCGATCGTGTCGTCGGTCTCGCGCGCCACCGGCGTTATCGAGATCGACCCGCCCGAGGGACTGCTGGACCTGGAGTAGGAGTGCGCAGCGGTGCACATTGATGTCATCACGATCTTCCCGGAGTATCTCGCCCCGGTCCGGCAGTCGCTGCCGGGCAAGGCTATCGAGTCCGGCATCGTCGACTTCGCCGTGCATGACCTGCGCCGGTGGACTCATGACGTGCACCGTTCGGTCGACGATTCGCCCTACGGCGGAGGTCCCGGAATGGTGATGAAGGCGCCGGTGTGGGGTGCGGCTCTGGATGAGATCTGCACGCCGGCAACGCTTCTGGTGATGCCGACGCCGGCAGGGCGGCTTTTCGGCCAGGCCGACGCCCGGCGCTGGACTACCGAGCGGCACCTGGTGTTCGCCTGTGGCCGTTACGAGGGCATCGATCAGCGAGTGGCTCAGGACGCAGCCGGCAGGATGCGGGTCGAGGAAGTCTCAATCGGGGATTACGTACTGGCCGGGGGAGAGGCGGCGGCGTTGGTGATGATCGAAGCGGTCTTGCGGCTGTTGCCCGAGGTGCTCGGCAATCCGCTTTCCCACCAGGATGATTCGCATTCCGATGGCCTGCTGGAAGGCCCCAGCTACACCAGGCCGTCGGAATGGCGTGGCCTGCGGGTTCCGGAGATCCTGCTGTCCGGTGACCACGCGAAGATCGCGGAATGGCGGCGCGAGCAGGCGCTGGAACGGACGCGGCAGCGGAGGCCGGACCTACTGCGCTGACGGGTCAGATCCGCCCACCGGGGAACATCGTCTTCAACGTCTGGGTCATCGTGTTACGCGCGGTGACCTCGTCCGCGGGTTGCATCGAGGCCAGCGCGATCACGTAGCGCTGGTCGGGCCCGACCACCCCCGTCGACAGATGCACCTGATTGTCGGGACCCCAGCAGCACATCCAGCCCTGCTTGACCGCCACCTTCTCGGCGAACAGGCCGTCCGGGATGCCGAATCGCTGCGGATAACCGTCGGCGCCGACCGGGGTCGAAGCAGCCAGGTCGGCCAGCATCACACCCGCCTGCTGAACAGGGAGGCCACCGGTGCCGTCGAGCAGCATGTCGTAGTAGCGCACCAGGTCTGCGGTCGTGCTCATGGTGTTCCACCAGTTGCCGTCATAGGGGGCGGTGGTGCCGGACAGCTTGTACCGGGCTACGACTCGGTTGATGATCGCGTTGCCGCCGCCGCGGACCCAGAAGTCGTTGGCGGAGAAGTCGTCGGAGGACCGCAGCATGACATCAAGCGCGCGCCGATCTTGCACGCTGAGCTTCGCTTTCCGCCGGGACGACTCGGTGAGTAGGTCATCGGCGATGAACAGCTTGGCGACCGAGGCGACCGGAAAAGGTGCCCGATCCCCGCTGGCGATCAACTCGCCGGTGCTGCGGTCCAGCACCGTGAGGCTGATGTCCGCGCCCCGCTTTTTCGCCTCGGCGGTCGCCTGTTTTGCCAGCCACGCCAGTTCCAGGTTCCGGTCGGACAGTACGACTGGAGGCGGTGACACGGCCTGCGTCGGGGGCAGGGCCTTGGGCTGAGCTTTCGGTGGGGCTTTCGGTGGGGCTTTCGGTGGGGCTTTCGGAGGGGTCTTGGGCTGGGTTTTCGGCGCGGCCTTGGGTGGGGTCTTGGGCTGGGCTTTCGGTGGGGCCTTGGGCGGGGCCAGGGGGAGCGCAGTCGGGACGGGTCCCGAAGCAAGCAGGGTGACCCGCTCCGGGGGAGCGTCGGAGTCGCCGCCCGCGCCGATGGAAACCTGGGTCGAGGATGCGCCCAGCGTGATCGTGGCAACCGCCGCCGCGCCCCAGGTGAGCAGCACCGACGTTCGACGTCGCATGACCCTCTCCTCGGCTCGGCGCTGGTGCCTTTCGGGCAACCTCACACGGAGCCTGCCCCCCGTCGGACCCCGGATTCATCAGGGTAGCCGTCCTTTTTCCACACCTCATAATTTCCCTGCCGCGGCATGTTTGGGGGCCTGGCGGGCCCGACGATTTCGCCACTCGCGGACCATCTGGCACAATTAAGCAGTTGCCCGCGCGGGCCGGTGTTCGCATCGCCTGCTGCGACAATCATCCGACCACCGCACTCGGCGACGTCAGGCGCATGCGCCCAGGCAGCCGCCAAGAGCCCGACCGCAAGGAATCATCAGGAGATGAACACTCTCGACTTCGTCGACCAGGCCTCGCTGCGCGACGACATCCCTGCCTTCGGACCGGGTGACACCGTCAACGTCCACGTGAAGGTCATCGAGGGCAACAAGCAGCGTATCCAGGTCTTCAAGGGCGTTGTACTGCGCCGATCCGGCGGCGGTATTCGCGAGACGTTCACTGTGCGCAAGGAGAGCTACGGCGTCGGCGTCGAGCGCACCTTCCCCGTGCACTCGCCCAACATCGACCACATCGAGTTGGTGACCCGCGGCGCTGTGCGCAGGGCCAAGCTGTACTACCTGCGCGAGTTGCGGGGCAAGAAGGCCAAGATCAAGGAAAAGCGCTGAGCTTCGGCAGGGTTTCCAGTCGCTCGATCGCTACGCTGACCCCGTGACTGTGACTCCCGAACCGGCCGATCCGACACCTGAGGATCTCGAGCACGCCGACGTTCCGACCAAACCGGAGAAGAAGCGATCGGCGCTTCGCGAAGGCGCCATCCTGGTGGGCACGGCGGTCCTGCTCTATTACGTGATGTTGACCTTCGTGGCGCGTCCGTACCTCATTCCCTCCGAGTCGATGGAGCCCACACTGCACGGCTGCAAGGGCTGTGTCGGGGACCGCATCATGGTCGACAAGATCAGCTACCGATTCACCTCCCCAGGCCCCGGTGACGTGGTCGTGTTCAAGGGCCCGCCGAACTGGAGCGTCGGCTACAAGTCCATTCGCTCCGACAACACCGCGGTGCGTTGGGTTCAGAATGCTTTGTCCTTCATCGGGTTCGTCCCGCCGGACCAGAATGACCTGGTCAAACGAATCATTGCGGTGGGCGGCCAGACCATTCAATGCCGCGCCGACACCGGTCTGACGGTCGACGGAAAACCGCTCAAAGAGCCCTACCTGAATCCAACGACGATGATGGCCGATCCGGTGGTTTACCCCTGTCTCGGCAATGAATTCGGGCCGGTAAAGGTTCCCGAAGATCGGCTGTGGGTCATGGGCGACAACCGCACCCACTCCGCAGACTCGCGGGCGCACTGCACCAGCACACCCGCAGAGGCGCAGAAGGGCATCCTGTGCACGGGCGATCCCGTTACAGGCACCGTGCCGGTGGACAACGTCATCGGTAAGGCGCAGTTCATCGCATGGCCGCCGACGCGCTGGGGTGGTGTCTCGTCGTTCGACCCCCAGCAGGGCTGACGTGCCGGCCAAGAAACCGGCCTTAAGCTGGCCGCCCCGGACGATCGTTCGCCGGTCGTCGGGGCTGCGGACCCTGGAATCGGCGCTTTACCGCAGCGGTCTGGGCCCAGTCGCGGGTGTCGATGAGGTGGGCCGCGGTGCTTGCGCCGGCCCCTTGGTCGTCGCCTCCTGTGTTCTCGGTCCCAACCGATTCGACAGCCTTGCCGCACTCGATGACTCCAAAAAACTCACCGAGAAGAACCGCGAGGAACTCTTTCCCCTGATCCGCCGGTACGCGCTGGCGTATCACGTGGTCTTTATCCCCGCCGCCGAGGTGGACCGCCGTGGTGTTCACGCAGCCAACATCGAGGGCATGCGGCGGGCGGTTGCCGGGCTTTCGGTGCGCCCCGGATACGTGCTGTCTGACGGATTCCGGGTCCCCGGTCTGCCGATACCCTCGCTTCCGGTGGTTGGCGGGGACGCCGCCGCTGCCTGCATCGCGGCGGCGAGTGTGCTGGCCAAGGTCACCCGCGACCGGCTGATGGTGGCCATGGAGTCCGAGCACCCCGGGTACGGTTTCGCCGACCACAAGGGCTACAGCACCCCGGCGCACGGTGCGGCACTTGCTGAGCGCGGGCCCTGCCCGCAACATCGGCAGTCGTTTATCAACGTCCGCCGGGTCAGTCGGGCGGGCGGCGGACCGGTGGCGGAATTCACGACGACTGCGCGCGCCGCCGAGGGGTAGGACAAGATGGAACCACTACACGGTGACGATCCACGACGAGACCACGTACGACGAGACGATGAACGACAAGGACCCCTGAGCTGATGAGTGCCGAGGATCTCGAGAAGTACGAAACCGAGATGGAGCTCTCGCTTTACCGCGAGTACAAGGACATCGTCGGGCAGTTCAGCTATGTCGTCGAGACCGAGCGCCGCTTCTACTTGGCCAACAGCGTCGAACTGGTGCCGCGCAACACCGAGGGTGAGGTCTATTTCGAGCTGCGGTTGGCCGATGCCTGGGTGTGGGATATGTACCGGCCGGCTCGGTTCGTCAAACAGGTGCGGGTGATCACCTTCAAAGACGTCAACATCGAAGAGGTCGAAAAGCCGGAGTTGCGTCTGCCGGAGTGACGAGCTGTGCACGGATCAGCCGCTGGGGATAACAACGGTCCTTGAGCCGGAGGCAGTGTCGTGTCGTCGGTCTGAACGCCCATTCTGGGGCCGTGACGAACCAACGGCAGGAGCTCGGGGCGTTTGGCGAGCAGGTGGCAGTCGACCACTTGCTGACCATGGGACTGCACATCATCGAGCGCAACTGGCGCTGCTGTTACGGAGAACTCGACGTCATCGCCGCCCAGGACGACACCCTGGTGTTCGCCGAGGTGAAGACCCGCACGGGTGACCGCTTCGGAGGGCTGGAGTACGCCGTGACTCCGCGCAAACTGCGCCGGATCCGCCGACTGGCGGGTATCTGGCTGGCCGAGCAGGACACTCGATGGCCCGGCCTGCGGATCGACGTCATCGGAGTGCGCGTCGGCCGCGCCTGTCCTCCGGAGGTCATGCATCTTCGGGGAGTCGGCTGATGGCGCTCGGCCGCGCCTTCTCAGTGGCAGTGCGCGGACTGGACGGTCAGATCGTCGAGATCGAGGCCGACATCACCTCGGGCCTGCCGGGTGTCCATCTGGTCGGACTTCCCGATGCGGCACTGCAGGAGTCTCGGGACCGAGTTCGGGCAGCGATCACAAATTGCGGCCGGAGTTGGCCGATGTCCCGGCTGACGTTGGCGTTGTCGCCGGCCACGCTGCCCAAGACGGGTTCGCTGTATGACATAGCCCTGGCCTGCGCGGTGCTGTCGGCGGGGCGCAAGAAGCCGTGGCATCGTCTTGAGAAGACGGTGCTGCTCGGTGAGCTGGCACTGGACGGTCGAGTCCGCCCGGTTCAGGGCGTGCTGCCTGCGGTGCTGGCGGCCAAGCGGCACGGATGGCCGGCGATCATCGTGCCGGTCGCAAACCTTGCTGAAGCCAGTCTCGTCGACGGCATCGAAGTCCTCGGGGTGCGGACACTGCGCCAACTGCTCGACTGGCTCGATGACGGTACCGGACTGCACGGCAGGGTCGACAACCCTTCCGCAGAACCCGAGTCGGTGGCCGACCTTGCCGACGTTGTCGGGCAGAGCCAAGCGCGGTTCGCCGTCGAGGTGGCCGCTGCCGGTGCACACCACATCATGCTGACCGGACCTCCCGGAGTCGGCAAAACAATGCTGGCGCAGAGACTTCCGGGACTGCTGCCCGACCTTACCGACACCGAGGCGCTTGAGGTCACGGCAATTCACTCCGTCGCGGGACTGCTCTCCACACGGACGCCGCTGATCACCCGGCCACCATTCATCGCACCCCATCATTCCTCGAGTGTGGCGGCCCTGGTCGGCGGTGGATCCGGACTTGCCAGACCAGGTGCTATCAGCCGGGCGCATCGGGGCGTGCTGTTCCTGGACGAGTGCGCCGAGATCAGGCTCAGCGCGCTGGAGGCCTTGCGAACCCCGTTGGAGGACGGCGAGATTCGACTCGCCCGTCGAGACGGGGTGGTGTCTTATCCGGCCCGCTTTCTGCTGGTGCTTGCTGCCAACCCTTGCCCGTGTGCGCGGCCCGATCCACGTGACTGCGCCTGCTCTGCACTGGAGAAGCGCCGCTACCTGGGCAAGCTGTCGGGTCCGCTGTTGGACCGGGTGGATCTGCGGGTTCAGATGCACACGGTTCGGGCTGGTGCGTTCGCGTCCGATCAGTCCGAGAACAGCGCTGAGGTCCGCGCCCGCGTCGCGCAGGCCCGCGAAGCGGCCGCGGAGCGTTGGCGGCCATACGGGTTCAGCACCAATGCGGAGGTCAGTGGAGCATTGCTGCGCAGGGGATTCCGGCTCGCGGACACCGCGATGGCTCCGTTGCGGACCGCATTGGACAGGGGACTGCTCAGCATTCGCGGTGTCCACCGCGCAACGCGGGTAGCGTGGACGCTGGCGGATCTGGCCGGGCGCACTCTGCCGAGTCGTGACGACGTCTCAGTCGCCCTCAGTTTCCGCCAACCCGACGTCAAGCCATGACGTCCACCGACGAGACACTTGCCTGGGCCTATCTGTCCCGCGTGGCCGAAGCGCCCTGCCCCGGGCTGGCGGATCTGGCGCGGAGGGTCGGCGCGGTCGAAGCGGCCGCGCGGGTGCGTCGCGGTGCTGTGGATGAGATTGTGGCTCAGCGCACCGAGGCTCGCCGTGACATCAATTGCGCCGCTGAGGATCTCGAGCTGCTCCATCAGCGGGGCGGACGATTGATCACTCCGGACGACGAGGAATGGCCCGCGCTGGCCCTCGCTTCATTCGCCGGGGCTCCCGTCCGGGACAAACCGGAAGGGCGCGCGCCATTGGCGCTGTGGGTGGTCGGCCCACTGCGACTCGACGTGGTGGCCCAACGGGCCGCTGCCATCGTCGGGACCCGGGCGTGTACGGCTTATGGGGAGCACGTTGCGGCGGACATCTCAGCGGGTCTGGCCGACCGGGATGTGGCGATCGTGTCCGGCGGCGCCTATGGAATCGACGGTGCGGCGCACCGCGCGGCCCTGGCCGCCGACGGGGCGACGGTGGCGGTGCTGGCCGGGGGAGTTGATGTGCTTTACCCAGCCGGGCACTCAGCGCTGCTGCACCGTGTCGCGCGCAACGGACTGCTGGTCAGTGAATACCCGCCCGGTGTGCGCCCGGCCCGGCACCGCTTCCTCACCCGCAACCGGCTGGTCGCGGCCTTCTCCGGGGCGACGGTGGTGGCCGAGGCCGGCCTGCGCAGCGGAACGTCGAGCACCGCCGCCTGGGCCAGGGCGTTGGGTCGGGTGGTCTGCGCGATCCCGGGACCGATCACCTCAGCGGCCTCGGCGGGGTGCCATGTACTGCTGAGGTCGGGCGCCGAATTGGTCACCCGCGCAGAGGAAGTGCTCGAACTGATCGGGCGGACGGGTGAACTGGCCGCAGAACAGCCGAGGCCGGCAGCCCTGCTCGACGGCTACAGCGATGACGAGCGACTCGTCTACGAGGCGTTACCGGCCAGAGGAGCCAGGACCCCGGACGAGATCGCGGTAGCAGCGGGCCTGCCCGCAACCGGCGTGCTCGGCCCGCTTGCCACTCTTGAGATCGCCGGCCTGGTGCAGCGACACGACGGTAAGTGGCGACTGGCGCGAAGGAAGTCCGGTTAGGCCGCCGTCTGTCCGGTCACGGCGTCCCGGCGGGCACAAACTTGCCGTCCGGCGCAGCGCCTCCGTCGTCGTCCCGATGCGGTTCGGGGTTGAAGATGTCCTCGAACACCGCGTTTCTTCTGGTGACATGATGCATGCGCTCGGAGTACGACGGACGCGAGCGCACTTTCAGCGGCCACCAGAACCACGGACCGAGGATGGCCGCGATGGATGGGGTCATCAACGAACGAACGATCAGTGTGTCCAGCAGCAGTCCGATCCCGATCGTCATACCGCCCTGGCCGACGTTGAGCAGATCCCCGGAGATCATCGCGCCCATCGTGAATGCGAACACCAATCCGGCGGCGGTGACCACGGTTCCGGTACTGCCCATTGAACGAATGATCCCGGTGTTGATGCCGGCACCGATCTCCTCCTTGAACCGGGACACCAACAGCAGGTTGTAGTCGCTGCCGACCGCCATCAGGATGATCACCGCGAAAGCCAGCACGATCCAGTTCAGTTCAACCCCCATGACCCGTTCGAAGATGAACACCGAGAGGCCGAACGCTGCGCCGAGTGAGATCACGACCGTGCCGACGATCACCATGGAGGCCACCAGAGCGCGGGTGATGATCAGCATCACGATGAAGATCAGCGTCAGCGCCGCGAACGCGGCGATCATGGTGTCGTACTTGGCCCCGGACTGGATATCGCGGTAGGTGGCCGCGGTCCCCGTCAGATAGATGTCGGCACCGGCCAGCGAGGTTCCCTTGACAGCCTCATGGGCTGCGGTCAACTGGTCGTCGACCACCGAGATGCCCTCTTCTGAGGCGGGATTGACATCGTGGGTGATGATCAGCCGCGCAGCCTTTCCGTCCGGCGACAGGAACAGCTTGAGGCCCTTCTGGAAATCGGCGTTGGCGAACACCTCCGGCGGCAGGTAGAAGTAGTCGTCACTCTTGGAGGCGTCGAACGCTTCGCCCATCGCAGTGGCCGTGTCGGTCATCTGCTGCATCTGGGTGATCATCCCGTCGAACGTGCTGTGGATGGTCTGTAGTGTCTGTTGCATCATCGTCGCGGTACCGATCAACGGTGGGAACTGCGAAACCATCTGCGGAAAAAGGGCATTCATATCTCCCATCCCGCCGACCATCTGATCCATGCCGCGGACCATCTCGTCCATGCCGCCGATCATGGCGCCGACGTCGGTCTGCAGTGCCGCCATGTTGTCGCTGAACTGCGAAATACCGTCGGTGGCATCGAAGGCCGCCCGGATTCCCTCGCAGACGGAGATGTTCAGGCAGTGCGGTTCCCAGTAGAAATAGTTCCGGATCGGGCGGACCGCGTCGTCGAAATCGGCGACCCGGTCCCGCATCTCATCAAGGGTCACCTTCATCGCGTCCATGTCTGCAACGCTGCGCTGTCCGGCACCGACCATTCCGTTCGCCGACTCCACCATCCCGTTGGCGGACTGCACGGTCTCATTCATCGACCCAGACATCTGAGTCATCAGGTTCTGCATCTGCGTCATCGAGGCGATCATCGCGCCGAGGTCATCGGACATCCCACTGATGTCACCGACCCGCTGTTTGAGGAACTGCAGGTTCTGGGTGATCGGCACGGTGGACATGCTGATCTGGTAGGGGATCGAACTGTGGGCGATCGGTGAGCCCAGTGGGCGGGTGATGCTCTGCACCATTGCGATGCCCTCGATCCGGAACAGCGCCTTGGCGATCCGGTCCAGCACGATCATGTCGGTGGGGTTGCGCATGTCGTGGTCGGTCTCGATGGTCATGATGTCGGGATTCAGCCGGGCCGTGCTGAAATGCTTCTCGGCCGCCGCGTACCCGATATTGGCCGGCACGTCGGCCGGGATGTACCGGCGATCGTCATAGCTGGTCTTGTAACCGATCATGGCCAGGATGCCGAGCAGCACAACGCTGGTCGCGGCCGCGAGGATCGGCTTGGGCCACCGCACGGTTGCCGTGCCGACCTTGCGCCATCCCCGCGTCTTCATCATCCGCTTGGGATCGAGCAGCCCACGCCGACTGGCCACCACCAGAACCGCGGGGGCGACGGTCAGCGCTGCTGCGACGACGATCAGAAGGGCGATCGCCGACGGATAGGCCAACGAGTTGAAGTAGGAAAGCCGGGTCAGGCGAAGCGTCAGCATGGCACCGGCGATGGTCAGCCCCGAGCCGAGGATGACATGGCCAACGCCGTGGAATGCGGTGTAGTAGGCCGATTCCGGATCCTCGCCGTTCTGCCGGGCCTCGTGGTAGCGACCGAGAAGGAAGATCGCGTAGTCGGTGCCCGCCGCGATCGCCAGGGCGGTCATCAGCGGAACCGAGAAGGTCGAGAAGTCCATCAGGCCGAGATGGCCGATCACCGCGACCACCCCCCGGGAGGCGCCCATCTCGATGCCGACGATGGCGAGGATCAGCAGCACCGTGCTTGCCGACCGGTAGACGAGAGCCAGCATGATGGTGATGACGATCATGGTGACCACGGTCATCTTGATCATGCCGCTGTCACTGGCCTCCAGCGAGTCCGTCGTCAGCGGCGCCGGGCCGGTGACGTAGGCCTGCAGGCCGGCCGGCGGCGGGTTGTCGTGGATGATCTCGCGGACGGCTTCCACCGAGTGGTTACCTTCGGTGCTGCCTTGGTCGCCCGCGAGATTCAACTGGACGTAGGCGGCCTTGCCGTCGCTGCTCTGCACGCCCGCAGCGGTAATCATGTCGCCCCAGAAATCATGCACGTGCTCCACATGCTTGGGGTCCGCTTCGAACTTGTCGATCAGGGAGTTGTAGTACTCGCGCGCGCTCTCGCCGAGCGGTTCGTCTCCGACGAGAACCACCATGGCGATGCTGTCGGACTTGGACTCCTGAAACTTTTCGCCCATCCGTTTGGCTGCGATCACCGCAGGTGCGTCCTGGGGAGACATCGACACGGCGTTGGCCATGCCGACCTTCTCCACCTGGGGGACAAGCAGATTCGTCGCCGCGGTGAACGCCACCCAGATCAGGATGATCGGAAGCGCCAGGGCCCGGATGGTGCGCGGAAAGCCCGTCCGCTTGTCCTTGCCGTTCGTGCCGTGCGCGCTCATGCGGCTTTGTCCAGACAGAAGGCCTGGGCGTCACGGCCCTCGGCGAAATCCTCGGCCTTCAGCTTGCCGTCGACCAGGATGCGGCAACCGAGTGCGGCGGTGTCGCCCTGGGCTACCACGTTGGCCAGCACGCCCGGGTCGGTGGTGCTCACCGTGACCGACCAGGGCAGGGAGGTGAAGCCCGCCTCGATCGTCTTGCCGTTGACGTCCAGGTAGCTGACCCGGCCGGAAGCGTCCGGGGGTCCCAGTATCTCGTAGGTGACCCGCTTGGTGTTGATCGGCTTGATGTCGTCGGCCGGCAGCGCGGCACCGATATAGGGCTTGTCGGTGTCGAAGAAGGTTCGCAGCCTGCCGACGACCGCGGCCGCGGCCAGGAGGGCCACGACGACCGTCGTCACCACCCAGAACCGTCTGAGTAGGCCGCCCAGTGAGGCCAACGCCCTCATCGTTTCCCAACCTTTCTGATACCTGTTGCCGCGCTTGGGTGTTTCGCACCGGCTGGCGGTCAGTCACGGACATTAATACCATAGGGGGTATGGTATAAACGAACGAAACGTTGTTAGCCGAGAAGAGGGCGAGCCTATGTGTCGCGCAACGAAGTGCCGCGTCTGCGGAAAGACCACCTGGGCGGGTTGCGGCAATCACGTCGACATGGTGCGGCGCAGCGTGCCGGCCGGCCAATGGTGTGGCGGGAAGCACTCCAGCGGCGAGATCGCCGCGGCTGCACCGCGGCGTAGTTGGATGTTCTGGAAGAAAAACGGTTGACCACAGTGCTGACCAAGGGGCTTACCGGCCGGATCGGCGCGCCAGTCGCGGTGGTCATGTCACTGCTCTTCGGGGTGCCGGGAATCGCTTCGGCAGACGCGACCGACGATTACCCGATCCCTCACCGGATCCTGCACACGACCTGCACCGCCGAACAGATCATGGCGGCTGTGCGCGACGTGCGACCGGTCTACTACGAGCGCTACATGATCGACTACAACAACAAATCGCCGGATGTTCAGCAGGGTGCCCGAGACCGGATTCACTGGTTCTTCGGGATGGACTACGCCGGCCGTCGGCAGTACTCGGAGAACATCGCCACTGATATCTACTACGAGCAGATGGCATTCAGGTGGCCCAACTGGGCCAAGCTGTTCTTCAACAACAAAGGCGTCGCGGCCCGCGCCACCGATGTCTGTGCTCAATATCCGCCACACGACGAGGCCGTCTGGCAGTGGTGAGCGGCCCATCCGACACACCCGTGTCGGATGGGGCTTGCCGCCGCGGCTTTCTGCCACCGTAGGGGAGTGGCCGCACCGGATCTCTACTCCGCAATCCTCGAGGAGTATGCCGAACACCTCGCCTTGGAGCGTGGTCGGTCCGAGCACACCCGCCGCGCCTACCTGACCGATCTGCGGTCGCTCTTCGCCTTCCTCGACGAAAGGGCCCCGGGATCCGGACTCGCAGCGCTGAGCCTGCCGATGCTGCGGGCCTGGCTGGCCGCACAAGCGGGGGCAGGTGCGGCGCGCACCACCTTGGCCCGGCGTACCTCGGCGGTCAAGACCTTCACCGCATGGGCGGCCCGCCTGGGACTTGTGGACACCGACCCGGCCGCCCGCCTTCAGGTACCCAAGGCCCGTCGCACCCTGCCCTCGGTACTGCGTCAGGATCAGGCGCTGGCGGCCATGGCGGCTGCCGACCGCGGGGCGCAGGAGCGTGATCCACTCGCGCTGCGCGACAAGCTGATCGTGGAGTTGCTCTACGCCACCGGTATCCGGGTCAGCGAGTTGTGCGGCCTGGACGTCGACGATGTCGACACCGGCCGGCGGCTGCTGCGGGTGCTGGGCAAGGGCAACAAACAGCGCACCGTCCCGTTCGGGAACCCCGCGTGCGCGGCACTCGCCGATTGGCTTACCGAAGGGCGCCCGGCCCTGGCGAGGTCGGACTCCGGGCCGGCACTGCTGCTCGGTCCGCGCGGGCGGCGACTCGATCCCCGGCAGGCCCGCACCGTGGTGCACCAGACTGTCTCCGCCGTGGACGGTGCTCCCGACATCGGGCCGCACGGCCTGCGGCACAGCGCGGCCACCCATCTGCTCGAGGGCGGCGCGGACCTGCGGGTGGTCCAGGAGCTCCTAGGGCACTCCACGCTGGCGACCACCCAGCTGTACACCCACGTCACGGTGGCCCGGTTGCGGGCGGTCCACGACCAGGCCCACCCCCGGGCCTAACTCACAGGTTTGAGCCGAATCGGCGTCGCGGCCAACAACTGCAGGGGATCCACATACTGAGCCCGTTGCGCAGGCCCCGAACGGCCCGATCCCCACTGGGCCCCCCAGTGCAGGCAGGCTGCCGCGGGACAGCCGGGATGCCCGGCGGCCAGCCGCCCGATGCCGGTCCCGGCCGCGACCCGCTGGCCGGCCCGCACGTCCGGTTCAACCGGCTCGTAGCTCGTGCGAAGGCCGCCTTCGTGCTGAACCGAGATCACCGGCCGGCCGGCCAGCATGCCGGCGAACACCACGGTGCCCGCGCCGGCGGCGTACACCGGCTGGCCCGGCGTGCCGGCCAGATCGACTCCGCGGTGGCCGCGCTGCCAGTCCGGTGCCGGGGCGTCGAAGGTGCGAGTCACGGTGGGGGTGGACAAAGCGGGCCGCAGCGGCCACTGAAAGCGCTCCGCGTCGGCCCGGCAGGTCGGGCCGGACGCCGTGAGCAAGGCCAACAGCGGCAGCGCCGCTCCGATGAACCGCATCCTGCCAGTTCAGCCCTCTTAGTCCTGGGGCGATTTCCCGGTACTCACCGATTGGGGATCAACCCCTGGCTGTGTGTAAACTCTGAGCCGCAGCCTGCTCTTAGCGGGCTGACTTCGCGCGTCTGAGTGCGGCGTCGCCTATGTCGACTCCCGCCGCGCATGCCAGTTGGTCCCGTTCAGGCGGGTTGGTATGCGCGCAGACGCCAGGGTCCGGCTTCACCCGTCGCCGGATGACAACCGACAAACAAAGAGGAATAGCCGACATGGCTGTTGTAACCATGAAGCAGCTGCTCGACAGCGGCACGCACTTCGGGCACCAGACCCGACGCTGGAATCCCAAGATGAAGCGGTTCATCTTCACCGACCGCAACGGCATCTACATCATCGACCTGCAGCAGACACTGACCTACATCGACAAGGCCTACGAGTTCGTCAAGGAGACCGTCGCGCACGGCGGCAGCATCATGTTCGTGGGCACCAAGAAGCAGGCACAGGAGTCCATCGCCGAAGAGGCGACCCGGGTCGGTATGCCCTATGTCAACCAGCGCTGGCTGGGCGGCATGCTCACCAACTTCTCCACCGTTCACAAGCGCCTGCAGCGACTCAAGGAACTTGAGGCTATGGAGCAGACCGGCGGTTTCGAGGGTCGCACCAAGAAGGAAATCCTCATGCTGACCCGTGAGAAGACCAAGCTGGAGCGGTCCCTCGGCGGTATCCGGGACATGCAGAAGGTGCCCTCGGCGATCTGGGTCGTCGACACGAACAAGGAACATCTCGCTGTTGCCGAGGCCCGCAAGCTCAACATCCCGATCATCGCGATCCTCGATACCAACTGCGACCCGGATCTGGTCGACTACCCCATCCCGGGCAACGACGACGCGATCCGTTCGGCGGCCCTGCTGACCAAGGTCATCGCCTCTGCTATCGCTGAAGGCCTGCAGGCCCGCGGCGGCGCCGGCGCCGAGAAGCCCGATGCGGCGGCCGAGCCCCTCGCCGAGTGGGAGCAGGAACTGCTGGCCTCTGCGGCCATCGACGCCGCGCCGACCGAAGCCGGCCCGGTTGCCGACGAGTCCGTCACCACCACCGTCACCGTTGAGGAAGGCTGATATGGCTAACTACACCGCCGCCGACGTCAAGCGGCTCCGCGAGCTCACTGGCTCCGGAATGATGGACTGCAAGAACGCGTTGGCCGAGAGCGACGGTGATTTCGACAAGGCTGTCGAGGCGCTGCGGATCAAAGGCGCCAAGGACGTCGGCAAGCGCGCCGAGCGGGCCACCGCCGAGGGCCTGGTGGCGGCCAAGGGCGGTGCGCTCATCGAGCTCAACTCCGAGACCGACTTCGTCGCGAAGAACGCCGAGTTCCAGGCGCTCGCCGATCAGGTTCTCGATGCCGCGCTTGCCGCAAAGGCCACCGACGTCGAGTCCCTCAAGGCCGCCAAGGTGGGTGACCATACGGTCGAGGAGACCATCGCCGCGCTGTCGGCCAAGATCGGTGAGAAGCTCGAACTCCGCCGCGTGCAGTTCTTCGACGGCAACGTGGAGACCTATCTGCACAAGCGGGCCGCAGACCTGCCGCCGGCTGTCGGAGTGCTGGTCGAATTCGAGGGTTCTGACCAAGATGCCGCCCACGCGGTGGCGCTGCAGATCGCCGCGCTGAAGGCCAAGTACCTGACCCGCGAGGACGTGCCCGCCGATCTGGTGGCCGCCGAGAAGCGCGTCGCAGAGGAGACCGCCAAGGCCGAGGGTAAGCCCGAGGCCGCGCTGCCCAAGATCATCGAGGGTCGCGTCAACGGCTTCTTCAAGGACGTCGTCCTGCTCGAGCAGCCTTCCGTCTCGGACAACAAGAAGACCGTCAAGGCACTGCTCGACGATGCCGGGGTTACCGTCACGCGGTTCGTCCGCTTCGAGGTCGGCCAGGCCTGAAGCCGGACGGTCCGGGCAGGGGGTGACCATGCGCCACGTCAACGCCTTCGGTGACGACGCGCTCGGCGATCTCGACGCGGTCGCGATGGTCGACGCCATGCGAACCGGCCGCGTATCCGCGGCCGAGTTGGTGGCGGCGGCCATCGCCCGCACCGAGAAAGTCAATCCCGTCCTCAACGGTCTGGCGCACGAAACGTTTGACCGTGCCCGCGCCGAGGCGCTGACGGTGCCGCACGGTGGCTACTTCGACGGTGTGCCGACGTTCTTCAAGGACAATGTGGACGTCGAAGGCATGCCCACGATGCAGGGCACGGACGCCTGGGCCCCGCGTCCCCAGCCGGGCCACGGTGACTTCGCCCGGTTCTTTCTCGACACCGGTCTGATCCCGCTGGGGAAGACACAGCTGTCGGAGTTCGGCTTCAGCGCTTCGGCCGAACACCCCCGGATCGGTGCGGTCCGCAACCCGTGGGACACCGACTACACCGCCGGGGCCTCGTCATCGGGGTCCGGGGCGTTCGTGGCCGCCGGCGTGGTCCCCATCGCACACGCCAACGACGGCGGTGGATCGATCCGTATCCCGGCCGCCTGCAACGGGCTGGTAGGGCTCAAACCGTCGCGCGGGCGGCTGCCGCTGGACAAGATGTCCCGGCAGATGCCGGTCCGCCTGGTCAATGACGGCGTGCTGACCCGGTCGGTGCGCGACACGGCGGCCTTCTATCGGGAGGCCGAGCGGATCTGGCGCAACCGGTCGTTGACCCCCATCGGCTCCGTGACGGGTCCTGGCCGGGAGCGGTTACGGATCGCCGTCGTCACCCGATCGGTGAACCGCGACTCCGGTCCGGTGATCCGGGACAGCACCCTCAGCACCGCCGCACTGCTGGAGAGTCTGGGGCACCGCGTCGACTACCTGGACGGAAATCCCGTCCCGGAGTCGTTCGCCGACGACTTCCTGCTCTACTGGGCCTCGCTGGCGATGACTTTGGTACGGACCGGACGGCGCACGTTCGGCCCCAGTTTCGATCGCACCCGACTGGACAAACTGACTCTCGGGCTGGACCGTCATGCCACTCGTAACCTGCACCGCCTGCCACGTGCGATCAGCAGGCTGAGCCGGCTGCGCAAAGTGACCGCGCGGTTCTATCAGGACTACGACGTTCTGTTGACGCCGACTCTGGCCGACGAGACACCGATGATCGGTCACCTCGATCCGACGACGGACTACCAGCAGATCATCGACCGACTTGTCGAGTGGGTCGCGTTCACACCACTGCAGAATGCCACCGGGGAGCCGGCCATCTCGCTACCGATGGCGCAATCCCCGTCCGGAATGCCGATCGGCATGATGTTCAGTGCGCCGACCGGCCAGGAACGGCGACTGCTCGAACTGGCATACGAACTGGAAGCAGCCAAGCCGTGGCCGCGGATTCGCAGCGACGGGAATCCACAGCGCTAGCCGACGCGCTCGCACCTCGTCGCGCACTCGTCGAGCAGCCTCAGATACCCGCCGACGATCTGCTCCGGCAGCGTCGCCAGCATCAACGAACGCCATGCCCGGGCCAGCCGCGAATAAGGGTCGTCTCCGAGTGCCGATGACAGCAGGTGGCAGCCCAGCACGCCGACCCATGCCGCTTCGGCGATCTCTGCGGCATTGATCCCGTCCCGCATGCCGATCGCCTCGAGACCCTTGGTCAGGGAGGTGATGAAATCCGTCGTCCAAGCGGCGTAAATCCGGCTGCCGGCGCCGCTGATCTGCCCCTGCGCCTGCAGAAGTTGGTTGGCGATGCGGGCGGACTTCTCCTCCTCGAGCAGAGCGGCGGAGGTGAACGTGGCGACAACGATCTGGTCCAGCAGCGGCGTGGAGAAATCGCTTCGCTCGCGGACCACTTCGGCGTTACGACGGCGGTAGTCCTCGATGATGGCCGCAGCGACGGCCTCTTTGGAGTCGAAGTGGTAGTAAAAGGCGCCTTTGCTCACACCGGCTCTTTGCAGGACATCCGCGAGACCTGTTTCGCCGTAGCCCAATTCATCGAACAGGTCGATGGCGGAATCCAGAATGCGCCGACGTGTCGCCTCGGCTCTTGCCTGCAATGGCACCTGTCTTCGCCTCTCGTCGTAGCCCCTACTGATCAGTTAACCCCGATCCGAGCGATTTCTAAACAACATTATGGTTTTGCGGCCGATTGGGTCCGTGTCGTTATCTCGTGCCGACGATGAGGCAGGATGATGGTGCCGTCGCGACCAGCATCCGTGCGTCGGCGTGTCTGCAGCGTGAGAGAACGTGAGGAGCCCGATGGTCGAGCCGACGAGCACCGACGGCATGGTGATTCGACCCAAGTATTCGCGTGTTCTGCTCAAACTCGGCGGGGAGATGTTCGGCGGCGGCTCGGTAGGCCTGGACCCCGACGTGGTGGCTCAGGTGGCCCGGCAGATCGCCGAAGTCGTGCGCAGCGGCGTTCAGGTCGCGGTGGTGATCGGCGGCGGCAACTTCTTCAGGGGCGCGCAGTTGCAGCAGCGCGGAATGGAACGCACCCGATCGGACTACATGGGCATGCTGGGCACCGTGATGAACAGCCTGGCGCTGCAGGACTTCCTGGAGAAGGAGGGCATTGTTACCCGGGTCCAGACCGCCATCACGATGGGACAGGTCGCCGAGCCCTATATTCCCTTGCGGGCACGCCGTCACCTCGAGAAGGGCCGGGTCGTCATCTTCGGCGCCGGCATGGGGCTGCCGTACTTCTCCACCGACACCACTGCCGCTCAACGGGCGCTGGAGATCGGTGCCGAGGTGGTGCTGATGGCCAAGGCCGTCGACGGAGTTTTCACCGATGACCCGCGCCACAATCCGGCGGCCGAACTGCTTACCGAGATCACCCACCGGGAGGTCATCGACCGGGAATTGCGGGTGGCCGATGCCACGGCGTTCAGCCTGTGCATGGACAACGGAATGCCCATTCTGGTCTTCAATCTGCTGACAGATGGCAATATCGCCCGAGCAGTCGCTGGTGAGAAGATCGGAACACTGGTCACCACATGAGGGCAGCTCACCACATGAGGGCAGCTCACCACATGAGGGCAGCTCACCACATGACCGCAAAAAATGGAGGAACGGCGGAATGATTGACGAGGCGCTTTTGGACGCTGAGGAGAAGATGGAAAAGGCCGTCGCGGTTGCCCGTGACGACCTGTCCTCCATCCGTACCGGGCGCGCCAATCCAGGCATGTTCTCGCGGGTTGTCGTCGACTACTACGGCACCCCGACGCCGATCACGCAGATGACCAGCATCAACGTCCCGGAAGCCCGGATGGTGGTGATCAAACCCTACGAGGCGGGCCAACTGCGGGCCATCGAGGACGCGATCCGAAACTCCGATCTCGGGGTCAACCCCACCAACGACGGCAGCATCATCCGGGTGTCGATCCCGCAGCTCACCGAGGAGCGCCGTCGCGACCTGGTCAAGCAGGCCAAGGCCAAGGGCGAGGACGCCAAGGTTTCGGTGCGCAACATCCGCCGCCGCGCGATGGAAGAACTTCACCGGATCAAGAAGGACGGTGAGGCTGGAGAGGACGAGGTCGGACGTGCCGAGAAGGACCTCGACAAGGCGACCGCGCAGTACGTCCACCAGATCGACGACCTGGTCAAGCACAAGGAAGGCGAACTGCTCGAGGTCTGAGGACCCGGCAGAGACCCACCGTGGCTGAGACCCAAACCTCTCCGGCGAAGACCTCCCGCGCCGGCCGCAACCTGCCGGCCGCCATCGCCGTGAGCCTGCTACTCGGCGGCATCGTCATCTCCACCCTGATCTTCGCCCCCCGCGGGTGGGTCGTCATCCTTGCGGTGGCCATGCCGATCGCGACCCACGAAGTGGTGAAACGGTTACGCGAGGCGGGATATTCGATCCCGCTGATCCCGTTGCTGGTCGGCGGCCAGGCCATGATCTGGCTGACCTGGCCCTTCGGTGCAGCGGGCGCCTTGGGCGCCTACGGCGGGACGGTCCTGGTCTGCCTGATCTGGCGGCTGCTGAGCCAGGGGTTGCAGAGCCAGCCGGTCAACTACCTGCGCGACGTCGCGGTCACCATCTTCCTGGCCACCTGGATACCGCTGTTCGGCGCCTTCGGTGCCCTGCTGGTCTATCCGGAGGACGGCTGGGCCCGAGTCTTCGCCTTCATGCTCTGCGTGGTGTTCTCCGATATCGGTGGATACGCCGCAGGCGTGCTGTTCGGCAAGCACCGCATGGTGCCTGCAATCAGCCCGAAGAAGTCCTGGGAGGGTCTGGCGGGGTCGCTGATCTGCGGTACCACCGCCGCCGTGCTCGCCGTGGTGTTCCTGCTGCACAAACCGTGGTGGGTCGGCATCCCGCTGGGCATCATGCTGGTCATCACCGCGACTCTCGGGGACTTGGTGGAATCGCAGTTCAAACGCGACCTCGGCATCAAGGACATGGGGACGCTGCTACCCGGTCACGGCGGACTCATGGACCGCATCGACGGAGCGCTGCCCTCGGCCGTGGCGACCTGGATCGTCCTTTCCCTTCTCGCCTGAGGAACTTGTGAAGCAGGAACTGGTCTTCGACGCACCGCGTCGCGGTCTGCCGCCGCGCCACTTCGCCGACCTCGACGCCGCAGAGTGCGCGGCCGCGGTAGCCGAACTCGGTCTGCCGAAGTTCCGCGCCAAGCAGTTGGCCGCCCAGTATTACGGGCGCCTGGAGGCCGATCCCCGGCACATGACCGATCTGCCGGCCGCCGAGCGCGACGCGGTGGCCAAAGCCCTGTTCCCGTCGTTACTGTCGGTGGTCAAAGAGGTCGGGTGCGACGGCGGGGACACCCGCAAGACGTTGTGGCGCGGACACGATCGCGCCACCTTCGAGTCGGTTCTGATGCGCTATCCCGACCGCAACACGGTGTGCATCTCATCCCAGGCGGGCTGCGGCATGGCGTGCCCGTTCTGCGCGACGGGGCAGGGCGGGCTGACCCGCAATCTGAGCACCGCCGAGATCCTCGAACAGGTTCGGGCGGCCGCCCGCACGTGTCGGGACGAGTACGGCGGTCGGCTGTCGAACATCGTCTTCATGGGGATGGGTGAGCCGCTGGCCAACTACGTAAGGGTGGTGGCCGCCGTCCAACGGATCGTGGCCGCACCGCCGGAAGGGTTCGGGATCTCGGCGCGGTCGGTGACGGTGTCGACGGTGGGCCTCGCCCCGGCGATCCGCAAACTTGCCGACGAGCGCCTCGGGGTCACGTTGGCGCTGTCGCTGCACACTCCCGACGACGAACTGCGCGACACCCTGGTGCCCGTGAACATGAGATGGAATGTCCACGAAGTTCTCGACGCGGCCCGCTACTACGCAGACGTGACCGGCCGCCGGGTGTCCATCGAGTACGCACTCATCCGGGACATCAACGATCAGCCGTGGCGGGCCGACCTGTTGGGCAAGAAACTGCATCGGGCTCTGGGGCCGTTGGCCCACGTGAACGTGATCCCGTTGAACCCGACGCCGGGCAGCAAATGGGATGCCAGCCCCAAACCGGTCGAGCGCGAGTTCGTGCGACGGGTGCGCGCCCAGGGTGTGTCCTGCACGGTGCGCGACACCCGCGGCCGTGAGATCGCCGCCGCGTGCGGTCAGTTGGCCGCAGAGACCTAGTGCTTTAGCGCAGCAGGCCGCGTCGGCGCATGATGATGTCGCGAACGATGAAGAAAGCCACGGCCAAGGCTATTCCGACCAACCAGATGTCCTCGACGCGGCCGATGTGGTTGCCGTGCAGCATGCCCAGCAGGAACACGATGATGAAGATGCCCAAGCCGTACCAGGTGCGGTGGTTGATCTTGCTCCAGCCCCACGCCGCCGACGGAATCTCGGCGGGATCGACCTCCGAGTAACGCTCCACCTCGGTGTTGACCATTGCGGCTCCTCCTTTTGACTGCCGCCATTCTGGCACACCGGCCTCACTTGAGAAGCCCATACCTCCGCAGTGCTTCGGCACGCTCGGCGGCGTGGTCGACGATCGGTTCCGGATAGCCGTCCGGTCGGCCGGCCTTGAGCCGGTGCACGCCGGCGCCCTTGATCCCGGCCAGTTCCGGAACCCAGCGCCGCACGTAGTCCCCGGATGGGTCGAACTTCTCGCCCTGCGCAGTGGGGTTGAACACCCGGAAGTACGGCGCCGCGTCGGTACCGGTGCCCGCGCTCCACTGCCAGCCGTGCTGGTTACTGGCCATATCGGCGTCGAGTAGCTGTGCGAAGAACCAGCGTGCTCCCCACTGCCAGGGCAGGTGCAGATCTTTGACGAGAAACGACGCGACGATCATCCGCACCCGGTTGTGCATGAATCCGGTCTCCAGCAGCTGGCGCATCCCGGCATCGACGATGGGATATCCGGTGCGACCCTGCTTCCACGCCTCGAACGCCGCCTCTGCCTGTGGGCCGGTGTCGACGTCGATCGCGTCGAATGTCGGATTCCAATTGTTCCAGGCGCTGGCCGGCCATTGCTGCAACACCGAGGCGTAGAAGTCGCGGAACGCCAACTCCCGCAAGTAGGCGGCGTCGCCGTCCTCCTTCGGGTTCAGGTCGGCCGCCAGGGTTCGCGGATGGATGGTGCCGAACTTCAAGTGCGCCGACATCCGGCTGGTCCCCGGCTTATCGGGGCGGTCGCGGTCGGTGGCGTAGGTCCGCAGGCCCTCGGACCGGAACTCCGCCCAGCGTGCCCGGGCCGCTGCTTCGCCGGCCGGAAGGTCCAGGGCCACACCGGGATCGGGAGGCTCCACCGCTGCGGGCAGTCCCGTGACCCCGGCTGGGTCGATCCAGTCCACACCGTCGGGGCCGGACTGCGCCGGGCCGCGCCACCCCACCTCGCGCCAGCGCCGGAAGAACGGGGTGAACACTTTGTACGGACTCCCGTCCTCCTTGGTGACCCGCCCCGGCGATACCAGGTAGGACGAGCCGGTCGCGACGAGCGGAATGCCGGCTGGCGCCAGGGCTTGGGTCACGGCGGCGTCACGGCGGGCACCGAACGGGCTGAAGTCGGCGGAAATGTGCACGGCACTGGCGCCGACAGCCGCGCAGATCTGCGGGATGAGTTCCTCCGGCCGGCCACGGGTGATCGACAGCCGGCCATCCAGTGCCGCGCTCAATTCGCGCAGGGAGTCGCCTAGGAACTGCAGCCGTCGCGGACCGCTGGGCGACTCCAGCCGGGGGTCCAGGACGAAGCAGGCCAGCACCGCGGAATCTCCGCTCGAGGCGTCAAGCAGTGCGGGTAGGTCGTAGAGACGGAGATCACGGCGAAACCACAATAGGGTCGGCATGGACACATGCTGCCCGAAACGGAGCGAGCCAGGGGGCGTGAAGGAGAAGCACGCCGCCCTGGCCGCTCGATGAGGTGCGCTTACCCCGCCGTTTGGCGCGGGGACGTTCGCCTACGCCGGAGGCAGCAGCACCGAGTCGATCAGATACACCGTCGCGTTGGTGGTCTGGATACCGCCGCAGACGACGTTGGCGTTGTTGACCATCAGGTGATCGCCGCTGCCGCTGACCGTCAGGTCGGCACCGTTGACGGTCTTGTGGGTGCCGACCACCTGGTCGGGGCCGGCCTGACCAGAGACCACGTGATAGGTCAGGATCGACGACAGCAGGTTGGCGTCGGTCTTGAGCTTGTCCAGCGTGGCCGCGTCGATCTTGGCGAACGCGTCATTGGTGGGCGCGAACACGGTGAACTGCCCGCCGTTCAGAGTGCTGACGAGGTTCACCTGCGGGTTCAGTCCACCGGACAGCGCTGCGGCCAACGTGGTCAACACCGGGCTGTTCGCCGCGGCCGTTGCCACTGGGACCTTGGCGAGCTCACCCACTGAGCCGGGTCCGGTGGGGACCTGTTGTGCGTAGCCGGCGCACCCTGGCCCGACCAGATGCATGTCCGCTGAGGCGGTGGGGGCAACGACGAGCGCGAAGCCCAACGCAGCCGCCGCCAGCCCGGCGGGCGGCGCGAACGAGACTTTCTTCATGGAAGGTCCTTTCGGTTTCTGTCGGATGCGCTAGGGCGTCGGGGTCGCAGCGGGTGCCGCGGGCGGCATCAGCACAGTGTCGATCAGGTACAGGGTGGCGTTGGCCGTCTTGATGCCGCCGCAGACCACGCCCGCGTCATTGACCTTGAGATCCTGGCCGGACCCGGTGACCTTCACCGACTCGCCCTGGACCGTCTTGTGGTCGCCGACGACAGCCGTCGGGTCCGCCCCCGGTCCGGCAACCACGTGGTAGGTGAGGATCGACGTCAGCAACTCGGAGTCGGTCTTGAGCTTGTCGATGGTCGCCGGATCCACCTTCGCGAACGCTTCGTCGGTGGGGGCGAACACGGTGAACTCACCGGTGTTGAGCGTTTCGACAAGGTTGACCCCGGGGTTGAGCTTGCCGGACAGAGCGCTGGCCAGCGTGGTCAGAACCGGGCTGTTGGAGGCCGCGGTAGCGACCGGGTCCTTGGCCAGGCCTTCTACCGAGCCGGGCCCGGTGGGCACCTTCTCCGCGTAGCCCGCGCAGCCCGCGCCGACCAGTCCCGCCGGCGCGGCCGGTGCGGACGTGGTCGACATGGCCGATGTCGCCGAGCTTTTGACCGACGAGGCGGTGGACTCTGCCTTCTCCTTGGTCTCCGTCGAGCAGGACGACAGCGCCACGGTGGCGGCCGCGGCCAGGCCGACGGCGACGAGAGCTGAACGATGAGTGGTCATGCTTCTCCTAAATTCCCTCCGGTAGGCGGCCGAACCGTATTGACGGCCACGCACTGCCTTCGACGCGGAAGGGCGAACGGATGGGCGGGTGTGACCACCATCACATTTCAGGGTGTGGGTGTCGCCGTCGTCTCGGTGGTCTCCGTCGAGCTGGTGGTCGGGGTGGGAGTCGGTGCGGCGGGCGGGCTCAGAACGGTGTCCACGAGGTACACGGTCGCGTTCGCGGTCCGGATGCCGCCGCACACCACCCCGGCGTCGTTGACCCGCAGTCTGTCCTCCGAGCCGCTGACGGTCAGTGCCTGACCCTGAACCGTCTTGTGTTCACCGACGATGTCCCCCGGAGCGATCTGGCCCTCGACGAGGTGGTAGTTGAGCACCCCGGACAACAGTGTCGGATCGCCCTTGAATTTCTCGATGGTCTCGGGGTCGACCTTCCCGAAGGCCTCGTCGGTGGGGGCGAAGACGGTGAATTGGCCGGCGTCGACAGCGTCGACCAGATTGACCTCGGGATTGAGGTGGCCCATCAACGAACCGCTGAACGTGGTCAGCAGCGGACTGTTGCCGATGGCCACCGCCACCGGATCCCGGCCCATGCCGTCGAGGGCCCCGGGCCCGGAGGGAACCTCCACGACGTAGTTCGCGCAGCCGGGTCCCACTACACCGGGTGGTACCGGAACCTCCGCTTTGGGCGGGGTCTTCTCGGTTGGCGTCACCGCTGACGACGCACCTGCCGGAGCGTCGGCTCGGTTCGACGAGGGGGCGGCATCCGGTACCGCAGTGTCGTTCGAGCAGCCGGCGATCATCAGGGCGGCGGCGAGGCTGGCAGCGCTGCGAATCGTGCGGTGAGCCGTCATCATCTCTCCTCAATCCTGTGGTTGAACGAGCACACACGGCACAATAGATCGGTGACCCCCGTCAACCGCCTCCGCGTGCTGATCCTCGGCAGCACCGGATCCATCGGCACTCAGGCGTTAGAGGTCATCGCCGCCAATCCCGACCGTTTCGAGGTGGTCGGACTGGCTGCCGGTGGCGGCAATCCCGAGCTTCTGGCCCGCCAGCGCGCGGAAACCGGGGTCAGCCGGATCGCGGTGGCCGACCCGTCCGCCGCGGACCGGGTGGGCGAGGTCACCTACGTCGGCGCTGACGCTGCAACCCGCCTCGTTGAAGATACTGAGGCCGACGTCGTCCTCAACGCGCTCGTCGGGGCCTTGGGTCTGGAGCCCACCCTGGCCGCTCTGGCGACCGGCGCTCGGCTGGCGCTGGCCAATAAGGAATCCCTGGTGGCCGGCGGGCCGCTGGTGCTCAAGGCGTCCCGACCGGGCCAGATCGTGCCGGTGGATTCCGAGCACTCCGCCCTGGCCCAGTGCCTGCGCTCCGGTGCTGCCGACGAGGTGGCGCGGCTGGTCCTGACCGCCTCCGGCGGCCCGTTCCGTGGCTGGTCGGCCGCCCAGTTGGAGGCGGTGACTCCTGAGCAGGCCGGCGCCCACCCCACCTGGAGCATGGGTCCGATGAACACGCTGAACTCGGCGTCCTTGGTCAACAAGGGCCTGGAACTCATCGAAACCCATCTGTTGTTCGGAATTCCCTACGAGCGAATCGACGTGGTGGTTCATCCGCAGTCGATCGTGCACTCGATGGTGACCTTCGTCGACGGGTCCACCATTGCCCAGGCCAGCCCGCCCGACATGAAGCTGCCTATTTCGCTGGCCCTCGGCTGGCCGCAGCGGGTGGCTGGGTCGGCGGCCGCCTGCGACTTCGGTACTGCCTCCACCTGGGATTTCGAGCCGGTGGACTCGGCGGTTTTCCCCGCGGTTGACCTGGCGCGGCGGGCCGGGGAGACCGGCGGATGTATGACCGCGGTCTACAACGCGGCCAACGAAGAGGCGGCCGAAGCCTTCCTGGCCGGCCGGATCAGATTCCCGGCCATCGTGAGAACAATCACTGACGTGCTGGCCGCCGCCGACCAGTGGGCCGCCGAACCGGCTACCGTGGAGGATGTACTCGACGCCCAGCGCTGGGCCAGGCAACGTGCACGCGACGCCGTCGACGTCGCCGCACAGGAGGTCGCTTCATTCCGATGATGTTCGTTATCGGCATCGTGCTGTTCGCCTTGGCCATTCTTGTCTCGGTGGCACTGCACGAGTGCGGCCACATGTGGGTGGCCCGCGCGACCGGGATGAAGGTTCGCCGCTACTTCGTCGGCTTCGGTCCGACGCTGTGGTCCACGAACCGGCGCAACAAGTTGGGCTCGACCGAGTACGGCGTCAAAGCCATTCCGCTGGGCGGATTCTGCGATATCGCGGGCATGACGGCAGTCGAGGAATTGCCGCCCGAGGACCGGCAGTACGCCATGTACAAGCAGAAGACCTGGAAACGCGTAGCGGTGCTGTTCGCCGGTCCGGCGATGAATTTCATCATCGGGCTGGTCCTCATCTACGGGATCGCACTGGTGTGGGGGTTGCCGAATCTACATCCCCCTACCACCGCTGTCGTGGGTGAAACCACCTGTGTCAAGCCGGAGGTGACCAGAGGCCAACTCGGCGACTGCTCGGGATCGGGGCCGGCCGCGGCGGCCGGTATCCAGCCCGGGGATGTCGTCGTGAAGGTCGGATCCACCGACGTCAAGACCTTCGAAGAGATGGTCTCCGCGGTGCAGAAGGCAAGCGGGCCGACCCCGTTCGTCGTGGAGCGCACCGTCGACGGAACGACTGCCACCGTCGACACCGTCGTCGACGTCAGCACCACCAAGCGCTGGGTCGCTCCGGCCGGCGGCGGTGAGGCGACCGGGCCGTCCGATGTCGGTGCCATCGGCATCACTGCGGCGCAGTTCGGACCCACGCATTACAACGTTCTTTCCGCCGTCCCGGGCACTTTCGCCTTCACCGGCGATCTGGCGGTGGAGATCGGCAAGTCGCTGGCGAAGATCCCCTCCAAGATCGGGGCGCTGGTGAGCGCCATCGGTGGTGGCGAACGTGATCCCGAGACCCCGATCAGCGTCGTCGGCGCGAGCATCATCGGCGGCGACACCGTTGACCACGGCCTGTGGGTGGCGTTCTGGTTCTTCCTGGCCCAACTCAACTTCGTCCTCGGCGCCATCAACCTGGTGCCGCTGCTTCCGTTCGACGGCGGTCACATCGCTGTCGCGGTATTCGAGAAGCTACGCAACATGTTTCGTGCCGCTCGCGGCCTGGTGCCGGCCGGCCCGGTGGATTACGGCAAGCTGATGCCGGCCACCTATGTGATCCTCGTTCTGGTGATGGGCTACATGGCGTTGACCGTCACCGCCGACTTGGTTAATCCGATTCGTTTGTTCCAGTAGGAGATTCGTATGACCTCCATCGGTTTGGGCCTGCCGGCCGCACCGCCCCCCACCCTGGCGCCGCGCCGCAAGACGCGACAGCTCATGGTGGGTAACGTCGGGGTGGGCAGCGATCACCCCATCCCGGTTCAGTCGATGTGCACCACCAAGACTCACGACGTCAACGCCACCCTGCAGCAGATCGCGGAACTGACGGCCTCGGGCTGCGACATCGTCCGGGTGGCCTGCCCCCGCCAGGAAGACGCCGACGCGCTGGCCGAGATCGCTCGGCACAGCAACATCCCGGTGATCGCCGACATACACTTCCAGCCGAAGTACATCTTCTCCGCGATCGACGCCGGGTGCGCGGCTGTGCGGGTGAATCCTGGAAACATCAAGGAGTTCGACGGCCGGGTCGGCGAGGTCGCGAAGGCCGCCGGAGCCGCCGGGATTCCGATCCGCATCGGCGTCAACGCCGGCTCGCTGGACAAGCGGTTCCTGGAGAAGTACGGCAAGGCCACTCCCGAGGCGCTGGTCGAGTCCGCACTCTGGGAGGCCTCGCTGTTTGAGGACCACGGTTTCGGTGACATCAAGATCAGCGTCAAACACAACGATCCGGTCGTGATGGTGGAGGCGTACCGACTGTTGGCCGCGAAGTGCGACTATCCGCTGCATCTGGGTGTCACCGAGGCCGGCCCGGCCTTCCAGGGCACCATCAAGTCCGCGGTCGCCTTCGGCGCGCTGCTGTCCGAGGGCATCGGTGACACCATCCGGGTCTCGCTGTCGGCGCCGCCGGTGGAGGAGGTCAAGGTCGGAAACCAGATTCTGGAGTCGCTGAACCTGCGGCCCCGAGGTCTGGAGATCGTGTCGTGCCCGTCGTGCGGGCGGGCCCAGGTTGATGTCTACACCCTGGCCAACGAGGTCACTGCCGGTCTGGAGGGCCTCGACGTTCCGCTGCGGGTGGCGGTGATGGGGTGTGTCGTCAACGGACCAGGCGAGGCTCGCGAGGCCGACCTCGGGGTGGCCTCGGGTAACGGAAAGGGGCAGATCTTCGTCAAGGGCGAGGTGATCAAGACCGTTCCGGAGGCCAAGATCGTCGAGACCCTCATCGAGGAAGCGTTGCGCCTGGCCGAAGACATGAAGGACGGTACGGATGCGGCTGCGGGCGGTTCGCCGGTCGTCACCGTAAGCTGACGGGGTGTCCCCGACCGGGGGCTTGACCCGCAGAAAGAGCGCCATGTCGGCTCCGTCGCTGTTCCGCTCGGTAGACGCGCGACGGGTGTCGGTGGTGCGAGACGCCGACGCGGTGGCGCGCATTCTTGCGGAGGATCCGGTGAGCGGTTGCATGGTGGCCGCCCGGGTGGCCGACCACGGCGCCGAGCCCAGTGCAATCGGAGGCGAGCTGTGGACCCGCCGCCGGGTCGAGGACTCGCTCTGCTACTCCGGTGCCAATCTGATTCCGTTGCGCGGTGTCCTCGCCGATGTCCGGGCCTTCGCGGACCGGGCGCTCAGCGTGCCGCGGCGGTGTTCCTCGGTCGTCGGCCGCGCCGAGTTCGTGCTCCCGATGTGGGAGATGCTGGAACAGGGCTGGGGGCCGGCGCGTGACGTGCGGGACTTCCAGCCGCTGATGGCTCTGCGGGACCGGCCGCGAAGCGTCATCGACCCGCGTGTGCGCCGGGTTCGGATGGACGAGCTGGACGCCTATCTGGTAGCCGCGGTGGACATGTTCATCGGGGAGGTCGGTATCGACCCGCGGGCCGGTGACGGTGGACGCGGTTACCGCCGCAGGGTGGCGAATCTGATCGCAGCCGGGCGGGCGTTCGCCCGGTTCGAGCACGGTCAGGTGGTCTTCAAAGCCGAGATCGGCTCGCAGTCCCCGGCAGTCGGGCAGATCCAGGGGGTGTGGGTGCACCCGGAGTGGCGGGGTCGCGGACTGGGCACGGCCGGAACCGCGGCAGTGGCATCAGCGGTGGTTCAGGCAGGCCGGATCGCGAGCCTCTACGTCAACGGCTACAACACTGTCGCGCGGGCTACCTATGCGCGGGTGGGATTTCGCGAGGTGGGTGTTTTCGCCACCGTGCTGCTCGACTGACCGGCCGGTAGCGGCAACCCCCGCACCGCAGCCCCGCGAGGCTGAACCCTGGGCGGCGAAACGCCGATATCCCCGCCGAGGTTTCAGTCTCGGTGGGGAAGTTTCAGTCTCGGTGGGGAAATTGGGCAGACAAGCGCGCGCCTCCGGGCAATCACGATCACGAACTCATAACATCTGTCGCAATGGCAACTTTGGCAACAAAAGTCACAGGTATCACAGCGGCCCTGGCGCTGATCACGGGAACGCTGTCAGCGTGCACGCCGAAAACGGAGGGTCCGGCGCCGGCCGCCAAACAATTCCTCGCCGAGCTCGGCAAGGGTGACACCGGTGCCGCAGCGGCCCTCAGCGATCGCCCGTCCGAGGCCCACGCCGCCCTCAACGAGGCCTGGTCGCGGCTGCAGGCCAACCGATTGGATGCCACCGTCCTCGGTTCGCGCTTCACCGAGGACACCGGCAGCGTGAACTACCGATTCACCTGGCAGCTGCCCAAGGACCGAACCTGGACCTACGACGGCGTGCTCAACATGATCCGTGACGAGGGCACCTGGCGGGTCCGCTGGTCGGCCAGCGCGCTGCATCCACGACTCGGCGAGCACCAGACCGTCGAGCTGCGCGCCGATCCACCCAAGCGTGCATCGGTCAACGAGATGAGCGGCACCGAGGTCCTGGTGCCCGGCACCCTGTATCGCTACCAGCTCGATGCAACCCAGGCCGCGGGCAACCTGATGGGTAGCGCCCGGGTGGCCGCCGATGTGCTGCGCCAGTTCGACAACACCCTGAACCCCCAGCGGCTCGCCGAGCAGGCCAGTTCGGCCAAAGGCCCGCTGGATCTCATCACGCTGCGTTCGTCCGATCACGACAAAGTCGCTCACGTGCTCGACGTACTGCCCGGCGTCGTCGTCACACCGCAGGCCGAAATGCTGCCCACCGATCGGAATTTCGCACCCGCCGTGGTCAACGAGATCAAGAAGGCAGTGGTCGACGAGTTGGACGGCGAAGCCGGCTGGCGGGTGGTCAGCGTGAACCAGAACAGCGCCGATGTCGATGTTCTCACCGAGGTCGCGCCCAAGCCGGCGCCGTCGGTATCGGTGACGCTGGACCGGCTGGTTCAGAACGCCGCCCAGCACGCAGTCGATGGTCAATGGCGCAAGGCCATGCTCGTGGCGATCAAACCGTCGACCGGGGAGATCCTCGCGGTGGCCCAGAACAGGGCGGCCGACGCCGACGGCCCGGCGGCCACCACCGGCCTCTACCCACCCGGTTCGACGTTCAAGATCGTCACCGCGGGGGCGGCCATGCAGTCCAATATGGCCACTCCGAACAGCCTGCTCGGTTGTCCCGGCGACATCGAGATCGGGCATCGCGTCATCCCGAACTACAACAGGTTCGACCTCGGCGTGGTGCCGATGTCCCAGGCGTTCGCCAAGTCGTGCAACACCACCTTCGCCGAACTGTCCAGCCGGATGAACCCGACGGCGCTGACCGTCGCAGCCTCGCAGTTCGGCATCGGCCCGGACTACACCATCGAGGGACTTACCACCGTCACCGGGACGGTTCCGCCGACGGTGGATCTGACCGAACGGACCGAGGACGGGTTCGGTCAGGGCAAAGTCCTGGTCACGCCGTTCGGGATGGCGTTGGCAGCTGCTACGGTCGCGGCCGGCCGGACTCCGACGCCGGTCCTGATCGCGGGACGCCAGACCGCCCAGACCGGCGAGAACCCCCCGGTCGATCCCGTCGTTCTGGACGGGCTCCGGTCGATGATGCGGATGGTGGTGACCAACGGCACTGCTACGGCCATCGACGGCATCGGTGAGGTGTACGGCAAGACCGGTGAGGCCGAATTCCAGGGCGGCTCGCATGCCTGGTTCACCGGCTACCGAGGAGACCTGGCGTTTGCCGGACTCATCGTCGGCGGCGGCAACTCCACCTATGCGGTGCAGATGGTGCGGCAGATGCTGGAGGAACTGCCGCCGGACTTCCTGGCGTAACGCTGCTAGCCGGCCACGATTTCGCCGCTCTGCACGGTTACCGCTCGCGGGACCAACGGCTCAGTGGCCGGGCCGCGGGCCACCGCTCCATCGAGCTCGAATTTGCTTCCGTGGCAGGGACATTCGATCCCGCCATCCTTGACCGCCAACGCGCAGCCGGCATGTGTGCAGCGCGCGACGAAACCCTTGTAGACCCCCGCAGTTGGCTGGGTGATCAGGGTGCCGTCGACGATCTTGGCTTCGCCGACTGCGACGTCGGCGGCAGGGGTCAGCACCTGGCCGGCGGTCGGCGGGGGAGAGTTGGGAACCTTGCCGGCCTGTCCGCAGGCCGTGAGCGGAGCGGTCAACGGGCCCAGAGCGGCCCCGATCAACACCGAGCGACGTGGCACATCTGACATGGGCGTTAGCGTAGTCCCGGTGAAGCGCGGCGAAACCACTCCCAGGACAGCCCACCTCGCCCACGTGGTCCGAGATCCGCGATGGTGGTTTCACGACGTGGTGGTTGCGCTGATCATCGGAGGACTCCTCGCCACCGGGACCGTGGTCGGCCAGAAGCTTGTGGACGACCGGCGTGCCGAACGTGAAATGCAGTCGGCATTGTCGGCCAACCAGCACGACCTGCGGTTGGAGAACCTCAGGTTCGTTCGTGAGCGGTCCCAGGATGTTCCCGACGACGGGCGACGTTTCGCGGAGTTCGATCTCGCGGGCCAGAACCTCGTCGGGCTTCGCCTGACCGGTTCTGACTTCGCTCGCGCGGACCTCACCGACGCGAATCTGTCGCAGAGCGACCTCAGCAGGTCCAATTTCGCCCGGGCCGACCTTCGCAATGCCAATCTGACTGGCGCGATCCTGCGCGCTGCCTACTTCGGGCCCGAACGGATTGCCCACGCTCCGGATCAACGCGGCGCAGATCTGACCGGGGCGGACTTGACGGATGCTGACTTGACCGGCGCGGATCTCAGTCACGCCGATCTGAGCGACGTGTCGATGAGCCGGACGAACCTCACCAACGTGTTCTACGACGGGCGGACCATCTGGCCGACGGGCTTCACTCCGCCCCCGAGCCGTGCCATTCGGTAAATTGAGAACGTCATGACTGAGATCGAGAACAGGTACGACACCAGAGCCGTCGTCCGCTACGACGGTGTTCCGGCCATGCGGATATCCGACGCGGACCGCAACGGCACGCTGCGCCGCCTGCACAACGCCGTCGCTCACGGGTTGATCGACATCGGTGAGTTCGAGGAACGCTCGATGCAGGTCTCCATGGCCCGCCAGCCTGCCGACCTGGAAGCGCTGGTCGACGACCTGCCCAGGGCCGGCGCTATCGCCTCTTCGTCGGCCGATCGGCTCGAGTTGCGGGGCTGGATGGGCTCGCTGCACCGCAGCGGTGAGTGGACGGTTCCGACCCGGCTGTCGCTGGTGCGTCGGGTCGGCTCGGTGGATCTCGACCTCACCAACGCCCGCTTCGCCGGGCCGGTTGTGGTGATTGAGTTGGATATGGTGCGCGGATCCCTGGACCTGCGGCTACCGGAGGGGGCCAGCGCTTCGATCGACGACGTCACGGTCTACGGCGGTAGTGCACGTGACCGTCGCAAGAACCCGCCGGCCGAAGGTAGGCCGCATGTGGTGATCACCGGTCGGGTGGTGCTGGGGTCGGTCAACATCCGCGGACCCAAGCGGCGGCAGGTTCCGTCGCTGCCCGTGCTGTGGCGCCGGTGAGGTTGATTCATGCGTAGCGCGCTGAGCGCCGGGGCGGTCTCACCGACCTTGCCGGTGCCGAAGTCGATCGAGCGGCCCGAGTACGTCGGCCGGACTGACGCCGCCGAGGGCAACGAACCATGGGTGCAGAGCGCCGAGGTCATCGAGAAGATGCGCATCGCCGGTCGGATCGCTGCGCAGGCTCTGGCGGAGGCCGGTAAGGCTGTCGCGCCCGGGGCGACCACCGACCAACTCGACCGCATCGCCCACGACTACATGATCGACCACGGCGCCTACCCGTCCACTCTGGGCTACAAGGGATACCCGAAGTCCTGCTGCACGTCGCTCAACGAGATCATCTGCCACGGCATCCCGGACTCGACGGTGATCCAGGACGGCGACATCGTCAACATCGACGTCACCGCCTACATCCACGGTGTGCACGGCGACACCAACGCCACTTTCCTGGCCGGCGACGTCAGCGAGGAGCACCGCCTGCTCGTGGAACGGACCGAAGAGGCCACCGCCCGCGCCATCAAGGCGGTCAAGCCCGGCCGGGCTTTGTCCGTGGTCGGCCGGGTCATCGAGGCCTATGCGAATCGGTTTGGCTACAACGTCGTTCGCGACTTCACCGGGCACGGTATCGGCACCACCTTCCACAACGGCCTGGTTGTCCTGCACTACGACCAGCCCGGTGTGGACACCGTTCTGGAGCCGGGTATGACGTTCACCATCGAGCCGATGATCAACCTCGGAACGCTGGATTACGAGATCTGGCCGGACGGTTGGACGGTGGCGACCAGGGACCGCAAGTGGACGGCGCAGTTCGAGCACACCATCGTGGTCACCGACGACGGCGCTGAAATCCTGACCCTGCCGTGAGCCGAGCTGGTGCGGGGGGAGCGCTGCTGATCGCCGGCACCACCTCCGACGCCGGCAAGTCCATGGTCGTGGCCGGACTGTGCCGGCTGCTGTACCGCAAGGGGATCCGCGTCGCCCCGTTCAAAGCACAGAACATGAGCAACAACTCCGCGGTCGCCCTGGACGCGGAGGGACTCTGCGGTGAGATCGGCCGGGCCCAGGCCATGCAGGCCCGCGCCGCCGGCCTGGCGCCCAGCGTGCGGTTCAACCCGATCCTGCTCAAGCCCGGCAGTGACCGGACCTCCCAGCTACTGGTTCGCGGTCAGCCGGTCGGTGTGGTCGGCGCCCGCGACTACATCACTCACCGCGATCGGCTGGCCGCAGTGGTCGCCGAGGATCTCGGCGCGCTGCGCGACGAATTCGATGTCGTGCTGTGCGAGGGTGCCGGCTCGCCCGCCGAGATCAACCTGCGGCCGACCGATCTGGCCAATATGGGTCTGGCCCGCGCCGCCGGACTGCCGGTGATCGTCGTGGGCGACATCGACCGCGGCGGTGTGCTGGCCCATCTGTTCGGCACGGTGGCGGTGCTCTCGCCGGAGGACCAGAAACTCATCGCCGGATTCATCGTCAACAAGTTCCGTGGCGACCCGTCGCTGCTCGGGCCCGGACTGGACCAGCTGGCGGCACTGACCGGGCGGCCCACCTACGGCGTGCTGCCCTACAGCGACGACCTGTGGCTCGATGCCGAGGACTCGCTGTCGGTGACGGCAGGGGCGGTGGTCGGCCGACCCGCCCCGCCGTATGGCGAGCAGTGGCTGCGAGTCGCGGCGGTGCGACTTCCGCGAATCTCGAATTCCACCGATATCGAGGCGCTTGCCTGCGAGCCCGGCGTGACGGTTCGGTGGAGTACTGAGCCGGCTGAGCTTGCCGACGCCGACGTTGTGGTGCTGCCCGGCAGTAAGGCTACTGTCGCCGACCTGCAGTGGCTGCGTGAGCGCGGGCTGGCTGATGAGCTGGTGGCGCACGCGGGCCGTGGCGGTGTGTTGCTGGGGATTTGCGGCGGCCTTCAGATGCTGTGCCGACGCATCGAGGACACTGTGGAAAGCGGCTGTGGGAGCACGTCCGGTCTGGGTCTGCTCGACGCCGATATCGCCTTTGCCGCGGACAAGACTGTTCGGAGTTGGGAAGCGCCGTTGCGCGGCTACGAGATTCACCACGGCCAGGTCATCCGTTGCTCTGAGGAGACGTGGTTCGAGGCTGACGGATCCGCCCAGGGCTACACCCGTGACAGCGTGTTCGGCACTCACTGGCATGGCCTTTTGGACAATGACGCGTTCCGTCGCGAGTGGTTGGCCCGGGTGGCCGAGAAAGCCGGGGTGACCGGGTTTGCGGTGGCCCCGGGTACCAATGTCGCCGACCGCCGCGACACCCAGCTCGACATGATGGCGGACCTGCTTGCAGAACACCTCGACGTCGGTGCGGTGCTGGCTCTGCTCGACGGATCGCCCATGCCTGCGCCGGTGATCACCAGCACCGTCGGTGGCCTACCCTGACACCATGGCGGGCCCCCACAAACGTCTCAGCGCTGCGGCGATGCTCGCTGCAACCGCCCTGCTGCTACCCGGGTGCGCCGCCACGGTGGCCGGGACCGCCACCTGGCCGGGAGCCCTCCTGCAGGGGGCACTTCTGGAGGAGTCCGATTTCCCGGCCGGGGTGGAGTACGGCCGCATCACCGAGCGGCCGGGCCAGTCGGAGGGTTCCGATGAGCCGGGTTCGATGCTGTCTCGCCCGCAGGGTTGCGCCAACGCGCTGACCAATGTCATCAAACAGTCCGGCCAGAACGAGACCGGTCCCGGAAGCGCGGCCAAGTACGTGGTGGCCTACGACGGCGCGCGCATCGTGATGACGTTGCTGTCCTGGAAGCTGGATCTGGAGGCTCTCCAAGCCGCTGCCGACCGTTGCGCGCAGTTCGAGGCGTTCTTCGATCCGGACTCCGAGGGCATCCCCATGACCACCGCGGCGTTGCCCGGTCTGGACGATGGTGCGCTGGCCTATCAGCAGACGATGAACCTGGGTGGCTCGCCGAGTAGTGTGTACATGGCGTTCCAGAATGTCGGCGGACGGGCGGTTTTCGGGGTCGCCTTTCCGGTGAGGAATCCGGCACTCGGTGCGAAAGCAGAACTGCCGCAAACGTTCTTGGACGCCTTCCGCCGCCAGGTGAACAAACTTCAGGCTTCCTGAATAGTCACTGAGAGCGGACCGGAAAACATCGATTCCGCGTGCGGCTCCGCAGTAGCGTGTGGCAGATGCCTGCGGCGATGATGACCGTCGACGGCTTCGGTGTGCCAGTGAGTGTCGCCGGGCCGGACAGGGGGGCCAATGTCGTGCTGCTCGGTGCAGCCCAACATCCGCTGGGTGCTTACGAGCCCTTGTGCAAGCGATTGCACATCGCCGCCACCCGCACCATCGTCATCGGTGCCGATCCGCGGCTTGACCCCAAAGACATCGTCGACATCATGGACAACCTCAATGTGCCGTCGGGAGTACTGGTGGGGGACCGGTCCGGTGCAGAGCTGGCCTGGCAGGCGGCTGCTGCCAGTCCGGCAAGGTTCACCGGCCTGGTCGTGATTGACCGCGGCCACCCACGGGTCCCCGATCCGAACGGTGTTGTGCGCGACGCCGAGTGTCCGCCGGTCGAGATCAACACCACCGCACTGGTCAACACCCCGGCCACTCGAGCAATGGCCAAGGCCAGCCAGCGCTTCGTCTACAGCGACTTTCGGCTGGTGCAGTTCAGCGCCCGTCGCGATGTCGAGGTGGCCACCGCGCAGTTGGCCGCTGAGATCGTGCTCCGCAGCAGCACCTGGTAGCCCCGCCAGAGCCTCGAAGGCCGGTGACCTATCCGGTAGTCGCGGGAACGTCAACCTGCCGGACCGGTCCGGTGAACCACTTTTTGACGGAGGCGTGCCAGTACAGCCACAGCAGGAAAAGCACCCCGAAGACGACCAACGGCGTGTAGTTGACGAATTTCCACTCGAAGCCGGGGTTCCAGGGCACCCCGCCGATCGAGGTCGGGAACATCGCGACGATCGAGGTGATGATGATCTCGGCCAGCGCCAGCGGCGCCATCCAACGATAGTGTCCGCGGAGGTTCCAGCTGCCGACCTGGAACGAATCCCCGGCTTTCCAGCGGAAGTAGATGGGCACCGCAAAACACAGGTACAGGCCCACCACGCCGATCGAGACCACCGCGAAGAAAGCGATCGGAACTGGTGCGCCGTTGATGTCCACCTCGACCAATGCGGGCAGAGTCAGCAGAGCGGCGATGGCCGCGGTGATCATCACGGCGTTGGCCGGAACACGGTTGGAGTTGACCGCCGACCAAAGCTGATGGCCCGGCACCGCGCGGTCGCGGCTGAAGGCGAACAGCATCCGGGAGGCGCTGGTCTGGCAGGCGGTCGTGCAGAACAACTGCCCGGCGGTCGAGATCAACAGCACGAGCGCCGCCCACTTCGAATTCAGCGCCTGGCTGAAGATGGTCGCTACTCCGCCGCCGGCGGCTGACACCGCATCGGAGTCCTGGACCGCGAACAGGAAGGAGAGCAGAAGAATCCAGCCGCCGATCGCCGAGTAGAAGATCGAACGCCAGATTCCTTGCGCGGCAGCGTTGGCTGCGCTCTTGGTCTCCTCGGAGAGGTGGGCGGAGGCGTCGTACCCGGTGATCGTGTACTGCGTGAGGATCGCCGAGATCGGCAGCACGATCAGCAACCAACCGAGGCCTGAGGTCGCACCGCCGAACATCCCGCTGTTGTTGATGGTCTTAGCGAAGACGTCGCTGAAACTGGCGTGTCGCTCCGGCACCAGGAACAGGATGCCGATCACCGTCGCCGCACCGGCCACGTGCCACCACACGGAGATGTTGTTGATCACGGCCAGCAGGTGACTGGAGGTGATGTTGATGACGGCGACGACCACCAGGATGATCAGGAACATCACGAACACTCGCGTGAGGCTGTAGCCGGCCAGCCAGCTTTCGCTGAGGGTCCCCAGTGTGAGGTCAAGGAACGTCGCGCTGCCGTAAGCGACAGAAGCCAGGATGGCGATCAGCCCGATCAGGTTCAGCCAACCGGTGTAGAAACCGGCCTTTGCTCCACCGAGTTTGGCTGCCCACCAGTAGATTCCGCCCGACGTGGGATAGGCCGAAACGAGTTCCGACATGCACAGCCCGACCAGCAGGATGAAGCCGGCGAGAATCGGCCAACCCCAGGCGATCGCAGCCGGGCCGCCGTTGTTCCAGCCCAGGCCGAATGAGGTGAAACAACCCGCCAGGATCGAGATGATGGAGAACGAGATGGCGAAGTTGTTGAAACCCGACCAGGACCGTTGCAGTTCCTGGCTGTAGCCCAACCGTGCCAGATGCAGTTCGTCCTCGTCGAGAATTTCGTGGCCCTCGGGCACGGCGGGTCTCCTTCATCTCAGGTCTGAAGGCACAATAGGCTCCTATTGGTCGGTTGTTCTACCTTTTAGGTGTCGTTCGTGTTAAGGAGTGCACGTGACCTATGAGCGCCACGGCTTGTCCAAGGGCCTTTTGACGCCGGGCGAGCTGGACCGGTTGATGGCCGCCGGTGAGATCGACACGGTGGTCGTGGCGTTTCCGGACATGCAGGGCCGACTCACCGGCAAGCGAGTGTCGGCGCGCCTGTTCGTCGAGGAGGTCGCTGCCCACGGGTCGGAGTGCTGCAACTATCTGCTGGCCGTCGACGTCGAGATGAACACCGTCGACGGCTACCGCATGTCCAGTTGGGCGTCCGGGTACGGCGACATGGTGATGCGTCCGGACCTGAACACGCTGCGCTTGTTGCCGTGGCTGCCAGGCACCGCGCTGGTGATGGCTGATCTCCAGTGGCTCAACGGTGATCCGGTGATCGCGGCGCCGCGCAGTATCCTGCGTGCTCAGACCGACCGATTGGCACAGCGCGGGCTCACTGCCTTCGTCGGTACCGAATTGGAATTCATGGTCTTCGAACAGACCTACCGGTCCGCGTGGGCGAGTGGCTACCGCGATCTGACCAAAGCCAGTGACTACAACGTCGATTACGCCATCCACGCCTCCACCCGGATGGAGCCACTGCTGCGTGACATCCGACTGGGTATGGACGGTGCGGGCATGTACTGCGAAGGCGTGAAGGGCGAATGCAATCCCGGCCAGCAGGAGATCGCGTTCCGCTACGACACCGCCCAGGTGACGTGCGACAACCACACGATCTACAAGAACGGTGCCAAGGAGATCGCCGACCAGCACGGTCAGAGCCTCACCTTCATGGCCAAGTTCGACGAACGTGAGGGCAATAGCTGTCACATTCATCTGTCGCTACGCGGCGCCGATGGCGCGCCGGTGTTCGCCGAAGACACTGCGCCGCTCGGCATGTCCCCGCTGTTTCGCAGCTTCCTGGCCGGACAACTGGCCACCCTGCGTGAGTTGGCCTTGTGTTATGCACCGAACATCAACTCCTACAAGCGATTCGCTGACGGTAGCTTCGCCCCGACGGCGGTCGCCTGGGGTATGGACAATCGCACCTGCGCCATGCGAGTTGTGGGCCAGGGGCAATCCATGCGGGTCGAGTGCCGCGCTCCCGGCGGCGATGTGAATCCGTATCTGGCGGTGGCCGCGCTGGTGGCGGGCGGCCTGCACGGAATCGACAACGGACTCGAACTCCCGGAACCCATCGCCGGTAACGCCTACGCCAGCGGTGCCGAGCGGTTGCCCACGACGCTGGCCGAGGCCGCGCGGTTGTTCGAACGTTCCGAGGTCGCCCGGGCGGCGTTCGGCGACGAGGTCGTCGAGCACTACCTCAACAACGCGCGCGTGGAACTGTCCGCCTTCGATTCCGCTGTCACCGACTGGGAGAAGGTGCGCGGATTTGAACGCTTCTAGCACGGTCGGTGCCGGGCCGGTCGTTGGATTGACCACTTACCGACAGCAAGCCCGAAGCGGGGTGTGGGATGTGCATGCCAGCTTCCTGCCGGGGGTGTACCTCGACGGTGTGACCCTGTCCGGCGGTATCGCCATGCTGTTGCCACCACAGTCGGTCGATGCCACCATCGCGGCCCGGGTGGTGGAAGGCCTGGACGGGTTGATCATCACGGGGGGTAAGGACATCGACCCGGCAACGTACGGGCACGCGCCGCATCCGGCCACCGAGGAGCCGGCGCGTGATCGCGATGCCTGGGAGTTCGCTCTGCTGGCGGCGGCGCTGCGACGCGGCGTGCCGGTGCTGGGTATCTGCCGCGGGGCCCAGGTGCTCAACGTCGCACTTGGCGGAACCCTGCATCAGCATCTTCCCGATATCGTCGGGCACAGCGGCCACCGCGCCGGCAATGCGGTGTTCGCCATCTCCACGGTGCGCACCGTCGAGGGCAGTACGGTGCACGCTCTGGTCGGTCCCAGCGTGCAGGCGAAGTGCTATCACCACCAGGCCATCGATCGACTCGGCGAGGGTCTGGTGGTCAGCGCGGTCGATGCCGAAGGCGTGATCGAAGCAGTGGAGCATACGGGCCCCTCCTTTGTGGTGGCCGTGCAATGGCATCCCGAAGAGAACCTCGACGACCTCCGTCTGTTCGCCGGACTCGTCGAGGCGGCCCGAAACTACTCAGAAGAGAGGGCGCGCAGTTGACGACGACTCAGCTGATCAATCCGGCCACCGAGGAGGCGCTGCGGACTATCGAATTGCTCGACGTCGCCGCAGTGGACGATGCGGTTTCCAGAGCCAAGGCGGCCCAGAAGTCCTGGGCTGCACTGCCCCCCGCTGACCGCGCTGCGGCGTTGAGATCCTTCGCGTCCACCGTCGACGCCCACATCGGAGAATTGTCGGCGCTGGAAGTGGCCAATTCCGGTCACCCTGTTTCGGCCGCCGAGTGGGAGGCCGGCCATGTCCGCGACGTTCTGCAGTATTACGCCGCATCCCCGGAACGGCTCAGCGGCAGGCAGATTCCCGTCGCGGGCGGCCTCGACGTCACCTTCCACGAACCGATCGGCGTCATCGGCGTGATCACCCCGTGGAACTTCCCGATGCCGATCGCCTCGTGGGGCTTCGCGCCCGCCCTGGCGGCCGGAAACGCGGTGCTGCTCAAGCCCGCGGAGTGGACGCCGCTGACCAGCATCCGCCTCGGCGAATTGGCAGTGCAGGCGGGACTGCCGCCGGATCTTTTCCAGGTGCTGCCCGGCAAAGGCAGCGTGGTGGGGGAGCGGTTCATCAGCCACCCCGACATTCGCAAACTTGTGTTCACCGGATCGACCCAGGTCGGCACTCGGGTGATGGCCGGCGCGGCGGCATCCGTCAAACGGGTCACCCTGGAACTGGGCGGTAAGAGTGCCAACATCGTCTTCGACGACTGCGATCTGGAACGCGCCGCGGCCACCGCGCCCTACGGGGTGTTCGACAACGCCGGCCAGGATTGCTGCGCGCGCAGCCGGATCCTGGTGCAGCGCACTGTCTTCGACAGATTCATGGAGCTTCTTGAGCCCGCGGTCAAAGGAGTGGTCGTCGGTGATCCGTCGCGTCGTGACACCGAAATGGGGCCACTGGTGTCCCGTCCGCACTTCCAGTCCGTCGCCTCCTATGTGCCCGACGATGCCCCGGTCGCCTTCCGGGGTTCCGCGCCCACGGGCCCCGGATACTGGTTTCCCCCAACTGTCCTCACCCCGAATCGGGAAGACCGTACGGTGACCGAGGAGATCTTCGGGCCGGTGGTTGCGGTACTGCCGTTCGAGGACGAGGCCGACGCCATCGAGTTGGCCAATGACACGGCCTATGGCCTGTCCGGCTCCATCTGGACCGAAAGCCTCTCTCGGGCGATGCGGGTGTCACGGGCGGTCGAGTCCGGGAACCTCAGCGTCAACTCGCATTCATCGGTGCGCTACAGCACCCCGTTCGGGGGGTTCAAACAGTCCGGTCTGGGCCGCGAACTCGGTCCCGACGCCCCCGAGCACTTCACCGAAACCAAGAATGTCTTCTTTGCGATTGGAGAGGCCCAGTGAGCCCACAGCAGGTCGACCTGACCCAACGACTGGCCGGTAGGGTCGCCGTCATCACCGGAGCGGCCAGCGGTATCGGCCTGGCAACGGCACGTCGGATGCGGGCCGAGGGGGCCACCATCGTCGTCGGCGATATCGACCCGAAGGCCGGTGAGCCGGTGGCCGACGAACTCGACGGACTTTTCGTCTCGGTGGATGTGTCCGAACAGGGTCAGGTCGATAACCTCTTCGACGCCGCCGCGGCCGCCTACGGTTCAGTGGACATCGCCTTCAACAACGCCGGCATCTCCCCGCCTGACGATGACCTCATCGAGAGCACGGAGCTACCCGCCTGGCAGCGGGTGCAGGACGTCAACCTCAAGAGCGTCTACCTGTGCTGCCGGGCCGCGCTGCGGCATATGGTTCCGGCCGGCCGGGGGTCGATCATCAACACCGCCTCCTTTGTCGCGGTGATGGGTTCGGCGACCTCGCAGATCTCCTACACCGCGTCCAAGGGCGGGGTGCTGGCAATGAGCCGCGAACTCGGGGTGCAGTTCGCCCGGCAGGGCATCCGGGTCAACGCACTGTGCCCGGGTCCGGTGAACACCCCGCTGCTGCAGGAGTTGTTCGCCAAGGACCCGGAACGCGCGGCCCGGCGGTTGGTGCACGTGCCGATGGGCCGGTTCGCCGAACCGGAGGAACTGGCCGCGGCGGTGGCGTTCCTGGCCAGTGACGACTCGTCGTTCATCACCGGCGCGACCTTCCTCGTCGACGGCGGCATCAGCGGTCACTACGTGACCCCGCTGTAAGAACGTGGCCGCTGATCCGGATCCAACTGACCGCACCCCGGCCAGCGCGGCGCTGCTGCGCCGGGTCCGGCACGGCAACGCCTTCGAGGAGACGGTGGAGCGACTGCTGGCCACCATCCGGCTCGGCGTGCTCGCCCCCGGGGACAGCCTGCCGCCGGAACGCGAACTCGCTCTTCGGCTCGGGGTGAGCCGTGACACGGTGCGCGAGGCCATCAAGTCCCTGTCGGAGGCCGGCTACCTGGTGGCCCGCCGGGGCCGTTACGGGGGGACTTTCCTCGCTGATCGGCTACCCCGGGAGAACGGCGACGCGATCAGCGTCAGCCGATCCGATATCGACGACCTGTTGCGGCTGCGAGAGATTCTCGAAGTCGGCGGGGCGCGGATGGCGGCGAGCAGGGCCTTGCGTTCCGTTGAGTGCGACGAGTTGTGGTCAAGGGTGGCCGACGTTCGAGGTGCATCGCCCGCGGACTACCGCCGGCTGGACTCCCGGCTGCACTTGGCGATTGCGGAGGTGTCCGGGTCGCCCTCGCTGGTTCCACTGGTCGCCGAGAACCGGATGCGGGTGAACGCTCTTCTGGACCGGATTCCGCTGTTGGCGCGCAACATCGCGCATTCGGACGAGCAGCACGAACTCATTATCGGTGCCATCGTCGCCGGTGATCCGTGCCGCGCAAGCGCAGCGATGACGGATCACCTGGCCGGCTCGGCCGCACTGTTACACGGTTTTCTGGACTGACTCAATCCGCCCCGGCCGGTACGGCCGCCGGCCGGGGCGGATTGGGTTTTGTCAGGGGCGGGACGGTGCACTCGGTGTCGGGGGTGTGAGCCGTTCAACCCGCGGGCCCTGGTCCGGCCCCATCGGTCCGTTGGGTCCGTGGAACGGCTTCACCATCATCGGGTGTGGCCCGTGATGACCGCCGCCTCCGCCCTGCTTGCCGATCACGTACCCGCTGAAGAACACAGTGGTCACAATGAACAGCGAACCGGCGATGATGCCGACCCAGGCCAGTGCCCTGTTGAGGCGGTTGTGCTGGACAGGGGTGGTGTGGTTTTCCATTGATTCAGTCACGGGCCCATCGTGTGCGCCGCGTTAGTGGACCGGCTTTGTTGAAGCTATGAGGCCGCTGTGATCCGAGGGTATGGTCGTCAGGCAAGAGTCGGGCGGTGCGGAAACCGGTGAGATTCCGGTGCGGTCGCGCCACTGTGTTTCCACCCTGGGTCCGTACCGGGCGCAGGGCGGGTAAGTCAGACCTCCCGCCCGACGTCATCCGCAACGGGGACGCGTCATTCCCAGGAGGTTTTGAGTGGCGATCGGCCGTGTGCTTCGTTCATGGGACCGCAGCGACTGGACCCGGGTTGCCGCCCTGCTGGGTGTGGTCGGCCTGCTCCACGTCATCGGTTTCGGGATGCTGGCCGCGCTGCTGTCCGGTGAGTCCAACGATCCCGGCACCGGTGTGTTGTCGATCGGTGTCGGCATTGCCGCGTATCTCCTGGGCTTGCGGCACGCGTTCGACGCCGACCACATTGCGGCGATCGACAACGTCACCCGCAAGCTCTCCGCCGAGCGCGCCCGACCGAAATCGGTCGGCTTCTGGTTCGCGCTGGGACATTCGGCGATGGTGGTCGTTTTGGCGCTCATCGTCGCAGGCGCCGCCAAGGCGGCCGGGCAGCTCCTCGATGAGGATTCGCCGACGCGCCGCCTGCTCGGAACGGCGGGCAGCGTCGTCTCCGGCGGGTTCTTGTACTTGATAGCCGCCGTGAACATCGTTGTGCTGGCAGGAATCTGGCGTGCATTCGTCGCCTTGCGGGCCGGGCGTCTTGACGATCGGCACCTGGACGCGATGCTCGAAGGCCGAGGGTTTCTGGCCCGGCTGCTCAATCCGGTGATGCGGCGCATCAGCGCCCCGCGGCAGATGTTCGTGGTGGGTGCACTGTTCGGGCTGGGGTTTGACACCGCCACCGAAGTGGCGCTTCTGACACTGGCCGGCAGTGGGGCTGCGGCCGGTCTGCCCTGGTACGGGCTATTGATCCTGCCGGTTCTCTTCGCCGCCGGGATGAGCCTCATGGACACCCTTGACGGGGTGTTCATGTCGGCGGCCTACGACTGGGCCTTCGTGGATCCGTTTCGCAAGATCTACTACAACCTCACCATCACCATGCTGTCGGTCGTTGTCGCCGTCCTCGTTGGCAGTATCCAATTCATCACGGTCATGCATGACGATCTCGGCTGGGCCAACCCGGTTACCGACTGGGTCAGTGCGATCGGGATGGACCGGGTCGGCTTCATCGTCGTCGGACTCTTCGCGCTGACCTGGCTGGCAGCCGCCGGCTTCTGGCGGCTGGGCGTAGTCCCGACCCGCCGGGGTTGAACAACCCCGGACTCCTGATTCGGTTCTCCGGGCGATTGACCCATTCCCGGGTCTAGTCCCCGAGTCGCTGCGCTCCTGCCCGCTGAGGGGCTAGGTTCACAAGTAGGTCTCAACCCAGGAGGAGTCTTGGCGACCCGTTCAGCTAAGGCGGCGGTGCTCGACGTCCCACTGTTTACGGCCCTGGGGGACTACCTCGATTCCCTTGATGCCGGCGAGCGATCCCGAGCCCTCGAGCGGATGTCGGCGATGGGCGATGCCGACCTGCGTAGCCTCGGGGTCAGCGAACCGCAGCACACCGAATTCGACTACGGCGTCGAGCAGATCGACGGTGAGATACCCGCCGAGTTGACTGGAACGCTGTACCGCAACGGCCCCGGTCGATGGCAGGACCACACCGGCCGGCCGCTGCACCACCTCTTCGACGGCGACGGAATGATCTCGGCGTTCACGATCGACACCGGCGCGGTGCGCTACCGCAACAGGTATGTACGCACCGAGCATTTTCGGGCGAAATCGGGCACCCGACACATGGGCACCGACGCCACCGGGGGTTTCCTGGCCAACATCGGCAGACTGCCGACCAACCTGGCCAACACCAACGTCGTCGAACACGCCGGGCACCTCTACGCGCTCTGGGAGGGCGGCCCACCCCACGAGCTGGATCCGGACACCCTGGACACCAAGGGACTGCGCCGATTCGGTGGCGAACTGCGGTGGATCGGTTCGTATTCCGCGCATCCGTGTCTATGCCCCAGCAGTGGCGACATGTTCAACTTCGGTGTCGAATTCATCCCCACCCCGCACCTGCGCGTGTACCGCACCGATCGGGAGGGCCGGCTCAAGCACTACCGTTCGGTGTCGCTGCCGTACGTGGCGATGGTGCACGACTTCGCGATCACCGAGCGGTATCTGGTGTTCATCGTCTCTCCGATCATTCCGGATGGCATCCCGATCGCCCTGGGTCTCAAGGCATTCGGCGACGCCATGAAGTATCAGCCCGAGCGCGGCAGTTCCTTCATCCTCATTCCGCGAGACGGCGGCAAGATCCGCCGCATCGAGCACGACGCGATCATGCAGTTCCATCTCAGCAATGCATTCGACGACCGGGGTGACGTCGTCGTCGACGTGATCACCTACCACGGCGGTGAGCTTCTTGAGTGCATAGCCCGATTCCGCACCAGTCCGCTGGACAATGCGACCTCCGAGCTCACCCGGTTCCGCCTCACCGCGTCAGGAAGGGTGATTCGGGAGCAACTCAGCGAGCGGTCCTGCGAATTCCCGCGCCACCACCCCGACCGCGAGGGACGGCCATACCGGTTCGCCTACTTCAACACCCGCCACCAACTCGGAACGATGTTCGACGAAATCACCAAGTTGGATCTGTCCGACAACACCGCGACCAGTTACGCCGCGGAAACAGCCGGAAACAGCTTCTGCGAACCGGTGTTCGCGCCCAGACCCGGCGGTACCGACGAGGACGACGGCTGGCTGCTGTCAGTCGAATACCTGGCCGACACCCACACCTCCCGACTGGTGATCCTGGACGCCACCGAGCTGGACCGGGGGCCGATCGCCACGGCCGCGTTGACCCACCACGTGCCGCAGGGTTTCCACGGGAACTTCGTCAGCTGAGCCCGACCAGCCACCTGTCGAGTTCGGCGTAGGCTGAGTCGCGCGGCCCGGCCAGCGACAGGAACACGTCGTGTTTGGCGTCGATGACCGGCACGATGGTCTGCCGGTTGCCGATGCACCCGGCCCATCGGGCGATGTGAGCGACGTCGAGCACGGCGTCCCCCCGCTGCATCTCATCGGTTCCGGTTGTCTCGGCGACGCTGTGGTCGGAACGCAGCACCAGATTGGGCACACCGACATCCAGCCCCCGGTGTAACCGGGCCTGTCCGCGCCGAACGGCGTGGACCCACCCGGCGGTGATCGGGAAGCCGCCCACCGGTTTCCATTGCAAGTTGTAGTCGAACTCTCCGTGGTAGTCCCGGTGCAGTGTCAACCCGTAGCCGCCCTTGCCAGCCGGGCGCAGGACCCGTTTTTTGCGCATCCTCGACACAGCGCCGATGGCTCCGGCAGTAGCCCGGGTGCGTAGAACGGTTGGTCCCACGAGGTCCAGGAACGGGCTGTTGAGCACAAGGCCGACCAGTCCCAGCGCAGCGGTGTCACCTCGTCGGCGCAACCGATCGAGCCAGAGCGACACGACCAGGCCACCGGTGGAGTGACCGTAGACCAGGGTCTTTGCGGCCGGGTTCTCCGCCCGGATGACCATCAGTGCGCGTTCCAAATCGCGGTCATAGCGGGACAGGTCGGTGGTGAAGTGTGGTGTCTGGCCCTCCCGCCATGACCGGCCGCATTTGTGCAGGTCCAGCCCGTAGAGTCGGTAGCCGCGTTCGGCGAAGAAGTCCACCAGCTGGGTATTGAAGAAGTAGTCGGTGAAGCCGTGCACCGCCAAGACCGTCCGATCCGACGGGGCGGCGTCTTCGCGGTCGGCCGGTCGCACCAGGGTGGCGAACAAATCGCCTTCGCCGTCGGGGTCGGGGCCCATGTCCAGGGTCGTCTGCCGGTAGCCGGGAAGTACGTCGTCAGCCCATTCGGCGCGCGGCGGCGTCACGGATCAACTTTATCCAGTGACGCTCGTCTACTACCCCGGTCGCAGCCGGACTCGCCGGGATAACCTAGCGGTACTCACCGCGCCCGAATCCCGGGCGCAGATTTCCGGAAGGACATGCCCGTGTCTGACGCCACCAAGTCCGACGCCAGGACCGACGTCGTCCTGGTCGGTGCTGGAATCATGAGCGCCACTCTCGGCGCGCTGCTGCGGCTGGTTGAGCCCACCTGGTCGATCACTCTGGTGGAACGCCTCGACGCTGCCGCCGCGGAGAGCAGCGACCCGTGGAACAACGCCGGCACCGGTCACTCGGCGCTGTGCGAACTGAACTACACCCCGCAGAAGCCCGACGGTTCCATCGACATCGCCAAGGCGATTAACGTCAACGAACAGTTCCAGGTCACCCGTCAGTTCTGGTCCTACGCGGTGGAGAACGGCATCCTGACCGATGTCCGCAGCTTCCTCAACCAGGTGCCGCACGTCAGCTTCGTCCAGGGCGCCGACAACGTCGACTACCTGCGCCGCCGGCACGAGACCCTGGTCCGCAACCCCCTGTTCGCCTCGATGGAGTTCATCGACCACCCCGACGAGTTCGCCCGCCGACTGCCGCTGATGGCACGCGGCCGCGATTTCTCCGACCCGGTCGGCCTGAACTGGACGGAGGCCGGCACCGACGTCGACTTCGGCTCGCTGTCGCGCCAACTGCTCGCCTTCGGCACCGAGCGCGGGATGAACACCCTGTTCGGCCACGAGGTGCGTGACCTCGACCAGCAGTCCGACGGCAGTTGGAACGTCAAGGTGGTCAACCGGCGCACCGGCGAAAAGGTCCAGATCCGAAGCAAATTCGTGTTCATCGGCGCCGGCGGCGGGGCGCTGCCGCTCCTGCAGAAGGCCGGCATCAAGGAGGTCAAGGGCTACGGCGGCTTCCCGGTCAGCGGACAGTGGCTGCGGACCGACCTACCGAGCCTGACCGAGGCCCATCACGCCAAGGTCTACGGCCTGCCGCCCCTGGGCGCGCCGCCGATGTCGATGCCCCATCTCGACACCCGCGTCATCACCGGCAAGGACTGGCTGCTGTTCGGGCCGTTCGCCGGTTGGTCGCCGAAGTTCCTCAAGGCGGGCAAATTCACCGACCTGCCGCTGTCGGTGAAGCCCGACAACCTGCTGTCGATGATCGGCGTCGGACTCACCGAGTTGCCGTTGGTGAAGTATCTCGTCGGTGAACTGCTGCAGTCCTTCGAGGATCGGGTCGACACGTTGCGCAAGTTCGCGCCCACCGCCCAGAGCAACGACTGGGAACTCGACATCGCCGGTCAGCGGGTCCAGGTCATCCGCCGCGACGCCAAGAAGATGGGCATTCTCGAGTTCGGCACCTCGGTGCTGGCCGCGGCCGACGGGTCCATCGCCGGACTGCTGGGCGCCTCACCGGGTGCCTCCACCGCGGTGCCGGCCATGCTCGAGGTGATGCAGCGCTGCTTCCCGGATCAGTACCGCGGCTGGGAGCCCAAGATCAAGGAGATGGTGCCCTCGCTGGGGACCAAGCTCTCCGATGAGCCGCGGCTGTTCGCCGAGGTATGGGAGCACGGCACCAAGGTGCTCGGCCTGGGCAGCCGTTCGGGGGTGGTGTGACGGTCGCGCTGCACCGGTGCCGGGGAAAGGATCTGGACGCGGCGACGCTGTATGCGTTGCTCAGCCTGCGGGTCGACGTCTTCGTCGTCGAGCAGTCCTGCCCTTACCCGGAGCTCGACGGGCGTGACCTGGAGGCGACGACGTGGCACTTCTGGTTGGAAAAAGCAGCGGGCGACGTGATCTCGACGCTGCGGCTGATGGAGGAGCGTCCCGCCGGTGATACGGAATTCCGTATCGGCCGGGTCTGCACCCGTTCCACCGACCGCGCCCGCGGCCATACCAATCGGCTGATGCAGGCCGCCCTGGCCGTGGTCGGTCCGCACCCGTGTCGGCTCAGCGCCCAGAGCTACCTTGCCGACATGTACGCCCGGCACGGATTCGTCCGGGACGGAGACGAGTTCGTCGAGGACGGCATTCCGCACGTGCCGATGGTTCGGGGGCCGCGGTGACCCCGTATCCCTTCAGCGCGATCGTCGGCCACGACCGGCTGCGGCTCGCGCTGTTGCTGTGCGCTGTTCGGCCGGAGATCGGCGGCGTGCTGATCCGTGGCGAGAAGGGCACCGCCAAATCCACGGCGGTGCGGGCGTTGGCCGCAGTGCTGGGCCAGGCCGCTGTGCTGTCGGATGCCGACGGGGAATCCCGGCTGGTGGAACTTCCGATCGGCGCCACCGAAGACCGGGTGGTGGGCTCGTTGGATCTGCAGAAGGTGCTGCGGGACGGCGAACACGCCTTCTCGCCCGGTCTGCTGGCCCGCGCGCACGGCGGAGTCCTCTACGTCGACGAGGTCAACCTGCTGGGGGATCATCTGGTCGACGTCCTGTTGGACGCCGCCGCTATGGGGCGAGTCCACATCGAACGCGATGGGGTGTCGCACTCCCACGAGGCACGGTTCGTGCTGATCGGCACCATGAACCCCGAAGAGGGTGAACTGCGCCCCCAATTGCTGGACCGGTTCGGCCTGGCCGTCGACGTCCAAGCCTCCCGGGATGTCGAGGTGCGCAGTGCGGTGATCCGGGCCCGCTTGGACTACGAGGCCGACCCCGCCGGGTTTTCCGCCCGGCACGCGGACGCCGACACGGAACTGGCCGGTCGCGTCGCAGCTGCCCGCGCCCGGGTCGATGGTGTCCGGCTACCCGACAGCGAAGTACGCCGGATCGCCGCCCTGTGCGCGGCTTTCGACGTCGATGGTATGCGCGCCGACCTGGTTGTTGCTCGTACCGCGGTGGCGCACGCGGCATGGCGCGGGGCCGACACCGTGGTCGAGGAAGACATCCGGGCCGCCGCTGAACTGGCGTTGCCGCACCGTCGCCGCCGCGACCCGTTCGATGAGCCCGGCATCGACGCCGATCAGCTTGATCAGGCGCTGTCCGCGGCGGCCGAGAGCAGCGGTCCCGATGAGGACCCGGACCCGCCTGGTGGCGGGCAGTCCCTTGATGAGACGGCGGAAAACACTGCTCGGCAAGCCAATTCCGGTGCAACCCGCCCGGCCGCCCCACCCGCACCGAGCTTTCGAGCCCGGGCGTTGACGGTCCCCGGCGTGGGGGAGGGCAGTGCTGGCCGGCGCTCGGCGGCCCGCAACTCGGCGGGCGCGGCGGTGCGCGCCGCCGGTCCCGGCGAACAGGGCCACGGCGTGCACCTGTTCGCCACCCTGCTCGCCGCCGCCGAGCGTCGGAGCGCCCCCGGGCCGCTGCGCCCGGATGCGGGAGATCTGCGTCGGGCCGTCCGGATCGGCCGCGAGGGCAATTTGGTGATCTTCGTCGTGGACGCCTCCGGATCGATGGCGGCCCGCGACCGGATGGCCGCGGTGAGTGGCGCGGCGCTGTCGTTGCTGCGCGATGCCTACCAGCGTCGCGACAAGGTGTCGGTGATCACCTTCCGCGGCGACGGTGCCCGAATCGTGTTGCCGCCCACAACCTCTGCGCATACCGCTGCCCGTCGGCTGGCCGCGCTGGACACCGGGGGCACCACCCCGTTGGCCGAAGGCCTGCTGGCCGCCAGGGACATCGTGGTGCGTGAACGCGCCCGCGACGACTCGCGTCGGCCGCTTGTGGTGATCCTCACCGACGGCCGTGCCACGGGTGGGGCGGACCCGCTGCGCCGCAGCAGACTGGCCGCCGACAGCCTGGTCGCCGAGGACGTCGCCGCGGTGGTGGTGGACTGCGAAACCTCCTTTGTGAAACTCGGTTTGGCCACCGAGCTCGCCGGCCGGTTGCGGGCACCGACACTCCGTCTGGAACACCTGCGCGCGGACTGCCTGGCGCGGGCTGTTCGGCGGGCGGCCTAGCCATGCCACAGGGCCGGCCCGCGGTCGTCCCCGAGGACGGCCTGACCACGAGGGCACGACGCTCGGCCCCGATTCTGGCGGTCCACACCGGTGACGGGAAGGGAAAGTCCACCGCCGCTTTCGGAATGGCGCTTCGGGCGTGGAACGCCGGACTGAGCGTCGCGGTGTTCCAGTTCGTCAAGAGCGCCAAGTGGAAGGTCGGGGAGGAGTCGGCCTTCGCCCAACTCGACCGGTTGCACTCAGACGAGGGCATCGGGGGCCCGGTGGAATGGCACAAAATGGGTGTCGGGTGGTCGTGGTCGCGCAAGCCCGGGTCCGGCGACGACCACGCGGCCGCGGCGGCAGACGGTTGGGCCGAGATCTCCCGCAGGCTGGCCGACCAGCGCCACGACTTCTACGTGCTCGACGAGTTCACTTATCCGCTGAAGTGGGGGTGGGTTTCGGAGACAGACGTCGTCGAGGTGCTCCGAAACCGGCCCGGTCGCCAGCACGTGGTGATCACCGGCCGGGATGCTCCCCGGTCGCTGCTGGATGCTGCGGACCTGGTGACGGAGATGGCCAAGGTGAAACACCCGATGGATGCAGGTCGCAAAGGCCAGCGGGGTATCGAGTGGTGAGCACGGTGAGCCCACCGGCCGTCGTCATCGCCGCGCCGTCCTCGGGGAGTGGAAAGACCACTGTGGCGACCGGTCTCATCGGCGCGTTGAGCAAGGCCGGCCACCGGGTGGCGCCATTCAAAGTCGGCCCCGATTTCATCGACCCGGGCTACCACGGACTCGCTGCCGGCCGGCCGGGACGCAATCTCGACCCGGTTCTGGTGGGCGAGGACCTCATCGGTCCACTGTTCCGCAACGGCTGTCGCGGCGCCGACATCGCCGTCGTCGAGGGGGTGATGGGCCTCTTCGACGGTCGCATCGAGGATCACTTCCGCCTGCCGGCCCGCGGATCGACCGGAGAGGTGGCCCAACTGTTGGGCGCCCCGGTCGTCCTGGTGGTCGACGGCCGCGGGCAGAGCCAGACGATCGCCGCTGTCTTGCATGGGTTCTCCACGATTCAGCGTGATGTCCGGATCGGCGGCGTCATCCTCAACCGGGTCGGTTCGTCGCGGCATGAGAACGTACTTCGGCAGGCTTGCGAATCGGTCGGGGTGCCGGTTTTCGGTGCGCTGCCGCGCCATGACGATCTGGCGGTACCGTCGCGCCACCTCGGCTTGGTGACCGCCGTCGAGCACGGCGAACACGCTCGGGCGGCGGTGGCTGCGATGACCGACCTGGTGGCCCGCCACGTGGATATCGCTGCGGTTTGTGCGGTGGCCAGATCCCGGGTGACCGATCCGCCGTGGTCGGCCCAGGAGGCGGTGGGGGAGCCGGTCGCCGGGAGGCCGGTGGTGGCGATGGCGGCCGGTCGGGCTTTTACCTTCGGCTACACCGAGTACGGCGAACTCCTGCGTGCCGCCGGCGCTGAGATGGTGGCTTTCGACCCATTGGGTGAGCACCTGCCGGCGGGCAGCGCCGCGCTCGTTCTTCCGGGCGGATTCCCCGAGCAGTACGCCGAACAGTTGTCAACCAACACCGAAGTGCACCAAGAGATCCGGGAATTGGCCGCACGCGGGCCCGTGCACGCCGAGTGCGGCGGCCTGACGTACCTGATGTCCGACCTTGATGGCCACCAGATGTGCGGGGTGCTGTCCGGGTCAGCGCGCTTCACCTCGCGGCTCACCCTGGGATACCGCGATGCCGTCGCCGGCGCGGGATCAGTTCTTTACTGTGCCGGCCAGCGGGTCACGGGCCACGAGTTTCACCGCACCACAGTGGAATATGCCGGAGCGGTTCAGTCGGCCTGGCTGATGCGACACACAGCCGAGGGCGTCATCCGGGGTGGTGTGCATGCGTCGTATCTGCATACCCACGCTGCCGCCCACCCGCAGTCTGTCCGCCGGTTCGTCCACGCCGCCGTACACCGCGCCGGCTGAGGCGCCGTGCAGAGGGTCACGCGAACAATGTCTGCGTCACTCCTCAGTCGATCACGACGGCCCTGGCTCGCTAGGCTCGGCCGGTGACCGAGAACGCCTATCTCGTGGGCCTGCGACTGGCCGGCAAGAGGGTCGTCGTCGTCGGCGGCGGCACGGTCGCCCAGCGCCGGGTGCCGGTGCTGATCTCCCACGGCGCGCTGGTCCATGTCGTGACGTTGGCCGCCACCCCCGCCGTCGAGGCCCTGGCGGAGCAGACCCCCGGCATCACCCTCGAACTACGGGCCTACCGCGACGGCGATCTGGACGGCGCCTGGTACGCGATCGCTGCCACCGACAACCCGAGTGTCAACGCCGCGGTGGTCGGCGAGGCCGAACGGCGCCACATCTTCTGTGTCCGCGCAGATGCCGGTCGGGAGGGCACTGCCGTCACACCGGCATCCTTCGATTACGAGGGGCTGCTGGTAGGTGTGCTGGCCAGTGGGGAGCACCGTCGCTCGGCAGCGGTGCGTTCGGCCATCCGGGAAGCCTTCCAGCAGGGTCGCATCGCCCCGGACATCGTGGCCAGTACCGCCTCCGATGTGGTGCCCGGCGGAGTCGCCCTGGTGGGCGGAGGTCCCGGGGATCCCGAGTTGATCACCGTCCGGGGCCGCCGACTGCTGGCCCACGCCGACGTGGTGGTGGCCGACCGATTGGCGCCGCCGGAACTGCTGGCAGAGCTGCCCCCGCACGTCGAGGTCATCGACGCCGCCAAGATCCCCTACGGCCGGGCGATGGCCCAGGATGCGATCAACGACGTCCTCATCGAACGGGCGCGGGCGGGCCAATTCGTGGTTCGGCTCAAAGGCGGCGATCCGTTCGTCTTTGCCCGGGGCTATGAGGAAGTCCTCGCCTGCGCCGAGGCTGGGATCCCGGTCACAGTCGTTCCCGGCGTCAGCAGTGCCGTTGCAGTGCCGGCAATGGCCGGTGTTCCGGTCACCCACCGTGCGGTCAACCACGAGTTTGTCGTGGTCAGCGGCCATCTTTCGCCGGATCACCCGGAGTCGCTGGTCAACTGGGACGCGCTCGCGAAGCTGACCGGCACCCTGGTGCTGCTGATGGCCGTCGAGCGCATCGAACTGTTCGCCGAGGCCCTGCTCAAGGGTGGCAGACCTGCGCAGACGCCGGTCCTGGTGGTCCAGCACGGAACCACTTCAGCCGAGCGGATTCTCCGTGCCACCCTCGCTGACGTGCCCGAACGCATCCGCGAAGAGGGAATCCGGCCACCCGCGATCATCGTGATCGGCCCGGTGGCCGGCTTCGAGACGCTATCGAGACTTTAAAGTTCTCTTAATTTCGGGGTAGGGTAAGTCGCTATGACGGCTCTCAACGATGCTGAGCGCACGGCTCCCTTCCAACGGGTGCCCCGCGCCGCCGGCTATCGGAACGCCAATGACCGGCTGCCCGCCATGAACGACGGCGATGGAACTGCGGCCCGTCGCAAGGCCCCGGCCTGGTTCCCGTCGCCGCGCTTCATCGCCGCGGTTTTTGCCATCGGCGGTATGCAGCTGCTGGCCACCATGGACAGCACGGTCGCGATCGTGGCGTTGCCCAAGATTCAGGACGAGCTTGCCCTCTCCGACGCCGGCCGAAGCTGGGTGATCACCGCCTATGTGCTGACCTTCGGTGGGCTGATGCTCCTGGGTGGTCGGCTCGGTGACGCAATCGGCCGCAAACGGACCTTCATCGTCGGTGTGACTCTGTTCATCATCGCGTCGGTGCTGTGCGGAATCGCCTGGGATGAAACAACGTTGGTTGTCGCCCGGTTGCTGCAGGGCGTCGGCGCGGCGATCGCGTCGCCGACCGGTTTGGCGCTGGTCGCGACCACATTCTCCAAGGGGCCGGCCCGAAATGCCGCCACCGCGGTCTTCGCCGCCATGACCGGTATCGGCTCGGTGATGGGTCTGGTCGTCGGCGGGGCGCTCACCGAGTTGTCCTGGCGGCTGGCCTTCCTGGTCAACGTGCCGATCGGGATCCTGGTGATCTATCTGGCCCACACCACGCTGCGGGAAACTCACCGCGAGCGGCTGAAACTCGACGCGGCCGGAGCGCTGCTGGCGACGGCAGCCTGCACAGCCGCGGTGTTCGGTTTCGCCCAAGCCCCGGAGACCGGCTGGTTGTCGTCCTCCACCCTGGTCGCTGGTCTGGTCGCGGTAGTCGCCTTCGTGGCTTTCGTCTTCGTCGAACGCAGCGCCGTCAATCCGGTGGTGCCGTTCAGCTTGTTCCGCGACCGCAACCGGCTCGCGACCTTCTCGGCGATCTTCCTGGCCGGCGGTGTGATGTTCACTCTGACTGTGCTGATCGGCCTGTACGTGCAGGACATTCTGGGTTACAGCGCGCTTCGTGCCGGGATCGGATTCATCCCCTTTGTCATCGCGCTGGGCGTCGGCCTCGGAGTTTCGTCGCAACTGGTCAATTTCTTCCCGCCCCGGATTCTCGTCATCGCCGGCGGTGTCCTGGTGCTCGGCGCCATGATCTACGGCTCCACCCTCGACGCCGGAATCCCGTACTTCCCGAACCTGGTGATCCCCATCGTGGTCGGCGGATTCGGTATCGGAATGATCGTCGTGCCGCTGACCGTCTCGGCGATCGCCGGGGTCGGGCAGGACGACATCGGTCCGGTTTCGGCCATTGCCTTGATGCTGCAGAACCTCGGCGGGCCGGTGGTTCTGGCCGTCATCCAGGCCGTGATCACCTCCCGCACCCTTTACCTCGGGGGTACCACCGGTCCGGTGAAGCGGATGACTCCCGACCAGCTGCATGCCCTGGACCAGGGCTACAGCTACGGTCTGCTGTGGGTCGCCGGGGTAGCGGTCGTCGTGGGCCTGGTAGCGCTCTTCATCGGCTACTCCGCCCAGCAGGTCGCCCACGCCCAGGAAGTCAAGGAAGCGATCGACGCCGGAGAGCTTTAGCTCGGCGATTGACCCACCGCCGCTCGGCGCTAGGTAGGGTACCTATCCATGGCTGGCGCGAGCATTCCCGAACCGCCGGCCCGGACACTTGCCTCCAGCGTGCTGGGGATCGCCATCGTCGCGATCACCGGTATGCAGTTGATGTCCACGCTGGACGGAACCATCGTCATCGTGGCGCTGCCCCGGATGCAGGCAGAACTCGACCTCTCCGACGCCGGCCGCAGCTGGGTGATCACCGCCTACGTGCTGACTTTCGGCGGTCTGCTGCTGTTGGGCGGTCGGGTGGGCGACGCCATCGGGCACAAGCGAGCGTTTATCTCCGGCGTCGGCGTCTTCACCATCGCTTCGATGGCCTGTGGCCTGGCCACCGACGGTCCGCTGCTGATCGCGGCCCGGGCGGTGCAGGGCATGGGTGCCGCGGTCGCCGCACCTACCGGGCTGGCACTGATCGCCACCACATATGCCGTCGGGCATGCCCGCAACCAGGCGATGGCCATGTCGGCGGCCATGCAGGGCCTCGGCTCGGTCCTGGGGTTGGTGGTCGGTGGTGCGCTGACGGTCATCTCCTGGCGGTTGGCGTTCCTGATCAACCTCCCGATCGGTGCGCTGATCATCTGGATCGCGCTGACCCGGCTGGAGGAGACCCGCCACGAGCGGCTCAAGCTGGACGTCAGCGGTGCACTGCTGGCCACGCTCGGGTGCACGGCCGCCGTGTTGGTGTTCACCCAGGGCCCGGCGCGCGGTTGGGTCGATCCGTGGGTGATCGGCGCCGGGATCGCTGCGGTTCTGCTTTTCGCAGCGTTCTTCGCGGTCGAACGCAAGGCCGACCACCCCCTGGTGCCGCTGTGGCTGTTCCGGGACCGCAACCGGGTGGCCACCTTCGTATCGCTGTTCCTGGCCGGTGGGGTGCTGCTCACGCTCACTGTGATGATCGGGCTCTACGTTCAGGACGTGCTGGGTTACTCCGCGCTGCACGCTGGCATCGGGTTCATTCCCTTCGCGCTGGCACTGGGGTTCGGGAACCTGCTGACCGCCCGCCTCGCGCCGTACATCGCGCCGAGGTGGCTGATCATCGGCGGTGGGATCTTCGTGCTGGGTGCCATGCTGTTCGGCTCCACCCTGACCCGCACCATCCCGTACTTCCCGGACCTCCTGCTCCCCATCGTGATCGGTGGCTTCGGCATCGGCATCATCTCGGTGGTCCTGCCGCTGTGCGCGTTGGCCAATGTCGGTCCGCGGGAGATCGGCCCGATCAGTGCCATCACCTTGATGGCACAGAATCTCGGCGGTCCGCTGGTGTTGGTGGTCATCCAGGCCGTCCAGATCTCCCGAACCCTCTATCTGGGCGGGACCACCGGACCGGTCGCGGACATGACGCCCGCCCAACTCGACGCTCTCGACCACGGCTACACCTACTCGCTGCTGTGGATCGCCGCCGTCGCCGTGCTGGTCGGCGCGAGCGCACTGTTCATCGGATACAGCGCCAAGCAGATCGCCGCCGCGCAGCACACCCGCGAGGCGGTCGAAGCCGGCGAGCTCTGAGAGGCAGGGGCGCAAGCATGATCCTCACGGCGTCGTCGGTCATCACGATGAATCCCCGGCAGCCCCGCGCGCAGGCTGTCGCGGTGGACTGCGACTCGGGGACGATCGCTGCCGTCGGCACGCTCGCCGAGTGCCGCGCTGTCGCGCCCGACGCCGATGTGCAGGACCTGGGTGCTGGTGTGCTCATGCCCGGCTTCATCCAGGCACACGACCATCCGGTCCCCGCGGCGGTGCTGTGCGAACAACCTGCGCACTGGATCGCACCATTCGTCGGTTTTCCCACCTGGGCGGACGTCGAGGCGCTATTCGTCCGGTTGCGCCGGGAGACTCCCGCCGGCCAGCCGCTGCTGTTCAACGGTCTGGACCGGTTGCTGCTGTCCATCCCGATGCCCGACCGGGCCAGCCTGGACAACTACTTTCCCGACCACCCGGTGCTGATCTTCGACATCACCGGCCACGCCCTCTATTTCAACTCCAAGGCCACCGTTCTGTTCGGCTGGAAGGGCGCCACCCCGCCACCGGACAAACCCGACGCGCGGTGGACCCGGCGTCCCGACGGCACCGCCGGTGGTGTCGGTTATGAGACCCAGGCGACGCTGACGGCGATGGCCGCGTTCCTGCCCGGAGTTCTGCCGTCCCCCCTGGTGAACCTTGGGGCGTGGTATTCGACGTTGGCGCGCAACGGATTCACCGCCGTCGGGGATCTGGGATTCATCAGTAAACTGCGGGCCCCGATGCAGGAGTTGGCGGCGCTGCCCGACTGCCCGGTGCGCTACTCGCTCTACCAGACCACCTACGACCCGGGTGCCCACGCGCCGATGGACTTCGGCGATCTGTCCCCGATGATCCGGCGCATCGGCTACAAGATCTGGATGGACGGAAGCCCCTCGATCGGCACCGCCGCCATCAGCGTCCCGTATCTGGACTCCGATCGAGCCCGCATTGCCGACGTCCCGGTAGGCACCGCGCCGGGATTGTCGGTGCTGAACTACACCGAAGATCAATTTCTTTCCCTCATCGAGGAATTCGCCGACTCGGACATCCAGATCGCTACCCACATCAACGGCGACGCCGGCATCGACGTCGTCCTGGATGGATACGAGCGAGCACTGGCCCGGCTGGGCCTGGCCGGTTCCGACCATCGCTGGCGGGTCGAGCACTTCTCCACCCCGACCCGCGAGCAGTGCATGCGGGCCGGCGGCTTGGGCGTCAGTGCCTCGATGTCCCCCTTTCAGGCGCTCTACTGGGGAGACCTCTACGACGGTGTGATCTTTGAGCCGTCCTTCGGAGCGCGGTGGCAGCCGTACCGGGACGCCTACGACGGTGGGGTCCGGCCGACCTTCCACAACGACGGCTACCTGTCGCCGCCGCTGCCGTGGCTGAACATCCAGAACGCGGTCACCCGCCGCAGCGCGTCGGGCACTGTGCACGGGCCGGAGCAGGCGTTGTCGATGGACGAGGCTTTGCAGGCCCACACCATCAATGCCGCCTGGCAGCAGAAGCGGGACCGCGAGATCGGTTCCATCGAGGTCGGCAAGCTGGCCGATTTCGTCCAACTCAACACCGACCCGTATGTCGTCGACCCGTCCCGTCTGCACCAGTCGATGGCCGTCGAGGGCACCTGGCTGGCCGGACGCCGCGTCCGTCTCGACGCCTTCATGGAGTCGGTGAAGGGGCTGGCCCGCCGATATGACGCCAGGCTGTTCGGCCTCGCCCCGCCGCACCAGTGTTGAGGTGCTGTCGTGAGTAGGCGGGCTGATGCGCGTGCAGGTCCGATTCGGTTTGCCGGGACGGCCCTTGTGATAGTGCTCGCTGCTGTCCCTGCACACTGTCAGCCGACGGTTCCCGGTCCGACAGTGATCACCGGAACGTACGCCTCGCTCCTGGCGGGCTCAGCCGACCTCGGGGGTTCCCGCTTCGCTCAGATCCGCCTGACGGCGGCACTGCACCGTTCGGCGAGACCGGAGGCGTTGATCGAATGGACGAGTCGCCGCGGACTATCGGCGCGCTGGTCTCCCGGCGACACCTGGGCAATCCTCGAAGGCGCTCCGGCAGCCGTCGAGGAGGCGTTCGGCGTGGAGGTACGCGATTACCGCGGTCAGCTGGGCCAGGTCTTCTTCGCGTCCCCCCAGCAACCCGTGGTCCCGCCGGGGCTGGTGAGGGAGGTAGCCGGACTGGGCCGCATTCTCGGCTATACCCCACATCGCGAGGCCCTTCCGGAACTCCGTCCACTGGATCTGCCGCCGGTAGGGGAGCGGCCGGACACGTTGTTGCCCAACGTCTATGGTGCAGAGGCCTTGAAGAAGGCGGGTTATACGGGCCGCGGCCAGACCGTCGTGGTGTTCGCCTTCGACGGTTTCGACCAGTCGGACCTCGACGCCTTCGCCGCCGGCTTCGGGCTGCCGAAGTTCGCCCCTCAGGTAGTCGGCGGAAACCCGGCGCATCGGAGCGGGGAAGCCACGATGGATCTCGAACTCATCCACTCGCTGGCTCCGGATGCGAGGAAGGTTCTGGTCAATGCTCGCCCGACGGTGGCCGCTGACGGCTCGTCCTACGAGCGGATCGCGCAGATGATGCAGGCGGCCGACCGGGACTTTCCCGGTGCAGTCTGGAGCCTGTCGATCGGCTGGGGCTGCGACAAGTTGGTGACCGCTGCGGATCTGGCGCCGGTCCGGTCGGCAGTCGCCGCAGCGCAGGATCGTGGCACCACCGTTTTCGACGCTGCCGGAGACATGGCCGGACTGGAGTGCAAAAGCAACCGGGATTGGTCGGCGCCGCCGGGTCCCGATGACGTCGGGCTCGACGCGGTGGCCTCGATCCCGGAGATTACCAACGTCGGCGGGACGACGTTGTCGGCCGACGGCGACGGCCGGTGGATCTCCGAGCAGGCCTGGTTCGACGTCCCGTTGTCGCAGGGCACCAGCGGCGGAGTGTCCAACCTGTTCGATCGCCCGACTTGGCAAAAGGGAGTGGATCTGGCCAAAGGCAGTGGCAGGCGGCTGACCCCCGACGTCGCCGCCGTCGCGGACCCGGACAACGGCGTCGAGATCGTCTTCGGCGGCCAGTGGATGGCCGGCGGCGGCACCTCGATGTCCGCACCCATCTGGGCTGGACTGGCCGCAGTGATGAACCAGTACCTGATCAAGCACGCGGGCCAGCAACTCGGCGACCTCAACCCCGCGCTGTACGACATCGCGCGGGGTGCTCGGCTGCCTGCGTTTAGGGCCATCGATTTGGGTGGCAACGCAGTCGACCTGGCGGCACCCGGCTATGACCTGGTCACCGGACTCGGCAGTCCGCGAGTCGACAACCTCGTCCAAGAACTGCTCCGTCGGCAGCGACAGCGGCCGTGGGGATGACGGGTGCGATCCGGACGTTGGTGAGGCCCGCCTCGTTCGTCCCGGCGCCGAATGAACGGGTGCTGGTTCCGCATCTGACCAGCACGTTGTTTCCGCAACTGCCCAAGGACGCGCGCCGAGCCTTTCGGACGGGTCTGATCGTCGCCGCGCTCACACTATCCGTCGTCGCGCTGCTCAGGCTGACCGTAGCCGTGGCCACCGTGGCCGCACTCGGGCTGCCGGTGCTGTTCGTGTTGTATCTGCGGGCCATCGGCACGGGTCGGTCCGTGCTGGGAAAAGCATTGATGGCGGCTGGATTGTTGGGCGCCGGACTGGGTGTGATGTGGGTTCTCGGCACCAGTCAATGGTTGATCCTTCGACTTTCGACGTTTGAGGGATCGGCACTGCCCAGTCTGTACGACCGGATGGGCCGTTTCGCGATCGTCTTTTTCGTCGCGATTCTCCCGCCTGTTCTGGTGCGGATGCGATGGACATCGCCCAGAAAATCGCTGGATGGCTTTGCGATCGGGGTTCTCGGCGCGCTCGCCTTCACCGCGGGCGCAACCTTGACGAGGTTGGCGCCGCTGTTCACCTCCGGACTGATCGCTCACGACCGGCCGGTTCAGGGTGTCTTCGTGGAGGCGATCTTGAGTGGCGTGACGGTCCCTGTGACGGTCGCGGCGGCGGGCGGAATCGCCGGAATTCTGTTGTGGTTCACCCCGGATGCCCTCGATCGCCGGGGCCGGGTGCGGATCCTCCTGCTACTGCTGATGGCCGGCGTCCTCGTGGTTCATGCCGGCCTGGTATTCGGCGATATCGCGGGGCTGACCGGACACGGACTGCTGTTGGTGTCGCACATAACGGCAGCGTTGTTGGTGCTTGTTGAGTTGCGCGTGGCGATTCAGCTTGCGCTGTTGCACGAGGCGCACCCGCCCGGCCACGACAGCGATTCCGGTCCCCCTGTCACGCTGCGTTCCAGACAGGTGTCGAGCATCTGGCTGAGCGTCCTTACGGTGGTCGCGGTGGCGCTGACCGCGGTGGGGATCGTCCTGACTCCCGCCGTCCCGCAGTATCTGTGCCCGCCGAACTGCGGCCGAACCGTCTCTGCGTTGCCGTATGCGCAAAACCCCCGGTTCACCGCCGCCAACGGCGAATTCACGGTGGCGTACCCGGCGGCCGGTTCGGCCTACCTCATCACCACCGAAGCGAATCGGGTCACGGCCACGCTGACCGTTGGCGACGGTGGTGTACTGCAACTGTTCTCCGAGCTCGCACACGGGCGTTCAGCTAAGGAGATCACCCAATCGGTGGTCAAGCGGGTGCATCCCGAAGCCGTGTTCGCCTATGAGATCCCCAACGCGATGGTCGGCTATCAACCGGGCTACGGCGAGGTCGATGACTATTGGCCGACGAGTTCGGCTGCGAGGGTCGGCCGAATTCGTATTCTCGTGGTGGCCGCTGTCAAGAACGACCTGGCGCTGGTCGCTTCGGCGGTGGGCCCGTTCCGGGAATTCGGACCGGACGCGGGCCCGGGGCATCCCTCGGGTGCGAACCTTCAGATCGCCGAGGACATGGGCCAGTACGTCAACAGTTTCACCTGGCGTGGCGATCCGCCGCGCTGACGACAACGGCGCGAGCCCCCGGGCCTGTCGGACTTCTCATCCGCGCTTCGCTCGGCCTCGGCGTCGAACTAAGCTAGCGCGCTGTGATCACCCGCATGTCAGAGCTATTCCTGCGCACGCTGCGCGACGACCCGGCCGACGCCGAAGTTCCCAGCCACAAGCTGCTGATCAGGGCTGGTTACGTTCGCCCCATCGGGCCTGGTCTTTACAGCTGGCTACCTCTGGGACTGCGGGTGCTTCGCAGGATCGAAGCCATCGTGCGCGAGGAGATGGTGGCCATCGGAGGCCAGGAGATCCTCTTCCCGGCACTGCTGCCGCGTGCCCCGTACGAAACGACGAACCGCTGGACCGAGTACGGCGACGGGGTGTTCCGCCTCAAGGACCGCCGTGACAACGACTACCTGCTCGGGCCCACCCACGAAGAACTGTTCACTCTGACGGTCAAGGGGGAATACAGCTCCTACAAGGACTTTCCGGTATTGCTGTTTCAGATCCAGACCAAGTACCGCGACGAGGCCAGGCCGCGAGCGGGCATCCTGCGCGGCCGGGAGTTCATCATGAAGGACTCGTACTCCTTCGACGTCTCCGATGACGGCCTCAGGGAGGTCTACCTCGCCCATCGGGATGCATACCAGAACATGTTCTCCCGCATGCAGATTCGCTACGTGGTCGTATCAGCGGTGTCCGGGGCGATGGGCGGCAGCGCCTCCGAAGAGTTCCTGGCCGAGAGCGAGGTCGGCGAGGACACCTTCGTGCGTTGCCTGGAGTCGGGATACGCCGCCAACGTGGAGGCGGTCACCACCGCGGTCCCTGATCCACTGCCCGTCGACGGTCTGCCCGACCCGGTGGTGCACGACACCGGCGACACGCCGACCATCGCGACGCTGGTCCAGTGGGCCAACGGGGCGGGGTTGCCCCAGTTCGGCGGGCGCGAGGTTACCGCTGCGGACACGTTGAAGAACGTGCTGCTGAAAGTCCGCGCCCCGGGCGGTGACTGGGAGTTGCTCGCGATCGGCGTTCCCGGCGACCGCGAGGTCGACGACAAGCGTCTCGAGGCGGCCCTTGACCCGGCCGAGTACGCAATGCTCGACGACGCGGACTTTGCTCGCCACCCCTTCCTGAAGAAGGGCTACATCGGTCCGAAAGCGTTGTTGGACAACGGGGTCCGCTACCTCGTCGATCCCCGAGTCGTGTCGGGCACGTCCTGGGTCACCGGTGCTGATGAAACCGGCAAGCATGTCGTCGGGCTAGTGGCCGGCCGCGACTTCACCCCCGACGGCACCATCGAGGCGGCCGAGGTACGCGACGGCGACCTCGCGCCGGACGGTGCCGGACCGCTGGTGAGCGCCCGCGGCATCGAGATCGGACACATCTTCCAGCTGGGCCGCAAGTACACCGACGCGTTCTCCGTCGATGTGCTCGGCGAGGACGGCAAGCCGGTCCGGTTGACCATGGGCTCCTACGGCGTGGGGGTGTCCCGGCTGGTGGCGGTGATCGCGGAGCAGCACCATGACGAGCTTGGCCTGCGATGGCCCGCCTCGGTCTCTCCGTTCGACGTCCACGTGGTGATCGCCAACAAGGACTCCGACGCCCGGGCCGGCGCCCAGGCGCTGGCCGCGCAACTGGATTCCCGCGGTCTGGACGTGCTGTTCGACGACCGCACAGCCTCGCCGGGGGTCAAGTTCAAGGACGCCGAACTGCTCGGCGTGCCGTGGATCGTGGTGGTCGGCCGGGGTTGGGCCGAAGGCAAGGTCGAGTTGCGGAATCGATTCAGTGGCGAGAACCGGGAGATCCCCGTCGACGGCGCGGACGAATCGATCGCCGCCGCCCTCGCCGAGGCCTGAGAGTCGCTACTCGCTCCCGCCGGGGAAGGCTTCGACCACCGGCCAGGCGCCCAATACCTGGCGCCAGCGCGCCGCCAGCACCGCGCACTGGGTCAGCGCCGTACCGGCGAACGCGCGGTCCTTGTCGGCAGTGTCGTCCCCCGAGGCCTGCTCGAGGACGGCCCGCCAGGCCACCGCACAGTCGCTTTCGATCCGGATCGCCAGTTTGGCGGCGTCTGTCGGTGTGTTCACCATCATCGGCAGTTGGTACCCCACCGCTGGCAGAGGCACTTCTATCGACTGCTCGTTCAGGAGCGCCACCGCGGCCTCGCGCCGATCCCGATGCTCGGCCACTGACTTGGAGACCAATTCGTTGTCGTCGGGCATAACGTGCGCCGACACCATGCCATAGCCGTAAATCGCCGCATGTTCGGCGGCTACCGCGTCGAACAGTGCTGCCGGTGCGGGATCCTTGGGCCGGTTCGGATCGGGGGATGGTTCGACCGACGAAGACGGGTCCGTTGACGGGGTCGGTGACGGGGAGGGCGAAGTCACCCGGGCTTCCTCTCAGATGGGGGACTGACGGTGCCCGCCGACGGCGGGTCCGCTGGGTTGACCGACGGCGCTGGTCCAGGAAGGCGACTGGCCGTGCCCTCGGGCAGATGGCTCACGGGGTCTTGCGGGGCGCTCGTGCGCGGGGCGGCGGCCGGTAGGCCCACGGTGTAGGAGGCGGTGCAGGCCGCGGCGATGGAACCCATCAGGCCGGCCCGGTAACCCGACAGGGTCGGTACCAGTTTGGCCGCGCTCTCTGCCGACTTCTTCAGCGCGTCGGCGACGTCACGGACACTGGGCGGCGGGCCCGGCTTGTCCGACGGCGCCGCTGACGACGAGGTTGTTTGCGCTGTGTCGGTGGGCGTCGGTTTGCCCGCGGCCCGTGCCAGCTCCTCGACCAGTGCGTCAGCGTGCCGGGTGCGCAGGGCGGCGATCTCGCTGAGCGCCGGAACGGCGCCTCTGGGAGCCGCCGTGGCCGCCGCGGTGGCCAGTTCGCTGTCCCGGCGGGCAGCCTGCAGTTCGGCCTCCAGCGGATCGGGTTCGGGTGGCTTGGAAGGACCGCACGCCGTGGCGGCTGTGCCGACCAGTGCGAGCGCCAGCAGGCCGCGGCCACCGCCGAGCAGGACACGTCGGCGGCTCAGCGGTGGCCCGGTAATCGTCCGGGCGGAAATTGATTCGGGGTCGAGCACGCCATCATCCTGCCATTGCGCTCCCCGCTGCTGGCGTATCGTTGAGGCCCGGTAGGAACAACTCAAGATGAGGAGCGCGCCGTGACGCAACGGACACCCGGTTCTTCATCGCGCCTGCCCGCCCCGGAACAGGTGACCGATCTGCTTGCCGCTGAGTTCGCCCGCTCCGGTTACGAGATCGACGGCGTGGAGGTCGACGAACACGCGCGGCCGCCACGGATCCGAATCGTCGCCGATGGTGACACCCCGCTGGATCTGGAGGCGGTATCCGCGCTGTCCCGTGCCGCTTCGGCAGTGCTCGACACCGTCGACACCCCGCCGTACGTCCTGGAGGTCAGTTCCCCGGGGGTGGACCGGCCGTTGACGGCGGAGAAACACTTCCGCCGCGCCAGGGGCCGTCGCGTCGAGGTGTCACTGAACGACGGCAGTGCAGTGACGGGCCGGTTAGGGGCCACCGCCGACGGGGTGGCCGAACTTGTGGTTCGGACCGGCGGCGGCTGGGAAGTTCGCCGGCTATCGCTGGACGACATTCGGAAAGCCGTTATGCAGGTTGACTTCTCGCCGCCCAACGCGAGGGAACTTGATCTCGTCGGCGGAGCGGAGTCGATTCGCACAGAGGCAACGGAGGCCGGGGCATGAACATCGACATGGGTGCACTGCATGCGATCGAGGTCGACCGCGGGATACCGGTCGACGAACTGCTCGACACCATCAAGTCGGCCCTGCTGACCGCCTACCGTCACACCGAGGGCCATCAGCCCGACGCCCGCATCGAGATCGACCGCAAGAGCGGCGTGGTCCAGGTGATCGCCCGGGAAACCGACGAGGACGGCAACCTCATCAGCGAATGGGACGACACCCCCGAAGGCTTCGGCCGGGTAGCTGCCACCACCGCCCGCCAGGTGATGCTGCAGCGATTCCGCGACGCCGAGAACGAACGGGTCTTCGGCGAGTTCTCCGCCCGGGAGGGCGACATCGTCGCCGGGATGGTGCAACGCGACGCCCGGGAGAACGCCCGCGGCAACGTGGTCGTGCACCTTGGCACCGAGACCAAAGGCTCCGACGGCATGATCCGGCCCGCCGAGCAGGTGCCCGGGGAAGCCTACGAGCACGGCGACCGGCTGCGGTGTTACGTCGTCGGGGTGACCCGGGGGATGCGGGAACCGCGGATCGAGCTGTCCCGCACCCACCCGAACCTGGTGCGCAAATTGTTCTCCCTGGAAGTCCCCGAGATCGCCGAGGGATCGGTGGAGATCGTCGCGGTCGCCCGGGAAGCCGGGCACCGCTCCAAGATCGCGGTGCGCTCCAAAGTCGCCGGCCTCAACGCCAAGGGGGCCTGCATCGGGCCGATGGGCCAGCGAGTGCGCAACGTGATGAGCGAGTTGTCCGGCGAGAAGATCGACATCATCGATTACGACGACGATCCGGCCCGGTTCGTCGCCAACGCGCTGTCCCCGGCCAAGGTGGTATCGGTGCAGGTCGTCGATGCCACCGCGCGGGCGGCCCGGGTCATCGTGCCGGACTACCAACTGTCGCTGGCCATCGGCAAGGAGGGCCAGAACGCCCGACTGGCCGCCCGACTGACCGGCTGGCGAATCGACATCCGCAGTGACGCCGCCGCCGACAGCCCGGAGGCCGCCGGCCGTCAGCCCTGAGACGGCCACTGGTTCGCGGCCGCTTCGCGGTGACGTAGACTGACCTGTGATCCAGCGCGAGATTCCGGCTTCCGGCGCACGACGCACTCCGGTGCGCATGTGCATCGGTTGCCGGAAGCGAGAACTGGCCGTCGAACTGCTCCGAGTGGTGGCCGTGTCGATGGGTGGTGGCCCCGGTGCCGTCGCCGTCGACACAACAGGCTCACACCCGGGCCGGGGAGCGTGGTTGCACCCCGACGATCGCTGCTTGTCGGCAGCGATCCGGCGGCGGTCCTTCGGTCGAGCGTTGCGCATCGCCGGTACACCGGATACAGCCGCGGTGGTCGAGCATTTCGCGATGTTCGTGCCGCCCGGGAGAGAACAGGTAGCGAAGAACATGAGCACACCGTGAAGTCCCGATGACCATGCGTCATAGCTAAACCCGAGGCGCGGCCGACCCACCGCTGCTGCCTCTAGAGATGGAGATGTAGTGGCAACAGGTAAGGCCCGCGTACACGAGTTGGCGAAAGAACTCGGTGTCACGAGCAAAGAAGTTCTCGCTCGCCTGAGCGAACAAGGTGAGTTCGTCAAATCAGCGTCGTCCACGGTCGAGGCGCCCGTCGCCCGCCGGCTGCGCGAGTCGTTCGGCGGAGTCAAAGCCGAACCGGTACCCGCAAAGAAAGCCGCTGCAAAGCCCCCTGCGGAGCAACCGCCGAAAGAATCCGCCGCGGTCGTCACCGCGCCGGCAGCCCCTCCCGTAGCCAAGCCGGCTGCCCCGGTCCCGGCCGCGCCGGTACCGACCGCACCACCGATCCCCGCGGCGGCTGCCCCGGCGGCCCCCGCCGCGCCTGCCGCGGCCCCGCCCGGCGCACCCGGCCCCCGGCCCGGTCCCGCCGCGCCCAAGCCCGGTGTTCCGCGCCCACCGCGGGTGGGCAACAACCCGTTCTCCTCGGCGCAGCCCGTCGAGCGGCCCCCCATGCCCCGGCCACAGGGGCCCGGCGGTCCGGGCGGTCCTCGCCCCGGCCCCGGCGGCATGCCGCCCCGTCCGGGCGGCGGCCCACGGCCCGGCGGAGCAAGCCCGGGCAACATGCCGCCGCGTCCGCCAGGTGCTCGTCCGGGTGCCCCCGGCCGACCCGGTGCGCCCCGTCCAGGCGGCGGCCCGCGGCCCGGTCCCGGCCAGGGTGCCCGTCCCGGCGGTGGCGGCGGTAACTACCGCACCGGTGGACCCGGCGGCGGTGGTGCCGGTGGTGGAGCTGCAGCCGGTGGTTTCCGCGGTCGTCCCGGTGGTGGCGGCGGCGGTGGTGGTCGTCCCGGCCAGCGCGGCGGTGCCGCAGGCGCCTTCGGCCGTCCCGGCGGAGCGCCCAGGCGCGGCCGAAAGTCCAAGCGGGCGAAACGCGCCGAGTACGAGAACATGCAGGCGCCGATCGTCGGCGGCGTGCGGTTGCCGCACGGCAATGGCGAGACCATCCGGCTCGCCCGAGGTGCCTCGCTGAGCGACTTCGCCGAGAAGATCGACGCCAACCCGGCGGCCCTGGTTCAGGCGCTGTTCAACCTCGGTGAGATGGTGACCGCCACCCAGTCGGTGGGTGACGACACCCTCGAACTGCTCGGCAGCGAGATGAACTACGTCGTTCAGGTGGTCTCGCCCGAGGACGAAGACCGCGAGCTGCTGGAGTCCTTCGACCTCACCTATGGTGAGGACGAGGGCGACGAGGAAGACCTCGAACAGCGGCCGCCGGTCGTCACCGTCATGGGTCACGTCGACCACGGCAAGACCCGACTCCTGGACACCATCCGGCAGGCCTCCGTCCGTGAGGGCGAGGCCGGCGGGATCACCCAGCACATCGGCGCTTACCAGGTGGGCGTGGAGCATGACGGCGTCGAGCGCCTCATCACCTTCATCGACACCCCGGGTCACGAGGCGTTCACCGCCATGCGTGCCCGTGGCGCAAAAGCCACCGACATCGCCATCCTCGTGGTGGCTGCCGACGACGGTGTGATGCCCCAGACGGTGGAGGCCATCAACCACGCGCAGGCTGCCGACGTGCCGATCGTGGTGGCGGTCAACAAGATCGACAAGGAAGGCGCTGATCCGCAGAAGATCCGGGCCCAGCTCACCGAGTACGGACTGGTCGCCGAGGACTTCGGCGGCGACACCATGTTCGTCGACATCTCGGCGAAGGCCGGCACGAATATCAAGGCGCTGGAAGAGGCCGTGTTGCTCACCGCCGACGCCTCGCTGGACCTGCGGGCAAACCCGGACATGGAGGCTCAGGGCGTGGCCATCGAGGCGCACCTCGACCGTGGCCGTGGTCCGGTGGCCACCGTACTGATCCAGCGCGGCACACTGCGGGTGGGCGACTCGGTGGTGGCCGGCGACGCCTACGGCCGCGTCCGGCGCATGGTCGACGAGCACGGCGAGGATGTCACCGAGGCATACCCGTCGCGTCCGGTTCAGGTCATCGGCTTCACGTCGGTGCCCGGTGCCGGCGACAACTTCCTGGTGGTCGACGAAGATCGCATTGCCCGCCAGATCGCCGACCGGCGCAGCGCGCGCAAGCGCAATGCATTGGCCGCGCGGGCCCGCAAGCGGATCAGCCTGGAGGATCTGGAGTCGGCACTCAAGGAGACCAGCCAGCTCAACCTGATCCTCAAGGGCGACAACGCCGGCACCGTCGAGGCACTCGAGGAGGCCCTGCTGGGTATCCAGGTCGACGATGAGGTGGAACTGCGCGTCATCGACCGCGGTGTCGGCGGTATCACCGAGACCAATGTCAACCTTGCTTCGGCGTCGGATGCCATCATCATCGGCTTCAACGTCCGTGCCGAGGGCAAGGCCACCGAACTGGCCAACCGTGAGGGTGTGGAGATCCGTTACTACTCGGTGATCTACCAGGCCATCGACGAGATCGAAAAGGCCCTCAAGGGCATGCTCAAGCCGATCTACGAGGAGAAGGAACTCGGTCGGGCCGAGATCCGTGCGCTGTTCCGCTCCTCGAAGGTGGGCAACATCGCGGGCTGCATGGTGCAGTCGGGCATCATGCGGCGTAATGCCAAGGCCCGGTTGCTGCGCGACAACGTCGTGGTGGCCGAGAACATCACCATCTCCTCGCTGCGCCGGGAGAAGGACGATGTCACTGAGGTTCGCGAAGGCTTTGAATGCGGTCTGACGCTGACGTATTCCGATATCAAGGAGGGCGACGTCATCGAGACCTACGAGCTGGTGGAGAAGGAGCGTGGCTGACGAGCGCTTGCGCGAGGAACATCATGGCTGACGAGCGCTTGCGGGAGGAACATCATGGCTGACCCCGCACGAGCGAAGCGGCTGGCCAAGCGGATCTCCACCATCGTCGCCTCGGCGATCGAGTACGAGATCAAGGATCCGCGGCTGGCCGGCGTGACGATCACCGACGCCAAGGTGTCCGGTGACCTGCACGACGCGACGCTCTACTACACGGTGATAGGTCGGTCCCTCGACGAGGAACCGGACTACGCCGGGGCGGCCGCGGCGCTGGAGAGCGCCAAGGGTGTCCTGCGCACCAAGGTGGGGGCGGGCACCGGGGTGCGCTACACGCCCACTCTGGCCTTCATCCGCGACACGGTGCCCGATGCTGCCCACCGGATGGAGGAACTGCTGGCCCGGGCCCGCGCCGCCGATGCCGACGTGGCACGGATTCGGGCGGGAGCCAAGCCGGCCGGCGACGCCCAGCCCTACCGGGTTGCCGATGAGGGTTCATCGGGTGCCGACGACGCCGGCGACGACTGACGCCGCCGGCGCGGCTGCGGCGCTCGCCGCGGCCCGGTCGGTACTGATCCTGTGCCACGTACAGCCCGACGCCGACACGGTGGGAGCGGCGCTGGCGCTGGGCCTGGTGCTGACTCGCAGGGGCACCGCGGTCGAGGTCAGCTTTTCCGCCGCCGACACCCTGCCCGAGTCGCTGCGCGGCTTGCCCGGATGCGAGCTGCTGGTCGAGCCGGACCGGTTGCACCCCGGGGCCGACCTGGTGGTGGCCGTTGACGCCTCCAGCGCCAACCGTCTGGGGGAACTTGCTCGGCTCACCGTGGGCCGGGATGCTCTGGTGATCGATCACCACCGGTTCAACACCCTGTATGGATCTCTGAATTTCGTTGATCCGCAGTGCGATTCGACCACCATGATGGTGGCGGAACTGCTGGACGCCTGGGGTGAGGAGATCGATGTCGACGTCGCCCGGTGCCTGTTTGCCGGGCTGAGTATCGACACCGGATCATTCCGATGGGCATCGTCGCGTGCGTTTCGACTGGCGGCCCGGCTGGTGGATATCGGCGTCGACAACGCGGCGATGAGCCGTTCGCTGCATGACACCCGTCCCTTCGACTGGCTGCCACTGCTGTCGCGGGTGCTGTCGACCGCGGTGCTGGTTCCGGAGGCAGCCGCCGGTGCGGGACTGGTCTACGTCGTCGTCGGCCACTCCGACTGGGTGGCCCACCGGGGCGACGAGGTCGAGAGCATCGTCGATATCGTGCGCACCGTCAACGAGGCCGAGGTTGCCGCGGTGTTCAAAGAGGTGCGCCCACTGCAGTGGTCGGTCTCGCTGCGCGCCAAGGCATTCGACCTGACTCCGGCGGCCACCGGCTTCGGCGGCGGCGGACACACCCTGGCCGCCGGGTACTCGGCGGCCGGCTCGGTCGACGATGTGGTGGCCGAGCTTGTCGCGGCCCTCGGCTAGCCCGGCCGGGGTATCGCTGGTCCGGCAGATCGCCGCATTGGCACTGCCGGCACTGGGCGTACTTGCCGCCGAACCGCTCTACCTGCTGTTCGACACCGCTGTCGTCGGCCGACTGGGCGCGGTGAGCCTGGCCGGTCTGGCGGTCGGCGGACTGCTGCTGGCACTGGTCAGCTCGCAGCTCACCTTCCTCTCCTACGGCACCACCGCCAGAGCGGCCCGGCTCTACGGTGCGGGAGACCGCACCGCGGCAGTGCGCGAGGGTGTCCAGGCCACGTGGCTGGCTGTAGCCCTGGGTGCACTCGTCGTCGGGGTCGTTCAGATCCTCGCGGCGCCCTTGGTGTCGGTCATCGGCGGATCCGGTGATATCGGATCGGCCGCGCTGCCGTGGTTGCGGATCGCGATATTCGGCGCACCGGCCATCCTGATCTCGATGGCCGGTAACGGCTGGATGCGCGGCGTCCAGGACACCGCTCGTCCCTTGCGTTACGTGCTGATCGGGTTCGGTGTCTCAGCGCTCCTGTGCCCACTGCTGGTCTATGGGTGGGTTGGGCTGCCACGGTTGGGCCTGGCCGGATCCGCGGTGGCCAACCTGGTGGGACAGTGTGTCGCGGCGGCGTTGTTCTGCCGCGCACTGCTGGTCGAACGGGTGAGCCTGCGACCCGAGCCCGCGGTGTTGCGTGCGCAACTAGTCATGGGCCGGGACCTGGTGGTGCGCACCATGGCGTTTCAGGCCTGCTTCGTCTCCGCCGCCGCGGTGGCGGCCCGATTCGGAGCTGCGGCCTTGGCCGCCCACCAGGTGGTGCTGCAACTGTGGAGTTTCCTTGCGCTGGTTCTGGATTCCCTCGCCATCGCGGCTCAGTCGCTGGTGGGTGC
>CAZADG010000001.1:54855-95340 GCA_964483865.1 uncultured Mycobacterium sp. | reverse complement strand
TGGTTCGCGCTGCGGTTCGGTTGGGGTCTGGCCGGGATCTGGGCCGGGTTGAGCGCGTTCATCGGCCTTCGCCTGGTCTTCGGCGTCTGGCGGGCATGGTCGGGCCGCTGGGCCGTGCCCGGCAGCGTCACCTAGCGTCGAGTGAGGACCCACGCAGACAAAGTTCGAGTGAACCCCTGCAGGATTCCTCAATCGACGTCATTTGACCTGCGAGCGGCCCCGTTCGATCACCGACGCCCGGCTGGAGGCGATGTCGTCCCCGGTCGCCGAGCGCATCCACGTGCGGGCCGCCTCGGCCTCCAGCCACAGACCGGAGCCCGTGGAGTCCTCGTCGATGCGGTGGTAGGACTTCAGCAGGGCGCGTACCGCCTTCTGGTTGTTTCCGACGATCGACGCCGCGATCGCCCGAGCGGCGGGCAGGAGGTCCTCGTGCGGTACCACCTCGGTCACCAGGCCGGCCCGCAACGCTTCGGCAGCCGACAGGTAGTCCCCGGTGAGACTCATCCGCCGGGCCATCCCCACGCCGACCTTCTGGGGCAGTCGCACGCTCAGGCCCCAGGTCGGCAGCAGGCCGACCCGCGCGTGGGTGTCGGCGAACCGCGCCCGTTCCGAAGCGATCAGGATGTCGCAGTACAGCGCCAGTTCCAGACCACCGGTCACCGCCGCGCCGTTGATCGCACCGATCACCGGCTTGCTCATCGGCGGCCATTTCGGGGAGATGTCGGGCAACTCAGTGGTATTGCCGAGTTCCTTGAGGTCCAAGCCCGCGCAGAACACCGGGTCGGCCCCCGTGAAGATCACCACATCCACCGAGTCGTCGGCCTCGGCGTCCCGCAGGGCGGCGAAGAACCGGGTGCGCAGGGCTGAGGACAGCGCGTTGCGGGACTCGGGGCGGTTGAGCGTTATGGTGCGAACCCGATCGGTGGTGTCGGTGAGCAGAATGTCGGCAGCCGTGCCGGAAACCTCAGTAGCCATAGCGACACCGTAACCGGGCGGATCGACAATCAAAGACCCTGGCGTCGCGGGGCGTGGGCTGCAAAGCTGCAGTCCATGGACAACCAGCCGGCAAATCCCAAGGTGCTGTTGATGGTGGCTGCTGTGGTGGGTGTCGTGTTGTCGGCCATCGCGATCTACGTCGCCGCCGGATGCTCACCCGATTCGAGTTCCGGCCGCCCCGCAGTCACCACCACCTCGACCGCGCCCGCGCGCTAGGGCTCCGCGCCCACCGGCAGGATTAGTCGCGACGACTCCCCGTGCTCAATGGTGTGGGTCGACCCCACCATCCGGCTGCCGATCAGCGGGGGTTCCCCGGTGCCCAGATTGCGGGCGAAACGCGGGTGGCATCCGCCGCCCACCAGCACCCGGATCCGTGAGCCGGGGCTGAACCGGTGCGCGATCGGGTCCAGTTCCACGCGGATCGGCTCGGCCGGTGCCGTATCGAAACGCCGGAATCCGTCGCAGACGTTACGTGACCTCCCGCGCTCGTCGACCTCGCTGATCCGGACGAAGACGTCAAAGTGCGGGTTGTCGGTCCGGTAGTCGAGTTCGACCACAGGGTGGCCGAACACCGTGATGTCTCCGTCCAGTGGTGTGGTGGTGAAGCTCACCACGTCGGCGCGTCCGGCCAGTGCGGTGTCGTCGGTGTATCCGGAGTCCCGGGTCAACAGCCGACCGCCGACAGTCGGGGTGGGGTCGGCCGGGTCGTAGTCGAAGCTCGAGGGTGGGCCGCCGGAGGTGGGCGGCGTTGGCGCAAGCACACCGAGAGAGGTGGGGTAGAACACCCGCACCGCGGTCGGCGGCGGCCAGTCCGGCAGGTCGATCCAGCCCGGTTTCGAGCGGCCGGTGACGTACACCCGAACCGGCTTGGGTCGAGCCGGCCGCCCGCATTCGGGGGACAGATGTGCGCCCAGCCAGTCCAACGCCTCGGTGGTGGTGCGGCCGATGGCTTTGGTCACCATCTCGTCGTGGGTCCAGGTGCCCACTGTCATCGCCACGTCGAGTCCGCGCTGGTGCAGGTACCGATACTGGGTGATGGTCTGGTCGATGAAGATGTCCTGCCACCCGCTGATCAGCAGTACCGGGACGGTGCACCGGTCCAGCGCATGGGTCATCCGCATCGGCTCCCAGAATGGGTCGTCGACGTCGGGATGTTCGATCCAGGACTCATACCACGGCGAGTGCTCACCGAGCAGCCTGCGCCCCGCATGCCCCAGCGGAACATCGTGCACGGCCGACGCCAGCCGCCGGGCCGCCTTGAACTGGAAGGCCAGCCGGTGAAATGTCGTGCGTTCCTGGTGGGCCATCATGTCCGACCAGCCGAGGAAGTCATTGAGCGCGAATGACCCTGTGCCCCAGGACGAACCGTGGAAATCGTGCGGTCCCACACTGATCACCGCGGCCGCTAGTTCCGGTGGGGGATCCGACAGCAGCGCCCACTGGGTGTAGCCGAGATAGGACAGCCCGATGGTGCCGAACTTGCCGGTGAACCAGGGCTGCTCGCGTAGCCACACCACGGTGTCGGCGGCATCGTCGACCTCATGGACCATCGGGACGAAGGTGCCCCCGGAGCCGAATGTCCCGCGCACGCTTTGGAACACGACGTGGTACCCGCGGGCGGCGTAGACCTGTGCGTAGATGAACGAGAACGGGAATCTCCGCCCGTACGGACCGCGCACCAGGATGGTGCCCAACGGCCGGTCGGTGCGCGGTTCATAGTGGTCGGCAAGCAGGTCGACGCCATCACGCATGCGGATCGGCACGTCGCGGTGGACCCGGTAGTCGGTGGTCGGGGCCGGAAGTCGCAGCACCCGACTCAGGGCACGATCACTGCGTCGGGTGCTTGTCACCTGATCAGGATATTGACCGGCAGTACGCTGGTCGGCTGTGGCACCCACGCTCTGGGCGATCAGCGATCTGCATACCGGACACACCGGCAACAAGCCGGTGACCGAGTCGCTGTACCCGTCGACCCCGGAGGACTGGCTGATCGTGGCCGGTGACGTGGCCGAGCGCACCGACGATATCCGCTGGTCGCTGGACCTGCTTCGGCGGCGCTTCGAGAAGGTCATCTGGGTGCCCGGCAACCACGAACTGTGGACCACCGGCAAAGACCCGGCGCAGGTGTTCGGCCGGGCGCGCTACGACTACCTCGTCGAGATGTGCGACGAGATGGGCGTCGTCACCCCCGAACACCCCTACCCGGTCTGGACCGGCCAGGGCGGACCGGCCACCATCGTGCCGATGTTTCTGCTCTACGACTACACCTTCCTGCCCACGGGGGCGACCAGCAAGGCCGAGGGTCTGGCTATCGCCAAGGAGCACAACGTCGTTGCCACCGACGAATTTCTGTTGTCCTGCGAGCCCTACGCCACCCGCGACGCCTGGTGCCGGGATCGGCTGGCCTACACCCGGACCCGACTCGAGGATCTGGACTGGATGGTGCCCACCGTGCTGGTCAACCACTTCCCGCTGGTGCGCGAGCCCTGCGACATGCTGTTCTACCCCGAATTCGCACTCTGGTGCGGAACCACCGAAACCGCCGACTGGCATACCCGGTACAACGCGCTGTGCTCGGTGTACGGGCATCTGCACATCCCGCGAACCACGTGGTACGACGGGGTGCGGTTCGAGGAGGTGTCGGTGGGCTATCCGCGAGAATGGCGGAGGCGCAAGCCATACCGGTGGCTGCGCCAGGTACTGCCCGACCCCCTGTACGCCCCGGGCTACCTCAACGAGTTCGGCGGCCACTTCATGATCACCCCCGAGATGCGGGCCCAGGCCGAAGCGTTCCGGGAGCGGCTGAAGGGCCGGCGCCGATGACACTGATGCGATCGGTGCTGCCCGATCTGACTGATCTGGTCTACGCCGAGCTCTATCACGATCCGCCTGATCTCGCCCCGTTGCCGGAGGAGGAGCCCCTGGTGGCGCGTTCGGTGGCCAAGCGCCGCAACGAGTTCGTCACGGCACGGCACTGCGCGCGGCTGGCGATGGGACAGCTTGGCGTGCCGCAGTCGCCGATCCTGAAGGGGGAGAAGGGCGAACCGCAATGGCCCGCTGGCCTGGTCGGCAGTCTCACCCACTGTGAAGGCTATCGCGGCGCGGTGGTGGGCCGTCGGTCAGCGGTGCGTTCCGTCGGGATCGACGCCGAACCGCACGGAGTGCTGCCCGGCGGCGTGCTCGACGCCATCAGCCTGCCCGTCGAGCGCCGGGAGATCGCGGCGCTTCCGGCGGGTGTGCACTGGGACCGGATCCTGTTCTGCGCCAAGGAAGCCACCTACAAGGCATGGTTCCCGCTGACCCGGCGCTGGCTGGGATTCGAGGACGCTCACATTACGTTTGACGTTGATGCCGATGGATCGGGCACCTTCGTCTCCCGGATACTCATCGACCCCGAGGCGCTCTCCGGGCCGCCGCTGACCGAGCTGACCGGCAGGTGGTCGGTCGGTGAGGGACTGGCGCTGACGGCGATCGTCCTGTGAGCGGGGGACCCGCACCGGACCCAGGCATCGTCGTGGTCGACAAACCGGCCGGCATGACGAGTCACGATGTGGTGGGGCGGTGCCGTCGGATCTTCGGCACCAGAAAGGTCGGCCACGCCGGCACCCTGGACCCGATGGCCACCGGTGTGCTCGTGATCGGGATCGAACGGGCCACCAAGATCCTGGGTTTACTCACCGCAACGTCCAAGTCGTATTCGGCCACCATCCGGCTGGGCCGCGCGACCTCGACAGACGACGCAGAAGGCGAAGTGCTGCAGGATGTTTCAGCCTCGCATCTGACCGACGATGAGATCGAAGGCGGCATTGTGCCGTTGCGTGGCGAGATCGCCCAGCGGCCCTCGACGGTGAGCGCCGTCAAGATCGCAGGCAAGCGGGCTTACCAGTTGGCCCGCGACGGCCAGCAGGTGGAGTTGGCCGCCCGTGCGGTGCGAATCGACCGCTTCGACGTGGTGGCGATCCGCCGCCAGGGAGGGTTCGTCGACGTCGACGTGGTGGTGGACTGCTCGTCGGGCACCTATATCCGGGCGCTGGCGCGTGATCTCGGCGAGGCGTTGGGCGTCGGCGGCCATCTGACCGCACTGCGGCGCACCCGGGTGGGCGGTTACGGCTTGGATCAGGCCCGCACCCTCGAGCAACTCGCCGAGCACCCGGCGCTGAGCTACGACCTCGACGAAGCGTGCCTGCTGGCCTTTCCGCGCCGCGACATCAGCGACGAGGAGGCTCTCGACGCCACCCACGGCCGGCCCCTTATCGCGGCAGGTATCGACGGCGTCTACGCGGCCACCGATTCCGGCGGTCGTGTCATCGCCTTGCTGGAGGACAAGGGGGTGCGCACCAAGCCGGTGGTGGTGATTCGCCCGGCGACGCTCTGATCGGCTGCCGACCAGCAACAGATCGTCGAGTTGATCCGGCGGTTCATCGAGAGGGACGACTGAGCCTTTAGGCTTGACCGTGTGGAACGCTGGCGCGGTCAGGACGACATCCCGTCGGACTGGGGCCGCTGCGTGCTGACCATCGGGGTCTTCGACGGTGTGCACCGCGGCCATGCCGAACTCATCGCCCGGGCAGTCAAGGCCGGCCGTGAACGGGGCGTGCCGACGGTCCTGATGACCTTTGATCCGCACCCGATGGAAGTCGTTTTCCCGGGCAGCCACCCGGCACAGCTGACCACGTTGCCGCGCCGCGCCGAACTGGCCGAGCAACTCGGCATCGACGTCTTTCTGGTGATGCCGTTCAACACCGACTTCATGAAGCTCAGCCCGGAGCGCTACATCCACGAACTTCTCGTCGAGCGACTGCACGTCCTCGATGTGGTGGTGGGAGAGAACTTCACCTTCGGGAAGAAGGCGACGGGCAACGTCGCGACACTGCGCAAGGCGGGTGAGCGGTTCGGCTTCTCGGTGGAGTCCGTCTCGCTGGTCGCCGAGCAGCATCGGAGTGAGACGGTCACGTTCTCCTCCACCTACATTCGAGCCTGTGTCGACGCCGGCGATGTGGTGGCGGCCGCCGAGGCGCTGGGCCGTCCGCACCGGGTGGAGGGCGTCATCGTGCGCGGTGAGGGCCGTGGCCGCGGCCTGGGGTACCCGACCGCCAACGTGTCCCCGCCGATCTATGCGGCGATCCCGGCCGACGGCGTCTATGCGGCCTGGTTCACCGTCCTGGGTCCGGGCCCCGGGCTGACGTCGATGGTGCCCGGGCAGCGGTACCTCTCGGCGGTGTCCGTGGGCACCAACCCGACATTCTCCGGACGTACCCGCACCGTGGAAGCCTTCGTCCTGGATGTCGAAGCCGACCTCTACGGACAGCATGTCGCGGTGGATTTCGTGGCCCGGATCCGCGGGCAGCGCAAGTTCGCCTCCGTCGACGAACTGATCGCCGCCATGGGACGTGACACCGAGAAGGCCCGAACGATTCTGGCGGCCCAGGCCTGAATTTGGGCGGGTCCGCTCCGACCCGTTAGGCTCATGGCTGCGTGCGCTGCAGTCCGCGGCGGCCCGCCTCGTTTTTTCGCGGCACTGAAACAGATGGAGTTTTGCCATGGCGTTGACCGCTGAACAGAAGAAGGAAATCCTGGGCTCGTACGGCCTGCACGCGACCGACACCGGCTCCCCGGAAGCCCAGGTCGCGCTACTGACCAAGCGCATCTCGGACCTCACCGAGCACCTCAAGACCCACAAGCACGATCACCACTCTCGGCGCGGCCTGCTGCTGCTGGTCGGCCGTCGCCGCCGGCTGCTCAAGTACGTTGCCCAGGTCGACGTGGAGCGCTACCGCTCGCTGATCGAGCGGTTGGGCCTGCGTCGCTGAACGCGGCCCGGGGGCGACTCCGGCCATCGGCACCGGGTAACATAAGGACGTCTCCGGCCGCGCCGCGGCCTGTGACCTGCGTCTTTCGGTGCGAGACTTGGCCCGATCGGGCGGTCTTCGGTAGTGGTTGCCGGGAGGACTTCCCCCCGGCAGCTTCGATCGACGACCGTAGCCGTTCGTCAGCCAAATCGTCTCGTCACTGTGCGGCGCTAAAAAACAACAGTGAACGAAAGGCTGTACGGACGTATGTCTGTCGCTGAAATCGACGAAGGCGTGTTCGAAGCAACCGCCACCATCGACAACGGGAGCTTCGGCACCCGCACCATCCGTTTCGAGACCGGTCGGTTGGCCCAGCAGGCTGCCGGCGCGGTGGTCGCCTATCTCGACGACGAAACCATGCTGCTGTCGGCGACTACCGCCAGCAAGGCTCCCAAGGAGCACTTCGACTTCTTCCCCTTGACCATTGACGTCGAGGAGCGGATGTACGCCGCGGGCCGCATCCCCGGCTCGTTCTTTCGGCGCGAGGGCCGCCCGTCCACCGACGCGATCCTTACCTGCCGTCTGATCGACCGGCCGCTGCGCCCGACGTTCGTGTCGGGTCTGCGGAACGAGATCCAGGTCGTGGTCACCATTTTGAGCCTTGATCCCAATGACCTCTACGACGTCCTGGCGATCAACGCGGCGTCCGCGTCCACCCAGATCGCGGGCTTGCCGTTCTCCGGTCCGGTCGGCGGTGTGCGGGTCGCGCTGATTCAAGGCCAGTGGGTGGCCTTCCCGACCGTCGAGCAGCTCGAGGACGCCGTCTTCGACATGGTCGTGGCAGGCCGTAAGGCCGGCGACGACGTGGCGATCATGATGGTCGAGGCCGAGGCCACCGATAAGGTCATCGAACTTGTCGCCGGCGGCGCCAAGGCGCCGACCGAAACCGTTGTCGCCGAAGGCCTGGAGGCCGCCAAGCCGTTCATCGCCGCACTGTGCGACGCGCAGCGCGAACTGGCCGAGAAGGCCGCCAAGCCGGTCGCCGACTACCCGTTGTTCCCCGACTACCAGGATGACGTCTACACCGCAGTCGCCGATGCGGCCAGCGAGTCGCTGTCCCAGGCGCTGACCATCGCCGGTAAGCAGGAACGCAACGACCGCACCGACGAGATCAAGAACGAGGTGCTCGGCAGGCTCGGCGAGGCGTTCGCCGGCCGGGAGAAGGAGATCGGCGCGGCATACCGCTCGCTGACCAAGAAGTTGGTCCGCCAGCGGATCCTCACCGACCACTTCCGCATCGACGGCCGCGGGATCACGGATATCCGCGCGCTGAGCGCCGAGGTCGCCATCATCCCGCGCGCCCACGGCAGTGCGCTGTTCGAGCGTGGTGAGACCCAGATCATGGGGGTCACCACCCTCGACATGGTCAAGATGGCCCAGCAGATCGACTCGCTGGGGCCGGAGAAGTCCAAGCGCTACATGCACCACTACAACTTCCCGCCGTACTCCACCGGTGAGACCGGCAGGGTCGGTTCGCCCAAGCGCCGCGAGATCGGCCACGGTGCGCTGGCCGAGCGGGCGCTGATGCCGGTGCTGCCCAGCGTCGAGGAGTTCCCCTACGCCATCCGCCAGGTGTCGGAAGCGTTGAGCTCCAACGGTTCCACCTCGATGGGCTCGGTGTGCGCCTCGACTCTGTCGCTGCTGAACGCCGGTGTGCCCTTGAAGGCTCCGGTCGCCGGTATCGCGATGGGGCTGGTGTCCGACGAGGTCAACGGCGAGACCCGCTACGTCGCGCTGACCGACATCCTGGGCGCTGAGGATGCCTTCGGGGACATGGACTTCAAGGTCGCCGGAACCAAGGAGTTCGTCACCGCTCTGCAGTTGGACACCAAGCTCGACGGGATTCCGTCGTCGGTTCTGGCCGGTGCGCTGGCTCAGGCCAAGGACGCCCGGATGACCATCCTGGAGGTGATGGCGGAGGCTATCGACGCCCCCGACGAGATGAGCCCGTACGCGCCGCGCGTGACGGCCATCAAGATCCCGGTGGACAAGATCGGCGAGGTCATCGGGCCCAAGGGCAAGATGATCAACGCGATTACCGAGGAGACCGGTGCGTCGATCTCGATCGAGGACGACGGCACGGTGTTCGTCGGTGCCACCGACGGCCCGTCGGCCCAGGCCGCCATCGATCGGATCAACGCGATCGCCAACCCGCAGCTGCCCAAGGTCGGCGAGCGGTTCCTCGGAACCGTGGTAAAGACCACCGACTTCGGCGCCTTCGTCTCGCTACTGCCCGGCCGCGACGGCCTGGTCCACATCTCCAAGCTGGGCCGCGGCAAGCGGGTCGCCAAGGTGGAGGACGTGGTCAAGGTCGGCGACAAGCTCCGAGTGGAGATCGCCGATATCGACAACCGCGGCAAGATCTCGCTGGTCCCGGTTGCCGAAGACACCGAAACGGCCGCAGGGGACGTTGCACCGGCACCGGCAGATGCCGCGACCGCCGACAGTTAAAGACCCCGTCCGCCGCACCGTCCTGCCGGGCGGTTTGCGGGTGGTGACCGAGCATGTCCCATCGGTCCGCTCGGCCTCGGTCGGGCTCTGGGTCAACGTGGGCTCCCGCGACGAGGGTCCGACCGTCGCGGGAGCCGCACATTTCCTGGAGCATCTGCTGTTCAAAGCCACACCGACACGCACGTCGGTGGAGATCGCCCAGGCGGTCGACGCGGTCGGCGGTGAGCTGAACGCGTTCACCTCCAAGGAGCACACCTGCTACTACGCCCACGTTCTCGACGACGATCTCGAGTTGGCCGTCGACTTGGTGGCGGACGTGGTGCTCAACGGGGTTTGTGCCTCCGATGACGTGGAACTCGAGCGTGATGTGGTGCTCGAAGAGATCGCCATGCGCGACGACGACCCCGAGGACAGTCTCGGCGATGTGTTCCTGTCGGCGATGTTCGGTGACCATCCGGTGGGCCGTCCGGTGATCGGTAGCGTCGAGTCGGTCTCGGGGATGACCCGAAACCAACTGCGTTCCTTCCACGTTCGCCGCTACACCCCGGAACGCATGGTGCTGGCCGTCGCGGGGAACATTGAGCATGACCATGTGGTGGCGCTGGCCCGCGAGTTCTTCGACACCCGCCTGGTCAGGGGCCGCAGGCCGCAGCCGCCCCGCAAGGGCGCCGGTCGGCTTGCGGTGCCGCCCGGGCTGACGTTGGTCTCCCGCGACTGCGAACAAACCCATCTGACCCTGGGCGTGCGGATTCCCGGCCGGCACTGGCCCGACCGGTGGGCGCTGTCGGTGCTCAACACCGCGCTGGGCGGCGGACTGAGTTCGCGACTGTTTCAGCAGATTCGCGAGACCCGTGGACTGGCCTACTCGGTCTATTCCGCCGTCGACTCGTTCGCCGACAGCGGCGCCTTCTCGATCTATGCCGGGTGCCTTCCGGAACGGTTCGACGAAGTGGTTCGGCTCGCCGCCGAGGTGCTCGAGACGGTCGCCCGCGATGGCATCACCGAGGCGGAATGCCGCATCGCCAAGGGGTCCTTGCGGGGTGGCCTCCTGCTGGGACTGGAGGACTCCGCCTCCCGGATGAACCGCCTCGGCCGGACTGAGATCAACTACGGCCGGTACCGCACGCTGACCAGCACCCTGCGTCACATCGAGCAGGTCACCGTCGAGGACGTCAACGCCGTCGCGGCCAAGGTGCTCACCGGTCGTTTCGGCGCGGCCGTTCTCGGGCCGCACCGGTCCAAGCGATCGCTGCCGCACCGACTGCGGGTTCTCACGGGCTGATGGCGCGGACGCCGATCATCAGCGCACCGGCCGGATAGCGTCCCCGATTAGGCCAGCAGGCTGCTCGGATCGGTGTAGTACAGGTCCAGATCGCGAGCCACCTCGGCGTTGAGCAACTTGCCGTCGTGGGTGGACAACCCCTTGGCCAGCGCCGGGTCATTGAAGCAGGCGCCTTGCCAGCCCTTGTCGGCCAATTTGAGGACATAGGGCATGGTGGCGTTGGTCAGCGCGTACGTCGAGGTCCGCGGCACCGAGCCGGGCATGTTGGCTACGCAATAGAACACCGAGTTGTGGACCTTGAACGTCGGGTCGTCGTGGGTCGTGGGGCGGGAGTCCTCGAAGCAGCCGCCCTGATCGATGGCGATGTCGACGAGAACCGAGCCCGGTTTCATCTGTGCGACAGTCGCATTGGTGACCAGCTTGGGCGCCTTGGCGCCCGGCACCAGCACCGCGCCGATCACCAGGTCGGCCTGCTTGACGGCGTTCTCCAGATCCAGCCGGGATGAGTAGCGGGTTTCGATCGCACCGCCGTACTCGGCGTCGATTTTGCGCAGGGTGTTGATGTTGAGATCGAACACGGTGACGTGGGCGCCCATGCCCCAGGCAACGGCCGCGGCGTTGTCACCGGCCATGCCACCGCCGATCACCACGACCACCGCAGGAGCAACACCGGGAACGCCGCCCATCAGAACGCCGCGGCCGCCCTGGGTGCGCATCATGTGGTAGGCGCCGACGTGAGCCGACAGCCGGCCCGCCACCTCGCTCATCGGGGCGAGCAGGGGCAGCGCGCCGTCCGCGGTCTGGACGGTCTCGTAGGCGATGGACGTGGTCCCGGAGGCCAGCAGGGCATCGGTGCACGGCTTGGAAGCCGCCAGGTGCAGGTAGGTGAACAAGACCTGGCCCTTGCGCATCCTGCTGTACTCGGGCTCGATCGGCTCTTTCACCTTCAGCAGCAGATCGGCCTCGGCCCACACCTGATCGGCGGTCTCGACGATCTTCGCCCCAGCCGAGGTGAAGTCTTCGTCATGAATAGCCGAGCCTTCGCCAGCCCCGGCCTGAACCATCACGTCATGACCGCGGTGCACCAACTCTGCGACACCAGCGGGGGTGATGGCGACGCGGTACTCATTGTTCTTGATCTCAGTCGGGATGCCGACGCGCACGATTACTCCTTGGGCTGGCCGTGAGTTGCTCACATCAGTGTGAAGAAAGTTCGACAGTCAAGCAATCAGACCGACAAAAACTCGATAAATTCTCGCAATGATCGAAGATCAAGCGCCGAAGGGCGGAGTGCAGCGAGAAAAAATGAAGGATGTTCAGGCCGCTGGCATCGACGACGTCGACCGTAGGATCCTGGCGGCACTGCATGCCGACGCCCGCATTCCCAACAGTGCCCTAGCCGACGCGGTGGGGGTGGCTCCCTCGACCTGTCACGGCCGGGTCCGCCGACTTCAGGAACTCGGCGTCATTCGCGGTTTCCACGCCGACATCGACCCCGCGGCGATCGGCCTGCCCCTGCAGGCCATGGTCTCGGTCCGACTTCAGGCGGGTGCCCGTGGCAAGATCCGCGACTTCATTCAGCAGATACGGCGTAAACATCAGGTGATCGATGTGTACTTCCTCGCCGGAGCCGACGACTACATCATCCATGTGGCCGCCCGGGACACCGACGACCTCCGTTCGTTCGTCGTCGATAATCTCAATGCCGACGCCGATGTGGCCGGCACCCAGACGTCGCTGATCTTCGAGCACCTGCGCGGTGCCGCTCCGCTCTGAAGTCCTCCGGTGCTGCGCCGCCGTCGATGGCTAGGCTGCCTCCATGCGAGTAGGCGTGTTAGGTGCCAGGGGCAAGGTGGGAACGGCGATGTGTACCGCGGTGCGCGACGCCGGTGATCTCACGTTGAGCGCGGAAGTCGATGCCGGTGACGCACTCGCGATGTTCACCGACAGTGCCACCGAGGTCGTCATCGACTTCACCCATCCGGACGTCGTGATGGACAACCTGAAGTTTTTGATCGGCAATGGCATTCACGCAGTGGTGGGAACAACCGGCTTCACCGAGGAGCGGCTCGACGCGGTGCGAGGCTGGCTGGCTGACTCGCCGGAGACCGGGGTGCTGATCGCCCCCAACTTCGCGATCGGTGCCGTGCTGTCGATGTACTTCGCGCAGAAGGCGGCGCCCTATTTCGAGTCGGCTGAGGTGATCGAGCTTCACCACCCGCAGAAGGCCGACGCGCCGTCGGGCACCGCGACCAGGACGGCCGCGCTGATCGCGCAGGCCCGAAAAGGTATGCCGCCCAATCCCGATGCCACCAGCACCGGCCTGCCCGGCGCCCGGGGCGCCGATGTCGACGGCATCCCGGTGCATTCGGTCCGGCTGACCGGTTTGGTGGCCCACCAGGAGGTGCTATTCGGAACGATGGGCGAGACGCTGACCATTCGCCACGACAGCATTGATCGCACGTCTTTCGTCCCGGGAGTGCTGCTTGCGGTTCGCCAGATCTCGCGACGGCCGGGCCTGACCATCGGCCTCGAAGCGCTGATGGAACTGTGATCTCGCGGGTCCAACTGCTGATCGGGTTTCTCTGCTCGGCCCTGCTGGTCTACTTCGCACTGCTGACCCGTACCGCAGTCGCGCTGCTACAGACCGGCACTCCCGCGGCCGTCGCGCTCGGTATCGGCGTGCTGCTGTTGCCGATCGTCGGCGCATGGGCCACGGTCGCGACCCTGCGGGCGGGCCTTGCGCATCAGCGGTTGGCCCGGCTGGCCACCGAGGACGGCATGGAACTCGATGTGGCCGATCTTCCGAGGATGCCGTCGGGACGTATCAAGCGCGACGCCGCCGACGCGCTGTTTCATACGGTGCGGGCGGAAGTGGAAGCCGACCCGCAGGACTGGCGGCGGTGGTACCGGCTGGCGCGCGCCTACGACTACGCCGGTGACCGGACGCGGGCCCGCGAGACGATGCGCAAGGCCGTTGCGCTGGAGGCCTCGTCGCGACGATCCTGATCGTGATGGGCTACTACCGCGGGCAGCGGAGGTTGCCGAGTCCGAACTTGTCCCCGAGTGGAGGTCCGCGTGAAATCGACGATGCGACGCCTGCTCATCGTCCATCACACTCCGTCTCCGCATTGTGCCGAGATGTTCGAGGCGGTGTTGTCCGGTGCGACCGATCCGGAAATCGTCGGCGTCGAGGTCGTTCGCCGGCCCGCTCTGACCGTGTCGCCGGTCGAGATGCTCGAGGCCGACGGTTACCTGCTGGGTACCCCGGCGAATCTGGGCTCTATCAGCGGTGCACTCAAACACGCCTTCGACTGCGCGTACTACCAGCTGCTCGACACCACCCGAGGGCGTCCCTTCGGACTGTGGGTCCACGGCAACGAGGGCACGGAAGGGGCCCAACGTGCGGTGGACGGCATCGCGGCAGGACTGGGCTGGGTCAAGAAATCCGCTGATGTCGTCGTATCGGGCAAGCCGAGCAAGGGCGACCTCGAGGCGTGTTGGAATCTGGGCTCGACGGTTGCCGCGCACGTGATGAGCGGGAGTCGCTGAGGCGCGACACGGTCATCAGGTTCTGGACCGGGTGGTCCGACGGCCCTACGGTCGGTGTCATGTCGAGACTCGGAGATATCGCGCTTGGAGCCGCGCCGGTCGCCGGCGGGGCAATGCTGGGGACGCTGGTCGGTACCTTCAAGGGACCCGACCTCCGAACGGCGCTCAAGGCCGATATCGAACTGCTCAAGAGCCTTCCGCAGGAGAGCGTTGAGCTCCGCGCGGAACTGCAGCGAACCATCGACATGCGGATCTACGAATTGGTCGGGTTGCTCGACCGGAACTTCGAACTGCGTCAGACCGCGGGCAACTACAAGGGCAATTGGCGCGACGTCGTTCTGCTGTTGTGTGCCGCGCTGTTCACGCTTGTGTGGTGGAACGTCCCACACACCCGGAGTAACTGGCTGATCACCTTCATCATTCTGGTGATCGTGACCATCGTGATCGGCCTGTACGCCCTCCGAGGTGTGATCGCCGCACTCAAACGGGTGTTCAGCCGCTCCTAGGGCAGGTGCGCCCGGAAGAACGACTCGGTGGCCCGCCAGTGCCTCTCAGCGGCTGCCTCGTCGTAGGGCGCATTGTCGGCAACCGCGAATCCATGCGCGGCCGGGTACCACTCGATGATGTGCTCGACGCCCGCCTGAGTGAGGGCTGCGTCGAGCATCGCCGACTGCTCCGGGGTGTAGGACGGATCGTTCTCAGCGGCTCCGACGTAGACCGCCGCCCGGATGAGGCCGGCGAACAGGTGCGGGCTTTCCGGATCGTCGGGGGTAGCGAGGCCACCGCCGTGGAAGGACATCGCCGCGGCAACGCGTTCCGGAACACGGCCGGCAACCACCAGCGACGTGCGTCCGCCCATGCAGTAGCCGGTGGTGCCGAATCGCTTCCCGGCTACCTCCGGCCGGGCGGCCAGGTAGTCGAAGAACACGCGGGCGTCGGCGGCCATCACCGGCGGGGTGATCGCCTTCATCATCGCGAACAGCCGTTTGCGTTCGACCGCATCGGCGAAAACGGTCTTCATATCGAAGGCCGCCCACTGCCCGTGGCGGTAGTACACGTCGGGCAGCAGAACGACATAACCCAGCGCGGCCAGTCTCCCGGCCATCTGCTCCAACGCCGGCCGCACACCCCCGGCGTCGGGATACATCACGATCCCGGGCCGCGGCCCGTCGCCCTGCGGGGTGGCCAAGACGACGGGGCAGGTGCCATCCGCTGTGGTGATCGCATCGGTGATGATGGGCATTGGTTCGTTCTACCCTGAAAGTGGTCCCCTACAGTGATCGATGTGCCGATCCCCACTCCCTACGAGGACCTGCTGCGTCTGGTGCTCGAGCAGGGCACACCGAAGGCCGACCGCACCGGCACCGGAACCCGCAGCTTGTTCGGCCACCAACTGCGCTACGACTTGTCCGCGGGCTTCCCGCTGATCACCACGAAGAAGGTGCACACCAAGTCAATCGTCTACGAGTTGCTGTGGTTCCTGCGTGGGGACTCCAACGTGACATGGCTTCAAGACCACGGCGTCACGATCTGGGACGAGTGGGCGTCAGCGGACGGCGATCTGGGTCCGGTCTACGGGGTGCAATGGCGGTCCTGGCCCACGCCCACCGGCGAGCACATCGACCAGATCAGCACCGCGGTCGACCTGCTTCGCAACGACCCCGACTCGCGCCGGATCATCGTGTCGGCCTGGAACGTCGCCGAACTGCCCCGGATGGCGCTGGCCCCGTGCCACGCGTTCTTCCAGTTCTACGTCGCCGACGGCAAGCTGTCCTGTCAGCTCTACCAGCGCAGCGCCGACATGTTCCTCGGCGTGCCGTTCAACATTGCCAGCTACGCGCTACTGACCCACATGATGGCCGCCCAAGCCGGCCTGCAGGTCGGTGACTTCATCTGGACCGGCGGCGACTGCCACATCTACGACAACCACATCGAGCAGGTCGCCGAGCAACTGCGCCGTGACCCGCGTCCGTATCCGGAACTACTTCTAGCCCAACGTGATTCGATATTCGACTACGTCTACGACGATATCGAGATCCGCAACTACGACCCGCACCCGGCGATCAAGGCGCCGGTGGCGGTCTAGAGAATGACGGCACTCATCTGGGCCCAGTCCACCTCCGGTGTGATCGGCCGTGACGGCGGCATTCCCTGGCGGCTGCCCGAAGACATGGCCCGGTTCAAGGACCTCACCATGGGACGCACCGTGGTGATGGGTCGCCGGACCTGGGAATCCCTGCCGGCGAGGTTCCGTCCGCTGCCCGGGCGGCGCAATCTGGTGCTGACCCGCAATCCGCAGTACCTGGCCGAAGGTGCCGACGTCATCACCTCGCCCGAGGACATTCCCGGAGACGCCTGGGTGATCGGCGGGTCGGAGATCTATCACCTGGCCATGCCCACGGCCACCCGCTGCGAGGTCACCGAGGTCGAGATCGACCTGCGCCTCGAGGACGAGGACGCGTTGGCACCGCTGCTCGACGAGTCCTGGGTCGGCACCGCCGGGGACTGGCAGGACAGCAGGTCCGGACCGCGCTACCGCTTCCTGACCTACGTCCGGCCTTGACCCGGCTGACCGCCGCCCAGGCCCGACGGGTCGCGGTCGCGGCCCAGGGTCTCTCCGTGCCCCGCCCCGCGGGCCCGATCAACCGGGCGCACCTGCGCCGGGTAGTCGACCGAATCCAGGTGCTGCAACTGGATTCGGTGTCGGTGGCGGTGCGGGCCCATTACGCGCCGGTCTTCAGCCGTTTGGGTCCATATGACCGTGCCCTGCTCGACTCCGCGGCCTGGGGTGGCAGATCCCGGTTGTTGGTCGAGTACTGGGCGCACGAGGCCGCACTGATGTCCGTCCGGGACTGGCCACTGATGCGGTGGCGGATGCGGGAGTACAGCCACGGCCGGTGGGGTACCGAGATCGTCAGGAACAACCCGCGTCTGGTTGACGACGTGGTTGCGGCCGTCACCGAACTGGGCCCCAGCACTGCGGGGCAGATAGAAAACCACCTGGAAGCCGGAACCCGCCGGGGAAAGGGTGTCTGGTGGAACCGCAGCGATACCAAGTGGGTGGCCGAGGCGCTGTTCGCCTCCGGAGTGCTCACCACCGCCCACCGGTCCGGGTTCGCCCGCCACTACGACCTGGCCGAACGGGTGCTGCCGCCGGATGTTCTGGCCCGCGACGTCGCCGACGCCGAGGCGGTCCGGCAGCTGACCCTGCGCGCCGCCACCGCCCTGGGCGTGGGGAGCGCCGCCGACATCCGGGACTACTTCCGGCTGCGGGCCGAGCAGGTCAGGCCGGCGCTCGATGATCTCGTGGCCGCCGGTGAGTTGGAGGCGGTCGCAGTGTCGGGCTGGACCGTGCCGGCCTATCTGCGGTCCGGACAGGTGGTGCCGCGGACGGACCGGGGCACCGCGCTGCTGTGCCCGTTCGACCCGTTGGTCTTCTGTCGCCCGCGGGTGCAGCGGCTGTTCGGATTCGACTACCGCATCGAGATCTACACCCCGGCGGCTAAGCGCCGGTTCGGCTACTACGTCTGGCCGTTCCTGCTGGAGGGCGAATTGGTCGGTCGGGTCGACCTCAAGGCCGACCGGGCCGCCGGCGCGCTGCAGGTGATCGGCGCGTTCGCCGAGGAAGGCCAGGAGCACCAGCGGGTCGCGGCCGCTCTGGCCGACGAACTGCGGGCCATGGCCGGCTGGCTCGGGCTGGACGAGGTGCGGGTGGGGGAGCGCGGCGACCTGACGGAGCCTTTGAGCCGCAACATCTGACGACTGTGCGGTTTTTCTTCGCGACACGCCGCCTGAGCGTAAAAATCCGCACACTCGGCACGCTCAACCGTGCCGTTAGGCTCAGCGCGTGGCCGAGACCGCGCCGCTGCGGGTGCAGCTGATCGCCAGGACCGAGTTCCTGGCGCCGTCCGACGTTCCCTGGGACACCGACGTCGAGGGCGGCGAGGCGCTGGTCGAGTTCGCCGGCCGGGCCTGCTACCAGAGCTGGTCCAAACCCAACCCCCGCACCGCGACCAACGCCTCCTACCTCAAGCACATCATCGACGTGGGCCACTTCGCGGTGCTCGAGCATGCTTCGGTGACCTTCTACATCACCGGGATTTCCCGTTCGTGCACTCACGAACTGGTCCGGCATCGGCACTTCTCCTACTCCCAGCTGTCTCAGCGCTTCGTCCCCGAGGACGACGCCCAGGTCGTCATCCCGCCGGGTCTGGAAGAGGACCCCGAACTGAGGCAGATGGTGCTCGATGCCGCCGACGCCAGCCGAGGGGTCTACCTGCAACTGCTGGCCAAGCTGGAGGCCAAGTTCGCCGACCAACCGAACGCGGTGCTGCGGCGCAAGCAGGCTCGGCAGGCTGCCCGCGCGGTGCTGCCCAATGACACCGAGACCCGCATCGTGGTGACCGGCAACTACCGGGCCTGGCGGCACTTCATCGCGATCCGGGCCAGCGAGCACGCCGACGTCGAGATCCGCCGGCTGGCCATCGCCTGCCTGCGTGAACTGACCGCCATCGCCCCTTCGGCGTTCGCCGACTTCGAGATCACCGTGCTGGCCGACGGCAGCGAGGTGGCGACCAGCCCGCTGGCGACGGACGTCTGATCTTAAGCGGGTAATCTAGGGGCCCGTGAGCACCAGCGGATTCGACGCCAGCGCGCGGCTGGGCACGGTTCTGACCGCGATGGTCACGCCGTTCAAGCCGGACGGCACGCTGGACACCGATACCGCCGCGCTGCTGGCCAACCGCCTGGTCGACGACGGTTGCGACGGACTGGTGGTCTCGGGCACCACCGGAGAGTCGCCCACCACCACCGACGCGGAGAAGACGGCGCTGCTGCGGGTGGTGCTCGATGCCGTCGGAGACCGGGCCCGCATCATCGCCGGCGTCGGCACCTACGACACCGCGCACAGCGTGCACCTGGCCGAGGTCGCCGCCGCCGAGGGCGCACACGGCCTGCTGGTGGTCACCCCGTACTACTCGCGGCCACCGCAGTCGGGCCTGATCGCCCACTTCACGTCCGTCGCCGATGCCACCGACCTGCCGGTCATGCTCTACGACATCCCGCCGCGCTCCGTCGTGCCGATCGAGTGGGACACCCTGCGCACGGTGGCGAAGCACCCCAATATCGTCGCGGTGAAGGACGCCAAGGGCGACCTGCACGGGGCGGCCCAGATCATGGCCGAAACCGGCCTGGCCTACTACTCCGGAGACGACGCCCTGAACCTGCCCTGGCTGGCGATCGGAGCGGTCGGCGTGGTCAGCGTCTGGGGGCACCTGGCCGCCGGTCAACTTCGAGATATGTTGGGCGCCTTCAACTCCGGTGACCTGGCGACCGCGCGCAAGATCAGCGTGACCCTGAGCCCGCTGAACGCAGCGCAGGGCAGACTCGGTGGCGTCACGATGTCCAAGGCGGGTTTGCGGCTGCAGGGTTTCGAAGCCGGTGACCCCCGGTTGCCCCAGATGCCCGCGACTGCGGGGCAACTGGAGGAGCTGGCCGCCGATATGCGGGCGGCGGCGCTGCTCGGCGTGAAGTCGCCGGCAGACCGGCTCCGCCGGTGAACATCGAAGAACTCCGTCCGCCGGGCCCGCTTGCGCCGGGTGGGCTGCGGGTGACCGCACTGGGCGGTATCGGCGAAATCGGCCGCAACATGACTGTTTTCGAGCACCTTGGCCGACTGCTCATCGTCGACTGCGGCGTGCTGTTCCCAAGCCACGACGAGCCCGGCGTCGATCTCATCCTGCCAGACCTGCGTCATATCGAGGACCGAATCGAGGATATCGAAGCGCTCGTCCTGACCCACGCCCACGAGGACCACATCGGGGCAATCCCGTTCCTGCTCAAATTGCGCAGCGACATCCCGGTCGTGGGTTCCAAGTTCACCCTGGCACTGGTCGCGGCCAAGTGCCGGGAGCATCGCATCAACCCGACGTTCGTGGAAGTCGCTGAGGGACAACGCAGTACACACGGTGTCTTCGAATGCCAGTACTTCGCGGTCAATCACTCCATTCCGGACGCGCTCGCGATCGCCATCCATACCGGGGCAGGCACCGTGCTGCACACCGGTGATATCAAACTCGACCAGCTCCCCATGGACGGCCGGCCCACCGACCTGCCCGGCATGTCGCGCCTCGGCGACGCCGGCGTCGATCTGTTCCTGTGCGATTCCACCAACGCCGAGATTCCCGGCGTCGGCCCATCGGAGAGCGAGATCGGGCCGACCCTGCATCGACTGATCCGCAACGCCGAGGGCCAGCGGGTTCTGGTGGCCTGCTTCGCCTCCAACGTCGACCGGGTTCAGCAGATCGTCGACGCTGCGGTGGCATTGGGCCGACGGGTGTCCTTCGTCGGCCGCTCGATGGTCCGCAACATGGCGATCGCCCGCGAACTCGGTTTCCTGACCGTCGACGACCGCGACGTGGTCGATATCTCGGCGGCCGAGATGATGCCGCCGGACCGGCTGGTGCTCATCACCACCGGTACCCAGGGGGAGCCGCTGTCGGCGCTGTCTCGGATGTCACGCGGCGAGCACCGCAGCATCTCCATCACAGCCAACGACCTGATCATCCTGTCATCGTCGCTGATCCCGGGCAACGAGGAGGCGGTGTACGGGGTTATCGACGCGCTGTCCCGCGTCGGAGCCCGGGTGGTCACCAATCAGCAGGCGCGGGTGCATGTTTCGGGCCACGCCTACGCGGGCGAGTTGCTCTTTCTCTACAACGCGGTCCGGCCGCGCAACGTGATGCCCGTGCACGGGCATTGGCGGCACCTGCGGGCCAACGCCAAACTGGCGGTTCGCACCGGGGTTCCCGAGCAGAACATCATGCTGGCCGAAAACGGTGTCAGCGTGGACCTTGTTGCCGGACAGGCCAGCATCGCCGGGTCGGTGCCGGTGGGCAAGATGTTCATCGACGGCCTGGTCAGCGGTGACGTCGGCGATGCCACACTGGGGGAGCGCTTGATCCTCAGTTCGGGCTTCATCGCCGTCACCGTCGTCGTGCATCGGGGTACCGGACGCAGCGCCGCGGCGCCGCACCTGTCCTCGCGGGGTTTCTCCGAGGATCCCAAGGCGCTCGAGCCTGCTGTCCGAAAGGTCGAGCAGGAGTTGGAATCCCTTGCTGCCGACCATGTCACCGACCCGGTGCGGATCGCCCAGGCGGTCCGCCGCACGGTGGGTAAGTGGGTCGGCGAGACCTATCGGCGTCAGCCGATGATCGTGCCGACGGTGCTGGAGATCTAGCGCTTATTGACGAAGCCCGCGTCCACCGGTAGGGCGACCCCGGTGACGTAGCGCGCCGCATCCGACACCAGCCAGAAGACGGCATTTGCGATGTCCTCAGCCTGAAGAACATCCACCGGCAGGGCGTTGGACATGTCCGGGCCGCCCATCTGCTGCTGCGCCATCCCATCCAGCCAGGACCGGGTGAAGTCGTTGTCGATCATCGGGGTGTCCACGCCGGCCGGGTGCACCGAGTTGACCCGGATGTTGTAGGCGGCAAGGAAGTTCGCGTAAGCGCGCATCAGTCCGACCATGCCGTGCTTGGCCGCGGTGTAGCCCAACGAGCCGGCGACCGGCGCGCCGATCCCCACCAGCCCGGCCACCGAACTGGTCAGTACGACTGCGCCGCCCGTACCCTGCTTGATCAGCGGACGCATCGCGACGTCGACAGTGTGGTAGACGCCGGTCAGATTGACGTCGATGACGTCCTGCCAGGCGTCCTCGCCCATCATCGGCGCGATACCGGCGTTGGCGATCACGATGTCCAGCCGGCCGAGTTCCGCCATTCCCTCAGCCAGAACGGTTTTCAACGCACCACGGTCACGGACGTCTGCCTGGCTTGCGACGATGCGCGCACCGGTGTCCGCGACCAGTTTCGCGGTGGCCTCGAGGTCCTCGGGCGTCGCCAGCGGATACGGCACGCTGGCGATCTGTTCGCAGAGATCGACCGCAATGATGTCGGCGCCCTCCGAAGCAAGCTTGACCGCGTGGGCGCGGCCCTGTCCGCGGGCCGCCCCGGTGATGAACGCGACCTTTCCCTGGAGTGCTCCCACGGGTCAGGCGCGCAGTTGGCCCTTGGCCGGGTCGCCGGCCGGGATGGGCTGCAGCATCTTGAGATCTGGGGCACCGGCTAGGTGGTCGCTGATCTCCGCGAACAGCGAACCGACTGCCGGTGCGGTGCCGTGCACCTTCAGCGCCTCGGCGTCGGCCCACTGTTCGATGAACACGAAGGTGTCACCGGTCTGGTGTAGCGAGTACAACTGGCAACCGGGCTCGTCGTGCACCGCCTCGATGGCCTTGACGCAGGCGGATCGGACCGCTTCGACGGATGCCGGCTTTGCGGTGAATGATGCGACGACGACGACGGGCATGTCATTGCTCCTTGGCTTCTTCACTGGCGGGTGCCCTATCCACCGTAGATTGTCACCGACCGAGGAAAGGCCGGGCATGGAGCATTCTCAGGACCGCAAGTCGCTCTACATGACAGTTCTGATGACACCGGACATGGCGAACTTCTCCGGCAATGTCCACGGCGGCACCCTGCTCAAGCTTCTCGACCAGGTGGCCTATTCGTGTGCCAGCCGTTACGCCGGAACCTATGTGGTGACCCTTTCGGTGGACCGGGTTCTTTTTCGGGACGCCATCAAGGTCGGTGAGTTGGTGTCGTTCTCGGCGTCGGTCAACCACACCGGTCGCACGTCGATGGAGGTTGGGATTCGGGTCGACACCGAAAACATCCAGAACGGCACCCGCCGGCACACCAACAGCTGCTACTTCACCATGGTGGCCGTCGACGATGAGGGTCGTCCGGTGCCGGTGCCGGTGCTGGTACCCACCTCAGAACGAGAGCGGACCTGGTTCGACGAGGCTGCCGTCCGCAAGGCCGCGCTCAAGGACGCATTCACCGATTGATTGCGGTCTTGCAACAGCCCTCCCCGTGACCAGTGTGGCCTATGGTGCGGATGGGGCAACAACTATTAGTCTGCCCGCATGGCGAACAAGACGGCCGCTCGCTCTGGCGCGCGAACGACCAGGTCACAAAACAGCAGGTCGCAAAGCACTGCCCGCCCTGCCGCCCGTTCGGCCAGGTCCGCTACCAAGCCGGTTGCCCGGCCTGCCCCGCCGCGCCGCAAGCCCGCCGCCAAATCGTCTCCCTCTCCGATCGGCCTCGCAGCGGCCGCAGGTGGTCGTGCCGCACGGGCGACCTGGCTGGTTGTAGCCCGTGGGGCTGGTTCGACGGCACGTTCGGTCGGCCGGGCCCGCGACATCGATCCCGGCCATCGACGCGACGGGCTCGCGTTGGGTCTGCTGGCGCTGGCGGTGGTGATCGCCGCCGCCTCCTGGTTCGACGCCGCCCGTCCGGTCGGGGCCTGGATCGACTCGGGCCTGCGAACAATGGTCGGCGGCGCCGTCGTGCTGCTGCCACTGCTGATCGCTTCGGCCGCGGTGATTCTGATGCGTACCGAGCCGCATCCCGAGACGCGCCCGCGACTGGTCCTGGGCACCGCGATGATCTGCTTGCCGGTGCTCGGCCTGTGGCATCTGTGGTCCGGGTCGCCCGCTGAGCCGGTCGCCCGCCAGCACGCCGGGGGTTTCATCGGATTCGCCATCTCCGGCCCCCTTTCCGATGGCCTGACCGCTTGGATCGCCACGCCGCTACTGATCTTCGCTGTGCTGTTCGGGGTGCTGCTGATCACGGGCACCACCATTCGTGAGCTTCCCGAAACCCTGTATGAGATGTTCGGTACCCGACGTTATGCCGACTACGACGCCGACTACGACGAGAACGGCGCCGATTACGCCGAAGACGGCGCACTCGACGCCGACGATTACGGCTATCAGGCAACGAGCCGAAAGACCAGAAGTCTTCCGAAACTGTCTGCTGCCGAGGACTTCTCGGACGGTTATTACGACGATCCCCGTGCCTACACCGATGAGCCGCCGACCTGGCCGGGCGCTTCGGGGCCGATCGGGACGCCATACGACAACTATCCGCTCGACGAGTCGGCGCCCGAGGAGTTGAACCCAACCGAGCAGATCAAGCCACGCCGCAAGAAGGCGGCCGAGCCCAAACAGCAGACCAAAGAGCTGGAGCGGGTGGTGGATCGGGTCGTGGAGGGTCCCTACACCCTGCCCTCCCTGGAATTGCTCACCCCGGGAGACCCGCCCAAGCGACGCAGTTCGGCCAATGACCAGATCATGGACGCCATCTCTTCGGTACTTGAGCAGTTCAAGGTCGATGCCGCCGTCACCGGATGCACCCGCGGACCGACCGTCACCCGCTACGAGGTCGAACTCGGCCCCGGGGTCAAGGTCGAGAAAATCACTGCGCTGCAACGCAATATCGCCTACGCGGTGGCGACCGAAAGTGTGCGCCTGCTGGCCCCGATCCCGGGTAAGTCCGCGGTCGGCATCGAGGTCCCCAACACCGACCGCGAGATGGTGCGTCTTGCCGACGTCCTGACCGCGCCGTCGACCCGTAGCGATCACCACCCGCTGGTGATCGGTCTGGGCAAGGACATCGAGGGCGACTTCATCTCCGCGAACCTGGCGAAGATGCCGCACCTGCTGGTCGCCGGGTCCACCGGCTCGGGCAAGTCCAGCTTCGTCAACTCGATGTTGGTGTCGCTGCTGGCGCGGTCCACGCCCGAAGAGGTGCGGATGATTCTCATCGACCCCAAGATGGTGGAATTGACTCCCTACGAGGGCATTCCGCATCTGATCACGCCGATCATCACCCAGCCGAAGAAGGCGGCTGCCGCGCTGGCCTGGCTGGTCGAGGAGATGGAACAGCGCTATCAGGACATGCAGGCATCCCGAGTGCGCCACATCGACGACTTCAACGCCAACGTCCGGTCGGGCAAGATCACCACGCCGCTGGGCAGCAAGCGCGAGTACAAGCCATATCCCTACATCGTGGCGATCGTCGACGAGTTGGCCGACCTGATGATGACCGCGCCGCGCGATGTCGAGGAGGCTATCGTGCGGATCACTCAGAAAGCCCGTGCCGCCGGCATCCACCTGGTGCTGGCCACCCAGCGTCCGTCGGTCGACGTCGTCACCGGTCTGATCAAGACCAACGTGCCGTCGCGGTTGGCGTTCGCGACATCGTCGCTCACCGACAGCCGGGTCATCCTGGATCAGCCGGGCGCGGAGAAGCTCATCGGGATGGGTGACGGACTGTTTCTGCCGATGGGGGCCAGCAAGCCGATCCGGTTGCAAGGCGCCTACATCAGCGACGAGGAGATCCAGGCCGTCGTGCAGGCCTGTAAAGATCAGGCCGAACCGGAGTACACCGAGGGTGTCACCACGGCTAAGTCCGCTGGGGATCGAGGCGAGGTGGATGCCGACATCGGCGACGATATGGACCTGCTGTTGCAGGCTGTCGAACTGGTGGTTTCCAGCCAGTTCGGGTCCACGTCGATGCTGCAGCGCAAGCTTCGGGTGGGCTTCGCCAAGGCGGGCCGGCTGATGGACTTGATGGAGACCCGTGGCATCGTCGGGCCCTCGGAGGGGTCCAAGGCGCGCGAGGTGATGGTCAAGCCCGACGAGTTGAGCGGCACCCTGGCTGCCATCAGGGGCGGTGGCGGGGCCGCCGACCAAGACGGCGACGAGGACGACGACGCCGGCGTGCCCGAGGACTTCTGAGTCAGAGCACCAACAGCATCCGGGTGTTGCCCAGGATGTTGGGCTTGACGTAGCTCAGGTCGAGGAATTCGGCGACACCGACGTCGTAGGAGCGGCACATCTCCTCATAGACCTCGGCGGTGACCGGGGTGCCCTCGATCTCGGTGAAGCCATGCCGGGCGAAGAACTCTGTCTCAAAGGTGAGGACGAACAGGCGCTCCAGTTCCAGGTCTCGGGCCACCTCGAGGAGTCGGTCCACGATCGCGTGGCCGATTCCGCGGCCCCTGACCGCCGGATCCACGGCGACGGTGCGGACCTCGCCCAGATCCGACCACAGCACGTGCAGTGCCCCGCAGCCGACCACTGTGCCGTCGAGTTCGGCCACCCAGAACTCCTGAACGGCCTCGTAGAGCGTGACCAGGTTTTTCTCCAGCAGGATCCGGCCGGCGTAGGTGTCCACCAGTCGCTTGATCTCAGGAACGTCGGAGGTGCGTGCGCGGCGAACGGTGAGCTGGCGGGCGTGGCCGTCCACCGAGGCCGCTTCGGGGGAGGGTTCGGTCACGGGCGCAACCTTATCGGTGCCTTGTTGCCGCCGTATTCACGTCATAGCGGCACTACCGCGTCGGGTGCGATAGCCACTGCAGACCCGGCCCTGAACCGCTACCTCGCCGTCACCTACGGCGCTTTCAGCTATGTCGTTTTCCTTGCCGTGTTCCTGTATTCGATCGGCTTCGCCGGTGATGTTGTGGCAGTGGCGAACGATCTCAACGGTCCTCTGGCGCGTCACCTGGCAGCTTGGGCGGGTTCTGATGTGGGTGCTGTTCGGCCTGGGCTGGTTCACCGTGCTGCTATCGACGTTCCTGATCAGCCACTTCGACCTGTTCGGGTTGCGCCAGGTGCCGGTCTGATTGTCCTGACCCGCATGCTCGCGAGTAGACGCAGATCGGACCGGTGAACCGATATTCTGATCGCCGTGACGGGCCAACCCCAAACTCCTCCGGCGGTTCGGCGTGAGTGGATGGTGCACGTCCCCAATCTGTTGACCGGTCTGCGGCTGGTCCTGGTTCCGATCTTCCTGTTCTTCCTCTTCGCCGGTGACGGACACCAAACCGCAAGTCGGATAACCGCATTCGTGATCTTTGCGGTGGCCGTCATCACCGATCGACTCGACGGTTCGCTGGCGCGCAGCTACGGGGTGACAAGTGAGTTCGGCAAGCTTGCCGATCCGATCGCCGACAAGATGCTGATCGGTTCAGCGCTGATCGGTCTGTCGATGTTGGGCGATCTGCCGTGGTGGGTCACGGTGGTCATCCTGATCCGCGAGATCGGGGTCACCCTGCTTCGGTTCGCGGTGATCAGTCGTGGCGTCATCCCGGCCAGTCGGGGAGGCAAACTCAAGACGCTGGTGCAGGCCGTCGCCATCGGACTGTTCATCCTGCCGTTGCACAACTGGCCGAGTCAGTGGACGACCGTGGCGTGGTGGGTGATGTGGGCCGCGATCGTGTTGACCGTGGTCACCGGCCTCGACTACGTGATCTCGGCGCTGCGCGGCAACCAGTCGCGGAACTGATCAGGTCGGCGGGAACACCGCCCGGGAACCTTCTGGGCCCCCTCTGCGTTGCACAAGAGGCTGCAACGATTCGAGGAGGACAGCGCGATGGCGGTTTTGCTGCGTGAAGTGATCGGTGACGTGCTGCGCCGAGCGCGTACGTCTCAGGGCCGCACCTTGCGTGAGGTCTCCGACTCCGCCCGGGTCAGCCTGGGCTACCTCTCCGAGGTGGAGCGGGGACGCAAGGAGGCGTCAAGCGAGTTGCTGAGCGCCATCTGCACCGCCCTGGACGTCCCCATGTCCCGGGTGCTGTGCGACGCCGGCGCGGAACTGGCCTGTCACGAGGGAGCCAAGGTGATCCCGCACCCGGCCGCAATGGCCGTCGCCTGAGGTGGGATTTGCCCAATTTCATCGGACCTGACACACAAGGTGGTGTGGTCGCGGGTCCGACCCGATAAATTGGGCTCGATAAATTGGTTTCGGACACCCTGAACCCAGTGCGGCAATCGACTCGAAGGCGGGCAACACCCCATGGCCAATCCGTTCGTTAAAGCGTGGAAGTACCTGATGGCGCTGTTCGGCTCCAAGGTGGACGAATACGCCGACCCCAAGGTCCAGATCCAGCAGGCGATCGAGGATGCCCAGCGTCAGCACCAGGCCCTCAGCCAGCAGGCGGCTCAGGTCATCGGCAATCAGCGTCAGCTGGAAATGAAGCTCAACCGCCAGCTCGCCGACATCGAGAAGCTGCAGGCCAACGTGCGCCAGGCGCTGACACTTGCCGACCAGGCCACTGCCGCGGGTGACGCTGCCAAGGCCACCGAGTACACCAACGCCGCGGAGGCCTTCGCCGCACAGCTGGTGACCGCCGAGCAGAGCGTTGAGGACCTCAAGGTTCTGCACGACCAGGCCCTCGGAGCCGCCCAGCAGGCCAAGAAGGCCGTCGAACAGAACGCCATGATGTTGCAGCAGAAGATCAGCGAGCGCACCAAGCTGCTCAGTCAGCTTGAGCAGGCCAAGATGCAGGAGAAGGTCAGCGAGTCGCTGCGGTCGATGAGCGAGATCGCCGCCCCCGGCACCACCCCCAACCTCGATGAGGTCCGCGACAAGATCGAGCGCCGCTACGCCGACGCCATGGGTTCTGCCGAGCTGGCGCAAAACTCTGTTCAGGGCCGGATGATGGAGGTTCAGCAGGCCGGTGTCCAGATGGCCGGGCATTCCCGGCTCGAGCAGATCCGGGCTTCCATGCGGGGTGAGGCTTTGCCTGCGGGGGGCGCATCCGCGGCCCCGGCCGCCCCGGCCATCAGCCCCGAGCCCGAGCAGCCGCTCGGCCAGTAGAGGAATTCTCGGAGAGCGACTTGTCGATGACGGTAAAAGCCGAGCATAAGGCGGGCTTCGCCGCGCGGTCTCGGCGGTCGGTGCTGCAGCGCATCATCGACACCGTCAGCGAGTACGCCGACGTGGCCGCCCAGAGACTCGGTGCTGCCGCCGACCCGCGCGCCCGGTTGCTGCGCAAGCGGCGCTGGGCGCTGCGGTTCGGACTGTTCTTCACCTTCGCGACGGGGTTCTGGGTGTTCGTCACAGGTCTGCTGGCGGCGTGGAGCACACCGGTGTGGGCATTGCTCATCACCGGATTGATCGCCGCGGGGGCCGCTGTCCCGGCCACCCTGTGGTTGCTGCGCTACCGATGGTTGCGTGGTGAGCCCCTGCCACCGCAGCGTCAGGTCAGTGGCCGTCTGCTTCCGCCGCTGGGTTCGGTGGCGCGTCCGGCGATGTCAGCCCTGGGTGCTTCCGAGCGGGGACTGCATTCGCTGCTCGGGGTGATCGATCGGGGCCGGATGCTGCCTCCCGACGAGGTCCGCGAACTGACCGCTGCGGCAGGCCGGTCGGCGGCGACGATGACCGCCACTGCCGCGGAGGTGGCGGCCATGGAGCGGGCCGCCGGCGAGAACCCGGACTCGCGGTCCTATCTGGCGCCGACCATCAACGCGTTGACCGCACAACTCAACAGCGGGGTGCGCCAGTACAACGAAATGGTGACCGCGGCCGCGCACCTGGTGTCGTCGGTGAACACCGGATCGGGAATGTCTCCGCAGCGTTACCGTGCGGAACTCACCGAGGCCACCGATCGGTTGTCGGGGTGGGCGCAGGCCTTCGAGGAACTCGGGCCTGCCGGGCGGATCTGACGGGTTGCCCGAGATTCGCCGGTCGACATCGTCGGTAGAAATTCGACCCGGTGGTAGCTTCAGACGATGCTGCCATCAGGCTCTCGGGTTGAATCTGAGCCGATCTTCCACGTAAGTAGGGTCGGAGTGCTGGCGACCGTGCTGGGTTTCGGTTTATGGGCAGGGTCGGCGGCCATTGCCGCGGCCGATACCGCATCGGGTGCGCCGGTTTCCACGGAAGCGTCTTCATCGTCTGCGCGTCCATCCGACGCGACGGTGAGTGCCGGTCGCGCCAAGCGGTCGTCACCTGCGGGTACCCGGCGTGTGGGGTTGAGCGACGATTCGCGGGGCGCTGCGGCGTCGATTGCCTCGAGGCCGAGCGCGGCGGCGGCGGAGTCCGGTCGGGTGCGCAGTTCGCTTCAGCGGCCACAAGCCGTTGATGTTGGTGAAGTAAACAGCGTTGTCTTCCAGCCGGTTCCGCGGTCAACGATTCAGCCGTCCCATCCCGGCATCGCCGCCGCGCCTATCGTGAGTTCCGTCGTGTCGGGTTCCAGCGGCGGCACCGTGGGGGGCGCCGCTCTGCTTTCCGCATATCCTGCCGCCGCGGAGCCGGATGCCGCGATCAACACCGCGCGGAGCAACCCCGTCGCCTCGGCAGCTCAGTTGCCGTCATCGGCCTCAGTCGGGTGTCGTAACTGCTGGATTCTCAAGTCGCCGGTCGCGACGGCGGCTTTCACCGCCGAGCGCGTCATGGACTTGGTCGGCACCTGGCTGACGGTTCTCCCGGCCAACGCGATCACCGACTTCCTCTCCGGCTCGCTGTGGCTGGTGCGGCGCACCCTGTTCCCGGTCGGGGCCGATGTGGGGTTATGGGGCTCGGCGGAGTGCGTGGCCACCAAGGACTGCTCGGGCCAGGATCTGACCGGTTCGGATCTGTCCCATAAGGACCTTTCGGGGGTGAGGTTCAACGACGCCAACCTGACCCGCGCGTCCTTCGGAAGGGCCAATCTGACCGGGGCCGACCTGCGCGGCGCGACGCTGAACTTCACGAGGTTCGCCACGGCGAACCTGACGAACGCGAACCTCTCGGGTGCGAACCTGTCGTATCAGGACCTGTCCTTGACCACCCTGGCCGGCTCGAACCTGACCGACGCGAATCTGATCGGGGCTCGGCTGTGGGGTCCGACGACGTTGGCGGATCTGTCCACGGCCACGTTGGTCGGCACCAACCTGTCCAAACAGAATCTGGCGGGTCTGAATCTGGCCGGTAAGGACATGACCGGAGCGAAACTCGGGGGCGCCAATCTGACCGGCGCGGATCTGAGCCGGGCGACACTGACCGGGGCGGAGATAGCCGGGGTGAATCTGACCCGCGCCAACCTGACCGACGCGACACTGCCCGGCCCGTCGTGGGCCTCACCTCTGGTGACCGCCACACTGGTCGGGGCGAACCTGACCAACGTGGACCTCTCGGGTGCCAACTTGTCGGGTATGAACCTGACCGGCACCGTCCTGGCCGGTGCGAAACTGCTTCGGACGAAGCTGAATTCGGCGAACCTCACCGATGCGAACCTGACCGGCGCGGTCCTGACGGGCGCTGACCTGACGGATGCGAATCTGACCCGGACGGATCTGTTCACGGCGGACCTAGGCGACACCACCCTGGCCGGTGTGCGGTGGAGAGACACCCGGTGCCAATACGGCGGTAAGACCAGTTCCGGTTGTTCGAATGTGGCTCTGCTGAACCAGCCGCCGGCTGACTGGTTGCAGGCGGCGTCGGATCGCCGGCCCGGCCCGGACAAATTCTGGCCATGGCAGTGGTACCAGTACGGGGGCCCCGGGGTCGAGCCGGCGCTGAATCAGAAACCCGCGCCGATACTGCGGGGGACGCCTGGGGCGCCTCTGGTCAACGGCCAGTTCCGGGATTCCGCGAATTATCCGAGCTACCCCGATGACGGTATCCAGGGCATGCTCTACAACGACAGCGGACAACGGGTCGTCATACGCGTGCCCATCCCGATCAGAATCGACGGTCAGTATCAGTACTACTGGTCGACCGCGGTCCTTGACCCCGGCGATTCGGTGCCCTACCAGCTAGCGGTTACCAAAGACCCGAACGACAGCCTCGAAGCCAGGGGCGGAACCCTGCAGTTCCTCCGGTACGACAACGGTCAGACGGTTGGCGACCCAGCACAGCTGTATCTCGAGGACCCGTATACGAATGACCGGCCCCTCACTCAGTTCACACCGCCGGGTCGCAGTGAGCCGGCGAACACCCGGTACTGGAACGAACAGGATCAGAATTCCGAAATCTGGGTCGATATCGATATTCAGGTCAAGCGCGAGATCGACGGCTGGCAGCTTGACGGTTCCGAGACGTACCTGAAGTACTACAAATACACCAAGGCCGCGGCGACCAGTGACTGGGCGATCTTCACCATCCGGATCAAGGGCATTTAATGCGGACTTCGCCGTCCGTCGACGTCAACTCACAACGAGATCGGCAGCCCCACTGAGCGCGAACCGATTCACAGAGTCGGGCGCAGTGCCGGCACCGCGACGCCGGCCAGCCCCCGCAGCAGCGCCTTGGTGATGTCCCACATGTCGAAGTAGTCCCGCCAGAGCGTGATCCGGCCGTTGGCGACCTCGAAGACGCCACACACCCAAAACTGCAGTCGCAACCGGCCGAATTCCAACACATCGGTGCGCTCGGTCAGCACCGAGGCGCCGTTGACCGCGATCCGGTGGATCTTGACCTCGAAGCCCATCCGGCCCTCCATCGACCGGAAGAGTTTCATCGCGCGGGCCCGGCCGCGGATCGTCGGGAAGCCGACGTTCTGATAGACCAGATTGTCGTCGAGTGCCGCGGCGACGCTGTCGAACTCCTGGTCCTGCAGGCTGCTGAGCATCACCTCGACGGTGTGGGCGTTGTCGACATCGGAGCTGGCATAGGTCTGCTCGGTCATGCCCTTCAGCCTAGCCCGCTAGTGCAGTGCACCCTGGGCGGCGAACACCCGATTGGCCGGCGTGCGGGCGGCTTCTACCTCGCTGATCGGAACCGGCAGCGCCATTCCGACCCCGGTGCCGAAGAGGCCAAGAGCCACACCCGGATCCACCTCTGCGCAGCGGTCTAGCAATCGAAGCAGGAATTTCTTCACGGTCTCTCCTCGTCATCGGGGCCGCCTCTGGGCGGGGTTTTCGTGATGGGTCAAGCTTGTCCGGACGCGTGCCGTTCGGGTGTCGGCTGATCGCACCGCTGCGTTGACGAATCGGTGTCCTCCGAAATGAGGACACGAGACCGACAGGGAGCCCTCGCTGGGTCTGTGGCAGGGTGAGGCCGGTGCGGGTCGCCGTGGTCGCCGGGCCGGAAGCCGGGCATGCGTTCCCCGCGATCGCGTTGTGTCTGCGGTTCCTGGCCGCCGGTGACGTCCCGGTTCTGCTCACCGGCCGGCAGTGGCTCGACACCGCCGCCGCGGCAGGTATCGAGGCCGTCGAACTCGCCGGGCTGGATCCCGAGGCTTCCGACGACGATGCCGATGCCGGCGCCAAGATCCACCAGCGGGCAGCCCGGATGGCGGTGCTGAATCAACCTGTGCTGCAACGGCTTGTGCCCGACCTGGTGGTCTCCGATGTCATCACGACCTGCGGTGGTATGGCCGCTGAGCTGCTCGGGGTGCCGTGGGCCGAACTCAGTCCCCACCCGCTGTATCTGCCGTCACGGGGCCTGCCGCCGATCGGCAGCGGACTGGCGCCGGGCACCGATGTCGTCGGACGGCTGCGTGACGCCGTCATGCGCTCCTTCACCGCCCGCTCGATCCGGGCCGGGGACCGCCAGCGCGCCGCTGCCCGCACCACCATCGGCCTGGCCGCCCTCGATCCCGGTCCCCGGCGCCGCCTGATTGCCACCCTGCCCGCGCTCGAGGTACCGCGGCCCGACTGGCCGGCTGAGGCTGTTCTCGTCGGCCCGTTGCACTTCGAACCCACCAGTGCCGTGCTCGACGCGTCCCCCGGCGAGGGGCCGGTGATCGTCGTCGCGCCGTCGACCGCCGTCACTGGTGCGGCGGGCCTGGCCGAACTGGCATTGGCCCACCTTGTCCCCGGGAAGACGCTGCCCGCCGGGTCCCGGCTGGTGGTCTCCAGGTTGGGCGGGGACGACGTGTCGGTGCCGCCGTGGGCGACGGTGGCCCGGGTCCGTCAGGATGAGTTGCTGCGCCACGCCGATCTGGTGGTGTGCGGAGGGGGACACGGGATGCTGTCCAAGACGCTGCTGGCCGGCGTGCCGATGGTCGTCGTCCCTGGCGGCGGCGACCAATGGGAGCTGGCCAATCGTGTTGTGCGACAGGGCAGTGCCCGGCTCGTTCGCCCGCTGACCCCGGAAGCGCTGACGGCGGAGGTCGCCGCGGTGCTGTCGGAGCCGGGTTACCGTGAGGCGGCGCGGCGGGCGGCGCGGGGCATCGATGAGGTAGCCGACCCGGTGGAGGTGTGCCGCGAGGCGGTGCCCGGTTGAAGCTGGGTAATTTGGGGGCGTGCGACTCACCGAATTCCACGAACTCGTCGAGGCCCAGTTCGGGGCGGTCCGTGCTTCGTCGATGCTGGTGGACCACGTGCTGACCAGACTGGGCGGTCGCACCGCCGCGCAGGCCATCGAGGCCGGTGCAGAACCCCGGGACGTGTGGCGGGCGTTGTGCGCCGACTTCGACGTGCCGCGCGAGCAGTGGTAGCGCGGCTCCGAAACGACACGCCGCGCGCCACACTTGCCATCGAACACATGTTCGTTACTGTGGGTCATAGTTCGAACAAAGTTTTTGTCGGTGGCTGTCTCTAACGTCTCGGCTAACCGACCAATACCGGTCAACCGAACACCTCAGAACGGAGACATCCATGGCGCAGCAGGCCCCCGACCGCGAGAAGGCCCTCGAACTCGCGATCGCACAAATCGAGAAGAACCACGGCAAGGGTGCGGTGATGCGCCTCGGCGAGGAGGTCCGCCAGCCCATCGCGGTCATTCCGACCGGTTCCATCGCCTTGGATGTGGCATTGGGCATCGGCGGACTGCCTCGCGGCCGGGTCGTCGAGATCTACGGACCGGAGTCCTCCGGTAAGACCACCGTTGCTCTGCATGCGGTGGCCAACGCCCAGGCTGCCGGCGGCATCGCGGCGTTCATCGATGCCGAGCACGCACTGGACCCCGAGTACGCCAAGAAACTCGGCGTTGACACCGACTCGCTGTTGGTCAGCCAGCCCGACACCGGTGAGCAGGCCCTCGAGATCGCCGACATGTTGGTGCGTTCCGGCGCCATCGACATCCTCGTCATCGACTCGGTGGCCGCTCTGGTGCCCCGCGCCGAGATTGAGGGCGAAATGGGCGACAGTCACGTCGGTCTGCAGGCTCGCTTGATGAGCCAGGCCCTGCGCAAGATGACCGGCGCGCTGAATAACTCGGGCACCACCGCGATCTTCATCAATCAGCTCCGCGAGAAGATCGGCGTGATGTTCGGTTCGCCCGAAACGACAACCGGCGGTAAGGCATTGAAGTTCTACGCCTCTGTGCGGCTTGACGTGCGCCGCATCGAGACGCTCAAGGACGGCACCGACGCGGTCGGCAATCGCACCCGCGTCAAGGTGGTCAAGAACAAGGTATCGCCGCCATTCAAGCAGGCCGAGTTCGACATCCTCTACGGCAAGGGCATCAGCCGCGAGGGCTCGCTCATCGACATGGGTGTCGACCAGGGTTTTATCCGCAAGTCGGGGTCGTGGTTCACCTATGACGGTGAGCAGTTGGGCCAGGGCAAGGAGAACGCCCGCAACTTCCTGCTCGAGAACCCACACGTCGCCAACGAGATCGAGAAGAAGATCAAAGAGAAGCTCGGTATCGGTGCGGTGATGACCGACGATTTCAATGACGTCCTGCCCGCCCCCGTCGACTTCTAGGGCCTCGTCTCCCGAGGCCCGCGAGGAGCAGGCGCACGCCTTGTGTTTGCGCCTGCTCACCGTGCGGGCACGCACTCGCGCGGAACTCGCCGGCCAGATGGCCAAACGTGGCTACCCAGACGACGCGGCCCAGGCAGTGCTCGGGCGGTTGGAGGCTGTCGGTCTCATCGATGATGAGGATTTCGCTGAGCAGTGGGTCCGTTCACGACAGGCCAGTGCCGGAAAAGGCAAGCGTGCACTGGCCGCCGAGTTGCGGACCAAAGGTGTCGATGACGAGTTGATCGACTCCGCGCTTGAGGGGATTGACGCCGGCGCCGAACGGGGCCGCGCCGAGCAACTCGTGGAACACCGACTTCGGCGGGAATCACTCGGCGATGGTGAAGAACCGAAGGTGATGCGCCGACTGGTTGCCATGCTGGCCCGGCGTGGGTACAGCCAGAGCATGGCCGTCGCGGTGGTCACCGATGCGGTGGCCGCTGAGCGGGAACGTCGCCGGGTTTGACCCGACGCAGTGACTAGTCGCCCGGCTCCAGAATGGCGTCCGTGGCCTTCAGTGGTTCGGGTGTCCGTTTGGATCGGCGCAAGCGACGTTCCAGCCTGCCGGCTGCCGCGGACAGCGTGAAGTTGAGGGCGATCATCAACACCGCGATGACGATCAGGGCGGGTACGTAGTTTCCGTAGGTCGACCCGATCACTGTGCCCTGGCGGACCATCTCCAGGAAGGTGATCTGATAGCCGATCGCGGTGTCCTTGAGCACCACCACAAGCTGTGACACCAGCACCGGCAGCATCGAGGTGACCGCCTGAGGCAGCAGAACCGACCGCATCGTCTGGCCCCAGCTCATTCCCAGCGCAGCGGCGGCCTCACCCTGCCCCCGCGGCAGCGAGCCCACCCCGGACCGAACGATCTCGGCGATCACCGCGCCGTTGTAGAGCGTCAGGCCGGTTACCACGCCCGCCAGCGCCAACTGCTTGGACGGGAAAACGTCATACAGCGCGTAAAGGAAGTACGCGAAGATCATCATGATCAGCACCGGCACGGCGCGGAAGAACTCCACGAACACTGCGCACGGCAGACGGACCGCCCGCACCGGGGAGAGCCTGCCCACCCCGAGGGCGAACCCGAGGATGCCGGCCAGCACGATCGACAAAGCCGCCGCGCTGAGGGTGCCGACGATGCCGGGCAGCACGTAGGTCTGCCACAGATCGCCGGTGAGGAACGGCTTCCATTTGGCTGCGGTCAACTGACCCTTGTCGGCCAGCCTGGCGATGATCGCCCAGATGGCCGCGGCTGCCAGAACCAGGGTCACCCCGGAGATCACCCGGTTGCGCACCCGCGCCCGGGGGCCCGGCGCGTCGAAGAGAACCGATGACGTTGTCACGGGTTCTCACCGCTCTTCGCCCAAGCACTCATCGCGACACCGCCCACCGCTTGCCCAGCCAGCCGAACAACAGGCCCATCGGGAGTGTCAGCAGCAGGAACCCGAAGGCGAAGATGCCCCCGACGGCCAACAGTGCCGCGGTGTTCTCGATCATCTCCTTCATCAGCAGGGCCGCCTCGGCGACGCCGATTGCCGATGCGATCGTGGTGTTCTTGGTCAAGGCGATCAACACCGATCCCAGCGGGATGAGCACTGCTCGGAAGGCCTGTGGCAGCAGGATCATCCGCAGGTTCTGCCCGAACGTCAGCCCCAGCGACCGGGCCGCCTCGGCCTGACCCACCGGCACGGTGTTCACCCCGGAGCGGACCGTCTCGCAGACGAACGCCGCGGTGTAGGCCGACAATCCCAGCACCGCCAGTCGGAAGTTGCTGTCGGCGATCGACGTCGGTGATTGCGGATCCGCCAAGGTGATTCCCAGCGTCTGCGCCAGGCCGAACGAGCAGAACAGGATGATCAGTGTCAGAGGTGTGTTGCGCACGATGTTGACGTAGGCGGTTCCCAGCCAGTTCAGCATCGGAACCGGGGAGAGTCGCATCGCTGCCAATGCGGTGCCCAGGATCAGCGCGCCGATCGCCGACAGGACGGTCAGCTTGACGGTGGTCCAGAACGCCGTGACGATCAGTCCGCCGTACTTGCCCAGGATGTCGACATTCTCTGCCGCGGCGCCGCTTGTTTCGGTGTCCAACGGCGGTGGCGGCGGCGCGCTGATGCCGGCCGGACCGAGATTGCGATCGAAGGCGGCTTCCCAACTTCCGTCGTTCTGCATCTCGATGATGGCGTCGTTGATCTTCGTTCGCAGTTCGAGATTCTCCAGGCGCAACCCGATTCCGTAGCGCTCGACCGAGAACGGCTTCCCGATGATCGTGAAGACACCGGGGGACTGGGCGGCGAAACCGGCGAGGATCACCTCGTCGGTGCTCACCGCGTCGATCGCTCCGTTGCGCAATGCCTCCACGCAGGCCGAGTAGGTGTCGTACTGCTGCAGTTGCACGCCCGGATACTTGTCTTTGATCCGTTGTGCCGGAGTTGATCCCGACACCGAGCACAACCGTTTGCCGCCCGCCAGCGACTCCGGGCCACTGATGTCGGTGGTATCGGCCCGCACCAGCAGACTTTGGCCGGTATCCAGATACGGTCCGGCGAACGCAACTTTCTGTTTGCGCGCGTCGGTGATCGAGTAGGTCGCCACGATGTAATCGACCTGGCCGTTCTGGATCAGGGTCTCGCGTTGACCGGACGGCGATTCCTTCCACTCGATGTCTTCGGGTCGGTAGCCCAGCTTTTCCGCCACATACGTCGCGACGTCGACGTCGAAACCCGCCATTGAGCCGTCCGGCTTCTTTACTGCCAGGCCGGGCTGGTCGAACTTGGTTCCGATGACGATTTTCTTGTCCTGGCCCCCGCACCCGACCAACGCCATCGACAGCACAACGCCCAGCAGGGCGATCGCGAGCAGGCGCTGAGGGAGAGACCGCATGTGTCAGTGGCTCAGGATCTTGCCGAGGAAGTCCCGGGCGCGCTCCGAACGTGGACTGGAGAAGAAGTCCTCCGGTGCGGCGTCCTCGACGATGCTGCCGTCGGCCATGAAGACCACCCGATTGGCGGCCCGCCGGGCGAACCCCATCTCGTGGGTCACGACCACCATGGTCATGCCTTCGCCTGCCAGCGACGTCATCACCGCGAGCACCTCGTTGACCATTTCCGGGTCGAGCGCACTGGTCGGCTCGTCGAACAGCATCACCTTCGGCTTCATCGCCAGCGACCGGGCTATGGCCACCCGCTGCTGCTGTCCACCGGACAGCTGCGCCGGGTACTTCTCGGCCTGGGTGGCGACACCCACCCGTTCGAGCAGTGACATCGCCCGATCGCGGGCCTCCGCCTTGTCCACCTTGCGCACCTTGACCGGGGCCAGCATGACGTTTTCCAGGATGGTCTTGTGGGCGAAGAGGTTGAACGACTGGAACACCATGCCGACGTCGGATCGCAGTTGGGCCAGCTTGCGACCCTCGGCGGGCAGAACTTCGCCGTCGATGGCGATGGTCCCGGAGTCGATGGTCTCCAGCCGGTTGATGGTGCGGCACAGTGTGGACTTGCCCGAGCCGGACGGGCCGAGCACCACAACCACCTGCCCCCGGTCTACCTCAAGGTCGATGTCCTTGAGCGCATGGTGTGCCCCGAAGTACTTGTTGAGACCCCTGATCGAGATCATTGGTGCCGAGATCATCGGGACCGCCCCGCCCACCGCCATGAGCAGACCATACCCAGGGCTGATCAGTTTTTCCTGGGGAAGCGCACCTCCGTACGATGTGCGGTGTGACCTCGCTGCAGCCTCGGGCCCGGACCTATCAGGTCCGCACGTATGGCTGCCAGATGAACGTGCACGACTCCGAGCGTCTCGCCGGCCTGCTGGAGGAAGCCGGCTACCTGCGCGCACCGGAGGGGACCGACGCCGACGTGGTGGTGTTCAACACCTGCGCGGTCCGGGAGAACGCCGACAACAAGCTCTACGGCAACATCAGCCACCTCGCCCCGCGCAAGCAGGCCGACCCGGACATGCAGATTGCCGTCGGGGGCTGTCTGGCCCAGAAGGATCGCGACAGCGTCCTGGCTCGAGCGCCATGGGTCGACGTCGTTTTCGGAACTCACAACATCGGCTCCCTACCGGTGCTGCTGGAACGTGCCCGACACAACCGCACCGCCCAGGTCGAGATCGCCGAAGCACTGCGCGAATTCCCCTCGGCGCTGCCCGCGGCCCGTGAATCCGCGTATGCGGCGTGGGTCTCCATATCGGTGGGCTGCAACAACACCTGCACGTTCTGCATTGTGCCGTCGCTGCGCGGCCGGGAAGTCGATCGCAGTCCGGCCGACATCCTGGCAGAGGTCCGTTCCCTGGTGAACCAGGGTGTCCTGGAAGTCACCCTGCTCGGCCAGAACGTCAACGCCTACGGGGTCTCGTTCGCTGAGCCGGAAATTCCCCGGGACCGCGGGGCCTTCGCCTCGCTGCTGCGCGCCTGCGGTGAGATCGAAGGTCTCGAACGGGTGCGGTTCACCTCGCCGCACCCGGCCGAGTTCACCGATGACGTCATTGAAGCCATGGCGCAGACCCCGAACGTGTGCCCCAACCTGCACATGCCACTGCAATCGGGATCCGACCGGGTGCTGCGGACGATGCGCCGGTCCTATCGTGCCGAGAAATTCCTCGGCATCATCGACCGGGTGCGAGCGGCCATGCCGCATGCGGCGATCACCACCGACATCATCGTCGGCTTCCCCGGTGAGACTGAAGAGGACTTCGCCGCCACCCTCGACGTCGTCAGCCGGGCACGCTTCTCGTCAGCCTTCACCTTCCAGTATTCGCGGCGGCCGGGGACACCCGCAGCTGAGATGGATGACCAGCTTCCCAAAGATGTTGTGCAAGAACGCTATCAACGCCTGATCGAGCTGCAGGAGAGCATCTCGTGGGAGCAGAACAGGGCACTGGTCGGCAGCACGGTCGAGGTGCTGGTGGCTGCCGGGGAGGGTCGCAAGGACGCCGCGACCGCCCGGATGAGCGGACGCGCCCGCGACGGACGGTTGGTCCATTTCACCGCAGCGACGGGGGGGATGACGGGGGGGATAAGGCCCGGCGATGTCGTCACCACCACCGTG
>CAZADG010000001.1:39328-54755 GCA_964483865.1 uncultured Mycobacterium sp. | reverse complement strand
GACGGGGGGGATGACGGGGGGGATAAGGCCCGGCGATGTCGTCACCACCACCGTGACCGCCGCCGCGCCGCACCACCTGATCGCCGACGCTCCGTTGATCTCGCACCGACGCACCCGTGCCGGTGACGCACACGAGGCCGGCCGTCGCCCACGCACCGTCGGTCTTGGGCTGCCGGCTGTCGGCACCTCGCCCATCAGTACCGAAACGACGACAGGATGCGGCCGATGACGTCCGACGAATTCGAGGCCTACAAGGCTGACCTTGAGGCCGCCGAGCGGCGCGTTGCCGGCGAGATCGACCCGGGGGCAAGGGCTTTGGTGGTTGCCATCCTCGTCTTCGTGCTTCTGGTGTCCTTCATCCTCCCGCACACCGGCGACGCCCGGGGGGTCGACGTTCTGATGGGCGACGACAAGGCGATCAGCGTGGGCGTCGCGCTGCCGCACCGATTGTTCTGCTGGTTTGCCCTGGTTTTCGGGGTCGGATTCTCAATGCTCGCCCTGCTGACCCGGCGCTGGACGCTGGCCTGGATCGCGCTGGCCGGTAGTGCGGTAACGATCCCGCTGGGGATGCTGTCGGTGTGGTCGCGTCAGACCGCGGCCGCCGGTCATCCCGGCCCGGGAATCGGCCTGCTGCTGAGCTGGATCACGGTGATCCTGCTGACATTCCATTGGGCGCGAGTGGTCTGGACCCGCACCGCCGTCCAGCTGGCCGCCGAGGCGCAACGACGGCAAGAGGCCGCCCAACGCGACGCCTCCCCGCTACTCGGCGGACTCGAGCCGCCCGAGGGCCCGACCCGCTAGCGCTTTTTTGCGACAGCCTGCGCCGCCGCGGCCGCCCACTCCCGCCACTGAGCAGCGCTCGCCCGGGCTTCTTCGGCCTCCCGGTCCCGACCGGCCGCTGCGGCCTTGTCGGCCTGCCGCTCGAATTGTTCTGCCCGGGAGCGGAACTGTTCGGCGCGGGCCAGGGCTTCCGGGTCGATCCGTCCGGCGTCGACGGCGTCGCGGACCCTCTTCTCCACCGCCCGAAGCCGCCGGTCCAGTTCCGGGCCGCTGTCCCGAGGAGTCTTGCCGATCGCATCCCACCTGTCGGTGATCGACCGGAGGGCTGTCTGCGCGGCCTTCGCGTTCGTCACCTCGATTTTCTCGGCTTCGGCCAGGAGTTTTTCCTTCGCCTCGGCATTGGCCTGGAATTCCGCGTCGCGTTCGGCGTTGATCGCGTTGCGGGCGGCGAAGAACTTGTCCTGCGCGGCCTTGAAACGCTGCCACAGCGAATCGTCGAGGTCTTTGGAGGCCCGTCCGGCTGCCTTCCACTCGTTCAGCAGGTCCCGGAATTTGGCTGCCGTCGGCGCCCAGTCGGTCGAGGCGGACAACTCCTCGGCGCGGGCGCACAATCGCTCTTTGGCTTCCCGTGCTCCGGCGCGCTCCTTGTCCAGTTCGGAGAAGTGCGATCCGCGGCGGCGGTTGAACCCGTCGCGGGCAGCGGAGTACCGCTTCCAGAGCGCGTCATCGGTCTTGCGGTCCAGTCCGGTGATGGTCCTCCACTCATCGAGGATCGCGCGCATCCGGTCGCCGGCGGCCTTCCACTGAGTGGCGTTTGCGGCCAAATCCTCGGCCTCGGCGGCCAGCGCCTCTTTGCGGGCGGTCTGCTGGGCGCGCAGCTCGTCGCGGCGTGCCCGCTCGGCGGCTGCCGTTTCCTCGGCGTGATCGGCGATCGCGGCCAGCCGGGATGCCAGGGCGTCCACGTCGCCGAGCACGCTTGCGGTAGGCAGTGTTTCGGCCAGTGCCGCCGCGGCGGCCCTGACCTTGCGGGCATCGGCACTGCCCGAGGCCAGCCGGGTCTCCAACAGGGTGATCTCGGTGGCCAGATCATCGAAGCGGCGACCGAAGTGGGCGAAAGCGGCGTCGGGCTCTCCCGCTTGCCAGGAGCCGATGACCCGTTCGCCGGCGGCGGTGATCAGGTATACGGTGCCGTCTTCGGCGACGCGGCCGAATCGGCGAGGGTCGCTCACCGGGGTGGCCGACACCGGTTGGGGCTGGGCGTGCGGACGAGGGGCCGGCTTAGGCGCTCCCGGCCGAGGACCGGGGATGGGTCCGGGAGCGGGCCGAGGCGACTCGTCGGCGCGCGCGTCGTCGGTCGTCATGGTCAACTTCACCTACCCTTCGCGCGGTTAGACCGCGCCCCTGCCGCGCAAAGCGGCCCCGTTGCATGGGTGGCTGCTGTTGCCCGGCGGCCACCCCGGTATTGAATCAGGTCGGTGCCGGGCATGCGCCCGGGATGGGCTGGAAAGGAGCATTGATGGCCAAGGCCGATATCGCGGCACTGTTGGCGCTGGGCGCGGCTTTCTTCATCGCGGTCGGCGATGTGATCCATCAACGCACAGCCCACGACGTCACCGACGAGAATGTCGGACACCTCGAACTGTTCACCCGTCTGTTGCGGGACCGCCAGTGGTGGTTGGGCAGCGCCATCGCGGCGGTCGGGTTCGGGCTGCAGGCCGCCGCGCTGGGGTTGGGCTCGGTGCTGCTGGTGCAGGCACTGCTGGTGACCTCGCTATTGTTCGCCCTGCCGCTCAACGCCCGGGCCACCGGCCGGCCGGTGACCGGTGCCCAATGGGTTTGGGCCGCTGTTCTGGCCGCGGCGGTGGTGGTAATCGTGACCGTCGGAAATCCGACGCCGGGCCACTCCCGGGCGGCCTTCGAGGTCTGGACCGGCGTCGTCGCGGTTATGGGGCCGGCCTTGGTCCTATGCGTGTTCGGTGCCCGGATGCTGGCCGGTAGACCTGCGGCCGCGGTGCTGCTGGGTGTGGTCTCCGGTTCGCTGTGGGGGCTGTTCGCGGTCCTCACGAAGGGCGTGGTGGACCGCCTCGGGCACGGCCTGTGGGCAGTTGTGACGGCCCCGGAGCTGTATGTCTGGGCGGCGGTTGCGGTGGCCGCCACCGCCTGGCAGCAATCGTCGTTCCGGGCCGGCTCGCTGGCCGCCTCACTGCCGACCATGACGGTCACCGAGCCGCTCGTCGCATCCGTCCTTGGCGTTTTCGTGCTCGGGGAGACGCTGCAGCCGGGGGACCGCGGCTGGGAGCTGCTGGTGGTGGCGATCGCCGCCATGGTGGTGGCGACCGTCGCCTTGGCCCGCAGCGAAGCCGCGCCCGCAGACCGCTAGCGTGGACCCGTGCTGACGGCGATTGCACTGACCCCATCGGCGCCCGTGCTGGTACCGGAGCTGGCCGGCGCGGCCGCCGCCGAGGTGGCCGGTTTCCGCGACGCGGCGCTGGCGGCGGTTGCGACTCTGCCGGAAAGCTGGATCGCCATCGGGGTCGGATCCGGCGAGTTGGTGATCACCCGCGCCCGCGGCACGTTCGCAGGTTATGGGGTCGACGTGCCGGTATCGCTGTGTCCCGAGCCATCGGGCCCGGTGGCCGGGATGCCGTTGTGCGCTCTGTTCGCGGGGTGGCTGCGCGGGCAGGCCAATTCCGCGGCCAGTGTGACGGTTCGGGTCCATCCGGCCGACCTCGATGCTGACACCGCTGTCGCGCGCGGCCGGTTGCTTCGGCAACTCATCGACGCCGAACCCGAACCCATCGGTGTGCTGGTGGTGGCCGACGGGCTCACCACGCTGACCCCGGCCGCGCCCGGGGGCTACGACCCGGCGGCCGAAGCCTCGCAAGACGCCCTCGACAACGCTCTGGCCAGCGGCGATACCGCGGCGTTGAGCAGACTGCCCGACGGCGTCGTCGGGAGGGTTGCCTACCAGGTGCTCGCCGGACTGGCCCCGGCGCCGGCCGCGGCCACCGAATTGCGCCGCGGGGCCCCCTACGGTGTCGGCTATTTCGTCGGCACCTGGGTACCGGAGAGCTGATGGCCCGGCCGATCGCCGTGATCGGACCGACCGGCACCGGCAAGTCCGATCTGGCGCTGGAGGTGGCTGAGCGGCTCGGCGGCGAGATCATCAACGCCGATGCCATGCAGCAATACCGCGGCATGGATATCGGCACCGCCAAAGTCCCACCGACCGGCCGCCGCGGTATCGCGCACCACCAACTCGACGTTCTCGACGTCACCGACACCGCCACTGTCGCGCGCTACCAGCACGCCGCGGTCGCCGACGTAGAGGCGATCGCCGCCCGCGGTGCGGTGCCGATCATCGTCGGCGGCTCGATGATGTACGTCCAGTCACTGCTGGACGATTGGGCCTTCCCGGCCACCGATCCGGCGGTGCGCTCCCGCTGGGAAAGTCGTCTCGCGGAGGTGGGGACGGCCGGACTGCACGCCGAACTGGCCCGGCGTGATCCGGCCGCGGCCGCCGCGATCCTGAACACCGACGGCCGCCGGATCGTGCGGGCATTGGAGGTCGTCGAACTGACCGGCAAGCCCTTCGCCGCGTCAGCGCCGAGCATCGGGTCCGCGCGCTGGGACACCGCTATCGTCGGATTGGATTGGGAAACAACGGTTCTCGATGCCCGGCTTGCCCGGAGAACCGCTGCCATGTTCGACGCCGGTCTGGTCGATGAAGTGGTTGCTCTGATCGCCCGGGGGCTTCGGGATGGTGTCACCGCGGCCCGCGCGCTCGGCTACGCGCAGGTGCTGGAGGCTCTCGACGCCGGCGGCGGGGCGGCAGAGATCGACCGAGCCCGGGAGGCGACGTTCATCGGCACCCGCCGTTACGTGCGCCGGCAGCGGTCGTGGTTCCGCCGCGACCGGCGGATCACCTGGCTCGACGGTTCTTCGGGTGGCCTCGCCGATGCGGTGCTGGCGAATTGGCGCCACGTATCCTGAGCAGGTGATCTTCGCCAAGGGGCACGGCACCCAGAATGACTTCGTGGTGCTGCCCGATCTGGGCGCGATGCTGGATCTGAGTCCGTCGGTGGTCAGCGCACTGTGCGACCGGCGTCGCGGCCTGGGCGCGGACGGCGTCCTGCGGGTCATCACTGCCGGGGCCGCTTTGGAGGCTGGTGTCCTGGACTGCTTGCCCGAGGGTGTCGCCGGCGACGACTGGTATATGGACTACCGCAACGCCGACGGTTCGGTCGCGCAGATGTGCGGCAACGGCGTCCGGGTGTTCGCCCATTACCTGCGCACCAGTGGCATGGAGACGCGCGACGAGTTCGTGGTGGCTTCGCTGGCCGGACCGCGCCCGGTCGTCATTCACGACGCCGACGACTACCGCGCCGATATCACCGTGGAGATGGGCAAGGTCAACCGACTCGGAAACGGCGTGGCGACAGTCGGTGGACGCCGGTTGACCGGCCTCGGCGTCGATGTCGGCAATCCTCACCTGGCCTGCGTCGTTCCCGGCTTGACCGACGGTGAACTGGCTGGCCTGGACGTCGGCGCGGCGGTGGGTTTCGACCTCGCGCAGTTTCCCGATGGGGTCAACGTCGAGGTGCTGACACCGCTGACCGACGGCGCGGTACGGATGCGGGTACATGAACGGGGTGTCGGAGAGACCCGTTCGTGCGGCACCGGAACCGTCGCGGCCGCGTGTGCGGCACTCGAACAGCACGGGGAGTCAGCCGGGGAAGTGCTGGTCCGGGTCCCTGGCGGCGAGGTCTGCGTCAGGATCACCAACACCACCAGCTTCCTGCGGGGACCGTCGATTCTGGTGGCCCGTGGCGAACTCGCCGACGACTGGTGGGCGGCGAACACATGACTGATTCAGATCGCACACAACCCGAGCCCAGCGTCGGCGAACTGGCACTCGAGGACCGCGCCGCGCTGCGCCGGGTCGCTGGATTGTCCACCGAACTGGCTGACGTCACCGAGGTCGAATACCGCCAGCTGCGGCTGGAGCGCGTTGTGCTGGTCGGGGTGTGGACCGACGGCAGCGCAGCGGACGCCGACGCAAGTCTCGCCGAACTGGCCGCGTTGGCCGAGACCGCAGGCTCCGAGGTCCTCGAGGGTTTGATCCAGCGGCGGGACAAGCCGGACCCGGCCACCTACATCGGTTCGGGCAAAGCCGCCGAACTGCGGCAACTCGTCGTCGCCACGGGTGCGGACACCGTCATCTGCGACGGCGAACTGAGCCCGGCCCAACTCAACGCGCTGGAAAAAGTGGTCAAGGTCAAAGTCATCGACCGCACCGCGCTGATCCTGGACATCTTCGCCCAGCACGCCACCAGCCGTGAGGGCAAGGCGCAGGTGGAACTGGCCCAGATGCAATACATGTTGCCCAGGCTGCGCGGCTGGGGTGAGTCGATGTCCCGCCAGGCCGGTGGTCGCGCCGGCGGCAGCGGCGGCGGAGTGGGAACCCGCGGGCCCGGCGAGACCAAGATCGAGACCGACCGGCGTCGTATCCGAGAGCGGATGTCCAAGCTACGCCGCGAGATCAAGGACATGAAACAGGTCCGCGATACCCAGCGCAGCCGGCGCCGGGAAAGTGACGTGCCCGCGATCGCTATCGTCGGCTACACCAACGCCGGCAAGTCCAGCCTGCTCAACGCGCTGACCGGGGCGGGGGTTCTGGTGGAGAACGCACTGTTCGCCACCTTGGAACCCACCACGCGCCGAGGTGAGTTCGATGACGGCCGGCCTGTCGTGCTGACCGACACCGTGGGGTTCGTCCGACACCTGCCGACCCAGTTGGTGGAGGCCTTCCGCTCCACACTGGAGGAGGTCGTCGACGCCGATCTGCTGGTGCACGTCGTTGATGGATCCGACGTCAATCCGCTTGCTCAGATCGAAGCGGTCCGGCAGGTGATCGGCGAGGTCCAGGCCGACCACCATGCCCCGCCCGCCCCTGAGTTGTTGGTGGTCAACAAGATTGACGCAGCGACTGACCTGACGCTGGCCCAGTTGCGGCGGGTGCTTCCCGGTGCCGTTTTCGTCTCGGCGCACACCGGGGAGGGTCTGGACCGGCTGCGAAGCCGGCTGGGTGAGTTGGTCGAACCTCGCGAGGTCACCGTGGACGTGACCATTCCGTACTCCCGCGGCGATCTCGTCTCCCGACTGCACGACGAGGGCCGAGTTGACGCCACTGAGCACACCCAGCACGGCACTCGGGTCAAGGCCAGGGTGCCTGCAGCGCTGGCCGCGGCGATCGGTGATTACGCCACACGGTAGGTGGCCATGCGCTAGGGGATGTGCGCCCAACCATCCGGTTGGTTATCCTCGTGGACAGGATCTGGCACCACTCTCGGAGGTCACCGCCATGGGCAAAGCCGTCAAGTACACCCGCACCTTGTTCGAGCCGGAGCACGAGCTGTTCCGCGAGTCCTATCGGGCTTTCCTGGACAAGCACGTGGCGCCGTACCACGACCAGTGGGAGAAGGACAAGATCGTCGACCGCGGGGTCTGGCTGGAAGCAGGCAAGCAGGGCTTCCTCGGCATGGCGGTCCCCGAGGAGTACGGCGGCGGCGGCAACCCCGACTTCCGCTACAACACAATCGTCGTCGAGGAGACCGTGGCCGGCCGCTACAGCGGATTGGGTTTCTCACTGCACAACGACGTCGTCGCGCCCTACCTGCTGCACCAGACCAACGAAGAGCAGAAACAGCGTTGGTTGCCGCAGTTCTGCACCGGCGAGATGATCACCGCGATCGCCATGACCGAGCCGGGCACCGGCAGTGACCTGCAGGGCATCAAGACCCGCGCGGTCAGGGAGGGTGACCACTACGTCCTCAACGGTTCCAAGACCTTCATCACCAACGGCATTAACGCTGACCTGGTGATCGTTGTGGCTCAGACCAACCCCGAGAAGGGGGCACAGGGCTTCTCGCTGCTCGGTGTCGAGCGCGGAATGCCCGGTTTCGAGCGCGGCCGTCACCTCGACAAGGTCGGGTTGGACGCGCAGGACACTGCCGAGCTGTCCTTCACCGACGTGAAGGTTCCGGTCGAGAACCTGATCGGCGAGGAGGGTATGGGATTCCTCTATCTCATGCAGAACTTGCCCCAGGAAAGGCTTTCCATCGCCATCATGGCCGCGGCCGCAATGGAGGCAGTGCTCGACGAAACTCTCGACTACGTGTCTCAGCGCAAAGCGTTCGGCAAACCGATCGGTTCATTCCAGAACAGCCGCTTCCTCCTGGCCGAATTGGCGACCGAGGCCACTGCTGTGCGCATCATGGTCGATGAATTCATCCGACTGCTGATGGAAGACAAACTCACCGCAGATCAGGCCGCAATGGCTAAGTGGTGGACCACAGAGGCGCAGGTCAAGCTGATCGACCGTTGCCTCCAGTTGCACGGTGGTTACGGCTACATGCGCGAATACAACGTCGCGCGTGCTTTCTTGGACGCCCGAGTGCAGACCATCTACGGCGGCACGACGGAAATCATGAAGGAAATCATCGGCCGTAGCCTCGGCGTGTGAAACCGGTAGAGGATTTCCCGCACCCAATCACGGACGAATTCGGATTGCATCTCAATTCGGATTCTAGATTGGGTGAATCCCGCGTGTCGTGCAAGGCTTTCCCGGATATCGGCAACGTTGGTGTCAACATCGGTGTGTTAGAGGCGATAGGTCCGAAAAGCGGGAGGGCAACGCATGACCTCGGTAGGTAGTCGGCTGAGTCGGACCGTGAGGCGACTCACTCTCGGAGTGGTCGTCCCTGCGGCCGTCGCCGCCTTCGTGGTTCCCTCCGCGCTCGCCTCTCCGGAGAGCGACGCGTCAGATGCCATCAACCAGGCGTGGAACGCCGCAGGCGGCCCAGACTCGGTGGTGGGCGCCAAGGACGGCGAGGTCTTCCAAGTCGGTGAGGGATACGGGCAGAAGTTCAGCGGCGGCAAGATCTTCTTCACCCCTACGACCGGCGCGCATCTGGTCTACGGTGCCGTACTCGACAAATACGAGTCGCTCGGCGGTCCAGCCGACAGTGACCTGGGCTTCCCCAACATCGATACGGTCGCGGGACTGGTCAGCCCGCGGAGTCGGGTGAACACCTTCGGTGCCAGCGACAAGCCGGCCATTTTCTGGACCCCGGATACGGGAGCGTGGGCAGTCCGCGGTGCGCTGAACACCGCGTGGGACAAGCTCGGCGGTTCGGCGGGGCAGTTGGGGGTCCCGGTCGAAGACGAACGCTATGACGGCGACGTGGTCAGTCAGAAGTTCAGTGGCGGCCAGCTCTCCTGGAACTCGAAGTCGAATACGTTCACCTCGGATCCGCCTGGGCTGGCCGACAGTCTGGCCGGTTTGGATGTTCCGCGTGACCCGACCACGATGATCAACCTGGCATGGCGGGCCAGCGGAGGCCTCGGTGGTCCGCTGGGAGCGCGGCAGGGCGAGCAGACCGTCATCGGTGACAACGCGGCAGCCCAGGGCTACGCCAGCGGCAAGATCTTCTACTCGCCCGATACCGGTGCGCACGCGGTCACCGGTGCCATCCTGTCGAAATATGAGTCGCTTGGCGGACCCACCGGTGATCTGGGCTTCCCGGCGGGCGCCGAAGCCGACGGCGGAGTTCCCAACAGTCGGATCAGTTCGTTCAGCGCCCCGGATAAGCCGCAGATTTTCTGGACTCCCGACACCGGCGCCATCGTCGTGCGCGGACCCATCAACGCCGCCTGGACGAAACTCGGCGGTGCCACCGGAGCGCTCGGCATCCCGACCGATGAGCAGACCGCCAAGGGCGACTCCGTCACGCAGACCTTCACCGGTGGAGAGCTCACCTGGAACAAGGCCACCAAGGAGTTCAGTTCGAAGCCCGCCGAACTGGCCTCGGAACTGTCCGGCTTGGAAATGCCCGATGCGGTGGCTCAGACCCCGGCCGCCACGTCGTCTGGCGGCACCACCTCCGACGAGGGCGGTTTCCGTTGGTGGTGGCTGGCTATTCTGGTTCCACTGCTGGCGACGCTCGGACTGATGGCAATTCTGGCCCAGCGCAAGAGCCGTGCTGCCGCGGGCGGCGCAGTCGTGGATCGCGCCGCAGATCGCGATTTCTTCGCCCGGGAATCCGACGATGACCACTGGCCCGGTACACGCTCCACGAACGAACCGCGCTTCGGCGCGGAGACCGACGGCGAATTCGGCGTCTGGTCGCCGCGGTCCGCTGACGAGGACTCCGGTGACTATGCCTCCGACGAGGATGCGATCGACACCGCGCCCACCCGCATTCCGACTGAGTCGGACCTCGCCGAGTCGGCCACCGACATCGACGCGGCCGGTCGGCACGCTGCGAGTTCCATCGGTGATTCGTTGGCGGCGTGGCGGCTGGAACTCGACGAACTCGCCGCTTCGGCCCGGCGTCGGCATGCTGTCGACGAATCGTGGACCGAAGAGGTCGACGTTGTGGTTGAAGAGCGGGTCGAACAGTCCGACTATGAACCGGCGCCCGAGCTTACGGCTGACGAGCTTCCGGCTGAAGAGCCGTGGCGGCCGGCCATTCATCTGCCGCTGGCGGACCCCTTCCAGGCTCCCGAGGGTTACGTCATCAAGGGCAACACCCATTCGGGCTTGTACTACACCCCGGATTCGGTGCTCTACGACAGCACGCTCCCCGAAGTCTGGTTCGCCAGCGAGGAATTGGCGCAGTCCAACGGCTTCGTCAAGGCGCCCGAGTAGGGTCAGATCTTCCGGATCACAGTCACGACCTTGCCAAGGATGGCGGCGTCGTTGCCTGGGATCGGATCGAAGGACGGATTGTGCGGCATGAGCCACACCTGTCCGCCCGTCCGTTTGAAGGTCTTTACCGTGGCCTCACCGTCGATCATCGCGGCGACGATATCGCCATTGTCTGCGACATTCTGCTGACGGATCACAACCCAGTCGCCGTCGCAGATCGCTGCGTCCACCATGGACTCGCCGACCACTTTGAGTAGGAACAGAGAGCCCTCGCCGACGAGTTCGCGGGGCAGTGGGAACACGTCTTCCACCGCTTCCTCGGCCAGTATCGGACCGCCCGCCGCGATACGCCCCAGGACTGGGACGAACGTCGGCTCGGGCAGTGCATCGGAGCCGGCCACGTCGGTGATCGCCGGAGTCGGGGCGTCGTCGACACCGCGGACGTCCACCGCTCGGGGCCGGTTGGGGTCCCGCCGAAGGTAGCCTTTGCGCTCCAGTGTCCGCAGTTGGTGGGCTACCGATGAGGTGGACGTGAGTCCCACCGCATCGCCGATCTCCCGGATGCTCGGCGGGTAGCCGCGACTGGTGACCGATGCCCGGATGACCTCGAGAATGGTGCGCTGGCGCTCAGTGAGACCTGATGCGTCGCGGGCTCCGGTGATGCGTGTGCTGTCGCTCATAGGGGCGAATGTAGCCGCGATCCGCCCGATTATCAAACATGTGTTCGACCGTGTCGCGCAGGTGTCGATGTGGACCGCTGGAGTGTCGGTGGTCGGGTCTAGCGTGCGAGACACGCTCGATCAGATGTTCGAGAATCGAACACACGAGCGAGTAAAGTTCGAACACAAGAGCTAATTGGCGGACGGAAGGAACGACCATGACTGTCCTGGACGATCGACAACTGATGGAGTTGGCCGGCGCGTGTGCACGTCCGGTCCGTGTGGGATCTCGTTCCCACGTTTCGCGGCCGGAGCCGACACGACCCTCGGTCGCACCCCGGTGTTACCGGGGCAATGGTGTCCGGATGTCGCAGGCGGTTCACCCCCGCCGCCGGGTCAGTACGGCGGTGAGCATCGGACTGGCCGGAATTGCGGGCCTGATCACCGTGTGGCTCGGCTTCATCGGGCATTTCAGCGGAGACCGGGTCGCCGCTGCGGCACAGCCGTCCGACCAGTTGGCGGTTGTTCAGGTCCGGGCCGGGGAGACCCTTCAGCACCTGGCGGCGAGAGTCGCGCCGGAGGCGCCGACCGCGCACATTGTTCAGCGTATTCGCGAACTGAACAAGCTTGAGTCCGCGTCGCTCGATGCCGGCCAGACGCTGATCGCGCCCGTCGGCTGACCGGCGCCGGTGATGGCCGCTGCGGGTGAACCGCGGGTAGGCTTTCAGTCGTTCGGCGCAGTTCGCGGCTGGAGAGGGGAAGCGTCAATGCACTGTCCCTTCTGTCGGCACGCGGATTCCCGCGTGGTGGATTCCCGCGAGACGGACGAGGGGCAGGCGATCCGCCGCCGGCGGTCGTGCCCGGAATGCGGCCGCAGGTTCACCACGGTGGAAACAGCGGTACTTGCCGTAGTGAAGCGCAGCGGCGTCACCGAGCCGTTCAGCCGGGAAAAGGTCATCAGCGGAGTCCGGCGTGCCTGTCAGGGCCGCCAGGTCGACGACGACGCCCTCAACCTGTTGGCGCAGCAAGTTGAAGACAGCATCCGCGCCGGTGGTTCGGCTGAGGTGCCGAGTAACGAAGTCGGCTTGGCCATCTTGGGCCCGCTACGCGAATTGGACGAGGTGGCCTATCTTCGGTTCGCTTCGGTGTACAGGTCATTCTCTTCGGCGGAGGACTTCGAGCGCGAGATCGAGGCTTTGCGCGCCCATCGGTCGTCTCACGTCAGCTGACGAATGCCGTCGCTGACCACATGGCCGGACACCACGACCCAGCAGCTGGGAGGTCGCGGCTCAAAGGGGCGGTGATGCGGACTGCCGCTGAACCTGTGGCTGACCTCAATGCCCATCTCTCGACGTTACGTCCGAGCCTCAGTCTTTGGTGTCGCCCGCTGAGTCATCCTTGAAGTCGTCGGCATGCTGAGCCAGGAACCGCTCGAATTCGGCGCCCAACTCCTCGCCGCTGGGCAGGTCCTCATCCCGAGCCAGTAGCGAACGGTTCTCCTGCGCGGAAACGAACGCGTCGTACTGGCGCTCCAGTGCCTCGACCACCTGTGCGATCTCAGGTGAACCTTCCACTTGCTCGTCGATCTTCGTGCGTACGGCGACCGCGGCATCGGTGAGCGCGCCCAGCGACAGCTGCAGGGAGCCCGACTCGGCGACTTGCTCCAGCAGTGCCTCGGCTGCGGCCGGGTAGTCGGTCTGGGCCAGGTAGTGCGGCACATGCACCGTGTAGCCGACCGCTTCGTGACCGTGCTGGGCCATCCGGAACTCCAGCAGGTTGGACGCACTGCTCGGTACCTGCACCTCTCCTACCCATGGCTGGTGGCCGGCGATGAGGGTCCGGTCGTTGGAGTGGGCTGTCATGCTGACCGGGCGGGTGTGTGGAACGGCCATCGGGATGGCGCCGAGTCCGATGGTCCGACGCACACCGAGTCGCTCGGCGAGCAGTCGGACCGCGGTGACGAAACGCTCCCACTGCAGATCCGGTTCCAAGCCTGCGAGCAGCAGAAACGGCGTACCAACACTGTCGCGCAGTGCGTACAGGTTTAGCTCGGGGTCGTCGTAGTCCGTGAAGTGGTCGGTCTTGAACGTCATCAACGGCCGCCGGGACCGGTAGTCCAGCAGATCATCGATGGCGAACGACGCAACCAGTTCACCGTCCAGCGTTTTCGTGAGGTGCTGGGCGGCCAGCCGGATGGCATGACCTGCATCGGAAAAACCTTCAAGGGCGTGGACCAGAATCGGTCCGCGGCCGTCGGCGGACGAAAGCTGCGGTGCAGGTAGTTCGAGTTCGTACATTCGATCGGGTGTGCGGCCTTCCTCATCAGCCATGGGGGCATCTCCTCCCTTTGTCCACGTACAACAACGCGCTGAGGTCGCCATGCCTTCCCGGCCCGGAAAACAATTTCCACAGGAAGGATTTCATACACAACGTGGGCTGACCGGCGCCATTCGGACAGTCGATCTGACGGAGTTCGCTGGGAATCTCCCTGTCATGACCACGCACAGATTTCGTCTCACCCGTCCGGGGGCGCTGATTGCCGCTCTGCCCGCCGTACTCGGCTTCGTCCCAGAGAAGTCGTTGGTGCTGATTTCACTGGAGGAGGGTCGCATCGGTGCAGTTATGCGAGCCGACCTTGCCGAGGACTTGGGCGACAACATCGGCCGTCTGGCGGAGATCGCCGCCACCTCGGGTGCTGAATCTGTGGTTGCGGTAATCGTCGATGCCGATGGGGCGCTGTGTCCGATGTGCGCAGACGAGCACCAACGGCTCTGTGACACCCTGGCCGGTGAACTCCGGAGCCACGGCGTCGGCCTCTATGCCGCGCATATCGTCGATCGGGTCGAGGCTGGAGGCGCGTGGCGCTGTATCGACGGCTGCGGGGACAACGGCACCGTTGAGGACCCGACTGCGTCACCGTTGGCAGCGGCGGCTGTCCTCGACGGCCGGCGCCTGTATGGCAGCCGCGCCGATCTGCGTGCCGTCGTCGCCCCGGCCGACCCGGCGCACGCGGCCGCGCTGGGAACGTCCATCCGATCGTGCGCCTCGGTCCGCGACGCGGACTGGCAGAACGATCCCGATGGCTGTGGCCGACGAGACGTGGAGCGTGCCATCACGGTGGCCAAACGGGTTCTCGAGGGCATACAGCCTGGGGATAAAGAGCTTTCCGAAGTGGCGTGCAGCCTCACCGACATCGCGGTCCGCGACACCCTTTATGCGCTGGCGGTGGGTTCGGATGCATCGGCGGCCGAAGCGCTGTGGGCACTGCTGGCCCGTGAACTTCCCGATCCATGGCGCGTGGAAGCCCTTGTTCTGCTGGCCTTCTCGGCCTATGCCCGTGGTGACGGCCCGTTGGCCGGCATCTCACTGGAAGCCGCCCTGCGGAGCGATCCGGGCCATCGGATGGGCGGCATGCTCGACGTCGCGCTGCAGTCGGGCATGCGCCCTGAGCAGATTCGGGAACTGACCGGCACTGGATACCGTCTCGCCAAACGGTTGGGTGTGCGACTACCGCCTCGCCGGGAATTCGGCCGGGCCGGCTAGACCTTCTCCACCTTGACGGCGTGGGCCATCTCGTGGGGCAGTTCGACGTTCTCGTGACCGCCCACCACGATGGTCACGTCACCATCGGAGCTTGTCTGAACCAGTACCCGGGCATTGGGCACCACACCGGCCTCTTTGAGGCGACCGATGAGGGCGGCGTCTCCCTGCACATGTTCGGTGAGTTGACGCACCACCACGGCTACCGAGTCCCCAACCGGCAATTCCGTCAGCCGCACCAGTTCAGACCGTTCGGTACCCGCCTCCTGCTCGGGCAGGCCGAGCAGCGCCAGACCGGGGATGGGATTTCCGAAAGGCGAGACGGTCGGATTTTCAAGCACCGCGATGAGGCGGCGCTCGACGTCCTCGCTCATCACATGCTCCCACCGACAAGCCTCGGCATGAACCTCTTCCCAGGGCAGTCCGATGATGTCGACCAGCAGTCGCTCGGCGAGGCGGTGCTTGCGCATCACCTCGATAGCCAGTCGCCGTCCCTTGTCGGTCAGTTCGAGATGCCTGTCGCCGGCGACCTGCAGCAGGCCGTCTCGTTCCATCCGCGAGACCGTCTGGCTCACCGTCGGTCCACTCTGGTCCAAGCGCTCGGCGATCCGGGCGCGCAGCGGAACGACTCCCTCTTCTTCGAGGTCGTAGATCGTGCGCAGGTACATCTCGGTGGTGTCGACCAGATCGTTCATCAGGGCACCCTTCGTCGCCCCGATTCTATAGGCCCAGCCAG
>CAZADG010000001.1:0-39228 GCA_964483865.1 uncultured Mycobacterium sp. | reverse complement strand
ATAGGCCCAGCCAGCCGAGCCAGGTCAGCTCGCGTAGGAGCGCAACTTCTCGGCTCGCTCGCCGTTGCGCAACTTGGTCATGACCTCGCGCTCGATCTGGCGCACCCGCTCCCGGGAGAGACCGAACAGCTTGCCAATCTGGTCGAGGGTGCGGGGCTGGCCGTCGTCCAAGCCGAAACGCAACCGGATCACTTGCTGCTCACGCTCATCGAGGGTGGCCAGGACGTGACGGATGTCGGTGTGTAGCAGTTCGGCGATCACCGCGTTCTCCGCCGACATCGCCTCGGCATCTTCGATGAAGTCGCCCAGTGGGGCTTCCTCGTCGCTGCCGACCGGCATGTCCAGGCTCACCGGGTCGCGGCTGTGCTCGAGCAGATCATTGATCTTCTCCACGGGAATGCCCGACTCCTCGGCCAGTTCCTCGTCGGTGGCCTCGCGGCCGAGGCTCTGGTGCAATTCACGCTTGATCCGGGCCAGCTTGTTGACCTGTTCGACCAGATGAACAGGCAGCCTGATGGTGCGGCTCTGGTCGGCCATACCTCGCGTGATCGCCTGCCGGATCCACCAGGTGGCGTATGTGGAGAACTTGAATCCCTTGGTGTAGTCGAACTTCTCCATCGCGCGGATCAAACCGAGATTGCCTTCTTGGATTAGGTCCAGCAGTGGCATGCCGCGGCCGGTGTAGCGCTTGGCCAGCGACACCACCAGACGCAGATTGGCCTCCAGCAGATGCCGGCGCGCCGCCTGTCCGTCCCTTACGACAAAAGCCAAGTCGCGCTTGCGGCTTTCGCTCATGCGCTTGCGCGTCTCGAGCAGATGCTGGGCGTAGAGACCGGCTTCGATCCGCTTGGCAAGCTCGACCTCGTCCTCAGCGGTGAGGAGAGCGGTCTTGCCGATCCCGTTCAGATAGACGCGCACGAGGTCGGCGGCCGGACTCTGGGCATCCAGATCGCTGTCGTACCGGGTTGTGGCGTTTGCCATGGGTGCCTCCTGGTCGGCTCCTGCTGTCGAAATGTCCAACGCTCGACTGGAGCCAAGAGTTCCCCGGCACCGACCAAATCACACCCTTTGAACTGCGGAAATGGAATTGGGATTTAAGAAGGTACTGAGAATGCCGGGAGTATGAAGGTCAGCGGGCACGTTCTTCGCCGGGGTGCGCCGCCTGCGGTTGAGCCGTGACGGTGAAGCCGGCCTCCAAAGCCGGCCGCTCGGCACGGGGAAACAGCGCAGTGTGCTGCGGGGCGTCCGGGAAGCGTCGGGGCTCTTCAGCCGTCCGCGGCGGACGGTCGTTGGCGATCAGCACCGCCATCCACGGCAACGGAATCGACGCGGCGAGGATCGCGAGGGAGACAAGACCGTTCTGCCAGATGCCGTAGGCGACCGCGGCAGCGATGAATGCCGGGATACGCCAGAACATCAACTTCAGGTATTTGCGCACCCGTGCGCGGTGCTGTTCCTCGTAGGAGTACGCGGCCCGGGTGATGAGCACGGGCCGACCCTCGTCATCGAATCCCAACTCGCGTTCCATACGTTCACTGTTCCACACAGGAGCCAGGTCAACGAGAGGGGTTTCCTTACAGCAGTCTTACGCTGAGCGACCCGAGCAAGGCACAATGGCTGTCATGCAGACCGATACGCTCGAACGCGCCGACAGCGACGAACGCGTCGACGACGGCTCCGGTAATGACAGACCCAAGGTCTTCCACTACGTCAAGAAAGACAAGATCGTCGAGAGCGCGGTCATGGGAAACCATGTCGTCGCGCTCTGCGGGGAGGTCTTTCCGGTGACCCGCTCGGCCAAACCCGGCTCGCCGGTGTGCCCGGACTGCAAGCGGATCTACGAAACACTCAAGAAGGGCTGACGAGCGCGTCGGCATCCTCGAGATTTTTCTCGGGCCCCACTGCCGGACCGCCACTCCCGACTTTGCCCTCTCTACGGGCCCGCCACCGGGCTCGCCAACGGGTCAGATGCGGTTGTGGGGCCGGCCATTCCTCTTGGATCGCCGCGTTGAGTTCGGCTCCCATCATGATTGCGAAGCCGAGGAAGAACGCGAAGAGCAGGAACGCGATAGGTGTGGCCAACGCGCCATAGGTGTAGCCCGTACGGGTGATGTACTGCAGGTAAACCCGCAGGCAAGCGGTGGCAACGACGAAGACGGCCGTAGCTAGTACAGCGCCCCATACCAGTCGGTGGGTCGGCAGCGGCTCCGGCAGCGAGACACGGTAGAGGACTGTCACCGCTGCGATCAGGGCTAGAACGAGCATGGGGTAGTAGCCGAATCGCAGGATGTTGTCCCAGCTTTCCGGGATGTATTCGGCGATTTTCCGCGGTCCCAACGCTAAGAGGGGAGCAGTGGCGATCACGCCCACCAACATCACCACGTAGATGCCGAGGGCGAAGAACCGTTGCCGCACCGGATGCCGCAGGGGGGTTTGGTCGTGGGCCTCGACCACCGAGTCCACGAATGCCGAGATTGCCGACGAGCCGGCCCAGAGGCTGATGACGAACCCGATCGACACCACCTCGCCGCGGGCGCCCTGGACGATGTCCTGGATCGTCGGTTCGATGATCTCGGCGACGATGTTCCGGGAGAAGAAGCTACTGGAAGTGCTGATGAGTTGCTGCTGGATGGCCGGCAGGGTGTCCGGACCGAACAGCGGTGCGATGTAGGCGAGACTGCCCAGCATCCCCAACAACAACGGCGGCAGCGACAACACCGACCAGAAGCCTGCCTGGGCCGACTCGGAAAAGATCGAGTCGTCCCAACTCTTGGAGAGGGTCCGTCTGACAATGCGCCAGACGTGATGGCGCGTCGGAGGGAGCGGCGTGCGGTCGGTCACGCCGAAAGGTCAGTCGGCCTGGCTGACTTCGAGCACCGCGTCCAGCTCGATCAGACGGGCCTGATGCTCATTGGCGTGGTGCTGGCAGAACAGCAATTCCGCACCCGAAGGGAGTTTCGCCCGCACGCGGGCGGCCGCACCACACCGGTCGCAGCGATCAGCCCTGGTCAGTTCCGGACTGGTCAGCGTTGCGTTCATGGGCTCCTCCAAAGGTGCTCAGCGCCCCCGCGGCGACCCGGGGTACGTCTACTTTGTCAGACGTTCCCGGTGGCGCGCTTGTTCCCCGTCGATAACGATGTGTCGTGTCTCACTTTCCGGTCGTCCGACCAACCGGCACGATGGGCTTTGTGCGTTTGGTTCATCTGTGCAGCGGAGCTGAATGGGAGGCCGCCCAGGCAGCGGGGGAGATGCGTCCCGAGTCGTTGTCGGCGACGGGTTTCGTTCATCTCTCGACCCCGCAGCAGGTCCATCTGCCGGCCAACAGGCTCTTTGCCGGCCGGACTGACCTAGTGGTGCTCTACGTGGACCCGGGCATGCTTACCGCGCCGCTGCGCTGGGAACGGGGTGTCCCCGACGATCCGGAATCAATGCTCTTCCCGCACCTCTACGGTGCCCTGCCGGCCGACGCGGTCATCGGGGTCGGACGGTACCGGCCCGGACCCGACGGGCGGTTCGCGCCGCTTATCCACAACCCGGTGGAGTGAGCGCAACAGCCGCCGGCGGCTGACTGTTAGTTTTCGGAAGTGGCCGGGTGCGAAGCGGTTTGCGGGAAGCCCCCCATCCTGCAGAAGCGCCATGCGCCCGGCCACCTCTGAATAGGCTTCCGCTGTGAGCAAGGCGCCTAAACTCGACGTCTGCGGTGTGGCCGACATCCCGTTGCGGGAAGTGTCCGGCCTTGCCCTGCGGAGCGATGAGATCCTCGCTGTGGGTGATCGGGAGCCGACCGTCTTCACCGCGACCGTCGGGCCATGGCCGCTGCATTGGCGGGCCACTGACCTGTCCGGAATCAACCTGCCCGACGGCGGAACCCAGTTCGAGGCCATCGTCGAGACCGGTCCGGATTCCGTGCTGATATTGCAGGAGCAACCCGCCCGGGTCCTGCACGTCGATCTTGCCGCACCGGCACTGCTGGGCACAGTGCTCTTGGAAGTCAGGGAAGGTCACCCCCTGCGGGAGGCGTGGCTTGGTGACCGCTCCTCGCGCGGCGAGTCGCTGCTGCTGACCGACCGGGGCCATCTGCTGGTGGTCAAGGAGAAGGATCCTGCCGCCATCATCGAGTTCGGGCCGCCAGGCGACCAGCCTGTCGGGTGGCGGCGCGGTGCGCCGCGGGCTGCTCCGGCGCCGGCTGATACGACGCTCACCGAACTGGCGACCTGGACGTTGAATAAGGAACTGCGCAAACAACTTCCGGACATTAGCGATGCGACGGTAGGGCCGGACGGATGCTTGTATGTGTTGTCCGATCAGGGCAGCGCCATCGCTCGTCTGTCCGACCGGCTTGCCCCGGCGGGCGGCGAGGTCGAGGCCGAGGCGGTGTGGCGCATCGCTGGCCGCCCGGCGAACACCGAGGGGCTGGTCATCCTCGCCGACGGTACTGCGCTGATCGGGGTGGACACCCCGTCCCCGCGTCGCAACCTGCTCCGACTGGAACCGCTCGAACTCAAACCCGCGTGATGATGGTGGCCTAGCGGTTGGCCCTTGCCGCTGCCGCCGCCTTGACACCACTCCCGCCGGTGCGATCCGGAGCGACGGTGGTGGCTGCTGCGACGGCATTCTTGTCGTTACGGCTGTAGGCCGCGTCGATTGTCTTGCGTAGCTTTGCCTCCTGGGGCTTCAGCTTCGGATTGATCATCACCAGAGGCAGCGTGGGAGTGGGGACCAGGTAACTCTTCGTCACCCCGCCGAGGGAGTTGGTGGTCGTGGTGATGTTGGCCGCGGGAACCTTGGACAGATCGGTGAGCATCGAGGGAATGTGGACCAGCTGCGAGCCGGCGATGGCATTCGCCACAGCCAGTGCGTTGGGCCGGTCCGGAGGATCTGCGAAGCCGTCGTACTGCCCGGTGACCACCGTGGTGTCGTACTTGGTGGGTACCGGGGTGGTGTACTGGTAGTTCAGGTTCTTGTCGAAGCGGTTCTTGTTGAACAAGGCTCGACTGGAGTCGGCGATCACCACGACGTTGAGCTTGCTCTTGTCCGGGGCGTTTGAGCTGGCCACGAGACGTTTCAGCTCCTCGTCGACCACTAGTGCTCCGGCGGAAAGCCCGACGAGGGTGACATGTTCGCCCGGCTTGAGCTGGGCCAGGGCCGCCTTGAGCGCCGCATCGAGGTTGTCGGCACCGATGTCCACCGATTGACTCAATGTCATGTCGGACTTGCCGGTGATGGGGCCGGCCTGTTGCGGCCACGGGACGTTCTGGCGGCTGTAGTTCCTGAACGCTCCGTTGAGGATTGCCGCCATCGCGATATCGGACAGGTTGCCTGCACCCATGCCGTTGACCATGAGTGCTTTGTTCGCCGCATCCGCCGTGGTCGCCGTCGACATCGACAGCGTGACGGCGCAACCGGCGGTAGCCAGGGCGATGCCCATCGAGCGGATGGCCGCTAGCACGCTACGACCTTCCCCGGCTTGAGGCGGACGCCTTGGCGGTAACGGTCGATCGCCGTTCGATACCCGAGCGGTCCGAACCGGCGACGCTCTTCGACCGCTTTGCGCCGCGCGCGGGGATGGGGTCGGGAGCGTCGGCGGGCGTCAACGAAACCTTGGCTGGTGCAGGCGCTGAAGCAGCCTGGACCTGTTGGGCCGATGCCGCTGATTTCGCGGGCGAGGCGACGTCGTTGCGGATGTAGGCGCTGTCGATGATCTTCTTCAACTCCGCTTCGCGGGGCTTCAAGGCCGGGAGCAGCTGGACCAGGGGAAGCTCGGTGGCCGGAATGAGATAACTCGTCGTCACCCCGCCCAGACTGTTGGTGGTCACGGTGATGTTCGAACGCGGGACGGTTGAGAGGTCGGTCAGCATGGCCGGCACATGTCGCACTAGCGCACCGGCGGCCGCATTGATCACGGCGATGATTTTGCGGCGGTCCGGGAAGTCGGCGAATCCGTCGTATTCGGCGGTGATGACGGTGGTGTCGTACACCGTCTCCGGCGGCGGGCTGTAGGTGTAGTCGAGAATTCCGTAACGTTTGTTCTGGTTGAACAGCATGCGGCTGGAGTCGGCGGCAACCACGACCTTCACACGGCCTTTGGCCGGGGCATCGGGGTCGGTCAGCAGCCGTCGTAGTTCCTCGTTGACCACCAAAGCTCCTGCGGACAGGCCGACCAGGGTCACATGCTCACCGGGCTTCAGCCGGGCCAACGCAGCATCAAGAGCAGTCCCGAGATTGTCCGCCCCGACGTCGATGGATTCACCCAGCGACAGGCTGTCGGCGCCGGTGATGGGCCGCGCTTCCTGCGGCCAGGAGACGTTGATGCGCTGATAGCCGCCGAACATGCCGCCAAGAATGCTGGCCATTTCGAGAAAGTTCAGATCGCCGGCTCTGAAGCCGTTGACCATCAGTGCGGTGTTGGCAGCCGACGCCGGTGTCGCCGTGGTGAGCGCCAAGGATGCGGCGCACCCGAGGGACGCGATGGTGAGGCTGACCGAGCGGGTGAACTTGTGCACGTCAGATCCTGTCTCAGAAGAGGGCGGACGGCCCCAACCTGAGAAAATCATATACTCCCGACCCGGGTTATCGGAAACCAACTAGGACCACCGCGAATCAGTTTTCGCAGTTCAAACATCACAAGAGCGCCAACTGGCTGCGAGCGCTCAGTCCAGGTAGTCGCGCAGCACCTGAGAACGGCTTGGGTGCCGCAGTTTCGACATGGTCTTGGACTCGATCTGGCGGATCCGCTCGCGGGTCACCCCGTAAACCTGGCCGATCTCGTCGAGTGTGCGCGGCTGACCGTCGGTCAGGCCGAACCGCAACCGAACCACGCCGGCCTCACGCTCGGACAGCGTCTCCAGAACCGACTGCAGTTGGTCCTGCAGGAGGGTGAATGAGACGGCATCCACGGCGACCACGGCTTCGCTGTCCTCGATGAAGTCGCCGAGTTGGCTGTCGCCCTCGTCGCCGATGGTCTGGTCCAGTGAGATCGGCTCCCGGGCGTACTGCTGGATTTCCAGCACCTTCTCCGGGGTGATGTCCATCTCCTTCGCGAGTTCCTCCGGGGTGGCCTCGCGGCCGAGGTCCTGGAGCAGCTCACGCTGGATACGGCCGAGTTTGTTGATGACCTCGACCATGTGCACCGGGATGCGGATGGTGCGGGCCTGGTCGGCCATGGCGCGGGTGATCGCCTGCCGGATCCACCAGGTGGCGTAGGTGGAGAACTTGTAGCCCTTGGTGTAATCGAACTTCTCGACGGCGCGGATCAAGCCGAGGTTGCCCTCCTGGATGAGGTCGAGGAACGCCATTCCGCGGCCCGTGTAGCGCTTGGCCAGGGACACCACCAGACGCAGGTTGGCCTCCAGCAGATGGTTCTTCGCGCGCTCGCCGTCGCGGCAGATCCACTGCATGTCGCGACGCTGCTGGACCGGTAGCTTCTGGCCGCCCTCGGTCAGTTCGGCCAGTTTCTGGGTGGCATAAAGGCCGGCTTCGATGCGCTTGGCCAGTTCCACCTCTTCCTCGGCGTTGAGCAGAGCAACCTTGCCGATCTGCTTGAGATAGGCGCGCACCGAGTCGGCCGAGGCGGTGAGTTCGGCGTCCTTGCGCGCCTGGCGCAAGGCTTCGGACTCCTCTTCGTCCCAGACGAAATCACCGGAAGCCTTGTCTTTGTCCGACGGCTCCGAGATGTCCTCTTCCTCGTCGGAGGTCTCGGCATCTGCGGTGTCGGCGGGCACCACTTCCGCGGCCTCATCCTCGTCGACGACGACCTCGAGGTCCTCGAGTTCGATCTCCTCGGCGACGTCGATTTCGGGCTCCGCGACCAGTTCCACGTCGGTTTCGTCGACCGTGACCTCGACCTCGGCCTTCTTGGCGCGAGCACGGGACGGGGTGGCCTTGGCGGCTTTCGCCGGTGCTTGTGTGGCGGGTGCTGCCTTCGTAGCTTTCGCCGGCGCTGACTTGGTGGCTTTGGCGGGGGTGGCCTTAGCGGACTTGGCCGGTGCTGCCTTGGTGGCTTTGGCAGGGGTGGCTTTGGCGGCTTTGGTGGCTTTGGCCGGTGCTGCTGCCTTGGCCGGCGCAGGCTTGGTCTCCGCTGCGGGTGCCGTCTTGCCAGTGGCCTTGGCCGCGACTTTCGCCAGCACGCTGCGGGCGGTCTTGGCGGCGGCCTTGGCAGGTGCTGCCTTCGCGGGGGTTTTGGCGGCGGTCTGTTTGGCCGGCTTCGTGGTTGCCTGGCTTGCCTTGGTCGCTGCCACGTACACCCTTTCGTTCTCCGGGCTCCGGCGAGCGCAGACGTGCGACACCAGAAAGACGGCTATGGGAAATTTCGGCGAGATCGGGGGATCCTCGCCGCTCAGGTGGGCGGCCGCCGCGGTCCATTGTAACGACATCGGCGGCGGGTGCTGCTCAGCCAGCCGCCTGCTCGTCCGCGGCGGCCATCGCCGCGCCCACGATGCCCGCGGTGTTGAGCAGCTCGGCAGCTACCACCGGGGTTCGGTTCTTCAGCAGCGGCACCCACTTGTCGGCCTTCTTGCTGATACCGCCACCGACGATGATCAGGTCCGGCCAGATGGCGTTCTCGACGGCCACCAGAACCTTGGTGACCTGCTTGGTCCATTTGCGGTAGCTCCAGCCCTTGCGCTCCATCACCGAGGATGCCGCCCGGTGTTCGGCTTCCCTGCCGTCGACCTCGACGTGGCCGAACTCGGTGTTGGGCAACAGCATTCCGTGGTGAATCAGTGCGGAGCCGATCCCGGTTCCGAAGGTCAGCAGTAGGACCACGCCGTCTCGGTTACGTCCAGCGCCGTAGCGCTGCTCGGCCAGCCCGGCGGCGTCGGCGTCGTTGAGGACGGTCACCCGTTGGCCTCCCAGCGCAGCGCTCATTTCCTGGGCGACGTTGCGTCCGATCCAGCTGCTGTCGACGTTGGCGGCCGTCTGAACCACCCCGTCGACCACGACGCCGGGGTAGGTGACGCCCAGCGGACCCGACCAGTTGAAGTGGCGAACCACCTCGGCCACCGTCTTGGTCACGGCTTCCGGCGTGGCGGGCTGCGGGGTTTCCAACCGGAACCGATCGCCCACCAACTGTCCGGTCTCGAGGTCGACGACGGCGCCCTTGACGCCGCTGCCGCCGACATCAACGCCAAGAGCCTGGCGCGCGGAGGGCTGGGTCGAGGTCATGGTAGGGACACTAATGCTTGGGCGGCCCCCGACGTGCCGATTGTGCGCTGGATTGTGCTGCGATAGGAGCCATGGGAGACAACCGCCCGGAGCACCTTCTCGAGGTGGCCGAGCAACTGGTCGGCGAAGCCGCGGACTTCGTGCGGCGCCGACGGGGCGAGATCTTCGGCGCCGGGCCGGCGGTGGCGATGCGGACCAAGAGCAGTCCGACCGACCCTGTGACCGTCGCCGATATCGAGACCGAGCAGTTCGTGCGGGACCGGTTGGCGCAACTGCGCCCCGGTGATCAGGTGCTCGGCGAGGAGGGGGGCGGCAGCGCCTCCGGCGGTGCGGTGCGTTGGGTGGTGGACCCGATCGATGGCACGGTCAACTTTCTCTACGGCATCCCGGCTTATGCGGTCTCGCTGGCCGCGCAGGTCGATGGGGTGTCGGTGGCCGGCGCAGTGGCCGATGTCGCGGGCAACCAGATCTACTCGGCGGCAACGGGTTTGGGCGCGCACATATCCGAAGCAGGCGGGCGCCGTCGGCTTCGGTGCAGCAATGCTGGGGAGCTTTCCATGACGTTGCTGGGCACCGGCTTCGGCTACGCGCCGGCTCGTCGTGGCGCCCAGGCAGCACTGCTGGCCCGCCTGCTGCCGATGGTTCGCGACGTGCGCCGACTCGGTTCGGCGGCGCTGGATTTGTGCATGGTTGCGGCGGGCCGACTCGATGCCCACTACGAGCACGGCCTCAACGAGTGGGACTGGGCTGCCGGCGCGCTGATCGCCGCGGAGGCGGGTGCGGTGGTCGTGCTTCCCGGGGTCGACGATGAGGGCGCCGGACTGCTGTTGGCGGCAGCACCGGGAGTCGCCGGCCACCTGATCGAAGCGCTTGACCGGTTGGGCGGGCTGCGGCCGATTCCCTGAGGAGATCAGCAGGTGCCGCTGTGGATTCGCGTGATCAGTGAGGAATCGGCCGGTTCTGTCGCACCGGGTCGAAGGCCGGACAGCACCGCCGAGATGTCCTCGCTGTTGGCCAGCGAGGTCCAATCGGTGCCGATCACCAAATCCACCGTGTCGTCCTTGCGGTCATCTTGGTAGAGCTCGACACACGGAGCCACCAGCCAGGCCGTCGCTGCGCTCGCGCGGCCGCTGCTACCGAATCGGATCTGCCCCTGGCAGCTCAACCGGCTGCCGGCGTAGATCGGGTCGTTGGCGGCGGTCGGGCCGGCGAAACCGAGGTCGCGCAGGGTGCCGGACACCTCGCCGGCCTGTCCGCCCTGGCCTGAGGCGTTGAGCACGCGGATCTTGGTGTCGGCCAGCTTGGCGGGTGCCACGTCGACCAGCGATGAACCCGACACCCGTTGGCCGAGCTTGGGGCCGCCCGCGTCGGTCGGGCTGGGCGGGGGATTGCAGGTGGACGCCTCGCGAACCTCCACTGGACGGGTCAGGACGAACGCCCATACCAGCGCGGTCAAAACCAGCAGGGCTGAGAGCGCCACCAGGCCCGGTCTGTACTTGCGCCGGACGAACGGCTGACCGTCCCTGCCCGTGACGGAGCCTTGAGTGATGTGCGCAACCACGAGTGAACTGTAAGGCCACCTCAGCCCGGCCCACCATCGGGTCGGGGGACAGTCAGACAGCGCCAAATCGGCAAATGTGATGCAATTCACACCCCCTCTGTCGTTGAACGGGGCAGGAATCATTTGGCGCAGACGTTCTGCGCTGATACAAAGCCTTGCTGAGGTATGACGAGGGGAGAGGACGGATGGCTACTGACTACGACGCCCCGAGGCGTACCGAGACCGACGAAGTGTCGGAGGATTCACTTGAGGAGCTGACTGCTCGCCGGAACGAGGTGCAGTCGGCGGTTGTTGACGTCGATGAGACCGAGTCCGCCGAGTCTTTCGAGCTTCCCGGAGCGGATCTGTCGGGCGAGGAACTGTCGGTCCGGGTGATCCCCAAGCAGGCCGACGAGTTCACCTGCTCGAGTTGCTTCCTGGTCCATCACCGCAGCCGGCTCGCCCATGAGAAGAACGGCGAGATGATCTGCACCGACTGCGCGGCGTAGCGGGCTCGGTCAGCTCCGCAACGCTGCCAGCATCCGCTCGGGGTGGCGGGTGCTCACCATCCAGTACGGGGTCGGGTCGTCGGGGTCCTCCAAAACCACCAGCGCCATCGGGCCGATCCAATTCCGGTGTAGGACGAACGCGGCCGGGTCCAGCTGGCGTCCCAGTGCCGCGGATTTCGCGCTGTGCGGAACGACCGCCGACCGGACGATCACCGAGGTGGGCAGGTGTGCCTGACCCGCCCAGAGTTCGACGTCATTGCCGGTTCCGAGTACGGCGACCTCGATGCGGCCCAGCCAGAGCAACACGCCGACCGCCACCGCGGCGCACACGGTGTAGGGCAGCCAGTCCGGAAGGTTGCGGACTCCCATGTTGACCTGTGCGGCCAGCACCGCTGAGAGTCCGATGCCGATCGGCCACCACCACCACGGCACCCAAAGCCGCTCGCGGTAACGCACGGATTGTGTAGCAACCGAACCAGGCACCGGGCCAAGGGTAGTCTTTGCGATCGTGTCTTCCAGTCTCGCGGTGGTTCGGTTGGACCGCGACCTACCTATGCCCAGCCGTGCACATGACGGCGACGCCGGCGTTGACTTGTACAGCGCCGAGGACGTCGAACTGGCGCCCGGGCACCGGGCCCTTGTTTCGACCGGGATCGCGGTGGCAATCCCGGTGGGCATGGTGGGTTTGGTCCACCCGCGTTCGGGCCTGGCCGCACGCCTGGGACTTTCTATCGTGAATGCCCCAGGCACCATTGACGCGGGCTACCGCGGCGAGATCAAGATCTCGCTGATCAATCTCGACCCGATCACCCCGATCGTGCTCCGGCGCGGTGATCGCATCGCCCAACTGGTGGTGCAACGAGTCGAGTTGCCCGAGTTGGTCGAGGTGGCCTCGTTCGACGAGGTCGGGCTGGCTGACACCACCCGTGGCCGGGGCGGTCACGGCTCCTCCGGCGGACATGCGAGTTTGTGATGGCTTTCGGCAGACGTAAACGCGACCAGGGCCAGGCAGAGGCCAAAGTCGCCGAAGTGGTCGAGATCGAGGAGACCGAGGTGACCTTGGTCGAGCACGATCCCGAACCTGCCCCATGGGACGGCGACGAGGCTGAGGGGCCGTTCGATATCGAAGATTTCGACAGCCCCGAGCAGGCAGCGCTGGCCCGCCTGGACCTCGGTTCGGTGCTGATCCCAATGCCTCCCGGCGGGCAGGTCCAGGTCGAGTTCAGCCAGACCGGCCAACCGACGGCGATCTGGGTGGTCACCCCCAACGGCCGGTTCACCATCGCGGCCTACGCCGCTCCCAAGTCGCCCGGACTGTGGCGTGAGGTGGCCGCCGAGCTGGCCGATGCACTGCGAAAAGACGGTGCGTCGGTGTCCATCGAGGACGGTCCGTGGGGGCGCGAGGTCGTCGGGGTCGGTGCCGGCGCGGTCCGGTTCATCGGTGTCGACGGATACCGCTGGATGATCCGCTGCGTGGTCAACGGCATGCCGCAGTCGATGCCGGCACTGATCGCAGAGGCTCGTCAGGCCTTGACTGACACGGTGGTCCGCCGTGGCGACACCCCGCTGCCGGTCCGCACGCCGCTGCCGGTGGAGTTGCCGGAGGAACTGGCCGCGCAGCTGCGTGCCGCCGCCGCCCAGCAGGCCCAGCAGCAGATGCTGGCGGCTCAGCAGGCCCAGCAAGCCATGCTCGCCGCCCAGCAGCGGATTCAGATCCCCGACGGCGGGTCGGCCGTGCAGCAGCACCAGCAGCGCAGCACCATCACCGGCGGCTGACGCGGTCAGTTCGCTCGGTCGACCCGATCCAGTGCCGCCAGGGCGGCGGCTCCCAGCAGGGACGGATTCGGCCCGAAATCCTGCAGTCGGACGGTGCTGAGGCCGGCGTTCGGTGCCCACGCCGCCCAGTCGGCGGCCACCGATGCCGGGTGCACCAGGTCGTCCGCGGCCGCCACCACTGCGAGCGGGGTCTGCAGCCCGTTCAGTTCCGCGCGGGTTGGAGCCACGAAGGCAGCGGCTTGTTCCATCGCGTCGGGCAGGTGCGGCCACTGCCCACGCCAGGAGCGGGCCAACTCGTCGGCAAGCCACGTCGGACTTGATTCCCGCATCGCGGCCGTGGTCGGCGCCAGTCCTTCGCGGCGTAGCATGGCGGCGGTGTGCCGGGCTGATAGCGAGGCCGGTGCGCCATCCGGGTCACCCGTCCAGGGCGGCAGTACCGCCAGCACCGCCACTGCGCGATCCGGGTGGTCGAGTGCCCAGCGCGTGGCGACGACAGCGCCCAGTGACACGCCTCCGATGGCGATCCGGCCGGATTGTTGCGAAGCGCTGTCCATGGCCCGCAGGTAGCCCTCCACCAGTCGCTGCGGTTCAGGTGCGACCGCGATCAGCTTCGCACCGGCATCCTTCAGGGGGCCGCCGAAGGCCCGGCGCAGATAGTCGTCGTCTGACCCCGTCCCCGGCAGCAGGACCGTCACCACGCCGCTCATCCTGACTGCCACCACCCCACGATCGTGCCTGGTGCCGGTGTTGGCGGGCATTGCCGGGGTATCCCTCGTGGCGCGCGATGAGCGAGAGGTCTACCGTGACGGTGGCAGTCTGAAGAACTTCAGTAGAAGGCCCGGGAGAGAGCAATGGCCACGACCGAAGGTTTTGTGCGGCGTCTGACCCGCAAGCTGACGGAGCACCCCGATGAGCGCGACGCCGAGGACCTCAGCGAGGAGGCCGCCAGCACCGGTGCCCAGCGGGCGATCGACTGCGAGCGCGGCCAGGAGGTCAACATGGTCGGCACGCTGCAGAGCGTGGAGACCAACGCCAAAGGCTGCGCCGGCGGCGTGCGCGCCGAGTTCTTCGACGGCACCGACACGGTGACCCTGGTCTGGCTGGGGCAGCGGCGGATCGCCGGCATCGAATGCGGCCGCACCCTCCGGGTGCGTGGCCGGCTGGGCAAGCTCGACAATGGCAGCAAGGCGATTTACAACCCGCATTACGAGATTCAGCGTTGACCCCCGCCGAATCGCCGGAGTCGGAAGCCAAACCGACTCCCGGCCAGGCCCTGCTGGGCCAAATGGGCGGTGTGAGCGGTCTGATCTACTCCGCACTGCCGGTGGCCGTGCTGGTTCCGGTGAACACCGCTTTCGGGCTGTTGCCCGCCCTGCTGGCGGCGCTGGGGGTGGCCGCGGCCATCCTGGTATGGCGCCTGGCCCGGCGCGACTCCCTGCAACCGGCACTGGCGGGCTTCTTCGGTGTCGGGATCAGCGCACTGATCGCCTGGATCGTCGGGGCTTCGAAGGGATACTTCCTGCTGGGCATCTGGACATCGCTGATCTGGGCCTCGGTGTTCTCGGTCTCGGTGCTGATCCGCCGTCCCGTGGTCGGATACGTCTGGAGTTGGGTCACCGGGCGTGACCGTAGTTGGCGCCGTTCCCGCCGGGCAGTACTGGCCTTCGACGCGGCGACGCTCACCTGGGTTGCGGTGTTCGGTTCGCGGTTCGCGGTTCAGCATCACCTCTACGACGCCGACCAGACGGGGTGGTTAGGGGTCGCCCGCATCGCCATGGGCTGGCCGCTGGCTGCTGTCGGTGCCCTGGTCACTTACCTGGCCATCCGGGCCGCCCAGCGGGCGATGCACGCCGATCACGCGGCACAACGCCAACCCTGAGGCGTCAGCGCAGCCCTTCGGTAAGGAGGGCACGCAGTTCACCTTCGACGTCGGGTGCGGCGACGAAAAGAAGTTCGTCCCCGCCCTCCAGAGGCTGATCGGGCTCGGGCACGATCACCCGCTGACCGCGCAGAATGGTCACCAGGGCGACGTCACGCGGCAGGGACAGCTTGCGCACCGGCCGTCCGCCCCAGGGAGTGTCCTCCGGCAGGGTGATTTCCACCAGGTTGGCGTTGCCCTTGCGGAACTCCAGCAGTCGCACTACATCTCCAACCGCGAAAGCCTCCTCGACCAGCGAGGCGAGCATTCGGGGGGTGGATACGGCGACGTCGACGCCCCAGGCGCTGTCGAACAGCCACTCATTGCGTGGGTCATTGACACGGGCGACGACACGCGGCACTGCGAACTCGGTCTTGGCCAGCAGCGACAGCACCACATTCGCCTTGTCGTCGCCGGTCGCGGCGATCACCACGTCGAACTGCTCGAGTTGCACCGACTCCAGCAGCCTCAGCTCGCAGGCGTCGCCAAAACGCCAGTCCGCACCCGGGATCACAGCGGGGTCGAAATGGCCCGGATTGCGCTCGATGAGCATCACGTCATACTGGTTTTCGACCAGTTCGCGGGCGATGGATCGGCCGACCGCGCCGGCACCGGCGATCGCGACCTTCATTCCCCGACTCCTTCCGCGGGCGGCATTGCGGCGATGGCCAGTGCTTCGGCGCACTGCCCGGACACGGCGGCCAGATAAACCTGATCGCCGGCCTGGATGACGGTTTTCTTGTCAGGCAGCACGCCGGTGCCGAACCGGATCAGGAAAGCCACCCGGGCCCCGCTGGCCTGCTCCAAATCGGAGACGCGTAGGCCCACCCACCGTTCGTGCACCGGCGCCTCCGCGACGGCGACGGTTCCGGTCGGGTCGCGCCACCGTGCGGTCTCGGCGTCGTGGGTCAGGGTGTTCAACAGCCGATCGGTGGTCCATGGCACGGTGGCGACGGTCGGGATGCCCAGCCTTTCGTAGACCGCCGCGCGTTTTGCATCGTAGATCCGGGCCACCACCCGCTGCACCCCGAACATCTCCCGCGCCACCCGGGCGGAGATGATGTTGGAGTTGTCTCCCGAGGACACCGCCGCAAAGGCGTCGGCGCGCTCAATTCCGGCGCGCAGCAACACGTCCCGGTCGAAACCCATTCCGGTGATCTGCTCGCCGGAGAAATCGGGGGAGAGCCGGTGGAACGCGGTCGTGTCCCGGTCGATGATCGCCACTTCGTGCCCGAGGCGGGACAGCGCCTCGGCAAGGGAGGCGCCGACCCGGCCGCAGCCCATCACCACTACCCGCACCTGACGCCCTTTCAGTTTGCTCGTACCCCGCCTGAACGCTACCGCGATCCGGAAGAGGGCTTACCCTTGGCACTCGTGTCCAAGGTTTCCACCGGCTTGCGCCGGGTGCTCATCGGGCAGCCCTTCCGCAGCGAGCAGTTGGCTCACACGCTGCTGCCCAAGCGGATCGCCCTGCCGGTGTTCGCCTCCGACGCAATGTCGTCAGTGGCCTACGCGCCGGAAGAGATCTTCCTGGTGCTCTCCGTCGCGGGACTGTCCGCCTACACGATGGCCCCCTGGATCGGCGTCGCGGTGGCCGTAGTGCTGCTGGTCGTGGTGGCCTCGTATCGGCAGAACGTGTACGCCTACCCGTCCGGCGGCGGCGATTACGAGGTGGTCACCACCAACCTGGGCCCCACCGCCGGTCTGACGGTGGCGAGCGCGCTGCTCGTCGACTACGTCCTGACCGTGGCGGTCTCGATGGCATCGGCGATGTCCAACATCGGGTCAGCCATTCCCTTCGTCGCCCAACACAAGGTTGCCTTCGCCGTCATCGCCATCATGTTGCTCACCGCGGTCAACCTGCGCGGCATCCGGGAGTCGGGCACCGCCTTCGCCATCCCGACCTACGCCTTCATGTTCGGGATGCTGGCCATGCTCCTCTGGGGCTTCTTCCAGATCCATGTGCTGGGTCATCCGGTGCGGGCCGAATCCGCGGACTTCGATCTGCAGTCCGAACACGGCGACATCACCGGGGTGGCGCTGATATTCCTGGTCGCCCGCGCTTTCTCATCCGGCTGTGCGGCATTGACCGGCGTCGAGGCCATCAGCAACGGGGTGCCGGCATTCCGTAAGCCCAAGTCGCGCAACGCTGCCACCACGCTGGCCATGCTCGGCGGCATCGCTGTCACGCTGTTCATCGGAATGATCCTGCTTGCCGAGGACACCGGCGCAAAGGTGGCTGAACGTCCGGCCGAGCAGCTGATCGGCGCCCCGCCGGACTACCACCAGAAAACGTTGGTGGCCCAGTTGGCCGACGCCGTATTCCACAACTTCGCACCGGGTCTGTACCTGATCACCGGGGTGACCGCGTTGATCCTGGTGCTGGCCGCCAATACCGCGTTCAACGGATTTCCGGTGCTCGGCTCGATCCTCGCCCAGGACCGTTATCTGCCTCGCCAGTTGCACACCCGCGGCGACCGGCTGGCGTTCTCCAACGGCATCGTCTTTCTGGCATTGGCCGCCATTGCGTTCATCATCGCCTTCGATGCTGAAGTCACCGCCCTGATCCACCTCTACATCGTCGGGGTCTTCATCTCGTTCACGCTCAGCCAGATGGGCATGGTGCGCCATTGGACCCGGCTGCTGCGCACCGAAGACGATCCGACCGAACGGCATCGGATGATTCGCGCCCGGGTGATCAACACAGTCGGTTTCATCGCCACCGGCACAGTGCTGATCATCGTGCTGATCACCAAGTTCATGGTCGGCGCCTGGATCGCGATTCTGGCGATGGGTTCCCTGTTCGTGGTGATGAAGGCGATCAACCGGCACTACGACACCGTCGCGCGGGAGCTCACGCCCCACCAGGATCAGCGTGAGATCGTGTTGCCCAGCCGCAACCACGCCGTGGTGCTGGTGTCGAATCTTCAGTTGCCGACCCTGCGGGCGCTGGCCTACGCCCGGGCGACCCGGCCCGACGTGCTGGAGGCGCTGACGGTCAACGTCGACGACGCCGAGACCCGCAAGCTCACGGCCACCTGGGAGGACAGCGACATCAGTGTCCCGTTGAAGGTGGTCGCCTCGCCCTACCGGGAGGTCACCCGGCCCGTGCTGGACTACATCAAGCGGATCAGCAAGGAAGCGCCGCGCACTGTGGTTACCGTCTTCATCCCCGAGTACGTCGTCGGTCACTGGTGGGAAAGTCTGCTGCACAACCAGAGTGCGCTGCGGCTCAAGACCCGGTTGCTGTTCATCCCGAACGTGATGATGACATCGGTTCCCTGGCAGCTGAATTCGTCGGAACGGGTCACTCAGGTCGAGGAACAGGGCGCGCCGGGTGACGTGCGCCGCGGATTCGCGGAGTGAGCGCCCCCGGCGCTTCGGAATCGGTGCAACTGGTGCTGCGCACCGGCGACGCCGCCAATGGTGGCAGTTGTGTCGCTCGCGAGGACGGTCGGGTGGTGTTCGTGCGCTACGCGCTACCGGGGGAGTTGGTTCGGGCGCGGGTGACATCCCAGCGCGGCTCCTACTGGCACGCCGATGCCGTCGAGGTACTCGAAGCCTCCGATGACCGGATCGACCCGCTATGCCCGGTGGCCGGGCCGGACGGTGCCGGCTGTTGCGACCTGGCCTTCGCCGATCCCGCCGCAGCCCGCATCATCAAGGGGCAGGTGGTCGGCAATCAGCTTGCGCGCCTGGGCCATTACCCGTGGAACGGGGCGGCCGAGCCGGTCGGTACGGGCGGTCCACGTGGATGGCGCACCCGCCTGCAACTCGATGTGGGCGCCGACGGACGGGCAGGTCTGCATCGGTATCACAGCACCGAGCTGGTCACCGACCTGCGCTGCGCGCAACTCCCCGCCGGCATGGTGCACGGTCTGGATGGTCCGCGGTGGCGGGCGGGAGACCGACTGCACGTGGTGGTCGACGACGAGGGCCGGCGGCACGTGGTCACCACCACCCGCGGAGAGCGGGAGCCCACCGTGGTCGAGGGTGAACGCACAACGGTGCAACGGGTCGGGCAGCGGGTGTGGCGATTGCCGGTGACCGCGTTCTGGCAATCCCACCGCGACGCCGCCGCCGTCTACAGCGGGCTCGTCCGGCAGTGGGCAGCCGGGGCCGGGGCCGTGCGCCGGGCCTGGGACCTCTACGGCGGGGCGGGGCTGTTCGCTGCGGTACTGGCCCAGGTCGTCGGACCCGGCGGCCGGGTGCACACTGTCGATACCGCCCGCGGCGCCTCCGCGGCTGCCCGTGCGGCGCTGGCCGACCTGGCTGCGGTCACCGTGGTGTCCGGGTCGGTGCGCGGGTTCCTCGCCGGGCAGTCCGGATCGGCCGATGTCGCGGTACTCGACCCACCGCGGGCCGGTGCCGGTCGAGCCGTCATCGACCTGCTGGCCAAGGCCACGGTGCCCCGGATCATCCACATCGGTTGCGAGGCGGCGTCATTCGCTCGTGACATCGGGTTGTACCGAGGCCACGGATACCAGGTCGAGTCAATCCGGGTTTTCGACGCCTTCCCGCTGACGCATCACGTGGAATGTGCCGCGCTGCTCATCCGGTGAGTAGGTTGTGAAGTATGGCGGAACGACTCCTCAGCCGCGGATCGTGGTCGGAGACCCGGCGCGTCATCCACATCTTGCAGAAGGAGACCGTCGGCGGAGCCATCCTGCTGGCCGCCGCCGCCGTCGCCCTGATCTGGGCCAACTCACCGTGGTCGGCGTCCTACCACTCGCTCAGCAATCTGCGGGTCGGCAGCGACGATTTCGGACTGCACCTGAATCTGACCTTGGGCACCTGGGCCGCCGATGGCCTGCTTGCCATCTTCTTCTTCGTCGTGGGCCTCGAACTCAAGCGGGAGTTCGTCGCCGGAGACCTCCGGGACCCGGCCCGGGCGGCGCTGCCGATCGCGGCCGCGGTGGGCGGGATGGTGGTCCCCGCGCTGATCTTCGTCGCCTTCACCTTCGGCGTCGGCGACGGTGCGGCGCGTGGCTGGGCCATCCCGACCGCCACCGACATCGCCTTCGCGGTTGCGGTGCTGGCGGTGCTGGGCACTCATCTGCCGGGCGCCCTGCGGACCTTCCTGCTGACTCTGGCGGTGGTCGACGACCTACTGGCGATCACGGTGATTGCCGTTTTCTACACCTCTTCGGTCAACGTGACCGCCATGCTGCTGGCGTTGGTCCCGCTGGCACTGTTCGGCGTGCTGGTGCAGCGGCGGGTGCGCTCCCCGTGGGTGTTGATACCGATCGCCATCGCCACCTGGGCGCTGGTCCACGAATCCGGGATCCACGCCACCGTGGCTGGGGTGCTGCTGGGATTCACCGTGCCGGTGCTGCGGAGTAAGGCGGACGGTGGGCCGGATGCGGGGCCCGGTCTGGCCGAGTATTTCGAGCACCTCGTGCGCCCGGTGTCGGCCGGTTTCGCGGTGCCCGTGTTCGCCTTCTTCGCCGCCGGGGTGACCTTCGGCGGCTATGACGGTTTGGTGACCGCCCTGCGCGACCCGATCGCGCTGGGCATCGTCGTCGGACTCGTGGTCGGCAAGACGATCGGGGTGTTCGGCACCACCAGGCTGATGGCCGCCGTCACACGGGCGGACCTGGACCCGTCGTTGCGTTGGATCGACGTGTTCGCCGTCTCGCTGCTCGCCGGGATCGGTTTCACGGTATCGCTGCTGATAGGTGAACTGGCATACGGCTCCGACCCCGGCCGACAGGCGGTGGTCAAGGTTGCGGTGCTCGCCGGATCATTGCTGGCCGCCGTCCTGGCTGCGGTGGTGCTGAGGGCCCGCAACCGGCACTACCGGCAGATCTTCGCACTGGAAACCTCCGACAACGACCGCGACGGTGTGCCCGACGTCTATCAGTAGACTGTCGGGATGCTGGAACAGCTCCGTGGCCCCGCTGATCTGCAGCGGCTTTCGCAGTCCGAGCTGACCGATTTGGCGGGTGAGATCCGCCAATTCTTGATTCACAAGGTCGCGGCCACCGGCGGCCACCTCGGACCCAACCTCGGTGTCGTGGAGCTCACACTCGCCCTGCACCGGGTGTTCGACTCCCCGCACGATCCGATCATCTTCGACACCGGCCACCAGGCCTACGTGCACAAGATGCTGACCGGGCGCAGCGGCGACTTCGACACGCTGCGGTCCAAAGGTGGGCTGTCCGGCTACCCGTCTCGCGCAGAAAGCGACCACGACTGGGTCGAGTCCAGCCATGCCTCCTCTGCTTTGTCCTATGCCGACGGTCTGGCCAAGGCGTTCGAACTGACGGGGCAACGCAACCGTCATGTGGTGGCGGTCGTCGGTGACGGTGCTCTCACCGGGGGGATGTGCTGGGAGGCGCTGAACAACATCGCCGCCGCCAAGCGACCGGTGGTCATCGTCGTCAACGACAACGGTCGCAGCTACGCGCCCACCATCGGCGGCCTGGCCGAACATCTGGCCGGATTGCGACTGCAGCCTGCCTACGAGCGGATGCTGGAACGGGGCCGCAGCGCCGTGCGGTCCATCCCGGTGATCGGCGAGGTGTGCTTCCAGGCGATGCACAGTGTCAAGGCGGGTATCAAAGACGCCGTATCGCCGCAGGCGATGTTCAGCGACCTCGGCCTGAAATATGTCGGCCCGATCGACGGCCACGACGAGCACGCCGTGGAAAACGCCCTGCGGCATGCCCGCGGATACAACCGGCCGGTGATCGTGCACGTCGTCACCCGCAAGGGCATGGGATACCCGCCGGCCGAGAACGACGAAGCAGAGCAGATGCATGCCTGCGGTGTGATCGACCCGAAGACCGGCCTTGCCACCAAGGTGGCGGCACCTGGCTGGACGTCGGTGTTCTCCGATGCGCTGATCGCCCATGCCACGGCTCGGCGTGACATCGTCGCCATCACCGCAGCCATGCCCGGCCCCACCGGTTTGGCGGCCTTCGGCGAGAAATTCCCTGACCGGCTGTTCGATGTCGGAATCGCCGAACAGCACGCGGTCACCTCCGCGGCCGGTATGGCCATGGGCGGACTGCACCCGGTTGTCGCGATTTACTCCACATTCCTCAACCGGGCCTTCGACCAGCTCTTGATGGACGTCGCGCTGCACAACTTGCCGGTCACCCTGGTCCTCGACCGCGCCGGGATCACCGGCAATGACGGCGCCAGCCACAACGGCATGTGGGATCTGTCCGTCCTCGACATCGTTCCCGGAATGCGGGTTGCCGCCCCGCGCGACGGCGCCCGACTGCGCGAGGAATTGGGGGAGGCGCTCGACACCAGCGACGGTCCGACCGCTATTCGCTTCCCGAAAGGCGAAGTGGGCGAAGACATCCCGACCCTGGAGCGAATCGGAGGCATGGATGTTCTGGCCCGCCCGATGGGGCTCGGCGAGGATGTCCTACTGGTCGGTGTGGGTCCGTTCGCGGCGATGGCGCTCAAGGTGGCCGACCGGCTGCGCAAGCAGGGCATCGGGGTGACGGTGGTGGATCCGCGCTGGGTGCTTCCGGTTCCCAAGGCCCTGGCGACTCTGGCCCGCGCGCACAAACTCGTGGTGACCATGGAGGACAACGGCGGGAACGGAGGCGTCGGCTCCGCTGTATCGGCTGCACTGCGCGCCAAGGAAATCGACGTCCCGAGCCGGGATGTTGCTGTGCCGCAACGCTTCCTGGATCACGCTTCTCGCGGTGAAGTGCTCCACGAGATCGGCATCACCGAGCAGAACGTCGCCCGCCAGATCACTGGATGGGTGGCCGCACTGGCCGCCCACGACCAGTCGGTGGCCGAGCAGATCGACTAGCCGCGCGACGGTGTCATCGCCGGGGTCAGCACCGGCACCACCAGTTCCCGCTGCCACGACCGCGCCCCACCGTCCCTCAGGAAGTCGTCCACGGCGGACTCGGATGCCTCAGATCCGCCCTGCCAGTCCCAGCACAGTCTTCGGACCAGTTCCGGTGACACGAGATTCTCGGTCGGCACACCCACCTGGGCGGACAGTTCAGCCAATGCCGCCCGGGCGGCATCCAGTCGCGCCGCGGCCTCGGGTTTGCGTTTCGCCCACCGCACCGGTGGGGGAGGACCGGTCACCGGTTCGGAGCTCTCCGGCGGTTGATCGGTGCTGCGTGCCACCGCGAGCGCATCGAGCCACACCTTGGCGGACCGTCGTTGCTTCTGGCCGCCGAAGATGGGCAGCGCCAGCAGTTCCTCGACAGTTTTCGGATCGGCAGCCGCGGCGGCGATGATTGCCGAGTCGGGCAGAATCCGTCCGGGTGCGATATCGCGGCTTCGGGCGATGCGATCCCGGGCGGTCCATAGCTCGCGTACCGCGGCCAGGCCCGCCGGTGTGCGGATCTTGTGCATGCCCGACGTGCGGCGCCACCTATCCCGGCGGGTGGGGGAGCTTTCCACGCCGCGGAGATGCTCGAATTCCTCTTCTGCCCAGGTGATCTTGTTCTGCTCGACCAGCACCGAGGTCACCGCCTCGCGAAGTTCGATGAGGACTTCGACGTCCAGGGCGGCGTAATTGAGCCAGGCGGCCGGTAGCGGACGCTTGGACCAGTCGGCGGCACCGTGGCCCTTGGCCAGACCCAGTCCCAGCAGACGTTCCACCATGGCGGCCAGGTTGACCCGTTCGAAGCCGGCCAGGCGGCCGGCCAGTTCGGTGTCGTACAGCCTCGGCGGTCGAAGGCCGACCTCAGCCAGACAGGGCAGGTCCTGGTCGGCGGCATGCAGGATCCATTCGTCGGAGGCGAGTACCTCGGCCACCGGTTGCAGGGTGTCGATCGGGCTGCTGCCGTGGTTGACCGGGTCGATCAGCACCGTCCCAGCGCCGGCTCGACGAATCTGGATCAGGTAGGCGCGGTTCGAGTACCGGAAACCCGAGGCGCGCTCGGCGTCCACGGCGAAAGGCCCGCTACCCGAAGCCAATTTCTCTGCGGCCCTGGCAATCTCGTCGACGCTGGAGGCCAGCGGGGGCACCCCTTCGGCGGGGCACTCCAGCAGGACTGGGGGCGGGGTGTCTTCAGTTTCCGGCATGGTCAAGCGCGGGAGCGGGAACTCAGGTCGGTGACGCCGACCGGCGGCAGCCCGGCCGCGTGCTCGAGCACTTCGCAGAAGGCCTGCACATGTGCTCCCAGGCTCAGCGTGGTCGCGGTCCACGACGCCCGCATCTCGAGTTGGTGGGCCCGCGGCGGTCCGGAGATGTCGCCGTACCGCACTGAGGTAGTCGCGGTGACGGTTCCGCCCAGCGCGGCGACGTGCTCGGTGCGCTCCTGAAGCGCATCCACCAGCCAGCTCCACGCGACCTCGGGCAGCAGCGGGTCCACCGCTTCGCTGGGGTCCAGGTCGGCCTGGATGTAGGACACCAGGCGCATGGTGCCGTCCCACGCGTCAGCGCCCTCTGGGTCGTGCAACAGGATCAGCCGGCCGAAGGCGTCGCCCTCGGGGCTCTCCGCGATGATGTCGACCTCCGGCTTGCGGACCTCGGCGCCCAGCGCATAGCTGTACGGCGCGAGGCGCTGAGGTGGGCGGATCGGGCCGAGCTCGATCTCCGGCCGCACCTGCGCGGCGTTCATTGCCGCCACTGCCTCGCGGAACTGCTCAGGCTCCGCTTCTGTCACTCGATCGACGCTAGCCCCATCCGGCGGGACGTGCATTCAGGCGCGCCGTGGCAGCATGGTGCCAGTGAGCACCCGCCGCCACCTGCCCGAGGCGCCATACCTGGCCGCCGTCACTGGCCGTAAACCCGCCCATATCCCGGTCTGGTTCATGCGCCAGGCCGGCCGCTCGCTGCCGGAGTACCGCGCCCTGCGAGCCAAGAACACCATGATGCAGGCCTGCTTCGACCCGGAGCTGATCTGCGAGATCACCCTGCAGCCCATCCGCCGGCACGGCGTCGACGCGGCGATCCTGTTCTCCGACATCGTCGTGCCGTTGCGCGGGGCCGGGGTGGACGTGGACATCGTGGCCGACGTCGGGCCGGTGATCGCCAATCCGGTGCGCACCGAGGCCGACGTCAGGACCATTGGCATCCTCGATCCGCAGAGTGTCAGCGCGGTGGGCGAGGCGGTCGGCCTGCTCGTCGACGCGCTCGGAGAGGTTCCCCTGATCGGTTTCGCCGGGGCGCCGTTCACCCTGGCGTCCTATCTGGTGGAAGGGGGACCCAGCAAGCTCCACGAGCGCACCAAGGCGATGATGCTGTCCGAACCCGCTACCTGGCATGCTCTGATGGAGACCCTGACCGGTGTCACCATCGACTTCCTTCGCGTTCAACTAGACGCCGGGGTGGACGCCATCCAGCTGTTCGACTCCTGGGCGGGAACGCTGTCGTTGGCCGATTACCGCACCTACGTGTTGCCGCACAGTGCCCGGGTGTTCGCCGACCTGGCCGGATACGGCGTTCCCATGACGCATTTCGGGGTCGGTACCGCCGAACTGCTGGGCGCCATGGGCCAGGCCGGCGCGACCGTCGTCGGGGTGGACTGGCGGACGTCGCTGACCGATGCGGCCGGGCGGATTGAACCCGGCAAGGCATTGCAGGGCAACCTCGACCCCGTGGTGCTGCTGGCTGACTGGCCGGTGGTCGAGAAGTCGGCCCGCGCGGTGGTCGACGACGGCCGGCGGGCCGTCGACGCCGGTGCTGCCGGTCACGTCTTCAACCTGGGGCACGGCGTGCTGCCGGCCACCGATCCCGGAGTGCTCACCGACCTGGCGGCGCTGGTGCACTCGCTGTGAGTTGCTATGCCGTTGTGGGCGGTGGGATATCGGGCCTCGTCGCTGCCTACCAGATTCGTCGTGCCGCCGGCCCTGAGGCGGTCATCCAGCTGTTCGACCCGGCCGACCGACTGGGCGGTGTGTTGCGCACCGAGACGCTGTGCGGTCAGCCGATGGACATCGGCGCCGAGGCATTCGTGGCTCGCCGGCCGGAGGTGCCCGCACTGCTGGCCGAACTGGGTCTGGGCGATCGGCAGATCACCACCACAGGGGTGCGGCCCACCATCTACAGCCAAGGCCGGCTGCATCCACTCCCTCCGACCGCGGTCAACGGTGTCCCCAGTTCGGCGGAGTCGGTCATCGGGTTGGTGGACCAGGCCACCGTTGCCCAGATGGCAGCCGAGCCCGACCACCCGCTGCACTGGCAGCCCGGTTCGGACCCGTCGGTGGCCGCGGTGGTCGGCGAACGCTTCGGCGAACAGGTGGTCACCCGGTCGATCGATCCGATGCTTTCGGGGGTGTACGCCGGTTCGGCAGCGACCATCGGGATCCGGTCGGCGGTTCCCACCGTGGCCGCCGCCCTCGACGCCGGGGCTGGCAGTCTGACCGCGGCGGTTCGCCGCGCACTGCCGGGCAGCACCAGCGGGCCCGTGTTCGGTGCCATCGCCGGCGGTTACCGGGTGCTGCTCGAAGAACTGATCGCCCGCAGCGCACTCGAGTGGGTACCGACGGCCATTGACCACATGTACGCGGACTTCGACGGTTGGACCCTGGCCGACGACACCGAAAAGACCTGGCGCGCCGACGCCGTCGTCGTTGCACTCCCGGCACCGGGGACGGCAGCGCTCCTCGACGATATTGCGCCTCGATCCGCCGCGGCCGCCGCCAAGATCGCGGTCGCCTCCGCTGCGGTGCTGGCCATGGCTGTCCCGGCGGGCACACCTTTTCCGCCGCAATCCGGGGTGCTGGTGGCCAGCGGAGAGAACCTGCACTCGAAGGCCATCACCCTGTCCAGCCGAAAGTGGGGCCGCGGCGGGGATGCCGAACTGCTGCGCATGTCCTTCGGCCGGTTCGGCGACGACATCGCCCGCAGTACTTCCGACGAGCAGTTTCGGTCATGGGCCATCGAGGATCTGCAGACGGTCTTCGGGATCAGCGTCGACCCGATCTCCGTGCTGGTGCACCGCTGGATCGACGCCCTGCCCCAGTACGGCCCCGGTCACGCCGAACTGGTTGCCGAGATACGCGGCGGTCTGCCACCGGGCCTCGCCGTCGCCGGGAACTTCCTCGACGGGGTCGGGGTACCGGCGTGTGTGGCCGCCGCGAGAGCCGCAGTCGACAGGATCACGGCACCATGACGACCGGCGGTCCTGGAAGTCGCCGATCCACCGACTAGCAAGGTCGTCGCCGCGGTGGCATCGACCGTTGTTCCCGGAACCGTCGCGGCCCTTGCGGTTGTGGCTGCGAGCGTTCCGGGCCTCACCAGGGCGCTGCCGACCCGGCTGGGCGTGGCACGATAGACCCATGGCGAGACTTAACTACGACGAGATCAACGCCACTGTCCGCTACGTGATGTTCTCGGTGTTCGCCGCCCGACCCGGGGCGCTCGGCTACGACGAGGAATCCCGCGCCGCGGTGATCGACGAAACCGCCACCTTCCTTAAGCAGCAGGAGGAGAACGGCGTGGTCGTCCGCGGAATCTACGACGTCGCAGGCACCCGCGCCGACTCCGACTTCATGATCTGGACCCATGCTGAACGACTGGAGGACCTGCAGCACACCTATAGCGACTTCCGCCGCTCCACCGCGTTGGGCCGGGCCACCACCCCCTTCTGGAGCAGCGTGGCCCTGCACCGTCCGGCGGAATTCAATAAGAGTCATGTGCCGGCGTTCATGGCAGACGAGGAACCGGGCAACTACATCTGCGTCTACCCGTTCGTGCGATCACTGGAGTGGTACCTGCTACCCGACGAGCAGCGTCGCAAGATGCTGGCAGACCACGGCATGGCCGCCCGTGGCTACAAGGATGTCCGCGCCAACACCGTGCCCGCCTTCGCTCTCGGCGACTACGAATGGATCCTGGCGTTCGAGGCACCGGAATTGCACCGCATCGTCGACCTGATGCGGGATTTGCGCGCCACCGAGGCACGCCTGCATGTGCGCGAGGAGATCCCGTTCTTCACCGGTCCACGGGTGGGGGTTGAGGAGTTGGTCAGCAGACTGCCGTGACGTGCTGGAGCTGGCCGGTGGATCGAATCGCGCTCCCGCGGTGCGCGTCTGACGGCGTTAGAAGAGCGGGTCTTCCGGTGCGGTTGGCGGCCCGGGTGATCTTGCGCGTCGGCGTTTTGCGGTTTTTCTCGTTCGATCGGCAACTGCGACGCAGGTGTAAGGCGGAAACGCTCAGTGCGGGTTGAGCTTCAGTGAAATCGAGTTGATGCAGTAACGCTGATCGGTCGGCGTCGGGTAGCCCTCGCCGGAGAATACGTGCCCCAGATGGCTGTGGCAGTTGGCGCACAGCACCTCCACCCGCCGCATGCCCATCGAGTCGTCGGCCCGCAGGATCACTGCGTCGGAGCGGGCCGGGTCGAAAAACGACGGCCAACCGCAGTGCGAGTGGAACTTCTCGTTGCTGCGGAACAACTCGGCGTCGCAGGCGCGGCACAGGTAGACGCCCTCGGTTTCGGTGTCGGTGTACTCGCCGGTGAACGGCCGTTCGGTCCCCGCTTGGCGGAGCACGTAGTACTCCTCGGGCGAGAGCCGTGTACGCCATTCGTCGTCGGACAGTTCCAGTTTGGGGGCGGGGTCGGCGCTCATGCATTCACGTTAGCGCGGTCCGGCCGGGGTGGCCGGGGTGTCATCCACGGCCGGTCGATACCTCTGTCGAGCCGACCCTCGGCCTTGGCGTCGAGGTACCGGAAATACAGCACACAGAACACCACGACCAGCATCAGGGACCAGCCGTAAGTGATCTTCATGTACTCGAGGAACCGGCCGGTGGTCGGCCACCGCCACATCAGCCAGCGGTCCAGCGTCAGGAACCCGTAGGTGGCCAGCCAGGCCGGCCAGTTGCGGACCACCGAGTTGGGCAGCACCACCGTCATCAGGAACGGGAACAGCATCATCGAGTAGTAGCCCTGCGCCAGCGAGAGCACCAGCCAGGACGCGATGAGCAGCACCCCAGACGACGTCAGCATCCAGAACAGCGGGTCACGCTCCCGGTAGTAGCGGTAGAGCAACCACAGGCTGCCCGCGGCCAGTGCGACGAACAACAGTCGCAGGGCCAGGATGAGCCACGTCGGCAGGCCGTAGTAGGTGCCGTTGCCCAGCACTGACGAGTTGAAGTAGTCGCGGGTGGACAGAATGTAGGGCAGCGTGCGGTGGATGAAGTTTCCGCGGTCGACCACCAGTGGCCAGGCCACCACGTTGAATGCCACCGGGACCGCGATCGCGGCGATCAAGACGCGCCACTGCCGATTGAGCAGAGGGAGCAGTAGCAGCACGCCCAGCAACGGTTTGACCACTAGCGAGAGCCCGATGGCGATGCCGGCAAGCCACTGGCGGCTGACTCGACCGTCGAGCAGCCATCCGAGGAACAGCACTTCCAGCAGCAGGATGCAGCCGTTGATGTTGGTGAACACCAGGGTGTTGGTGACCGATTCGGTGACGAAGGCGGCCGCGAGTAGTGCTGGCAGTGCCGGCGAACTCAGGGAGAACTTGAACAGCCGGACCAGCAATACGCATGCCGCGATGATGGCCACCGTATTGAGCAGGATGAACCAGTTGCGTGCCGCAAAGATGCTGTCGATGTAGCCGAACGGCGCCATCAGCAGGGTGCCGCCCGGCGGATAGAGGTAATGCGGGTCCACTTCGGCGAACACGTCGGTATAGACCGGTTCGCTGGCCCGGAAATGGCGCAGCGCCCAGTAGACCGGCGCCCAGTCGTCGGTGATGTATCCATTGCTGGTCAGGACGTAGCTGCGGTGGATGATCGACATGATCGCGATCGGCCACAGCGCTGTACGCACCACGTCCTGGGTGCTCGGCGGGCTGGTTCGGGGACGAAAGGCGTTGCGCAGTCCGGAGGTCAGGGCCACGATCCGCACCGTACACCGGGCGGGGGCCGACGACGGTCAGGCGGGGCAGAAGGTGTCGGTCTGCGGGATAGTGCCGCTGTCGATATAAGCCAGAACTGGTGGCATGGCGCAGGAGGTGTAGATGATCGCTCCGTGCCCGGTGCCCTGCCACATCACCCGCCGACTGTTGGACCCGGCGTTGATGATCGTCGCGGCCGCGGCGGGGACGCCCTGCGATCCAGCGATTGGGTCGTTCTGCACCCCGAGCAGCAATGCGTTGACCTTCAAATCCTTGGGATCTTTCGGTGCTGAGCCGCTAGGCCAGTTCAGGCACTTCACGAGATTCAGCGCCCCCACCGCGCCGAATTGCGGGTAGGTCTTGCCCCAGGCCACGACGAGTTCGCGTACCCGATCCGGGCTGGGCCGGTTCAGTGCGTCACTGCACCAGTTGACGAACTGGCCGTCTGTGCCGCGAAGCGCCTCGGCCTGGTTGACCAGGCTGTTGAGCAGGTTAGTGTCGCCGGAGCGGGCGGCGGCGAGCGCATCGGCGAGCTTTACGGTGTTAGTGACGCGGTCGCCGGTGGGATAGCCAAGGGTCGTCACGATTGCGTTGGTCAGCACCGACGCCGGGATCCCGCCGGGGCCGCGCCCGCTCCGCGCCAACGCCATCAGTCCGTCGACGGCGCCCTTGGGGTCCGGCCCCAACGCGCAGTTGGCGGCAAGGCACTGCGCGGCGAACTCGTCGAGCGCGCTTTGCTGCGACTTGACCTGGTCCTCGGCAGCCGCTTCGGCGCTCGCGCCGGGCGGGCTGGGGGAGTCGAGGACCAGGCGGGCGACTTTCTCCGGATGCGAGCCGGCGTAAGCCAGCGCCACCTGTGCGCCGTTGCCGACGCCGATCAAGCCCAGCGTCGGCATATCCCAGTTGCTGCGCAGCCGCTCGAGATCCTCGGCGGCGCGGGCGTTGTCGTAGGACGAATCACCCGGTGCCAGCGCGTCGGTACACCCGGTCGTGGCGGTTAGGGTGACGGCCCCGAGGTTAGCCACCGGATCGTCGCCCGGCTCCCCCTGAGCCTGGTCGCGCATCTGGGTACGGTCGAACTGGTCGCGGCAGTTGATCGGACTAGACATCCCCATGCCGCGACGGTCGACCGCCACGATCGGATGTCGGGTGAGCAGGTCCCCACCGGTCCGGTTGAGCCAGACCGGAAGTTGAAGCGACGAGGGCAGATCCGAACCGGTGGTGAACACCAGCGGTGCAGCGTCCGGCGGGGTCTGTGCCGACCGGGCCCGCATCGCACCGATCGTGATGGTGCCGGTCGCGCCGGCCACCGGGTCGAGGTCGGCGTCGTATTCGGTGCACTCCAAGGAGACTCCGGGCAAGGGCTTGGTGCCGGCGTCGCCGAAGCCCCGGCCCGTGCAGTCCTTCCACACCAGTTCGTTGGCGGGTGCGACCAGTGCCGGCGGACCGTCGGAGGTAGTGCTGGTGTCCGTGGCGACGCCCGGGTTGCGGGCTGAGTCGGTGGCGAAGCGCGGGTTGGCCGCCAGCCACGGTGCGCAACCGGTGAGCAACAACGTCGCGCTGAGCATCGTGATGACCCGACCCTGCCCGCGCATGCCCACCACAGTAGCGACCGGCATCTCAGCTGACGCGGACGTAGCGCGAGTACAGGTAGCCGTCGTCGTCGGTGAGGACGTGCGCGCGTCGCATCGAGGTCAGCACCTCGGTGGTGCCGGAGGCGATCCGGACCGCAGTGCCGCCGACCAGCACCGGTGCCGAAGTGAGGCACAGTTCGTCGAGCAGGGATTCCGCCACGAAAGTGCCGAGCAGGCTCGGGCCGCCTTCGGTGAGCACTCGGACAAGCCCACGGTCCCCGAGGCGGTCCAGCAGGACGGCCGGATCGACCTGATCGGGGTCCGCGCCCGAGCAGTTGATCACCTCCGCGGCGGAGCCGATGAGGGCTCGGGCGTTGGTGGCAGTTGTCGCGGACGTCAGCACCAGCGGCGGTACTTCGCTCTCGGTTAGCGCCGGCATGGCGTGGTCGAGCAGCCCGGAGCGGGTGACCAGGGCGATCGGCGGTACCTCGGTCTGGCCGCGGGATTGGCGGCGACGACGCTGGGCCACCGTCATCCGGGCGCCGCCGTAATTCTCGGCGCGGGCGGTGCCGGCCCCGACAACTATCACGTCGGCCAACTCCCTTTGCACCGCGAACAGCCAGCGGTCCCCGGCGCCACCTAGGCCGCCGGAGGTGCCCGAGGTGGTGGCGGCGCCGTCAAGGCTTGTGATCGCGTTAGCCCGTACCCAGGGTCGTGTCAGGGGCTCCTGGTAGGCGTAGAGGGCGGCCAGTTCGTCCTCACCCACCGCACTGCCGCCGCCGAGCGGCGTGAACCGCGGCGCATCGCTGTCCTGCATGCCACGATTGCAGCATGCCCGAGCGTCTGGTGGACCGTCATCCCACCGTCTCTCCACAGCGGCTCATCGCGCAACTGGTTCCACCGCCCACATTCACCGAGGTCAGTTTCGAGAGCTACCGGCCGGACCCGGCCGAGCCCACCCAGGCCGCAGCGGTGGACTCGTGCCTGCGTTTCTGCGAGGAGGCGACGCGACGACGGGCAGGGCGCCGCAAGCTGTTCGGCAAGCGCGAGTCGCTGCCCGGGGTGGGCCTCTATCTCGATGGTGGCTTCGGTGTGGGCAAGACCCATCTGCTGGCCTCGGCCTATTGGCGGCTGCCGGAGTCCGCCGAGCACCCCAAGGCGTTCGCCACCTTCGGTGAGCTCACCCAATTGGCCGGTGTCTTCGGGTTCGTCGAGTGCATCGACCTGCTCGGCGCTTACACCGTGGTGTGCATCGACGAGTTCGAACTCGACGACCCCGGCAACACGACGCTGATCTCGCGGATGCTGTCCCAACTCGTGGAACGTGGGGTTTCGATCGCGGCGACGTCGAACACCCTCCCCGAACAACTCGGCGAAGGCCGCTTCGCTGCGCAGGACTTTCTGCGCGAGATCAATACGCTAGCAAGCATTTTCACCACTGTGCGGATCGAGGGTCCGGACTACCGGCATCGCGGTCTGCCGCCGGCGCCTGAACCGCTCACCGACGATGAGGTTCGGGCCCGGGCTGAGCGGACACCTGGAGCGACGCTCGATGATTTCGATCAACTTTGCGACCACCTGGCAACCATGCACCCGTCGCGCTACTTGGCCCTGATCGAAGGAGTGTCGGCGGTTCACATCACCGGGGTGCACGCACTCGACGATCAGAGTGTGGCGCTTCGGCTGGTGTCACTGACCGACCGGCTCTACGACGCCGGCATCCCGGTGGTCGCCTCCGGGGCGAAATTGGACACCGTGTTTTCCGAGGAGATGCTGGCCGGGGGCTACCGCAAGAAGTACCTTCGCGCCACCTCCCGGCTGTTGGCTCTGACCAGTTGAGTCGAACTAGAGCGGCCGGGTCATCACGAAGTCGTGCTCGGTGCTGTCGCCGAGTCGGAACGTCCGGGTGCCGGACACCTCGAAACCGTGCTTGCGATAAAACCGTTGTGCCCGAGCATTTTTCTGGTTAACCCCCAGCCACAGGGTACTGGCGCCGGTGTCTGCGGCCCACGTGAGCGCGGACCGTATCAGCGCGGGAGCCGCCCCGGTGCCATGCCGACTGGCCAGGACGTACATCTTGGACAGCTCGATGGCGTCGGGATGGCGAATCAGCATGGCGTAGCCGATGATTCGACCCTCGGTGGTGGCGGTCAGTATCACCCGATCGGGGGCGGCGAGATATTCGCCGAAGCGCTCCGCGGAGAGGTTGGCGGAGATGAAGGCGGCGATGTCCCGGCCGGCGACCGACTCCGGGCAAGCCAGGGGGAACGTCGCGGCCGCGACGGCCGCCAGTTCGGCGGCGTCACCTTCGCCGGCCGACGTGACCGAGATCACCATCACCGCACCATGCTGACACGGCCACCGAAACCGTGACCAAACCTTGCTGTGTACGCAGCATGTCCGCGACCGAGGGAGCACTACCGTCGAAGTTGACGGCAGCACACAAAGTCCAGGCGAGGAGGGGAAATGAAATCGACGATCCAAAGGTCAGTCTTAGCCCTGACAGCCGCTGTGGCTGCGGTCGGGATGATCCCCATCGCGCCGGCCTCGGCCGCCCGGGGCTGTCCGCCCGGTCAGCACGAAGACGCCCAGACGCCGGGATTTCAGTGTGTAGCCGGATGGTGCCCGTCGGGCACACTGCTTGACGCTGTAACCGGCACCTGCGTCGCTCCGCCCGGGGTGCCACCGCCGCCGCTGAGCTGAGTGCGACCGCGTCCGCCGCGGGTTGGCTGAGTCATTAGCCGCGAATAACGGCCGGGATGGCCGGGGGCGTTCGGCAATGACGCCTTCCTCTGGTCCAGGCGTCCGGGCCTCACCGCGGGTTCGCTGGTGAACCCTCTTTCGGCATCCCCTGCAGCGGCCGAATGCGGGTTTCCTAGACTCGAACCATGGCAGGCCTGCATAAATCCCAAGAGCGCGTTGATCTCCGCAAAATCGAAACCCGACTGGAGTCGGTGCCGAAGATGTTCCGAAACCGCGTCACAGCGACGCCGAACACCGAGGCCTTCCGGTATCCCAAGGCAGGTGGCGGGTGGGAGAGCGTGACATGGCGCCAGGTGGGTGACCGGGTGGACAACATCGCGGCTGGACTGATTTCGATCGGAATCAACCCGGAGGACCGGGTCGCGTTGGCCTCGGGAACCCGCTACGAATGGGTGGTCGCCGACTTCGCGATTCTGAACGCAGGGGCGGCCACCACCACGGTCTATCCGACTACCAATGCCGAGGACGTGGCCTACATCGTCGCCAACTCCGGCAGTCGGATTGTCATTGCCGAGGACCAGACTCAGGTTGACAAACTGCGGGAACACCGCGACGAGGTCCCGGCGGTCGAGAAGGTTGTGGTCATCGATGGCGCCGGCGACGGCGATTGGGTGATGACGCTCGACGAACTCGAGGAGACTGGCCGCCAGGTGCTCGCGGAGGCACCCAACACCGTCAATGACCGCATCGAGGCAATCCTGCCCGACCAACTCGCCACGCTGATCTACACCTCGGGCACCACCGGCAAGCCCAAGGGGGTTCGACTGCTCCAGAAGTCCTGGACCTACACCGCCGCGGCCATGGATTCTCTCGGCGTTCTGTCCAGCAATGACCTCAACTACCTGTGGCTGCCGCTGTCCCACGCGTTCGGCAAGGTGATGCTGGCGCTTCCCCTGCAGATCGGGTTCCCGACCGTCATCGACGGCCGGGTCGACAAGATCGTCGAAAACCTCGCGATCATCCGCCCGACAATCATGGGTGCCGTCCCGCGCATCTTCGAGAAGGTGCACGGCCGGATCAACGAGATGATGGCCAACGAGGGCGGCCTGAAGAAGACGATGTTCGACTGGGCCACCGGGGTCGGGGTCGAGGTGTCCCGAGCCAAGCAAGCCGGCCACAGCGTCTCGCCGTTGCTGGCTACCCAATACAAGCTGGCCGATAAACTCGTCCTCTCCAAGATCCGCGACCGCTTCGGCGGACGTCTGCGCTTCTTCATCTCCGGGTCCGCGGCTCTCGACCGCCAGATCGCCCAATGGTTCGACGCCATCGGCGTCGTCGTGCTGGAGGGCTATGGACTCACCGAGACCTCGGCGGCGTCGTCGCTGAACCGGCCCAGCGCCTACCGATTCGGCACCGTCGGCTGGACGCTGCCGCAGACGGACGTCAAGATCGCCGAGGACGGCGAGATCCTGTTGAAGGGTCCGGGCATCATGGAGGGTTACCACAACATGCCTGAGGCCACCGCCGAGACGATCGAACCGGACGGCTGGTTCCACACCGGCGACATCGGCGAACTGGACGCCGAGGGGTTCCTGCGGATCACCGACCGCAAGAAGGACATGTTCAAGACTTCCCAGGGCAAGTACGTTGCGCCCTCGGCTATTTCGGCCCAGTTCAAGGGCATCTGCCCCTTCGCGAGCGAGATCATCGTGTACGGCGAGAGCAAGCCTTACTGTGTGGCGTTGGTCAGCCTCGACGCCGACGGCGTCAAGGAGTGGGCGGCTAGCAATGGGTTGGGCGGAAAGTCATTCGGTGAGATCGCCCGGGATCCCAAGACCTTCGCGGCCGTCGAGGGCTACGTCGAGCAACTCAACAAGCACCTCAACCGTTGGGAACAGGTCAAAAAATTCTCGATCATCGACCGCGAGTTGACGGTGGAGAACGGTGACCTCACACCGAGCCTCAAGCTGAAGCGCAAGGTCGTGGTGGACAGCTTCCACGACAAGATCGACGGCCTGTACGACTAGGCCCGACCCAACATGGCAGACCACCGGCCCGGGCAGGTTGGCCGGTGGGATCCGGGACTCACGCGGCATGTCGTCGACTTGCTGCGCCCGGTGCTCAAGGTCTACCACCGCTCGGAGGTCCGCGGTCTCGACCGGATCCCCACCGGCCCCTGCCTTTTGGTGGGCAACCACTCCGGCGGGCTGCTGACACCCGACTTCGCTATCTTCGCGATCGACTACTACGAGAAGTTCGGCTACGACAGGCCGCTGTACACGCTGGGCCATGACACCCTGTTCCATGGGCCGGCCGCGGAGATCCTTCCGCACCTCGGTGTGATCCAGGCCAACCCTGCCAATGCCGCGGCCGCGCTCGCCACGAACAATCCCGTGATGGTTTACCCGGGCGGGGACATGGAGGTCTACCGGCCGTCGCCCGTGGAGAACACCATCGACTTCGCTGGGCACATCGGCTACGTGGAGACGGCAGTCGCTGCGAAGGTGCCGATCGTTCCGGTGGTATCCATCGGTGGTCAGGAGACCCAGATCTTCCTCAGCCGGGGCCGGTGGCTCGCGCGGGCGCTGCGCCTGGACAAGTGGGAGAAGCGGGTCATGCGCACCGACATCCTTCCGGTTTCGTTCGGGTTCCCGTTCGGCCTCAGCGTGCTGATTCCGATCAATATGCCGTTGCCGTCGAAGATCGTCAGCCAGGTGCTGGAGCCGATCGACGTGGCGGCGCAGTGGGGTCCGGACCCGGACCCCTCGAAGATCGACGGCCGTATCCGGCGGGTGATGCAGAGGGAGCTCGACCGGTTGAGGCGGCGCCGCCGGCTTCCGATCATCGGCTAAAACCCTCCGCTGAATTGCGCCGCACATCAATTCACCAGGGGTGGAAAGCTATTGCGCTGAAAGCTGACTCCCAGCGATTCCGACGACAACGCCCGGACCTAGCAGGGTGTGCCGTCTTCGATCCGGTCGGCGGGGTGTTTCCGGACCACTACGGGATACGTCTCGGACACTCAGATCTTTCAGCAGAGCGCTGATACTGGGACGGCAGTGCTTAGGTCCTCAACATACCCTCGGCGGCGACGTCGATCCTGCCCTGGAAAACTGCCGTCTTCTGGTTCGTCATCCGCGAGACTACTGTTGAGGCACACGAGACTGGTGTGACTGCGCTGGTGAACTGAGGAGAGCCGACGATGATGCGATTCCGCGGCACGGCGCTAGCGTTGGTCGCCTGCGGGGCGATCCTTTCCCCAGCGGCTGCCAACGCCGATGTGGCGCCGCCGGAGGTGGGAGCCGGGTGCGCGGCCGAACTCGCGGACGCCATGACTCTGCTGGACGGTCAGACATATGTCACCTGCCGTCAGGCCGGACTTGGTTATGCATGGACGCCGACCCAGACGCCCTTCCCGCCACATGACAGTTGGTTGAGCTACGGGCCGTCGATCACCCTGCACGGTCAGGCGATGCGTAATCCCAATGTGTCCTCGGGGCGGTGGACTGCCACACCGCAGGATCCGGAGGCGACGTGCAAGGCGACTCAGACCACAGTGGTCGAGGCGGGCGTCCTCGCCGAGCCCCAGGTCTTTGAAGGGGAGAAGGGTAGGACGTTGACCCTGGAGATGCTGCCTCAACTGTTTTACGTCGAACTCGCCGGTAACTGCCTCTGGGTGAAGGCCTGAGAGAAAAGGGTCGGCCCGCCCAGCACGGGGGGGTGGCTGGACGGGCCGACGTGTCATTGTCCGTCAAACGGGCTACAAAGGGTTGGCTATTTCAGATCGTGTCGCGGCGATCGTAGGGCGCGGGTGGGTTGGCCGGTATCGCGATGGATCGTTCCAAGTGTCGACAACCGGTGATCGCGGGCAATCCTTGGGCACGGTCGGTGGGGTCAGGCGGTATCTGCGGGGAGCGTTGCGTCGTCGGGAGCCCGACGACGCTTGAGTCGCACTTCGGTGATGGTGTTGCGTTCGACCCCCGATATCTCGATGGTCCAGTCAGTCAATTCGATCCGGTCGCCCGGATGGTCAGGGATGCGTGCCAGGACAACGAGCGCCAACCCTGCGATTGTGGTGAAGTCGCCCCGCGGCAGATCGGTGATCTCGACGTCGAGATCAGGCAAGTCATGGATAGGGAAGCTTCCCGGCAGGACGAGACTGCCGTCAGGCATTGACTTGGCGCCGAGAACGTCGCGGTCGGTCTCGTCGTAAATCTCGCCGACGATCTCCTCGAGGACATCCTCCAGTGTCACGATTCCTGCCACGCCGCCACGCTCGTCGATCACCACCGCGAACTGTTCGCGCTCCGTCTTGAATCGTTGCAACGCCTCCGAAACCGGAAGGCTGTCAGGTAACTGAAGCGCAGGACGGGCCGCTTCTGTCAGAGAAGTGCCGTCATCCAGCAGGTCACGCAGGTGTACCACCCCGAGGACTTCATCGAGATCACGCGAACGAACGACGGGCGCTCGCGAATGACCTGAATTCGACAGCTCGTCTCGAGCCGTCCCGGTGGGCAGATCGCTGGAAAGCATGATCACCGCGCGCCGGGGAATGAGGATCTCGCGCAGGACGCGGTCCTGGATCTCCAATGCGCCGGAGATCATCTCGCGTTGCTCTCGGGTGAGTCCCCGGTGTGTCGAGACCAATTCGCGCAGCTCCTCAGAAGAGAGCTGCTCGGTCGCGGCCTTCGGGTTTCCGCCGAAAATGCGAACCACCAGGTCGGTCGCGGCGCCCATTAACCACACCACCGGTTTTGTGAGGCTGGCCAAACGATCCAGAGGAATGGCGACAGCCAGCGCCCAGCGTTGGGCGTTCTGCATAGCCACCCTCTTGGGCGCCAGTTCACCCACCACGATGTTCACGACAGCGAGGACGACAGTGACGGACGTGATCGCCACCACCTCTGCGGCACCGCCGAGAAAAGCCGTCAACGAGGGAACCAGCGGCTCGGCCAGGGTGATCGCCGCCGTGGCCGAAGCGAGGTATCCGGCCAGTGTGATGCCCAACTGGATAGTGCCGAGGAATCGATTGGGGTCACGGGCCAAGCGCACGAGGGCTTGTTCACGACGCCCGGGCCGGCGCTCCAAAGCCCGCAGTTGTCCCTCGCGGAGCGAGATAAGGGCGATCTCGCTGCCGGCGAACAGCCCGTTGAGGAGAAGCAGAACGAAGATCAACGCCAGGTCGAACCAGTAATACCGTTCCACTCTTCCCGTCCCTCGCATCTCGGTCTACCGACTGGGCGTAACGCTGGAGAAGTCCTC